>CANQOK010000052.1 GCA_947625465.1 uncultured Lachnospiraceae bacterium | reverse complement strand
CATGAACGGATGACTTCCGTTTCCTTCTGGTTTGGACAATATAAGACATACCACATAACATTTCCCCATCTTTGAATCAGACCATTTCGCAGTTTTTCTTCGTAGAGTGTGATACTCTACGAAAAAATCCGCGCAAATGCCAATTTTACGGCGTTTTTTGATTTCTTCGACAAAGTTTTGACGGCGAATCTGACGGCGAATAGAAATTTTTGAGAAATGAAACAGAGGAATGCTGTTTTACAGAATTTCCTTATTTTACGGGGGTTTGCGGCTCTTTTTACACCGGTTTTCTGACTAAGATTTTGACGGCGATCCTGACGGCGAATAGAGAGATTTCAGCTGATTTTAGAAAAAAATACTGAGATATTTGCCAGAATAAGAAAAAGAATGTCAAGAAATGTTATATTTTGGAATATTGGCTGTTATCTAATTGCATAATTTACCAGAAATATTTTAGGGAAACAGGTTGACAAGACCTGCAGATAATGATAAGATAGCTACGAAATTTGACGGAGAATTTTTTCGTAGAGTATCACACTCTACGATATTTTTTTGCTTTTTTCGACAAAATGTTTTATTCAAAAGAAAAGGATTTGCACAATTCCACTTGTACAAATCCTTTTCTCTGGATCGTTGTTTGATATGGTTTTCCATTTTCTCTCACTTTAGTCCCAACACAGTCTCCAGCGGCAGTTTCAGCTTTTGTGCAATAATTTCCGGACTTAATACATTCAATAATACCTTTGCAGCCTCTATCCGCTCAGCCTGCCGTTCTCTTTGTTTTAAATCTTCAATTGCTTTACACATATTTATTTTCACATCCTTCCCGTTTTTTCAAATCTTAATCCTGCATTGGTATAGATATTTACCATCTGTACTGCTTCTCTGCTCATATTTTGAAATCCCGGATCCGTTTCAACTGCCTTCTTCAATCCTTTCAAATCTCCGGAAAACTTAATAAATTTCAACACATTCCGCAAATCCGTCCGAAACAGATTCAGTTCCTCTAAAGACATAGTCTGCGGATCAATTACATGAAGTCTATGGTCATCCACCCAAGACAATACCGCTTCATCCTGTGTCGATACATTTCATACAGGCTGAGCGGACCATCCCATCGCTCCAATGACAGATTAAGCACCACTGTGAGAACCAGAATCAATCTGTCATCTTTTGCAAAACCGGATATGTATTCCCCATTTTTCAGGTCCTTATTATCATGATGTTCCTTCGATTTCTTTTTTATCTGTCCCTCATAAGTAAAACTATCCCAATATTTACTTTCTTTTTTAGTTAATTTACGGAATTATATCCTTTTGCTTATTGTTCCTATCCCATTATGTATATTCATATATTATTTATCCTTATTATTTATAATATTTCTCTTTTTGTCAATAAAAATGTGAATTACTTTTTAATAAGGTTGGCAAATCCGCTTTTCTATGTTAAAATACTTGTAAAAACGATCAGGAGGCATTTATGGCAAACCCAATTATAACGATTACAATGGAAAACGGCGGCGTTATTAAGGCGGAATTATATCCGGATATAGCGCCCAATACCGTGAACAATTTTATCAGTCTGGTACAGAAAGGCTTTTACAACGGCCTGATCTTCCACCGGGTGATCCCCGGTTTCATGATCCAGGGCGGCTGCCCGGAGGGAACCGGAATGGGCGGTCCCGGCTACCGGATCAAAGGAGAATTTGCGAGAAACGGCGTTGTGAACCAGCTAAAGCATACGGCAGGCGTTCTGTCTATGGCCAGAGCGATGCACCCGGATTCCGCAGGCTCCCAGTTCTTTATCATGCATGCGGCAGCGCCGCATCTGGACGGCGAATACGCCGCATTCGGCAAAGTAACGGAAGGAATGGATGTGGTTGACGCCATTGCCAAGGTTCCTACCGATTACAGTGACCGTCCTTTGGAGGTACAGCGGATTGCATCCATTACCGTTGACACATTCGGCGTTACCTATAAGGAGCCGGTTACATGCTGAGAGCAATTATTTTTGATATGGACGGTGTACTGGTCAACAGCGAGCCGCTGCATTACGAAGTAGACCGTCTGCTGGTGGAAGAACTGGGGTACAAACTGGATTACGACTACTATAAGCAGTTCATCGGTTCTACCAACACACATCTGTGGACATGCATTCGTTCCCGCTTCGGACTGACACAGACCACAGAGGAATTGAAGGTCATGGCGGACGCCAAAAAGCGGCAGTTGGTAGATCAAAACGGCTTTCCCCCTATAGATGGCGTGGAGCCGATGGTCAGACGGCTGCACGAAGCCGGCTATCTGCTGGCCGTGGCTTCTTCCTCACCGGTTCCGTATATTGAAGAAGTGACGGCGTATTTTCATATCCGTCCCTATTTTCAGGTATTGGTCAGCGCAGACGCTATCGGCAAGCCCAAGCCCGCGCCGGATATTTACCTGAAGGCGGCTTCGATGCTGGGCGTTTCCCCGGATCAGTGTCTGGCCGTGGAAGACTCAACGAATGGAGTCGGCGCCGCAAAAGCCGCAGGCATGGTATGTATCGGATTTGAAAACCCGGATTCCGGCCCGCAGAGTCTGCATCTGGCGGATTATATCATTACGGGACACGACTGTATGGAACCGTCTTTTGTGGAAATGGTATACGCCCACGCGACCGGACAGCCATGAACGCTGGCGCAGTCGGATACCGCGCTGCTTCGGGAATTTACGGAAGCGGATACTGAGGCGTTCCGGTATCTGTACCGGGAAGAAAACTGTACGCCTTTTATCGAGCCGCTGAACGAGTCCCCGGAAGAAACGCGGGCTGTGCTGCACCGATACCGCGTACAGGTTTATCCGTTTTTGGAATTCGGGCATTTCGGGATCTTTTCCCGCAGAGATCACAAACTGATCGGAATGGCGGCCCTCTATTATGGGCAGGATGAATATGCGGATTCCGTGCAGTTAGGATATTTGATCGATGTGCAGTACCGAAACCGCGGTTATGCGCTGTGGGCATGCCGCTGCCTGCTGGAATATGCAGGAAAAACAGGAATCCGATCTGTTATCTGCCTGATCCGTCCGGAAAATTACCGCTCCTGCCGCCTGGCGGAACGGCTTGGCTTTCAGTTAGAAGCGCAAGTGACGTATCAGTCCCGTATTCACAGATTGTACCGTTTAAACTGTAGGAGAGTGTGAAAACGCTCCAAACTGGAGGAAAATATGATAGAACGCTTATTTTCGATGGACCAGCCTATCTGGGCATTTATGACGAAGGTCGGCTGGGCGCTGTTGTTTAATATTATTTTTTTTGTAACCTCTATTCCGGTCATAACGATCGGTGCGTCGCTTACCGCAATGAACGCGGTGATGATGAAGGTTGCGCGTAATGAAGGAAATCACTATATCCGCCTGTATTTTCATACCTGGGTTCACAGCTTTTTAAGCAGTACGGCAAGCTGGCTGCTGACGCTGATCGTCGCCATGTTCCTGGCGGTTGACCTGATCCTGCTCTGGCATGAATCCATGATGATCCTGTTTGGCGTTGTGATCTTTGCCTGCATCGGCAGCCTGATGTTTGTCCAGACTGTATTTGCGCTGACTGCACGCTTTGAAGGAAGCTGGTGGGAGACGATCGGCCGCGCCCGTTTTGTATGGATGCAGGATTTCGGCTTCGTATTGCTGGCCGCTGTTTTAAATGCCGGAATCTTTGCTTTTATCAGCTGGTCGGTAGCAGTGCTCAATATTTTCAGCTGGATGGTGATCCTGTGGTTCGGCCTGCCGGCCCTGATCAACGGATTCATCTATAACCGCATTTTTGACAAATATGTAGATGAAGACGATGAAGAAGAAACCGGTCCGGAACAGCTGCCGGAGGATCCGTTCGCGCAGCTGCGCGGCGAATACAAAGAATAATAAAAACCAGAAAGAACCGCAGCACAGGCTGTCTCGTCCATGATGCCTGCTGCAGTTCCTCCCGGTTTGCTTTATATGTATAATGTGAGGGAAAGAAAAAAACGAGGACGTCTACCGAAAACGTCCTCGTTTTTACAGTCTTTATTATATCGCATTTTCCCCTGATGTCAAGGGTTTTTCCCGATTTTCTTTCCCGTGCTAAATTGCAAAAGTAAATTCTACTGATTCTTTGCCTGATAGAAATTATCTCTGCACAAGTAGCATTTACTCCTG
>CANQOK010000051.1 GCA_947625465.1 uncultured Lachnospiraceae bacterium | reverse complement strand
CAGTCTACATAGCGATTGGGATCGACATGAACGGGCGAAAAGACGTGCTGGGGATGTATGTGGGACAGAACGAGAGTGCCAAGTTCTGGCTGTCAATCTTAAACGGCCTGAAGAACCGCGGCGTGGAGGATATCCTGATCGCCTGCGTGGACGGTCTTACCGGTTTTCCACAGGCGATCGAGGCGGTCTACCCGCAGACAGAGATCCAGCAGTGCATCATCCATCAGATCCGGAACACGACGAAGTTCGTATCCTACAAGGAACTCAAGCCGCTGATGGCAGACCTGAAGCGGGTATATACAGCCCCGACAGAGGAGACAGCCCTGCAGGAACTGGACAGCTTTGATGAGAAATGGAGCGGGAAATATCCGAAGATTGCCAAATCCTGGCGGGACAACTGGGCAAACCTGTCCACGTATTTCAAATATCCGGAAGCAGTCCGGCGCCTGATCTATACCACCAATTCGATCGAAGGTTTCAACCGTCAGCTGCGGAAAGTGACAAAATCCAGGACGGTCTTCCCCTCAGACGAGAGTCTGCTGAAAATGCTGTATCTGGCGATGATGGACATCACAAAGAAATGGACCGGCCACCGGCAGGACTGGGGGCAGATCCACTCCCAGCTGGAAATCTATTTTGAAGAACGGCTTTCCTGATTATAAGCCCAAAAAGGGCTGCAGGCGACAGTTCTGCTTGACATACCCGAAAGAGGCGTTATAATACAAACAGAGGGCGGAACCTGAAAAACGGCTCTGCCCTCTGGCAACTTATCACAAATCTTATGTCAGTTTTTTGAGTTTACACAAACTTTGAAACGGTCTCCCTTATACCCTTCGCCCCAATTCCACATAGAGTCAAGAATCGGTTTCAGGCTTTGCCCCAATTCTGTGAGCGAATACTCCACTCTCGGCGGCACTTCCGCATAGACTTTGCGACTGACGAGTCCGCTTTCTTCCATATCCCGCAGTTGTGCAGTTAAAACCTTTTGACTGACGCTGCCGATGGATTTTTTCAATTCTCCAAAACGCTTTGTGCCGGGAAGCAGGTCACGCAGGATCAAGACTTTCCATTTATTACCAATCAGCATCAGCGTCGTTTCAACAGGGCAGGCAGGCAAATCCTTTGTTGTTTTTGCTTCATTCATAGTGGTAACTCCTCCTATTAGTATCTTTTTGCACCTAACACTCCTATTATACCATAATAGTTTACAAGAAAGCAATACCTTGGTCATGAACAAAAATTTTTTCGGTAACCGCTTAATAGTATCTTTTAGGTAACTATACCACAATAAAGTGCTTACTTTACAACAGAAACCAGCCTGCGTATAATATAGTCAAGAGCTGCGGAGACGGCCGCTTCGGAGCGCTGAAAGCAACGATTTATAATCCATTCCATTAGGAGGTTTCCAAAATGACAAATATTCAAAAAGTACTCGAACTCATCAATACTTTTGCTAACGGTGATACCGAAAAAGCTGCCGACTTGCTGGCGGAAGGCTACATTCAGCACAATCTCGCTTACGGCACAGGTCGTGACGCATTTGTAGGAAGCGTGCAGTATCTGGCTTCTGCTCCCGTCAAAACTACAGTCAATAACATTCGTGCTTATGAAGACGGCGATAAGGTGTTTTTGCAAACCGTCTACAACTTTGCCGGCGCTGGCGAACAGGTCGCGTTTGACATCTTCCGTTTCGATGAAAACGGAAAGATCGCTGAGCATTGGGATAATCTTGCGGCAAAAGCAGCGCCGAATCCCTCCGGCAGAACGCAGATCGACAATCTCGCAGCGGTAAAGGATCTGGATAAGACCGAGGAAAACCGCAAAATCGTAAAGAATTTCCTCCATGACGTTATGATGGGTAAGGCTCCCGAAAAGACGCCGGATTATTTCGATAACGGCAAGTACATTCAGCATAACACCGGCATTGCGGACGGTCTTGACGGTCTCGGAGCAGCGCTGGCGGCGCTTGCCGAACAGGGTATTCAAATGATTTATGACAAGGTTCATCAGGTGCTTGCACAGGGGGATATGGTTTTGGCTGTTTCCGAGGGAACATTCGGCGGCGCTCCGACTGCCTACTATGATCTGTGGCGTGTGGAGAACGGCAAGATCGCCGAGCATTGGGATGTCATGGAAACGATTGCCGACAAGTCTGCATGGCAAAATCAGAACGGAAAGTTCTAAGGATTTGAGGATGGAAGACGAAGCAATGAATTACCTAAAATACTTAACGGAAGAAATTCATACTGTGGTTGCGGCAACGACAGATGGCGAGGGACTTCCCGTTACCTGTGCCATTGATATAATGGATGCGGATGAGGACGGTCTGTATATTCTGACTGCCAAAGGGAAAGGCTTTTATGACCGACTGAAAAAGGACGGATATATGGCTTTGACGGGGATGAAAGGCGAGGACACCATGGCCTGCGTGGCAGTGTCTGTTCGTGGAAAGGTATGTGAATTGGGGGAAGCGCATCTTCCACGGCTGTTTAAGAAGAACCCTTATATGAACGAAATTTATCCGACCGAAAAATCCCGTTCTGCGCTTACGGTATTCAAACTTTATGACGGCAGCGGCGAGTGGTTTGATTTATCAAAAAAACCGATCGAACGGACGCCCTTTACCTTTGGAAAGGGAGAAGAAAGCGAAGAAGGATATTTTATTACAGAGCATTGCATCGGCTGCCGCACTTGCGAACCGGTCTGTCCGCAGGCTTGTATTGATTTTACAAACATGCCCGCAGTGATTGTGCAGGCGCATTGCCTGCGCTGCGGCAACTGCAAATCCGTTTGCCCGCACAATGCCGTCATTCGGAGAGGATAAGCTATGACACAACAGGAAAGAAGAATTTATTTAATCGGAGAACTGCTGAAAGAACAGCCGAAATACCGGGAGATCGAAATTCCCCAAAACGAACAGGATCAGAAACAGTTGTTACGCTCTCTGATGAATGTCCGCCCACCATATCCTATAGGAAAGGATTTTCTGAGGGTGCAGGATACCTATCTGCAGGAGGAAACCGCCCGGAAAGGTATAACGGATTTGTCCGATTTGCAGCCGGTTCAGGATGGAATTTATCTATGGAAGGGCGATATTACTACCTTGCGCTGTGACGCCATTGTCAATGCTGCCAATAGCCAAATGCTGGGATGTTTCTGCCCATGTCACGGCTGTATCGACAACGCCATTCACACCTACGCTGGGGTGCAGCTTCGGCTTGCCTGTGCCGAGATGATGAAAAAGCAGGGGCATGAGGAAGCTACCGGGCAGGCAAAGTTCACGCCCGCCTACAATCTGCCCTGCGATTACATTCTCCACACCGTCGGCCCCATCGTATCCGGCAGCGTGACGCAAAACGACAAGAAACTGCTCGCCTCCTGCTATCGCTCCTGTCTGGAACTTGCTGAGCAGAACGGAATCGGGAGCGTGGCGTTCTGCTGCATTTCCACAGGGGAATTTCATTTCCCGAATGAGAAAGCGGCAGAAATCGCCGTACAGACCGTAAAGGAATACAGACGATGGACAAACAGCAAAATTGAGGTGATATTCAATGTTTTCAAACAGATGGATTACGAAATCTACCGTGGGCTCTTCGAACGCGCCAGTTATATCGGATAATGTGAACCGCCTTCGGGAGGCGCTGAACGCTGCGGACGCCGTTGTAATTGGCGCAGGCGCAGGACTTTCTACCTCGGCGGGATTTACCTATACAGGAGAACGGTTTCAGCAGTATTTTTCCGATTTTGCCAATAAATACGGCTTTTCCGACATGTATTCCGGCGGCTTTTATCCATTTCCCACACAGGAGGAATTTTGGGCGTATTGGAGCCGGTATATTTTTATCAACCGTTATACGGATGCGCCGAAGCCGGTCTACGACGGTCTGCTGGCGCTGGTTCGGAATAAGGACTATTTTGTTATTACCACGAACGTGGATCATTGTTTTCAGAAGGCAGGTTTCGACAAAAAGCGGCTTTTCTATACACAGGGCGACTACGGATTGTTCCAATGCTCTGAGCCGTGCCGACAGGAAACCTTTGATAACGAGAATACGATCCGGCAGATGATGGAACAGCAAAAGGATATGCGGATCCCTTCCGAACTTCTGCCTGTCTGCCCGCATTGCGGCAGACCTCTGACGATGAATCTGCGTTCCGACGATAAGTTTGTGGAGGACGAGGGCTGGCATCGTGCCGCCGAACGGTACGAAAACTTTCTGCGTACACGAAAAAACGGACGGATTCTGTTTCTGGAACTCGGCGTCGGATATAACACGCCGGTTATTATTAAGTATCCCTTCTGGCGCATGACCGCACAAAATAAAGCGGCGACCTATGCGTGCGTGAATTATGGGGAGGCGGTCTGCCCGGAGGAGATCGCGGAGCGGAGTATCATGATCAATGCGGATATTGGGAAAGTCTTAGGTGCATTGCCCGATGAAGCAGACTGTTCGGATAAACTAAATATAAGACCTTGTTTTTGACGAGGTATGTCATTTGTCCCGGATTTTATATAGAATTCGGGACAAACTCTTTTGACACAAAAAGTTTACATTTAACGTGTCAGTTTTTGAAGAAAAATAGAAAAATGACACTTTAACTTGATATTTACTGATTCATCAATTATAATGGAGACACTTCGGAAGAGGAGGTGTGCTCTATGAAACTTTACCGCAGAGAAAATTATCTGAAAAAGATCCGGGCATTTTATCATGCAGACGATATTATTAAAGTAATCACAGGCGTCAGACGCTGCGGAAAATCCAGCCTTATGGAAACGATTGCTGATGAGATCAGAGAAAGCGGTATTCAAAATGAAAATATTCTTTACATTGATCTGGATCTTCGAGGATACAGAAGCATAAAAACC
>CANQOK010000050.1 GCA_947625465.1 uncultured Lachnospiraceae bacterium | reverse complement strand
TGGTACAGGCGTCCGCACAGGCGGAAATGATCAAAAAATGCATGGATTCTCTGAATGAAGAGGAACTGGCGGTTTATAAACGGGGCCGCAACGCCAAATCCTATACGATACCGAAGCATGCAACGGTACGGGATTATCGGATGGCGACCGGATTTGAAGCGCTGATGGGATATCTGTATATGACCGGACAGATGGAGCGGATGATCGCGCTGATCCGGCAGGGATTGGAGTAACAGAGTATGGTGGAACAGGAAAATCAGGAACAGAAGATTGAGGGCCGCAACGCGGTATTGGAGGCATTGCGCGCCGGAAAGACGATAGACAAGCTGTATGTGCTGGACCGCTGCATGGACGGGCCGGTGCGGACGATTGTCCGGGAAGCGAAAAAACATGACCTGATCTTAAACTTTGTGACAAAGGAGCGGCTGGATCAGCTCTCGGAAACCGGAAAACATCAGGGTGTGATCGCGATCGCGGCGGCGTATACCTATGCGTCGGTGGAAGATTTACTGGAACGGGCCAGGGAAAAAGGAGAACAGCCGTTTCTTATCCTGTTAGACGGGATCGAAGACCCGCATAATCTGGGCGCGATCATCAGAACCGCGAATCTGGCGGGAGCTCACGGAGTGATCATGCCCAAGCACCGCGCCGTTGGGATCACGCCAGCTGTGGTCAGAGCGTCCGCGGGCGCGGTTGCGTATACGCCGGTTGCCAAGGTGACGAATCTGAAGACCACCATGGAAGAATTAAAGCGGCAGGGCATGTGGTTTGTCTGCGCCGATATGGACGGGACGGTGATGTATGACATGGATCTGACCGGCCCGGTCGGATTGGTGATCGGAAAAGAAGGAGAGGGCGTTTCCCGTCTGGTAAAGGAAAGCTGTGATATGACGGCGGCTATCCCCATGAAAGGGGAGATCGATTCGTTAAACGCGTCGGTGGCTGCAGGGGTGCTCGCTTATGAAATTGTGAGACAGCGCAGGAACGCCTGAACGGAGACTGTGCCTGTCTTAAAATGGAGGAGTCGTGACAGATTACAGAAAAATTGCGGACGAAAAACTGATCGTAAGGCTGCGCGCCGGAGAAGAAGATATCATGGACTTTATTTTAAATAAATATAAGGCCATGGTGAAGATAAAAGCCCGGACTATGTTTTTGATCGGCGGAGATACCGACGATCTGATCCAGGAAGGGATGATCGGACTTTATAAGGCCATCCGGGATTATGACCCGAATCGGGAGACCTCTTTTGCCGGGTTTGCGGATCTGTGTGTCAGCCGGCAGCTGTACACTGCGATCTCCAGATCCCAGCGGAAAAAACACAATCCGTTAAATTCCTATATTCCGCTGTATTCGGATGAATTTGAACTGGAGTCCGCCATGGAACCCAATGAAGCCGGGAATCCGGAACAGATCATTATCGGGCAGGAAAATGCCCGCCAGTTCGAGCGTATGCTGCAGGAATCCCTGAGTTCGTTTGAAAAACAGGTTTTGTATCTGTATATCGACGGCTATCCGTATCTGGAGATTGCCGAGCGGATGGGAAGACCGCCGAAGTCCATTGATAATGCCATTCAGCGAATCAAGGCAAAAGCCGCAAAGATTTTAAAATCTGCTTGACAGAACGGAGTTTATCTAGTATTATTCTATATGTTTGATGCGGAAACGCATGAAATGCTGTCTTAGCTCAGTAGGTAGAGCGCATCCTTGGTAAGGATGAGGTCGGCGGTTCGACTCCGCTAGACAGCTTTTTTTATTGCAATCATAACGCCCCCTGCGGTTTGGGCATGTTCGTGTGCCGGAAATCGCAGGGGGTTTTATAATGCGCCTTGATAGAAGAATTTTATTTGCCCGGAACAATCATCGTAGTCAATGCTTTCCGCTGCCCTTCCGTAGGTTCTTTCAGTTTTCCATTCTGCAGAAGGGTTGTGATGCAGTGCAGCAAAAACCATCCGTCGGAGTGAAATACAAACTGCAGTTCATATTCTTTCATCTTTCGGAGGTGTACCGGAACGGAATCAAGCATTGCCTTGGTATAAGGGGCTTTCAGCGCTTTAAAATCCGCCTGGTATTTTACCTTGATCCGTTCACCGATGGCCAGCAGTTTATTCTGAATTTCTTTACTTGTCAAAATAACAATCTGCCAGACTGCTTTGAAATTTCCATCGAAAGCTCCATTCGTTTTTACATATCCGCACTCACAGAGCCATGCATAATCTTCCTTGGAAAGGAGGTTTCCTTTCTCTTCATCATAGAGGGAAAGAACCCGTCTGGCATGTTCGGAATAGTGGAAATCATGGGCTTGTTTTCGGTCAGACCACATGCTGTCAATCTGCCAGAGAATCCGGCTGTCGTTTTCAATCCATTCGTTCCACATTGGTCCGGACCAGTTCTTCATGTACACATAGTCTTCGGGGAGAACCAGATCATCCGGAATAACAGTTGCGTTAACAATATTATGCGCACCGTCAGGGCGAATCGTTGCCACCTCTTCAAAGGAGATACGCTCATTCATCAGCTTTTCTCCGGACCACGCGGCAATATACGGAATCAACGACCAGAGAATAAAATTGCGGTCAGCTTTGGGAGAGTCAGTCAGAGAGACAGCTTCATCGGTCTGCCAGCACATGATATCCGGATCATCGAGAATACCAGAGGAGATCAGTTCATCATACAGATCGTTTGCGAACAGTTCTGCGGCACGCTTATACATATGATTCTGCATGATAAGCAGTTCTGGGGTCGGCTCACTGATGATGAAGTTGACAATATACTTATCCTTTTGCGCCTGCAGAAAGCCGTATTCTTCCAGAAATTCAACTTCACTTTCTACATATACTGGGGAAACACCCAGATCGTCGGCAATTTCATTCACCGTTTTTGCTGTTTTACGCACACAATAGCAGATATTTTGGGACAGCGTTGAACGAAAAAATTCATCCGGAGACTTTGTGCCGATAGAACCATTGATCCTGTAGGAGTGAAATTTGATCGGATTAAATTTGAGTTCACTTGATTTTCTCATTGTATTCATACCTCGTTTCAATTCTTTTTTCGATTCAAACAAGTGCCATTTGACAGTGCCCAGTGGAATATCCAGTTCTTTTGCGATATCTGCCTGCTTGCGATTTTCAAAATAGAACGCAATCAAGATCCTTCGCTGCAGCTTTGTAAGATAAGCAATTTCGGCCTGAAGGCGGGAAATAGATTCTGTATTATCGTCAGGGGCCATCTCAGAATTCGGATCCGCAATCCATTCTGCCAAATCATCAATCGGCACGCCAATCACACTTTTGGAATTATCACGATAGTAGTTGCTAAGTGCATTGTGAGCGATCGCCCATATAAATTTCCCCATATCCGCTATGTCATCTTTGACCAAAAGCGCGCGGAATGCGCGCATGACAATTTCCTGCGACAGATCTTCTGCATCGTGGATATTGTTACATCGTTTTAAGGCAAACCCGAAGACGGGTTTCAGATATTCTGTTATGGTTTTTTCAACTTCCTGTCTGTTCACTTGTTTTTCCTCCTGAAAGCTTTCACCTATATAGACACGTGAAAATGAAAAAGGTTGGAAAAATTAAAAATAAAATTTTACCGGATAGTATTAAAAAAACAAAGATAAGGATTGCAAAATCTAATCGCTCTCATTATACTTACAATAAATAACAGATAACAAGCATTTTTACAAAATAAATCAGAAATGGAGAGAACAAAATGGAAACAGAAGCAATGAAACAGTGTTTTGCGGAAAAATTCGGAGAGGAAGGAGAAATCCGTACATACTTTGCGCCGGGGCGCGTAAATCTGATCGGAGAGCATACTGACTATAACGGCGGTCATGTATTTCCCTGTGCGCTGACGATCGGCACTTATATGATGGCGCGGAAGCGGCCGGACCGGAAACTGCGGTTTTATTCCATGAATTTTGAACAGGCGGGCGTGATCGAAACCTCGCTAGACGAACTGGAGCCTCTGGTAGATAAGCGCTGGTCAGCCTATCCCAAGGGGATGATGTGGGCGTTTCAGCAGAAAGGATATGCGATAGAGAACGGATTCGATATTTTGCTGTACGGGAATATTCCCAACGGCTCCGGTCTGTCGTCTTCCGCGTCTGTGGAAGTGGTGACCGGATTTATGCTGCGGGATATGTACGGCTATGACGCCATCAGTAATATCGATCTGGCGTTATACGGACAGTATTCCGAGAACAATTATAACGGCGTCAACTGCGGGATCATGGATCAGTTTGCCATTGCCATGGGGAAAAAGGATCACGCGATCTTTTTGGATACGGCGGATCTTTCCTATCAGTATGTGCCGGTGAAATTAAACGGCATTAAGATTGTGCTGGCTTCTTCCAATAAAAAGCGCGGGCTCGGAGATTCCAAGTACAACCAGAGGCGGGCAGAGTGCGAGCAGGCGCTGGCGGAGATCCAGAAGCAGATGGATGTGCCCAGCCTGGGGGCTCTGGATGAAAAAGCGTTAGAAGCGGTTCAGGACGCGATCACAGATCCGGTCTGCCGGATGCGGGCAAGGCATGCGGTATCGGAAAACCAGAGAACCGTAAAAGCAGTCAGATTGCTGCAGGAAGATAATATCGAGGCGTTCGGAGAACTGGTCAACGCGTCCCACATTTCTCTGCGGGATGACTATGAAGTGACCGGAATTGAACTGGATACATTGGTCGAGACAGCCTGGCAGTGTGAGGGCGTGATCGGTTCCAGAATGACCGGCGCCGGTTTTGGCGGCTGTACCCTCAGTCTGGTAAAAGCAGAATGCGTAGACGCGTTTATTGAAAAAGTAGGCTCTGTTTATCAGGAAAAGATCGGATATGCGGCGGATTTCTATGTAGTGGATATCGGAGACGGTCCGGTCCGGCTTGCGTAAATTACAGAAGATCAGGAGGACAGACGGATGGCAGCATATTTAATGGTCCATTTTACCGGAGAACGGGAAGATGGCGAGCAGATTTATTTTTCCGTCAGTAAGGATGGGCTGCACTACCGGGATTTAAACGGCGGTGAGCCGGTCATTCGCTTGAAAACAGGAGAAAAAGGAATACGGGACCCATTTATCATAAGAAGCGGGCGCGAGGGAGGATTTCATATCATCGGGACCGAACTGCGGCTGGCAAACGGAAAGGGCTGGGAAGTGGCGCAGTACGAAGGAAGCAGAAATCTGGTAGTTTCCCATTCCAGCGATCTGCTGCACTGGTCGGAACCCGAACTGGTGGAGGTCGGAATCCCTGAAGCAGGCTGTGTCTGGGCGCCGGAAGCGATTTATGACAGAGAACGGGATGCGTATCTGGTGTTCTTTGCTTCCATGGTGAAAAACGCCGGAGAA
Source organism: uncultured Lachnospiraceae bacterium (assembly GCA_947625465.1). Classification (GTDB taxonomy): domain Bacteria; phylum Bacillota; class Clostridia; order Lachnospirales; family Lachnospiraceae; genus CANQSA01. The sequence continues at coordinate 1,590 of CANQOK010000050.1, read as the reverse complement.
GCAAAAGCAAAGCAGCGGATCTACGCGGTTTATACCAAGGATTTTGTCACATTTTCTCAGGCGGAACTGTATATCGAACGGGAGAATCATGTGATCGATACCACGATCCTCTATGAGGACGGCGTTTATTATCGGTATTCTAAGGACGAGGTGACCAAACGCATTCGCTGTGACTGCGGAACCTCTCTGCACGGTGATTTTCAGGAGATCCCGTCAGAAACTCTGCGCGGACTGGCAGGCGTGGAAGGCCCGATCATCTTTCCGATGGCGGAGCAGGGGCAATGGTGCCTGATGGTGGATCAGTTCGCGACCAACGGCGGATATCTGCCGCTTGTGACGGACGATCTGAAATCCGGAGTGTTCCGGATTCTGAAAAGCACGCAGTATGATATGGGGCAGAACAAGAAACGGCACGGTTCCGTACTGGTGCTTACGGATGCAGAATATGCGCGGCTGGTAAATGCACTTGGCTAAAAGCATTTGGTTAAATGCGGTTGACTAAATGCGCTTGGCTGAATGCTTTGGATATGGAGGCAAGTATGAAAACAAAGAGGATTGCAAACCCGGTGATCCCGGGATTATATGCGGATCCGGATCTGATCCGGGCAGGGGAAACCTATTATTTATATCCTACGACCGACGGATATCCCGGGTGGTCCGGAACCCGGTTTCACGCCTTTTCGTCCGACAATCTGGCTGACTGGACGGATCGGGGCGTAATTCTGGATGTGGCCGGTCCGCAGGTTCCCTGGGCGGTGGGATCGGCATGGGCGCCTGCCATGTATCACAGGAACGGAAAATTTTATTTCTATTTCTGTGCCAAACGGGAAAACGGAGATTCCTGCATCGGCGTGGCAGTCAGTACCGATCCGGACCGGGGATTTCAGGCATTGCCGCAGCCTCTCATCACGCCGGAACTGGTGAAAGCGGCAGGCATAACCATGTGGCAGACCATCGATCCGTCTGTCTATGAAGAGGACGGCAGGGGATATCTGCTGTTTGGAAACGGCGGCGCCGCGATCGTGGAGTTGGGAGAGGATTCGGTAAGTATCCGTCCGGAGACCATGCGGCAGATTGAAGGACTGACGGATTTCCGGGAAGCCGTATCGCTGTTTTACAGGGACGGGCTCTATCATTTTACCTGGTCGTGCGACGATACCGGCAGTGAAAATTACCATGTCAATTATGGAATCGCCGAGCAGATGACGGGGCCGGTCCGCTATCAGTACCCGATTTTAGAGAAGAAACCGGAAGCGGATATTTTAGGAACCGGACATCACTGTATTTTGAAAGCGGAAGCGGACACTTATTATATCGGATATCACCGATTTGCGACTCCCACCGCGAACTACCCGGAGAGCAAAGGCTATCACCGGGAGGTATGCATTTCTCCGCTGTGCTTTGACGCGGATGGGAAATTAGAAAAAGTTGAAACAGAGGAATAGGAGACAGCAATATGGCAGAATTTACTTGTACGGACAATTTTTATCTGGACGGGAAACCGTTTCAGATCATTTCGGGCGGGATTCACTATTTCCGGGTGGTTCCCGAATACTGGCAGGACAGACTGGAAAAATTAAAGGCAATGGG
>CANQOK010000049.1 GCA_947625465.1 uncultured Lachnospiraceae bacterium | reverse complement strand
CCGCAATATGGACGACCTTCTGACAGTGCTGAAATATGGGTATGCTTCGCCGGAGGAGAGAGACTACTCTGTGATCGGGGAGTTTACGCCGCAGGACGCCGATGGGATCTGCGTCTACTGCAACCACTGTCAGCCCTGTCCCATAGGTCTGAATGTTGGACTTATCAACAAGTATTATGACCTTGCGCTGGCCGGGGACGAGATGGCGAAAGGACACTATCAAAAGCTGCCCGTTCACGCGGACGTTTGTGTCCAGTGCGGCCACTGTGAAAGCCGCTGCCCATTTCATGTAAAGCAAGAGGCGAGGATGAAAGAGATTGCCCGCTATTTTGGAGAATAGGAGGCCGGATGTATTCGTTCCGGAGTGAAGCGGATCATTGCTTAGTAAGGACAAAAACAAATCAGCCGAGTTCTGATATAAGCATTTATCTAACTCTCGCTTTGTGTCCTGTTTATTATTTTATAGGAGTTATATAATTGTTCTTGAAAGGAGCAAGAAACATGGATCAAGAGAAAATAGGAAGGTTTATTGCCAATTTAAGAAAAGAACAAAAATTAACACAAGCACAACTTGCCGAGAGGTTAGGAGTAACTGATAAGTCAGTAAGTCGTTGGGAAAATGGGAAATGCTTACCAGATGTATCTTTATATAAAGATTTATGTAATATTTTAGGTATTACTCTAAATGAGTTTTTTAATGGTGAAAAAATTAAAGAAGAAAAATTTAAAGAACAGGCTGATAATAATTTGCTTAAAGCATTAGAAAATAGTTCCTTTACTTTAAAAGAGAAGATAAAATATTATAGCGATAAATGGGATAAGGAACACTTTTTTGAATTAACTATTGCAATGATTGTTATTGTAGGATTTATAATTTATGGGTTTATAAAAGATAATGGAATACAATTTATATTTATGATTGTAGGTTTTGCTTATGGAATATGGGAAAATAATAGAAAAAAGGCCTATGTAGAAGGAAACGTATATAGACAAATAAGCAATAAAAAAGATAAAAAGGAATAGTAAAGAAAATAGATCGTATGGATTACAAATCAGCGCAAGTCTCAAAAATCGGTAAAGAACTGATAAAAAGTGATGAAAATTACTAAAAAAGTGACAAAAGAAGGTAATCAAAAAAGTAATCAAAGGTAATCAAACCCGCTTCCAATAAAAAATGCGAAACCCTTGATTTTACTGGGGTTTCGCACCTTTCATCACATACACCCGGCGGGAATCGAACCCACATCTTTGCCTCCGGAGGGCAACGCTTTATCCATTAGGCCACGGGTGCAGATCGCAACAAGGCTATTGTACATGATGTTTCGTGAGAAATCAACCACAAATCTTGATTTTTTTTAATTATTTTGCTATGATGTAGGGCATATTGAGGGGAAGATACCAGACCCGGTACGAGGGAGGAAACATATGGAACAGCCTGGAAATGATCGGAATCAAAGAAATGTACATAAGGGGCAGCGCCCTGCCGGCCAGCAAAATAACAGACAGCAGCATACAGGACAACAGCATACCGAACAACGGCATAGCGGACAGCCACATAACGGACAGCGGATCAGCAAAAAAAGGCAGCTGCAGAAGCAGAGAAAAAAACGGCAGATGATCACGGCTGTATGTGTGACGGCATTAGTGATCCTGGTGCTTGCGATCCTGTTTGTGATCGTTCAGGCTGTCAGATCCGGCAAAGCCGAATCGGAGACGGATCCGACGCTGCAGACGGCAGAAGAAAAAACGACGCCGGAATTTGAAGGCGAAACGCAGGAGACGCCGGAGCCGCAGACGGACAGCCAGGAGGAAAGCACGGAAAATGACCTGGTGAACAATACAGATCAGGAGATCACAGATTTGGTAAAAGCCTATTTTTCCGCTAAGGTAAAGGCAGATGAGAAGCAGTTAAAGAAATATGTAGACAATCTGACCGATGAAGTCCTGAAGGAAATGAAGAATGAAACCGCGTATATCGAAGGATATTCCGGGATCACGCTTTCTTTGAAAAAGGGAATGACAGACAATGCCCATGTGGTATATGCCGCTTATAATACCAAATTTCTGAATATCGAAACGCCGGCTCCCAGTTCTGCGGTTCTCTATGTTGTCAAAGATCCGGAAAAGGGATCCTGGTATATTCATGCATGGGAACCTGACGGAGAGATCGGCCAATACATTTCTTCTCTGAATCAGGACGAAGATGTGAAGGCGTTTAACGCGGATGTGGATAAAAAGCTGAAAGCGGCAAGAGAAAAGGATAAAACGCTGGATGCGTTCTGTAAATCTCTGCTCGGAGATTAAGGGAATGTCCGGCGGGAGCTTTTTGCAGAAACAGCAGAAAAAAATATTGCAAAATGAATGGCAATGTACTATAATCACAAAGATGAATTTATATATTTCCATGTAAGGAGGAAGAAACAATGTCTTATGTTGATGAAGTCATTGAGTTGGTAGTAAAGCAGAATCCTGCCGAACCGGAATTCCATCAGGCTGTAAAGGAAGTATTGGAGTCTTTGCGCGCCGTTGTGGAAGCAAACGAGGAGAAGTACCGGAAAGAAGCTTTACTGGAGAGACTGGTTAACCCTGAACGTCAGATCAAGTTCAGAGTACCCTGGGTAGACGATAAGGGACAAGTACAGGTAAATACCGGATACCGTGTACAGTTTAACAGCGCGATCGGTCCTTATAAGGGCGGTCTGCGTCTGCATCCGTCTGTTAATTTAGGTATTATCAAGTTCTTAGGCTTTGAGCAGATTTTCAAGAATTCCCTGACAGCCGCTGCCATCGGCGGCGGCAAGGGCGGTTCTGACTTTGATCCGAAGGGCAAATCCGACCGTGAGGTTATGGCATTCTGCCAGAGCTTTATGACAGAATTGTGCAAATATATCGGCGCCGATACAGACGTTCCGGCCGGTGATATCGGAACAGGCGCAAGAGAGATCGGTTATATGTTTGGCCAGTATAAGAGAATCCGCGGCGTATATGAAGGCGTGCTGACAGGCAAGGGCTTATCCTACGGCGGTTCTCTGGCAAGAACAGAGGCAACCGGCTATGGTCTGCTGTATCTGACAGAAGAAATGTTAAAGTGCAACGGTAAGGAGATTGCCGGTAAGACCGTATGTATTTCCGGTTCCGGTAATGTTGCGATCTATGCCGCACAGAAAGCGGAGCAGTTAGGCGCTAAGGTAGTTACTGTTTCTGATTCCACAGGCTGGGTATACGATCCGGAAGGCATCGATGTTGCTCTGCTGAAGGAAGTAAAAGAAGTAAAACGTGCAAGACTGACCGAGTATGCTGCCAACAGACCGAGCGCGCAGTATCATGAGGGCAGAGGCGTATGGACCATTCCCTGTGATGTCGCACTGCCTTGCGCAACGCAGAACGAACTGCTGCTGGATGACGCGAAGGCATTGGTTGAAAACGGCTGCATTGCAGTTGCAGAGGGCGCTAATATGCCGACTACGCTGGAGGCTACCGAGTATCTGCAGAAGAACGGCATTCTGTTTGCACCGGGCAAGGCTGCCAATGCAGGCGGTGTTGCAACTTCCGCACTGGAGATGTCTCAGAACAGCGAGCGGTTAAGCTGGACCTTTGAAGAGGTTGATTCCAAGTTAAAGAATATCATGGTTAATATTTTCCACAACATGGATGATGCTGCAAAGCGTTACGGCGCAGAGGGCAACTACGTTGTAGGCGCCAATATTGCCGGATTTGAAAAGGTTGTAGACGCAATGACAGCGCAGGGAATCGTATAAGGGTTCCAGACCGTATTTGTTTTGACTACATATGCGTTATATCAGGGCTGTCCCTTTTGCAGGGACAGCCTTTTGCAAATCAGAAGAAAGGTTCGCGGCAGGAATGGAAGAAACGAAGGGAATCCGGATCAATCAATATTTAAGCCGGGCAGGCGTCTGCGCCCGGAGGCAGGCGGATGTTCTGATCGAGGCGGGCCATGTCCGGATCAACGGGCGGCCGGCTCAAATCGGGCAGCTGGTACAGCCGGGAGACACAGTGACCTGTGAGGGAAAACCGGTGCAGCCCAAACAGAAGCCGGTGCTTCTCATGCTTCACAAACCGGAAGGCATCGAGTGTACGGCAGACCCGGCAAATCCGGATAACGTCATTGCTTTTGTCAGCTATCCGTCCAGACTGTTTTATGTGGGACGGCTGGATAAGCGGTCCTCCGGTCTGCTTCTTTTGACGAATGACGGGACCTTTGCCAACGACCTGCAGCGAGCCGCGAATTACCATGAAAAAGAATATGTTGTGACTGTAGATAAAGAGATTACCGGCAGTTTTCTGCAGAATATGCGTCAGGGCGTACACCTCACCGCAAAGCGGAACGGAGAAACGGTCTTAGATGCGGTGACCCGCCCCTGCAAAGTCAAACAGACCGGTAAAAAAACATTTCAGATCATTTTGACGCAGGGCCTGAACCGACAGATCCGTAGAATGTGTGAGACTCTGGGATACCGCGTTGTGAAATTGAAGCGGATCCGAATTTTAAATCTGGAACTGGGCACACTGGCAGAAGGAGAATGGAAAGAAGTGCCGCCTGAAATCTGGGAAAAAATGAAACAGGATATGAAACGAGACGGGAAGCCCAGGCGGAGATCCGGAGTGGAGGAAACATGAACCAAAAAGAGAGAATGCAGGAATTAGTCATTACGCTGAACCGAGCCGCGAAAGCATACTACCAGGACGGCGCGGAGATCATGACGAATTTTGAATATGATAAATTGTATGATGAGCTGACAGCCCTGGAGAAAGAGACCGGGATCACGCTGGCAAACAGTCCTACGGTCCGGGTGGGGTATGAGGTGCTGACGGAGCTTCCGAAAGAGCGCCATCCGAGCCCGATGCTTTCCCTGGATAAGACGAAGGAGCGGGAGCAGCTGGCGGAATTTCTGGGGGAGCAGAGAGGAATCCTCTCCTGGAAGCTGGACGGGTTGACTGTGGTACTGACCTATGAGAACGGAGAGCTGGTAAAGGCAGTGACCAGAGGAAACGGAGAAGTTGGAGAAGTGGTGACCAATAATGCGAAGACCTTTGTCAATCTGCCGCTTCGGATCGCATATGCCGGACACCTGGTACTGCGTGGGGAAGCCGTGATCCGATATTCCGATTTTATCCAGATCAACGACGGCATTGAAGAAGCGGAGGGCAAATATAAGAATCCGAGAAACCTGTGTGCCGGAACGGTCCGTCAGTTAAACAATGCGGTCACGGCACAGCGCCGGGTGCATTTTTTCGCGTTTGCGCTGATCGAAGCAGACGGGGTTGACTTTGAAAATTCCATTGAAAAACAATTTCTCTGGATGAAAAGCCAGGGGTTTGAAGTAGTGGAATATCGAATGACCGACCGGGAGACGGTTGCGGCTGCGGTAGACTCGTTTGCCGAAGCGATCCAAACTTTTGACGTGCCTTCCGACGGCCTGGTTTTAATGTATGACGATATCGCATACGGGCTGTCTCTGGGACAGACGGCAAAATTCCCGAGAAACGGGATTGCATTTAAGTGGCAGGATGAAACGGCGGAAACGAAACTGCTTTCTGTGGAGTGGAGTCCCAGCCGTACCGGCCTGATCAATCCGGTGGCAATTTTTGAACCGGTGGAACTGGAAGGAACGACAGTAAGCCGCGCCAGCGTGCACAATATCAGTATTGTGGAAGCCCTGAAACTGGGAATCGGCGACCGCTTACTGGTCTATAAGGCAAATATGATCATTCCGCAGATCGCGGAAAATCTGACCGGCAGCGGGAATCTGGAGATTCCGGAAACCTGTCCGGCCTGCGGCGGCCCTGCTGTGATTCAGGAAGAAAACGAAACCAGAACCCTGTACTGCACCAATCCGGAATGCAGCGCCAAGCATGTGAAGTCCTTTACGCACCTTGTCAGCCGGGACGCGCTGAATATTGACGGGCTCTCTGAAGAGACGCTGAAGAAGCTGATCGCGCAGGGGCTTTTAAAGGAGCGGTGTGATATTTTTCATCTGAAAGAACATAGAGAGCAGATCGTATCTATGGAAGGACTGGGAGAAAAATCCTTTGAAAATCTGACCGCATCCATCGAGCAGGCAAGAGATACCGTTTTATACCGGATTCTGTACGGAATGGGGATTCCAAACATCGGGCTGGCAACCGCAAAGCTCATCTGTAAGCAGTTTGCAGAGGATCCGGAGAAGGCGGCGGCGGCCACGGAAGAAGAACTGGTGCAGATTGAGGGGATCGGTGATGTGATCGCGCATGCCTATGTGACATTTTTCGCAAATCCGGCACACCGGCAGCAGTACGATCATCTGCTGGAACAGGTGACTCTGACCGGGCAGCAGGAGGAGTCTGCGGAACAGAAGCTGGCGGGTAAAACCTTTGTGATCACCGGCTCCGTTGCGCATTTTGCCAACCGGAATGAGATGAAGGAACTGATCGAAAATCTGGGCGGCAAGGTGACCGGCAGCGTGACCGGCAAGACGGATTATCTGATCAATAATGACGCCATGTCCAATTCCACAAAAAACCGAAAGGCGAAGGAATTGGGAGTGGCAGTCATCACCGAGGAACAGTTCCTGGATATGCTGGAATAGGGATTGGTTATTTTAGAGAAGCAATATGTAAGCAGGCAAGGGAGGAAAAGAAATGCCCGTTAAAGTTCAGGGAGATTTACCGGCAAAAGCCGTGATTGAGAAAGAAAATATATTTATTATGGACGAGAACCGCGCGATCAGTCAGGATATCCGTCCGCTGCAGATCGCGATTCTGAATCTGATGCCGCTGAAGGAAGAGACCGAGATTCAATTACTGCGCGCATTGTCGAATACGCCGTTACAGGTGGAAATTACCTTTTTATATGTGGAGACGCATATTTCCAAGAATACGCCGATCAGCCATCTCAATAAGTTTTATAAGACCTTTTCGGAAGTTAAAGCGTTGTCTTATGACGGCCTGATCATTACCGGCGCGCCGGTGGAACAGTTGGAATTTGAGGAAGTGAATTACTGGGAGGAATTGACGGAGATCATGAAGTGGTCCAAAACCAACGTAACCAGTACCTTTCATATCTGTTGGGGCGCGCAGGCAGGGCTGTATTATCATTACGGAATCCGGAAAGTGCTGCTGCCGCATAAGATGTTCGGCGTATTTGAACACACGGCGCTGCTGCGCAAGGTTCCTCTGCTGCGCGGTTTTGATGATGTATTTCTGGCGCCGCATTCCCGGCATACCGGAATAGATGAGGAAGCAGTAGCGGCGAATCCGGCGCTGACGGTTCTGGCGCGGTCCGAGCAGGCAGGCAGCTATATTATCATTGCGGAAGAAGGCAAGCAGATTTTTGTCACGGGCCATTCGGAATATGACCGGATGACACTGGATAAGGAATACAGGCGTGATCTGGAAAAAGGATTGGATATTCAGATTCCCTATCATTATTATAAAGACGATAATCCGGAGAATAAGCCGCTTTTGACATGGCGGGGGAATTCCAACTGTCTGTACAGCAATTGGCTTAATTACTACGTTTATCAGATGACTCCTTATGAACTGCGGTAAAGTACTGTAAAATCAAGGATCTATGCGTATTATAGAGACATTCTCAGTAACTGTGATTTTTACAAAATAACTCATTTTTCTTCATATCGTTACAGAAAAATGGGGTACAAAATGGGGTACAGAGAAAAGTATGTGGGGTACAAAAAATTTTTAATAATAATATTATGGAAGATTATTAGAAGCCATTTACCGTAAAAAAGAAGTGCAGTTCCATAGCTGAATTTTTCAGTTATTTACTGCACTTTTTTTTCACCTTGAAGGTTTTTGAGAATCTAATCGGTTGTTTCTATCAGAACGTGGATGCCGGACAGTTTTACTCTGGTCGTGATAGTATCAAGATGTTGTTGTCGGTTCTGATGTCAAAAGGCTGCGATAATATTTTCGATGATGGAACCTTCTCCTTCCAATTCCGAGTTTTCAGATTGGAGGGAGTTCTTAATATACACTCGATTTATTATACCGAATTCGGTATAAGCAATAGCCAAAATAAAAATTGATTAAAAGTCATTGACTTAAATTCAGTGAACGTGATATAATGAAATCGCACAAAGGAGATGATGGCGTGACAAAGAAAATGACGAACCGGCAGATTGCCGCACTGGAAACCAGGCGAAAGCTGCTGGAGGCGGCAAAAAGGCTGGTATGTGAAAGGGGCCTGGTCAACACATCCGTTGAAGAGATCACAAAAGCCTGCGGCGTTTCAAATGGCACATTCTATACCTATTTCAAACGCAAGGAAGACGTGGTTTT
>CANQOK010000048.1 GCA_947625465.1 uncultured Lachnospiraceae bacterium | reverse complement strand
ATATATCAAATAATCAAAAGACCTACATACACGACAAATAATAATCTCTAAACAAAATTGATTAGTAGTTGTCGAGACGGTATAATGGCCTTTGGCGGGATCATTGAGCACAACTTTATTGCCCTTAAAGCCGCACAAGACAACGAAATGATTAAAATTCCAATGGATAATACAGGGAAATTTCCCGTTTTCTCTGAGCTGTTCGGGCTCATAGCGATAGCCCTTTGCCGTCAGCCCATAGCTGCGGGCCGCTTTCAGAACGTTTCTCGCGTTGGAACCGTCGCGGGATACGCCGCAGTCCGAACGGACCTGCTCAAGCGGGACCCACTTGCCGTAATAGGCAAGGATCATCGTCAGAGAGGCGGCGCCGCATTCCAACGCTTCCATCTGCATAACGACGGGAACCTTAGCTACCCCCCCCCAGACCTATAATTGGCTTGTTCTGCTTTTTATTCTTCATCACACACCTCAATTAAACAAGAAAGAAATCGGAGAAACACTGTCTGTAATGACCGAAGAAGCATAGACGCCGTCCGGCAGGGAGCCGTCCAGCGTAACCGGGTATACCCATTCGCCTGCCGTCAGATTACCGACATGCAGCGCGTAATCAGAGAAGCTGTCGTCCACGGCAACCGGCTCAGCCGAAATCACCCGCACGGTATATTCCCCGTCGCCGATCCGCACACAGTCTCCCTGCGCGATATCGGCAATCTCCGCTTCCCTGACATAGCAGGTAACGGTTCCGGAATCCGAGACAGCCGCAGCGTCTACTTTGGTTTCCAGCGAACCGACAACGCCCCAGACCAGAAAGCCTGCCAGCAGCACAACGACCGCCGCAAGCGTGATCCAGATCCCCGGCGTTGTAACCCGTATATAATCATTTAACTGTTCGGGCGACGATACCCGCTCGATACTTTTTTCCCTGAAAATCGAATTTGCCATACTATCCTCTATTCCGTCCGTTTATGGACTGTTTATTTCCATAGTATACCAGCACCGCTCCGTACGCCAGCGTGAGCACTCCGGCGACCCCATAGCTGACCGGCCACGACAGATTGAATCCGATCGTCGCGTTTAAGATAAAGCTGGTTATGATGAACATATAGAACATTCCCGGTACCAGCGACATGAGAAATGGCTTTTGGTTCCGCATCATATAGATTGTGATCATCGCGAATGCGAATACGGCGATTGTCTGATTCGCCCACGCGAAATACCGCCAGAGCACATTAAAGCCTTCTTTATTGATTTTCGCGAACACCAGGATCGCCGCTACCAGCGCAAAGATCACAAGGGAGATCTTCAGCCGGTTTATTTTCTTTGACTGGTCGATCTTTAAGGCGTCCGCCACGATCAGACGGAGCGAACGCAGCGCCGTATCGCCGGAAGTGATAGGCAGTACAATGACGCCGATCACCGCGATGATGCCGCCTACGCTGCCCAGCATATTCTTGGCGATAATGCCGACTACATCGGTTGCGTCGGTTGAAGCCGTCGCCAGTCCGATGTTCATTACGCCCATGGCTGCGGCAGCCCAGATCATGGCGATAAATCCTTCGCCGATCATCATATTGTAAAAGGTCGTGCGTCCTTCTTTTTCACTCTTCATCGTGCGGGAGATCAGCGTGGCCTGTGTGGAATGGAATCCGGATACGATTCCACAGGCAACCGTTACAAAGAAGACCGGTATAAAATGCAGTCCTTTCGGATGAACTCCGATCACGCCGGTCGTCCAGATATCAGAAAGCGGATAGCCGTTTACAAACAGACCGATAAACACGCCGACCGCCGACAGGATCAGGAGCATACCGAAGATCGGATAAATCTTACCGATGATCTTATCGATCGGGAACAGGGTCGCGATGATGTAATATGCGAAAATCACACCGTATACGATCCAGACCACGGGATTGGTAACGCCGTTGTCCGCATTTAAGATCTGTGTAACAAACAGATCGCCGGGCGTATAGATAAATACCGTGCCGACCAGCAGCATCAACAGGCATACAAACACATTGTAGATCGGATATATGTATTTTCCCAGATACTTCCGGATCAGCACCGGCATCTGCGCGCCGTCTTCCCGTACGGAGATCATCCCGCACATATAATCGTGAAACGCGCCGCCGATAATACAGCCGATCGGAATCGTCAGAAATGCGATCGGTCCGAACAAGATTCCCTGGATCGGTCCCAGGATCGGTCCGGTCCCGGCAATATTCAAAAGCTGAATCAATGAATTTTTCCATTTTTTCATCGGTACATAATCCATACCGTCATTCAGGCGCACCGCCGGTGTTTGCCGGTCGTCGGGCTTAAACACCCGTTCGCACACCTTACCGTACAAAATACCTCCGATCAAAAGAATCGCAAGTCCAATAAGAAATGTAGTCATATCAGCCATTCCTCCAATAATTTATTATAAATTTTTATTTATATTTAACCGGATCCGCGCCGTAAACATTTCCTTTTCGGCGTTGAACCGGAACTTAGCACTTCCGTCGTATTTCTGCGCGGTGTGCGCGATACTGCGCAGACCGTACCCGCTGCCGGCGCGATCACTTAAAAATGCCTCGGGCGGCGAAAAGCCGTCTTCCGTCTGAAAATGGCGGTCGAGCCGCACGCTTTTGCAGGAATTGGATATCTCAATCGCAAGCGATCCCTGTATCGTACCAACCTGCACATCGATCCATCGGTTCTCCGTACATTTTTTGCAGGCGTTGATCGCGTTTTCCATCGCGTTTCCAAACAGCACGGTCAGGTCTGCCGGTTCTATCGCCAGATCGCCGCACTCGGCCCGGACTTTGCATCGGATATCCGCGTCTCTGGCAAGCCTCGTATAATACTGCAGGAGTCCGTTGACCGTCATATTCCTGCAATAAATCTCACTGTCCCGCTTAAAAGTAGTCTGAATCACGCCGGAAAGATATTCCCGCATCTCATCCAGCTGTTCCCGCTCCAACATATCATTCAGGGCATTGTAATGATGGCGCAGATCATGGCGCATCCGCCGGGTACTTTCCATATCGCTCGCAATCTTCTCATACTGAAGCTGCTGGATCTCCATAGCCCACCGCTGTTCATTGTCCCGTTTGCGCCGCACGGATTCCCGGAAGACCAGCCAGTAGATCAGGATCTGATTCAGCGTTAAAAACACCAGTACCGGCAGATACAGAACTAAAATATCTATATTTCCAAAAGACGTTTCCCCATAGATCGTCAGAGCAAAATAAACCAGAGTGACCACCATGACAATGAGAAATTCCCGACGCATATTCCGCGGTTCTATTTCCAGGATATATTCCTTCAGCGGACGGATCACGCAGAACAGCATCACAGGAAACAGCAGCGCGGTCACGGCGGCATAGAGCATCAGAAACCGTCCCGTATAGGGATATAAGGTCGTATCCACCTGTCCGGGATAAAGAACCGCGTACAGCATATTGACCAGTACAAATACCGTCACCGCATAAAACAGCACGATCGCGAATACCAGGATCTTTTTGATCAGCATTTCCCGTACCAGCCAGATATACGCCGCCAGGATCAACAGGATCATGACAAGCATAAGGGTATTGGAGATCATGATATGTCTTGGATATTTCTCCAGATCCCGCAGGCACAGCACCGCCGAAAACAATGCGGCAGCGACTGCCGTCATACCCGTCATCCACCAAAATACCCGTTTGCGTTGGAAACGGTAATCTTCCCCGGGAAACGGCATAAAGATCATCAGGACACATGGCAGCGTCTGTATGAGAAATCCTACCGCATTCTGCAGATATACAATCATGCAGGAACCTCCTTATTCATCATCCCTGTGCCGTGCAAGCCGGTCAAACACATAGTCGTCATAAGCCGCGCGGATGGCCGTGCTCTGTCGGATCGCAATCGGCAGCTGATTTCCGTTCCGCAGGATACAGAACTCCGGCCCTATCTGTATGATATAATCCATGTTCACAATGATTCCCCGGTTGATCTTCAGAAAACTCCCGTCCAGCTTCTGTTCCAGTTCATGAAAAGTCATCCAGACCTTCAGCCGGCGTCCGTCGGACAGGGAAACATTGACCGCGTGATTTTCATTTTCCAAAAGACAGATCTGATCCAGAAATACCGTATACCGTTCCGGTCCCACTGCAAAGGATAGCCTCTCTCTTACCGGGGAGGAAGCCTGTTTTGCGTAAAGTATCTGCAGCCGCTGGAATGTTTCATCTATATCTTCGGCTGTCACCGGCTTAACCAGATAATGGAGCGCACGCAGAGAAAACGCCTCCACCGCATGCTCCGGGCTGGTCGTCACAAACGCGATCCCGGTCTCAGGGGAGACTGCGCGCAGCTTCCCCGCAATGTCCACACCATTCTCACCCGGCATATAAATATCTAAAAAAACAATATCAAAATGCGGCAGGTTCCGGGCCGCTTTCAGCAGGGCCTCACCACTGAAAAACTTCTCCGCGTTCTGTGTCGGATCCCATTCCTGCAGCGCTTCGTCAAATTGTTTCTGTTCTCTCAGGTCATCATCGCAGACTGCAATCCGCATAGAAGCCTCCATTCCGGAGCGGTCTCCGACCGCTGTGTAAACACCGCGCTATACGCCAATATGAAATACGGCAAAAATGCGTATAAAATCCATATCAACTTTTAACTGTATGATTATATCATAGTTTCCCGGTATTTTTCAAGGTGGAAATTCTGACTTTTACGTAGCCAAACCTGATTTTTACGCAATCCCGCTTTTTCCCGATCATCTAAAAAAATTTTTCGAAGTCGCTGGGGCTGTCGCACTAATTAGTGCGCAGCTCCTTTTGCATACATAAATTTAAGAACCGGGCTTCGAAAAACCCGGTTCTGAGTGTAAAATGTAAATATGCCAAAACTTATCATTTTACAGGAAGACGAAGTAATACCTCAAGAGCATATAATTGCCGAGATCCCGTTTCACAAACGCATACGCTCTCATTTCCCTTTCGGCATGAGTTGATTCTTGCTGTTAGTGTTTTGTCATCATTTGTTCAAGACGTCTTTTCACCGTATACAGTCCTTCTTGGGGATCAGCAATCTCTTTTACAGCTTCCTCCATAGGACACATTCCCGTATTCGTTCGGTTGCGAATCTCTTTGACAGAGGTATTGCATAGCGGCGTGATTCCATGCCTTGCAAGCGTGTAGATTCCGTCTTCGTTCATCACTTCCGCAAAGACCGTTTGAACGCCCAGCAGAACGTAAATCATCGCCGCTGCTTTGCCGACGATTCGATCCGCCGCACTGAAATCCCTGAAATCCTGTCCACTCTCGGCAAAAGCGATCAGCGGCTTTACACCGCGTTCTGTGCTGGTATAGATTTGTCCGTCTTTGCACAAAACGCAGGTGTAATTATTTTCTTCCAGTAGTGTTTTTGCCTGCTCCAAATCACTTTTCATTTTTCTTCAAATTCTCCACGCGGTAGACGATCAGCGGCAAAAGCGCCCACTGCAGAGCAAGTCCGAACAGTCCGGTGGCAATGCTCATCCAAATCGTCGAAACAGCAATCTGACTGTTCCCGAACGCATAGACGGCCAGCAAAATAGCGACCGCACGCACGGCGCGTCCGGCAACTTGCGCCACAACGACTTTCCCGATGGTAGGCAGCTTGGCATTCTGCAGAAGTCCTGCCGTAAGCCCGTAGACGCAAAGCTCGATCATCATAAAGGGCAGCATCGCCGCGCCCGGCATCCCGGAAAGCGCAAAGCTGTAAAGCGGACCTAAAAGTCCCGAAATGGCGCCGGTGTACGGACCTGCCAGCAGACCGACCAACAAAATCGGCAGATGCATCGGCAGGAATGCTTCACCGAGCGCCGTTCCTAAGCCTGATGCGGCACTGAGCAGATGAAAGATCTGCGGAACGGCAAGCGCTCCGACGACTGCGGACAGGGTTGCAAGTGTCTGTACTTTCACCGACAGACGAGGTTTGAATAATGTTTTTACCATAGTAGGCATGATAGAATCTCCTTTTCTTTTTTATTTGAGTTTATATAATCAGATTGACAAGCAATCCGGTCACCAACGAAAACGCCATGACAAAGGCGAGATAAAGCAAAAACCGCTTTGCGCCCAGCACGATTTTCAGTGCGCCGAGGTTTGTGATTTTAGTTGCCGGGCCGGTGATCATAAAGGCCGAAGCACTGCCCATGCTCATGCCCATAGCAAGCCATTCGCGAATCAACGGAATCGTCCCGCCGCCGCAGGCGTAGATGGGAACGCCGATGGTCGCAGCCATCAGAATGCCGAAGCCCTCGTTTGCCTCTCCAAACAGGGCAGCGAATTTATCTGCCGGGACGTAACGCTGGAACAGGGCGGAAAGCAGGACGCCCAGTAGGAAATATAGTCCGGTCGCTTTGATGTTTCTGCCGAGATTGAACAGAAACCGCAGAAACAGGTTCGGGTGGGTATCATGGCTTGCCCTCGGTTCAAAGCCCTTAAAATTGAAAAACGATCTGTCCTTGTAGAAAATATGTACCACGATGCCCGCCACGATTCCGCAGACCGTGCAGGACACAAGGCGAATCACCAGCGCTGTCGTTCCCAATGCGGTGGAGTACATGATGAGCTGGGGATTCAAAAGTACGCTGGACATCATAAATGCCGCCAGCCAGTCGTGCCGCATTCCATGTTTGGAGAAGGACGCCGCAATGGGGATTGTGCCGTACATACAAAGCGGAGACGCAATCCCCAGCAGGCTTGCAGGAACAACGCCCCACAGCCCCCACTTCTTATCACGGATACGGTCAAAGGCTCCGTGAATCGTGTCCTTTGCGAACACAGAAACGAGCGAACCGACAAGCATGCCGAGGATCCAATACCCGGCGATCTGTCGGAGTTGGAGCAAAAAGTAATATTGAATATATACAAACTCCCTTTGCAGAATTTCAACAATCTCACTCATCTATGTTCACCAAATCATATGTGCGGCTTCCAAGTCCGATTTCCTCTGCGTGTTCCAACGTATGCAGACCGTTTCGGGATTCGATGCGCTGTACCAGGGAGGCACCGTCGCCGTCTTTCTGCGCGTAAATCAGGTCAATGCACGCCTGATCCAGCGCCACAGGATCGGCAGACGCTAAAATTCCGATATCGTGAATGTCCGGCTCGGCGGGATTGCCGTCGCAGTCGCAGTCCACAGACAAACGGTTCATCACATTGACATAGACGATTCGTTCACCGTTTCCAAGATAATCGGACACGGACTTTCCAGCTTCCGCCATAGCTTCCAGAAAGGCGTCCTGCTCGCCGCCCCAAATACTGCCGCCTGTGCCGCCGCTGTGAATCCATGCCTTGCCTTTACTGGAGCCAAGCCCAATGGAGATATTCTTGATCGCTCCACCGTATCCCGCCATGGAATGCCCCTTGAAATGGGAAAGGACAAGGTAGGAATCGTAGTCGGCAAACGCCGCGCCCACATAGTTCTCTTTCAGAACCGAGCCGCTGTTTACCGGCAGCGTCATGGAGCCATTCTCGTCAAGAATCTGAAAATCTGCGATTTCAGTAAAGCCGTGGTCTTTTGCGACCTGATAGTGCATGGCTGTCTCGGAGCGGGAACCGCCGTAGGCGGTATTGCACTCCACAATCGTGCCGCTTACCGATTGCACCAGATCCTTGATGAGTTCCGGCCGCAGATAATTGCTGGCAGGCGGCTCGCCGGTGGACAGCTTGACGGCGACCTTCCCGGTGGGCTTCCAGCCGATGGCTTCATATACCGCCATGAGCCCCTCCGGGGAGATGTCGGTCGTCATGTAGACAATCGGTGCATCCGAATCTGAATCCGTTTGCTCACCGGACGGAGTGCTGTTATTTCCGCTGTCGGTTGAATCGTCACTTTTTTCGGAATTTGTACCGGACGAATTTACATTGTATGATGTTTGATTTTGATTTCCGGAACTGCCTTTTGCAGATTCATTCTGTGTACTGCAACCTGTGAATACCATGGGCAGTAACAAAAATGCGAGGAAAAAAGGTAAAACCCGTTTTCTCATACTTGAAAACCTCCTTGTCACAATTTTTTGCCAAGGTCATACATCCCATCCCAATCTCTGAGACTTCGATTTGCCGCAATTTCCTGATTTTCATGTGACACCTCCGCTATGTTTCTCCATCGTTTTACATATCTAATTTTTCGGCAAAATCAGCCATGGCTTCAGAAATCTTGATCTGCTGCGGACAGACGGCTTCGCAGCTTCTGCAGCCTAAACAGGCGCTTGGCAGCTTGTCGTTCGGATACGAGGACAGGGCCATCGGCGCGATAAATCCGCCTTTGGTGAAGCAGTGTTCATTGTAGAAAGCCAGCAAGGTCGGAATATCCAGTCCCTGCGGGCAGTGGCTCACACAGTAATGGCAGGCGGTACAGGGCAGGACGATCTT
>CANQOK010000047.1 GCA_947625465.1 uncultured Lachnospiraceae bacterium | reverse complement strand
TTCGATATCTTCAGGAGAGGTCTCCAGACGAACCAGAATAACCCGCTCGCCGCGGCCGCCGATACCGGCTTCCTTTGCTTCCTCTGCGGTAAAGTAAACCTTACCTGCTGCAGCGCCCGGAGATGCCGGCAGTGCGCTGCCGATCACTTCGCCTGCCTTTAATGCGGCAGCGTCAAATGTCGGGTGCAGCAGCTGATCCAGGGACTTCGCCTCGATCCGGCAAACAGCCTCTTCCTCTGTGATCTGACCTTCATCTACCAGATCGCATGCGATCTGAATAGCGGCAGGGGCTGTTCTCTTACCGTTACGTGTCTGTAAGAAGTACAGCTTGCCTTCCTCAATCGTAAACTCCATGTCCTGCATATCATGGAAATGATTCTCTAACTTCATGGCCAGTTCCATAAACTGCTTGTAGCATTCAGGCAGATCCTTCTCCAACTGGCTGATCGGCTGTGGTGTACGAACGCCGGCAACAACGTCTTCGCCCTGTGCATTGATCAGGTACTCGCCGAAAATACCCTTCGCGCCGGTAGACGGGTTACGGGTAAAGGCAACGCCTGTCCCTGATGTGTCGCCCTTGTTGCCGAATACCATGGTCTGTACGTTGACAGCGGTACCCCAATCGCCCGGGATATCGTTCATACGACGGTAAACGATGGCACGAGGGTTGTCCCAGGAACGGAATACGGCCTTAACGGCTCCCATCAGCTGCTCCTTCGGATCCTGCGGGAACTCAGCGCCGTTCATGGACTCCTTGTATACAGCCTTGAACCGCTTAACCAGTTCCTTCAGGTCGTCTACATCCAGCTCTGTGTCGTACTTAACGCCTTTTTCTTCCTTCACATCATCGATGATCTTTTCAAAGAAAGACTTCGGAACTTCCATAACAACGTCGGAATACATCTGGATAAATCTTCTGTAAGAATCATATGCGAATCTCGGATTGCCTGTCTTCTTGGCAAAACCTTCAACAGCAATATCGTTCAGACCTAAGTTCAAAATGGTATCCATCATACCGGGCATGGATGCTCTGGCGCCGGAACGAACGGAAACCAGCAGCGGATCCTCTGTATCTCCAAACTTCTTGCCATTCTCATTCTCCAGCCAGGTCAGCGCCTCAAAAATCTGAGCCTGAATCTCTTCAGAGATCTGTTTGCCCTGTGCGTAATAGTCTGTACAAGCTTCTGTTGTAACAGTAAAACCCTGCGGAATCGGCATGCCTAATCCGGTCATCTCAGCCAGATTGCAGCCCTTGCCGCCAAGCAGGTTTCTCATGGATGCATTACCCTCTTTGAATAAGTATACCCATTTTCTTGCCATTTCTTAATTCCTCCTAATTTAATATTATGTTACATATAGAACCGGCCACAGTTCTATAGAACGAACATGAAAATTCACCATATTTATTATACCATACAATGGAAATTAGTCAATGCTTTTACCTAACTTTTCAGCGCCGTCCACTTCAAGTATGCGCTGATAAACGGATCGATATTCCCGTCCAGAACACTGTTCACATTGCCGATTTCTTCATTGGTCCGGTGATCCTTCACCAGCGTATACGGCTGCATGACATACGAGCGGATCTGATTGCCCCAGCCGATCTCTTTGACTTCTCCGCGGATGCCTTTCTGCTTCTCTTCTTCTTCCTGCTTCTTTAACAGATACAGCTTCGCCTTCAGCATCTTCATGGCCTTATCCTTATTCTGCAGCTGCGAACGTTCATTCTGACACTGCACTACGATATTGGTAGGGATATGGGTGATCCGAACTGCGGACGAAGTCTTATTGATATGCTGGCCGCCGGCGCCGCTGGACCGATAGGTGTCGATCCGGATCTCATCCTCGTTGATCTCCACATCCAGGTCTTCCTCGATATCCGGCATCACGTCGCAGGAGGCAAATGAAGTCTGCCGCTTGCCTGCCGCGTTAAACGGCGAGATCCGTACCAGGCGGTGTACACCCCGCTCCGATTTCAGATACCCGAACGCGTTTTCCCCATTGATCTGTATGGTAACGGACTTGAGCCCGGCTTCCTCTCCGTCCAGATAATCCAGCGTTTCCACGGAAAATCCTTTATTCTCCGCCCACCGGCAGTACATCCGGTACAGCATGCCAACCCAGTCACAGGCTTCCGTCCCGCCTGCGCCCGCGTTCAGCCGCAGGATCGCGTTATTCCTGTCGTATTCTCCGGACAGCAGCGTGCGGATCCGCATATCCTCCAGTTCCGCTTCAAAGCTGCGGATTCCTTCTTCGATCTCCGGCAGCAGCTCCGCATCATTTTCCTCATATCCGATTTCGATCAGCGTCGCCGCGTCGTCATACTTCTGCTGCAGTGCGCGATACGCGCTTACCGTATCTTTTAAATTCTTTACTTCTTTCATCACCTTCTGGGCGTGTTCCATATCCTCCCAGAAGTTCTGTGCTTCCATTTCCTGTTCCAGCTGCACGATCTGACTTTCCTTACCGGCTAAGTCAAAGTGAATCCCTCAATTCATGCAGTGATGGTTCGTAACTGTTTAATGTAAATTTAAACTGGTCTAACTCTACCACACACTCACCTACTTTCTTCCACAACAATATTTATATTTTTTGCCGCTGCCGCAGGGGCAGGGATCATTGGGATATACCTTAGCGTCTGCGCGCTTCTTCGGTCCCTTCTGCGCGGAATCGTCCCGATTGGTCGCGATCGGTTTCGCTACCTCTTCCCGTTCGATATTCTGCTCGATCCGCAGATGCATCAGCGCCTTGACCGTATCCTCCTGAATGGCGGCGATCATGCCGTCAAACATATCAAAACCGCTCATCTTGTACTCTACGACCGGATCCTTCTGTCCCAGCGCCTGCAGCCCGATTCCCTGCCGCAGCTGATCCATATCGTCAATATGGTTCATCCATTTCTGGTCAATGACACGCAGCAGGACAACCCGCTCTGCTTCCCGCATCAGTTCCTCCGGGAACTCCGCTTCTTTGTCTTCATATGCTTTTACAGCGATCTCCTTCAGACTGTGCTTCAGTTCCGCCTTTTTATAATTATGCTTCTGTTCTTCAGTTAAAATGACCGGTTCCATCGGGAAGATCGGCACCAGCAGCTGATTCAGTTCCAGCATATCCCATTCTTCCGGAGACTGGTCGTCGGAAATCACGGAATCTACCGTCGCTTCCACGGTATCCGTTACCATCTTCAAAATGGAATCCCGCATATTTTCGCCGTCCAGAACACGCCGGCGCTCCGCGTAAATGATCTCCCGCTGTTCATTGTTGACCTGGTCGTATTCCAGCAGATTCTTACGGATCGCGAAGTTGTTGCTCTCAATCTTCATCTGCGCCTTCTCAATGGCGTTGGTCAGCATCTTATGCTTGATCTCTTCATTCTCCGGCACGCCCAATGCGTTAAACACGGACATCATACGCTCAGAGCCGAACAGACGCATAATATCGTCTTCCAGTGAAATATAAAACTTGGATTCACCGGGATCGCCCTGCCGCCCGGAACGGCCGCGCAGCTGATTGTCGATTCTCCTGGACTCATGCCGCTCCGTGCCGATGATCTTCAGACCTCCGGCAGCTCTGGATTCTTCGTCCAGCTTAATATCGGTACCACGGCCCGCCATATTGGTCGCAATGGTAACGGAGCCGTGTACGCCGGCCTGCGCCACGATCTCCGCCTCCAGTTCATGAAACTTGGCGTTCAGAACCTTATGCTGAATCCCCTGTTTGCGCAGCAGCGCGCTGATCTCTTCCGACGCTTCAATGGTGATCGTACCGACCAGCACAGGCTGTCCCTTTTCATGAGACGCCTTAATATCTTCAATGACTGCATGCAGTTTTTCTTTCCTGGTCTTGTATACGCCGTCCTCATGGTCGATCCGGATCACAGGGCGGTTCGTGGGAACCTCCACAACATCCATGCCGTAGATATTTCGAAATTCCTGTTCTTCCGTAACAGCGGTACCGGTCATACCGCATTTCTTGGCGTATTTATTAAAGAAATTCTGAAAGGTAATGGTCGCAAGCGTCTTGCTTTCCCGTTTTACCTTCACATGCTCTTTCGCCTCGATCGCCTGATGCAGGCCGTCGGAATACCGGCGTCCCGGCATGATACGGCCGGTAAATTCATCTACGATCAGAACCTCGTCATCTTTTACCACATAGTCCTGATCGCGGAACATCAGGTTGTGCGCGCGCAGAGCCAGGATCACATTGTGCTGGATCTCCAGATTCTCCGGATCAGAAAGGTTCTCGATCTTAAAGAAATGCTCTACTTTTTCCACGCCGGCCTCTGTCAGCGTTACCACCTTATCCTTTTCGTTTACAAGGAAATCTCCGGTCTCCTTTACTTCTTCACCCATCAAAATGTCAATCTTGCTCAGTTCCTTGACATCTTCGCCGCGCTTCATCTGTCTTGCCAGAATATCGCACATCTCATACAATCTGGTCGATTTCCCGCTCTGGCCGGAAATGATCAGCGGTGTTCTCGCTTCATCAATCAGGATAGAGTCGACCTCATCGATGATCGCATAGTGCAGTTCCCGCTGTACCAGCTGTTCCTTGTAGATTACCATGTTGTCACGCAGATAATCAAATCCGGCTTCATTATTGGTAATATAAGTGATGTCACAATTATAGGCTGCCTGTTTTTCTTCCCGTGTCATATCGTTTAATACCACGCCGACAGTCAGTCCCAGAAATTCATGAACCTGTCCCATCCACTCGGCATCACGCTTCGCCAGGTATTCATTGACCGTAACGACATGAACGCCTTTTCCTTCCAGTGCATTCAGATATGCCGGCAGCAGCGCCACCTGTGTCTTTCCTTCACCGGTCTTCATCTCGGCGATCCGTCCCTGATGCAGGATGATACCGCCCATCAGCTGTACCCGGTAGTGCTCCTGATGCAGCACACGCTTTGCCGCTTCCCGGACAACCGCGTACGCTTCCGGTAAAATATCGTCTAAGGTCTCCCGCTTCTGCAGCCGTTCCTTAAATTCCGCCGTTTTATTCCGCAGATCCTGATCCGACATCCGTCCCATTTCTTCCCGATAGGATTCGATCTTGTCCACGATCGGCATGATCCGTTTAATTTCCCGCTCGCTGTGCGTTCCGAAAACTTTATCAAATAATCCCATGTTTTTCCTCTCATTCTGCCTTCAACTGCATATATTCGAACAATATTTTATCATTATCTCCAACAATAATCAATCCTTTTTTCAGCAAATACACGCCGCGGGGCAGAGATTCCACTGCGGGCTGCCGATGCAAAAAGGACACCTTCCGGTTTCGGAAAGTGTCCGCATAATGCATTCTATGAATTCTGACTAACTTAAGATTCTTCTCGCCGCACAGGGTGCTGTACCGTAGTTCAGCTTGGAGATCATAATTCCTGTGCTCGGTGAACTTGCATGTATGATCTGGCCGTTGCCGATATAAATAGCAACATGTCCAATCACGCCGCCGTATGCGTAGAATACCAGATCGCCCGGCTGCAGTGCGTCCAGGGATACGGCTCTGCCGTTATGTACCTGATCTCTGGAAGAACGGTTCAGCGAATATCCGAAATGTCCGTAAATGGACATGGTAAATCCGGAACAGTCAGTTCCATTCGTTAAGCTGGAACCGCCGTATACATACGGGTTGCCTAAAAACTGCTTTGCATAGGCAATGATCTCGCTTGCCTTACTGGATGCCGCCGTACTGTTCTGCGTCTGTGCCGCAGGCTTCTGTGTCGTTGTCTGCTGCGTCGGCTTCTGCGTGGTAGCCGGCTGCTGTGTCGCAGCCTCCGTTGTCTCCGGTTCTTCTGAATCCGGTTCTTCATTCGGCGCAACCGCTGTCTCCAGTGCCGCGCGAACCGTAACATAATCCATGGATACCCAGCCAATCTCGGTTTCATCCGCCGCCAGCTTCGCCCATCCATTGCTGATCTCTAATACAACGTAGGTAGAACCCATAACAAGAGAACCTACGATATCCGTCTCTGTGCTCTTGCCTTTCCGCAGATTCAATGCCGGCACGTCTACCGATGCCAGAACATATCCCATCTCCAGCGCATACTTCTCAGCCTCTGTACCGGTAATAAAGTAATCGCTGCTCACATAACCCTCGATGCTGCCGGACTTCACATGATACCAGCCGTTCTTCTGATCCAGGATCGTAGCGCCGCCGTTTCCATATATCTTACCGACAATCTCTGCGTCTGTCCCTGCTTTCGCGCGGACATTCACATATGTATAATCCCCAACTGCCGCAATGGCAAGGTTCTTAAAATACTGCTCATGCTGTTCCGGTTCTTTTTCCTTTGTTGTCTCTTCTTCTTTCTTGGTTGTCTCTTTCTCAGTTGTTTCCTTTTCTGCCTTCGTCGTCTCGGTCTCTTTCTCCGGCTCCAGCAGCTTCAGGATCTTATCTTTGGAATCCTTGTTCTTCGAATAATATTCTGATAAGATCACGGAAATACCGGCTCCCGCCATCTCTGTACTTCCATCTTTCTCTATCTCAGTTTCGGAGAGCGTTTCTTTCTCCGTCTGTTCTCCTTCTGTCTGGCCTGTGGTCTTCTGGTCCTGCGCCGGGACTGTAGTTACCTCCTTCACAGTTACTGCCTCACTTACGGTACCTGTTTCCTCTGCGTAAGCCGTCAGTGCCGGAACTTCTGTCAGCATCGACGCTGCCATCACAAGCGCAAGTACCTTCGCCAAATTCCTTTGCATAATTAAACTCCCATCAATATTGCGCCATTTATTACATTTCTGTTACAAAGCGATTATACAGGACGTTTGACGGATTGTCAATATTTTTGTAATACTTTTTTAATATTTTTCAATCTCTTTGCCTTTTCTTCTGAAATGTGCTACTATATTTCATAACAAATCCGGAAAGGAATCCCGATATGACAGATTCAAAAACAATTAATGCAAATTTAACACACCCTGTCCGCAATGTGCTGATCACCGGAGCCTCCCGGGGCATCGGACAGGCGCTTGCCCTCGCCTTCGCCAAAGAAGGCCGCTACGGTCTGGCCCTGACCTGCGGACATGATTATCCGGCCTTGGAAGAAACGGCAGCGCTGTGCAGGCAGAATACAAAGCTGCCCTGTCATACATTTCAATGCGACTGCGGCAGCGCCGAAGAAACAGAAACGCTGTTCCGGCAGCTGGAACAGCGCAGATTTCCTATCCATATTCTGATCAATAACGCGGGAATATCCCGGATCGGGCTGATCCAGGATATGGAACCTGATGAATGGAACCGGCTTCTGAACACGAATTTAAGCGGCGCCTTCTTAACCTGCCGTCAGGTGATTCCGCAGATGCTGCGAAACGGTTTCGGAACGATCCTAAACATCTCCTCTGTCTGGGGCACGGCCGGCGCTTCCTGCGAAGCAGCCTACTCTGCTTCCAAAGGCGGGCTCAATGCATTTACCAGATCCCTGGCAAAAGAACTGGCGCCCGGCAATATTCAGGTAAACGCCATTGCCTGCGGGCTTATCGATACACAGATGAACCGCTTTCTGTCTTCCGAAGAACGGGATGCGCTGCTTACGGAGATCCCGGCCGGCCGCATGGGTACGCCTGAGGAAGTCGCGGAGCTGGCGCTGCTGCTTGTAAAGGCGCCTGCTTATCTGACCGGTCAGATCATCGGACTGGACGGGGGCTGGCAATAATCCGCCAGCACTTCCCCGATCTTCTCCCGGATGCACAGATCCGCCATATTATCTCTCGGCGTGGCATCCCGATTGATCAGGACCAGATGGTTTCCGTGAAAGTAGTCCAGCATGCCCGCTGCCGGATAAACCGTCAGGGAAGTACCGCCTACGATCATCAGATCGGCTTTGTAGATCTGATTCACAGACTCCTGAATAATATTCTGATCCAACCCTTCCTCATACAGGACCACATCCGGTTTAATGATTCCGCCGCAGCTGCACCGCGGGATATCCTCGGAATCCGCGACGGCATCCAATCCGTAAAATTTTCCGCACTGTTCACAATAGTTCCGATGAATACTTCCGTGCAGTTCCAATACATGTTTGCTGCCTGCCATCTGATGCAGCCCGTCTATATTCTGCGTGACTACCGCCGTCAGTTTTCCCTGCGCCTCCAGATTCGCCAGCGCATAGTGCGCCGCGTTCGGCTTTGCGTCCCGATAGATCATCTTGTTCCTGTAAAACCGGAAAAATTCAGACGGATTTCTCTTATAAAAGCTGTGGCTTAAAATCTGTTCCGGCGGATACGCGTATTCCTGATGATACAATCCGTCCGTACTGCGAAAATCCGGTATATTGCTCTCCGTAGACACACCGGCGCCGCCGAAGAAAACGATCCGCTTTGCTTCGGCAATCCACTCCTTTAACTGTTCCTTTTTCTCTTTCTCTTCCATACCTGCCTCCATTTCCGCTTATTTTTGTATAATCCTATCTTTCCATTCCGAAGCGTTTACGCGAAGGAAGGCGACGAGAAATTCGCAGAGGCGATTTCTCGTCTGCCATCATGGCTATTTGGGACGCT
>CANQOK010000046.1 GCA_947625465.1 uncultured Lachnospiraceae bacterium | reverse complement strand
GCGCATGTTAATCTACAGATTCAAAAGGGAGATAAGTGTCTGATAACAGGAGAGTCCGGGATCGGCAAAAGTACGCTGATGAAGCTGCTGCTGGGTGTTTATCACCCCAATGCCGGAGAGATCCGTATTTCGGACGGAAATCATGCACAGACGGCTTCCAAAGCGACGCGCAGCCTGTTTTCTTATGTGCCTCAGGGGAATATGCTGCTAAGCGGAACTGTTTATGAGAATCTGACTTTAGTGAAGCCGGACGCGACAGAAGCGGAAATCGCGCGCGCATTGAAAATCAGTCAGGCCAGGTCGTTCGTGGACGCCTTACCGGATGGGATTCAGACGGTATTGGGAGAAAATGCCTACGGGCTGTCGGAAGGACAGGCGCAGCGAATCGCGCTGGCCCGCGCGATCCTGGCGGACAAACAGGTTTTGCTGTTGGATGAAGCGACTTCCGCTCTGGACGGAGAAACGGAGGAGAAGCTGCTGGAAGCCTTGTCTGCTCTGAAAGATAAGACCTGTCTGATCATTACGCATCGGATGGCGGCCAGACGGATCTGCAATAAACAGATCGCAATTGAAAATAAAACCTGTGTTGTCACAGAAATAGAACCATGCTAAAATAAACAGAGCAGATTGATGCAGGAAACATACGGGAAAATACCAAAAGCGGAGGAGAAGAATGGCGGAGAGAGAATATCAGCAGATATTGGAATTGATCCGGACGGTGATCCTGCCGGATTATCGGCTTGATCAAAGTCTGTTTGATGAACGGAAACAGCCGGTTAACTGGAAGCAGCTGTATGAGATCGCATACAAACAGGATATTGCAGGTTATCTATATCCGGGGACGGAAAGCCTGTCGGTTCCGGAGCATGTATCTAAGATCTTTCAGACGGCTTATCATCGTTCTGTTCGAAAGGAGGCGATTGTTCATCTGGAAGTGACGGCATTAATGGAGGAGTTTGACCGGCAGGGAATCGACTATCTTCCGCTGAAGGGCTGGCAGATGAAGAAATTGTATCCGTCGCCGGAACTGCGTACTATGACAGATGTGGATATTTTAATCCGACCGGAACAGTTTGAAGCGGCCTGCAGAGTAATCGAGGGACGCGGATTTGAATTGAATGGAGAGATAGAGCATCATAACGCTTATATGAAGAAACCGGTTACGGAAGTAGAACTGCATCGAAAGCTGTTTGCTGTCCATTCTACGCCGTATCCTCTTTTTGCTTCAGTCTGGGATCGCGCGCTGCCGGTTCGGGAGCATGAATATACAATGAACCCGGTCGATATGTATATGTACATGATTGCGCATATGGCGAAGCATTTTGTCAGCAACGGCGCCGGAATCCGGAATATTATCGATATCTGTCTTTACCGCCGCACTCATCCGTTTACAGCAGAGCAGACAGATGAGATCAATCGGGCATTAGAGCCGATCGAATTAAAAACATTTTCGGAGAGGATCAGCAGCTTCGCGGATGTCTGCTTTTCCGCCGGACCTATGGATAAAGATCAGTTGTTTTTGTTTCATTATATTATCTCGGGCGGTCTGTACGGTAAGGCGGGCAACGGGGATGTAATGCGTCTGATGAAACAGGAATCCGGAAATAAATTCCGCTGGTTCATAAAAGAATTATTTCCAAACCGGGAACGGCTGCGGTTAAAAATGGAGATGCCGGAAGGTTCCATTTCCAAACCACTGTATCCGTTTTATTGGATCAAGTGGATGATCCGCGGATTTTTGAAGCGGCGTGAAAATATGAAAAAGCGTCTTGTTACGGTTACAAAAAGCAAAAAAGAAACAGAACCGATCAAAAATATGCTGGAATATCTGGATCTGAAAGAGATTTATTATTCTTAATAAGTTCGTGAATATTTACTTGCAAAACTGCATAGCATAGAGTATAATAAAAATAACAAATTCCTGGGATGTGCGAGATTCCTTCTCATTTTGAACCTACATTTTTGAATTGGGATTCCTAGATCGCCGGTAAGATATGTCAGGCCTCGTGTCAGTGGACGACAGAGTTGCCGGTTGCGGTTGCCCACCTAGCTTTGCTAGGACTCAAACTAGAAGGAGACGGCATCCTGGGAATCTTTATGTATGAATGGATTGACACACCATGACGCAGAGACAACGCAGAAGACACAGAAAAAAAGAACAGCGTAATTACAGAGGAGTATGCGTCTGCATACTTCTTATTTTGCTGTTTGCGGCGGCCGGGCTGATCTGGCATATCCGTCATGCGGGACAACAGGAAAATGTATATGAATCCTACGACAATTGTTACATAGCGGAATGTGAAGACGATACCATCACATTGCTCACCGGCGGACAGACGAAACAGTACAGGGTTCAGAATCTGAAGCAGGATCTTTCCGATACCTTTGCCGATGTGGAGATTGAAAACGGATATGTGACAAAGATCAAGGCAAAGCAGGATCGGATCCGGGGGACGGTGCTGGCGGTTGGAGAGAATTCCGTTACCATTGAAGATTATGGGGAACTGCCGCTGACAGAAGATTTTCAGGTTTATAAAAACTTCGGGACGCTGGGAAAAACAGAAAAGAATCAGATTCCGGTTAACCACGATCTGACCTGGTTTTATCTGGAAGGAGATCAAATCTGCGGCGCTGTGATCCTGCGGGATATTGCGGTAGAGGATATCCGGGTTTTGATCAGCAGCAGCGATTACAGCAGTTACGATCATGAAGCGGTAACGGTCACCTGTAAAGAAGCTTTTGTGGTACATAGCGGCGAAGAACGGACTGTTTATCAGGCCGGCGAAAAATTATCCGTTACATGGAAGATGTTGGAGGATGCCGGCGGCGAATTGATGATCGTAAGCAGCAGCGAGACCAAGCCGATTCAGGTCACGACGATCGAACGCAGTTACGGAAAACCGGAATATTACGGAAAACTCTATGTCTCCATGGGAAAAACCGGCGTCCGGATTGTCAATGAACTGCCGCTGGAACAATATCTGTATTATGTGGTACCCAGTGAAATGCCGGCAAGCTATGAACTGGAAGCGCTGAAAGCCCAGGCGGTCTGCGCGAGGACATTTGCGGCCCGCGCAATCCTGGATGACGCTTATGGAAGCTATGGAGCCCATGTAGATGACAGTATTGCCTGTCAGGTTTATAATAACGGAAAGCCGACCGCCAGGGTGAAACAGGCAGTCAATGAAACGTACGGAGAGATCCTGGAATATGACGGAGAACCGATTACCGCATACTTCTTTTCCACCTCCTGCGGACTGACAACAGACCGGGGCGACAGCGGGGTGGAACCGTATCTGAAAGGAAAAGCAGTAACGGAAAATGAGGCACAGGCTGTCTACAAGGAAGAAGCGTCATTTTCGGCGTTTATTCATTCAGAAGCGGATGGATATGAAAAGGAGTTTCCGTATTACCGCTGGCAGATTTCTTATACCGGCGAAGAACTGGGGAATCTGATCAAAAATGCCACCGGGAAGGAGATTGGCGCCGTAACGGCGGTGTCGGTGACCAAGCGGGGAACCAACGGGATTGTGGAAGCGATTCAGTTTAGAGGGGAAAAAGGAACGGTCTCGATCGAGAAGGAATATACGATCCGGCGGGCGCTGTCTATGGACGGCAAAGTCCTGAGCCTGCATGACGGAAGTAAAAGGAAGGACGGCGGTACCTTGCCCAGCGCTTTTTTCGTCGTAGAGAAACAGGAGAAATCGTTTCAATTTTATGGAGGCGGTTACGGGCACGGACTTGGTATGAGCCAGAACGGGGCGTGTCAAATGGCAAAAGAAGGGATGGAGTATTCGGAAATCCTGAAGTTTTTCTACAATGAGATTCAAATAGGCAAACTATACTAAAAGCCTTGTGAACCGGAAAGCGGTCACAGGGCTTTTTTCCAAACCCGGTTCTTAATATAAATGTTGAATTCCGCTCCGATAAATACGATATACATACAAAAGTATAGCCAGAGCATCAGAAGGATAACGGTAGTCAGGCTTCCGTACATTCTGGAAAGACTGTTAAAATTATCTACATAAATGGAAAACAGATAGGAAAACAGCATCCAGCCCGCGGCGGAGAACAGCGCTCCGGGAAACAGATCGCCCAGCGTAAATCGGGGATCCCTGGTCGTTGCGTAAAGCATCAGGAAGAACAGGGTTAGAATACACAGGAAAATCAGGGCGCGGCTTTCAAATACGATCCCCAGAATGTGATACAGTACAACAGATTTCTGCCCGATAAATTCATATAATTTATTGCCGAATACCAGAATGCCCAGAGTCATCACTACGATTATCACCAGCAAAACCGTGTAGATCAGAGAGATCGAGCGCTGGATAAAATAATTTCGCTTATCCTTTTTGTGGTGGATGGACTGCAGCCCCCGCTGAATGGAAAGGATTCCTTTGGAGGCGGACCAGGCGGCAGCCAGAGCGGAAACGGACAGGATCGTTCCGGAACTGTGCAGCCGCAGTTCTTCGAGGATCTGCGTAAACAGCGGTTCGATCGTAGAGGGAAGAATACTTAGGCTTGTGGATGCGATCAGATCTCCGGGAAGATCCGTCATACCGATGATCGTCAGGATCAGCATGATAAGCGGAAACATGGCGAGCATCAGAAAAAAAGAAGCCTGCGCGGAATAAACTCCCACATTGTCTTCGGAGATCCGTATCACGAAATACGCAATATTCTGATATACTTTTTGAAATGCTTTCTTAATCAATGCGGCCGTTCCTTTCAAAGAGGCAGGTTTCTGTCAACTGCATACAGTATTTTGATTATACATAAAACCTGAAAAAAAAACAAGATTTTGGTTTGCTTATTTTGGATATTGTGTTAAGATTAGATAAGATATGAAGAGGAGGGCTTATTTATGCGCTATTATATCCCGACGGAAGTGTTTTTTGAAAAAGATTGTGTAAGAAACCACGGCGCAGAGCTTGCCCGGTACGGGAAAAAATGCCTGATCGTGACCGGAAGGAATTCTTCCAGGCGAAACGGAGCCCTGCAGGATGTTGCGGATACCCTGAAACAGGCAGGCATCTTATATGAGATTTTTGATCAGATCGAGGAAAATCCGTCGATTGAGACGGTGATGGAAGCAAGGAAAACCGGCCTATTGGCGCAGGCGGAGTTTGTAGTAGGAATCGGGGGCGGTTCTCCGCTTGACGCGGCGAAAGCGATCGCGCTGATGATTGCCAATCCGGACGCGGACGAAAGCGTTCTGTATCGGAAAACGGAACTTTCCGCTTTGCCGGTTGTGGCGGTTCCGACCACGGCGGGGACAGGATCAGAAGCAACGCCATATTCTATTTTGACGATTCATAAGGAACAGACGAAGCGAAGTATCGCGCATAAGATATTTCCGGCGCTTGCGCTTGCAGACGCGAAATATCTGGCCTTCGCTCCGAGAAATGTGATTGTGAATACGGCGATTGATACGCTGGCGCATTTGATCGAGAGTAATCTGAATACCAACGCCGACGCCTATAACCGGATCTTCAGCGAACAGGGCATGATCCGGTGGGCGAAGACAAAGGACGCTCTGATGAGCGGCGAATTGACAGAGACAGATTATGAGAATCTGATGATCGCTTCGACGATCGGCGGAATGGCGATTTCCCATACCAGCACCAGCCTGCCGCATGGGCTGAGCTATATGCTGACCTATCATTTCGGAACGCCGCACGGGAAAGCGGTCGGAGTTTTTCTTCCGGGATATCTGCGGTTCTGTGCCGGGAAGGATATGGCGGCGGCCGGGAATGTGCTTGCGCTGCTGGGATTTTCTGATTTGAATGCTTTTGAAGAATGGATCTTTAAATTGTTGGGAGAAGTTACGATTCCTGCGGATATGTGGGAACAGAATGTGGAGCTGATCCTGCGGAATCCGGCGAAACTGGCGAATGTTCCGTATCCGGTCGGAAGGGATGAGATTTCTGCCATGTACAGAACACAGAATTAGAATGGAGACAGTATGATTAGAAAGAATTTAAAGATTGAAAATATCCGGAAGGCCGATCTGACGGCGGATATGTTCGGATTATATTTTGAGGACACCAATTACAGCGACGACGGCGGCATTTACGCGGAGATGATCGAGAACCGGGCTTTTGAATACATGGGTGAACAGACCGAAGAGAGAACGGAGCGGGCCAGCGGCGGCACCGGCAGATTGTACGGGTGGCACGCCTATCCGTTAGAGGGAATCAGCGCTGAACTGCGGATCGATACGGAAGACCCGGTAGATCCGGTATATCCGCATTATCTGAATTTTACTTCTACCGTAGGACAGCTGGGTTTTATGAATAAAGCCTATCATGGGATCACCCTGAGAAAAGGCGTATCCTATAAGATATCCTGCTATATCCGGACCCGGGAAGAATATGAGGGTACTGTGGAAGTCGGTATTTTCAAAGACGGCGTGGAACGCTCCAGCGCGCTGCTGGCCGGGCATGTCTATCCGGACTGGCGGAAATATGACGCGATCCTGGAATTGACGGAAGATATCGACGGCGGCGAGTTTGTGATCATGCTTTCCTATATCGGCAACGTGGACTTTGATATGATCTCCATGGTGCCGGAGGACGCGGTTGTCGGCGTTTTTCGAAAAGATCTGGTGGATTATCTGGCAAGAATGAATCCGAAGTTTTTACGCTTCCCGATCGGCTATAACTATCACAGCCGCCGGAAAAACGTGGGAGCGTTTGAATATCTGCAGCTGTGTGAATATCTGGACGTGCAGCCGATCCCGGTTATCAATGTAGGTCTGTGGGATACGGATACGACCAGCGATTCCTTAGAAGGATATATCCGAAGCGCATTGGCGTTTATTGAATTTACGAAAGGACCGGCCGATTCCGAACATGGCGCGACCAGAGCGCGGGAGGGGCATCCCAAACCGTTCCAGCTCAATATGCTGAAAATCGGCTGCTCTCCGCATGAGACAGATAAGCCGGAATATCTGGAGCGCTATGCTGTGTTTGAACAGGCGATCCATGCAAAGTATCCGCTGATGAAGCTGATCGGTTCTACCGGCAGCGCGTTTGACAGTGAATACGGCAGACAGGCGTTAGAATATTTCCGGAGCAAACAGCTTGAAAACCCGCATTTTACCTATGCCGTAGACCTGGATCAGGTCGTATCCCAGGAGTGGCTTTCCAAAAACCATGATGTTTTTGCCGCGCTGCCCAAGGAATTGCAGTATTCCTTCTGCGCCCGTGCCGGAAAAGAAAGCGCCTATGCCGATGTCAATACTCTGAAGCGGGCGTTGGATATGGCGGGCTTTATGACAACCATAGAGAAAAATGCGGATGTGATCTGTATGACCAATCACAGTCCGGTCATTGCCCGGGTTGATTATAACCGCGCGGCGCATACGCTGGTCCGGTTTGACGATACCAGAGTATACGGGACTCCGTCTTTCTATGTAAAGCGAATGTATGGAGCGCATAAAGCGGATTATGCCATGCTTTCTTCCATGGATGAGACGGAAGGCGGAAAGCCGGTTTATCATTCCGTAACCTATCGGGCCAGTGACGATATTATTTATATTAAGATCGCGAATCCGAATCCGGAGCCGTGCGTGATCACGGTAAGCGGAGACCAACGTCTGTACCGGGGAGATTTCCGGATCACTCGGACCGTACTGCACCATGACGATCTGTCGGCAAGGAATACGCTGACGGAACCGCTGAATGTGGCTCCGGTCAAAGATATTTATGACGCGGACGATGTGCGGGAACTGGAAGTAGAGCCCTATTCCTTTACCCTGTTCCGGATCGAGATGTAATTTCGGTTGACAGATGTTTTATTTTATGCTAAGATCGGAAAAGGTTATAGAGAAATGCTTTGAAAGTGCACAGTAGGATTCTGGTTTCGGAAAGAGAGAGGAAGTCACCGGCTGAGAGCTTCCTTACGTTCAGGCAGGATCTGAATTTCACACCGGAGCAGCGCCGCTTAAGTACAGGACTGTATGCGTAGGCGGCGACGCGGCTGTACGTTACACAGAACGAGTGCCCGTAGTGTTTGCGGGAATCGGGGTGGTACCGCGGAGATGATTCGTCCCTTATCAGATAGCTTTCTGATAAGGGACTTTTGAATTTAAAAAGAAAATGGAGGTTCCAGATGAAGGAAAGATTAGAAGCAATCAAAGCAGAAGCATTTTCCAAAATTGAAGAAGCCGGAACGCTGGACAAGTTAAATGAGATCCGGGTTTCCATACTTGGAAAAAAAGGCGCGCTGACAGAAGTCCTGAAGGGCATGAAAAACGTAGCGCCGGAGGAAAGGCCGAAGGTCGGACAGCTGGTCAATGACGCCAGAAACGCCATTGAGGGTGCTTTGGAGGATATGAAGAAGAATCTGGCTGCTAAGGCAAGAGAGCTGAAGTTAAAGCAGGAGGTTATCGATGTTACCCTGCCTGCGAAGAAGAACTGTGTGGGACACAGACATCCCAATACGATCGCACTGGAAGAAGTAGAGCGTATTTTTGTCGGTATGGGCTATGAAGTAGTAGAAGGCCCGGAAATCGAATACGATTACTATAACTTTGAGGCGCTGAATATTCCGGCAAACCATCCGGCTAAGGATGAACAGGATACCTTTTATATCAACGACAAGATCCTGCTGCGTACCCAGACTTCACCGGTTCAGGTGCGTGTGATGGAGCAGGGCAAACTACCGATCCGTGTGATTGCGCCGGGCCGCGTATTCCGTTCCGATGAAGTGGACGCGACGCATTCCCCGTCCTTCCATCAGATTGAAGGACTGGTGATCGACAAGGGGATTACCTTTGCCGATCTGAAGGGGACGCTGGCGCAGTTTGCCAGAGAACTGTTCGGAGAAGACACAAAGGTCAAATTCCGTCCGCATCATTTTCCTTTTACGGAGCCCAGCGCGGAAGTGGACGTGACCTGCTTTAAATGCGGCGGCAAGGGCTGCCGGATGTGTAAAGGCTCCGGCTGGATCGAGATCTTAGGCTGCGGCATGGTACATCCGAAAGTACTGGAAATGAGCGGGATCGACCCGAAGGTATACTCCGGATTCGCGTTCGGCGTAGGTCTGGAGCGGATCGCGTTACTGAAATATGAGATTGACGATATGCGTCTGTTATATGAGAATGACGACCGTTTCTTAAAGCAATTCTAAGGGATAATTCTATGAGATCAGAAAGTGAGGTAAACAGAAGTGAATACACCGTTATCATGGATTAAAGCATATGTGCCTGATCTGGACTGCACGGATCAGGAGTATACAGACGCGATGACCTTATCCGGGACAAAGGTAGAGGGATTTGAAGCGCTGGACGCAGATCTGGATCACATCGTGATCGGACAGATCGAAAAGATCGAGCGGCATCCGGACGCGGACAAACTGGTGGTATGCCAGGTAAATATCGGAACGAAAACGGTTCAGATCGTAACCGGAGCAGATAATGTATTTGAAGGCGCCAAGGTACCGGTTGTTTTGGACGGCGGCCGTGTGGCAGGCGGACATGACGGCTCCAAAACTCCGGGCGGCATCAAGATCAAAAAGGGAAAGCTGCGCGGCGTGGAGTCGGACGGTATGATGTGCTCGATTGAGGAAATGGGTTCCAATACCGATCTGTACCCGGAAGCGCCGGAAAACGGGATCTATATTTTCGGGGATGACGCCGAGGTCGGCGCGGACGCGATTGAAGCGCTGGGACTGCGCGATACGGTATTTGAATATGAGA
>CANQOK010000045.1 GCA_947625465.1 uncultured Lachnospiraceae bacterium | reverse complement strand
TTTGATAGCGAAAGATCAGTGCATTAGTTTCATGACGCATCGGTGTCTTTCGCAGAAAGACGGGTAATAAAAATGAAGAAGACAATAACGGCCTGTACAGGCATGCTCATGGCGGCTGCTCTGCTGGTCAGTATGACGGCTTGCGGCGAATCAACAGAGACCGGTTCCGGCACAACAACTGCCGAAATCAAAACCAAGCAGGAAACACAGGAGGCGACAACTGTGACACAGGAGATTTCATTGAAAACGCAGGGAATCGAAATAGACGGGGTAGAGAATGCCCGGCAGCTGGGCGGTTATATCTGCGCGGACGGCCGGAAGATCAAGGATGGGGTACTTCTGCGGAGCGCCGCGCTTTCAACTCTGACCGAGGAAGGCGCGAAAACCCTTTCGGAAAAATACAATCTGAAGTACATATTTGATTTCCGTATGGATTCAGAACGGGAAGCACAGCCGGATCGGGAAGTTCCGGGCGCGGAAAATCTGTCGCTCCCCGTATTTGCTTCGGCTTTATATGACGAGGAAACCATGGCGGCCATCCGGGACGCGATGAAGGAAGGCGGAGACAGAGAGGATACCTATCTCGTACTTGCCAGGCATAAAGGACTTACAGGCATCTATCAGAAGATGCTTCTGACGGGAGAAGGGCAGAAGGCATATACGCAGTTCTTTGATACACTGCTGAAACTGGAGGACGGCGGTTCGGTTCTGTGGCATTGTACGCAGGGAAAAGACAGGGCCGGAATGGCGGCGGTCCTGCTGCTTTACGCGTTGGGTGCCGACGAGGAAACGATCAAACAGGATTATCTTTTGACAAATGAATCCTATAAGGAACTGATCGCGGAGACAGAGAAGAAAGCGGAAACATTAGACCTGGACGAAGCGGAAAAAAAGGAATATTTAGGCGTGATCGCAGCCGTATATGAGGAATTTTTGAACATGGCGGTTGACAGTGTGGAAGAGAAATACGGTTCGATGCAGGATTATCTGAAAAATCAGCTGGGATTATCGGATACGGATCTGAAAACCCTGCGGGATAAATTTTTAGAGTAGAGGAGTAAAAAAGTATGCAGTATCAATTGGAAAACGGTTCGCTTACCGTACAGCTAAGCGGCAGGATCGGTTCGGACAACGCGGCAGAATTTGAGCGGGAGCTGTTTGCTCTGATCGAAGACAATCAGGCGGAGAGAGTCATTCTGGACGCCGCCGGACTGGAATATATCTCCAGCGCGGGCCTGCGGGTCATTCTTAAATTAAAAAGGAAGACAGCAGATTCCAAAATTATCAATGTATCTTCGGAAGTATACGAGATCTTTCAGATTACCGGCTTTTCCGAGATCATCGAGGTACAAAAAGCGTTTCGCGAGATCTCCGTGGAAGGCTGCGAAGTGATCGGCGAAGGCGGGTTTGGCATAGTCTATCGGCTGGATGCCGACACCATTGTAAAAATCTATAAATCCGCGGGACTGGAACGGATCCGAAAAGAGATTTCTTATGCCAAGCAGGCATTTCAAAAGGGGATTCCGACTGCGATTTCCTTTGATATCGTCAAATGTAACGGCAGGTACGGCGTGGTTATGGAGATGCTGAAATCAGATATGCTGGCAAACCGAATCGTGAGCGAACCCGAGAAATTTGACGAATATCTGCAGAAGTATGCGGATCTGGTCCGTCTGGTTCATTCCACAGACTTCAGCGATATTGACTGTCCGCAGATCAACGACATCTACCGGGAAGTTTTGGGAAAGATACAGGGGAGACTGACGGAAACAGAATGGGAGACTTTGAAGCAGATCCTCGATTCCGTACCCAGACGGCAGACGATGATACACGGCGATCTCCATACGAAGAATATCATGCTTCAGGACGGGGAACTTTTGCTGATCGATATGGATGAGATCATGCGCGGACATCCCA
This sequence comes from uncultured Lachnospiraceae bacterium, assembly GCA_947625465.1. Taxonomy (GTDB): domain Bacteria; phylum Bacillota; class Clostridia; order Lachnospirales; family Lachnospiraceae; genus CANQSA01. The sequence continues at coordinate 11,119 of CANQOK010000045.1, read as the reverse complement.
TTTATGATATTGCGAATATCTATTTTGCGTATACACACCTGATCAAACAGGGAAAAGCGGAGCGTTATGTGGGGCTGGACAACGCACTTTGCGAGAAAGTCCTTGACCGTTTTATGGAATTGTATTTTAAAGATCTGTCTGAAAGTGATCGGGAGACAGTGCTGAAGGGAGTTGAGGCGTTTGCCCTGCTGCGCGGCGCGTATGCGGTCCTTTTGGCCAGCAACGGAAAGGCAGATCCGGAGCCGCTGTACCAGCACGCGCTGCTGCTTTTGCGGGAAGGCGTACTGCAGAATGCAGAGGTCATAGCGGAAGCGCTGGCGGTCATGTAAGAACAGAAAAGCTCCGCGGAACGCGTGGAAAACGGATCTGTTAAAAATAACTAAACATAAAGGAGAAGCGTATGAAAACAATACTTGTAGTGGACGACGATAATATGAACCTGGCAACCATGAAACGGGTTCTGGGCAAGGAGTATAAGGTCGTTCTTGTGAAAAAAGGGGTGCAGGCAATCTCTTATCTGGAAAACGGGACTTGTGACATGATCCTGCTGGATATCAATATGCCGGAAATGGACGGATTTGAAGTAATGAAGCGGATCCGTACCATGGAACCCTGCAGCAATATCCCTGTGATCTTTCTGACGGGAGACAACGATTCCGAAATGGAATCCCGCTGCTTTAAAGAGGGCGCGATTGATTTCATCGCAAAACCGTTTGTCCCCGCCGCTATGCTTTCAAGGATCGGAAGAGCCCTGGAACTGGAGGATCTGCGCCGCAGTCTGGCCGACCGGCTGGAGCAGAAGATCCGGGAAGTGTCGGATATCAAGAGCAAATCCAGCCAGGATGTTTTGACAGGTCTGTGGAACCGGAGCTACACGGAAGAAGCAGTGAATAAAATGCTTGAAAGCGGTGTTCCCGGTGCGCTGCTGATGATGGATATGGATAATTTTAAACTGATCAACGACAATTACGGACATATCGCCGGAGATAAAACGCTGCGGATGTTTGCGGATACCATGCGGGATTTTGCGCTGGACGGCGATATCCTGTGCAGGATCGGCGGCGATGAATTTATCTTATTTGTCCGAGACGCGACTTCCAAGGAGGAACTGAGCCGCCGGGCGAACGATATGATTCAGGATATGTGCAGAAAGATCGAAGAGAACAATTATGAAACCAACACTTCCGTATCGATCGGGATCGCGAAAGCGCCGGAGGACGGCGTTGAATTCTCCAAACTCTATAACGCCGCCGATAAAGCGCTTTATTATGTGAAGCAGAACGGGAAAAAGTCGTATCACTTTTTCAGCGACAAGATGGAGGAGGAGAGTAAGCGGAGAGAACGGACTGTAGATCTGAAATATTTAAAGAATCTGATGCGCCGGGCAGATACCGGTACAGGTTCGTATCATCTGGAATTTGACAGCTTCCATCATGTTTATAATTTTATCAGCCGGTTTATTGACAGAAGTAAACGGGATGTGCAGATACTGCTGTTTACCCTTTATGAAAATGAAAACATGCAGCCGGACGCAACCGAAACCGAGTATGCGATGGATATGCTGGAAAAATCCATCTATACATCACTGCGCCGTTCGGATATCTCGACCCGGTATTCCAGCAGGCAGATAATTGTGATCCTGATGGATGCAAGCAGCGTAAACGGAGATATGGTGGCAAACCGAATCATCAGTAATTTCCGGATCCTCTATACCGGGAAAAAGGTTACAATCGGGTATGGGATTGCAGAAATGGACAGCAATTTGGATTATGAATAGAGAGCAGCAAAAAAGAAGGATATTGTACTATATTGCTATGATGAATTTTAAGAAAATATTTTGCCTGCTTATGGTGTTGGTTTGCCTTGCCGGATGCGCTTCGCAGAAAGAGGAAAAGCCAGGCGCAGATAAAACGGTTGTTACCATGCTTTATACCGATGATCTGCCCAATGTGGAAAAACTTGTGGAATCCGTCTATACGGATATTGATTTTCAAATCGAAAGAAATGCTGCGGGAACGATCGACGGCGAGATCGAGCGCCGTCTGAGGAACGGTCACGGCAGCGATATTATCGCGTCTACGCTTGCGACAGGAGACGTGCTGAATTATCTTGCGGATCTGAGCGCGGATGCCTATATATCCTCGTATCAGTCCGGTATTATGCATAAGACGTCAAGAGATGGGAAAAATTATTTCATCCCGCTGCCGGCGCAATACTATGGATATATCTATAATGCTACGCTCGCGCGCGAAAACGGGCTGACTGTTCCGAAAACGCAGAAAGAGCTTCTTGCGATGCTTGAAACGGCGAAGGAAGCTCATGTTGGCACGGACGAAAACGAATCTGATTTTGCAGTGAACGGAACGCCCGCCACTACCGCGATTTTTGCTCTTGCGATCAAGATTCCCGATTTTTTCGGGCTCTCCGAAGGAATCAAGTGGCTGGATGATCTGAAAAACGGGAAAGCGTCCTTTGGCGGCTCGTTTGAAACGTGTCTCGATCTGCCGACGGAAATGATAGAAAAGGGTTATATGAACCCGCTCTCGTTCAAATCGGTTACCAATTCCGTTCCCATTCTTGAAAAAATGCGCGACGGTAAGATACTGATGACATTTGATAACGTCAAGATGCTTGATAATATCAGGAAGAACAGCAGTTACGAATTTGATATGCTGCCGATGTTCAGCGGAGAGGGGAATCCCGCGTGGACTGTTTCCGCGCCGACGGCATTCCTGGGAATCAATAAAACGCTTACCGGGGACGGTAACGAAGCACGGCTTGACGCCTGCCGGAAAATACTCGGTCTTTTGTCCACTCCCGAAGGGCAGGACGCTTTTATGAGGGATAACGGAGCGGCAGACTCCTATCTTGTGGATTATACGCCTACCTCGGATATTGTTCCCGACGGAATAAAGGACTGTATTGAAAACGGCTATAATTATAACATTTCAATATCCAATGATCTGATGCGTTACTTCGGCAACCGCTGCAATGCGGTGCTTTGCGCTCAGGAGGACATTACGTCCGCGTTTGCCGAGGTGGACGAATATATGCGAAGCGGAAGTAGCAGCAGAGCCACGCTGATAGGAACGATCGACCACGATATGCTTGTCGAAAACTACAATGTACGTATGGAGGAGACTGAGATAGGGAATCTGATTTCCGACGCGGTCAGAGAGATAACAGGCGCGGATATTGCCGTGGTAAACGGCGGCTCGATCAGGGGAAGTCTGTATGAGGGTGATGTTTACAGCTACGACCTCGATTACGTCTGCCCCTATCAGGATCATATCATAATTCTTGAGGTAAATGCGGACGTTATAAAGAGTATGCTGGAAAACGGTTTGTCCGCGATGAAGCGCGACAACGGGATACCGGGAGGAAGATTCCTGAATGTTTCAGGCCTGAAATATTCATTGATTCCGGCTTCGGCCGATGCTCCGGCGCGGCTTGCGGATGTGACGCTTCCCGACGGTTCTTCACTTGACGAGAACGCCGTATATACCATTGCCGTGACGGATTACATGGCGGGCAGCGAAGGCTATTTTGACAACAATGGCGACGACTTTACCATGCTCAATGTTTACAGCAGCGATACGCCCAAAGCCGAAAACGTGAAGCTGCTTCGTGAAACCGAATATACGTTTCGCAGTATATTGGAGGAATATATCATCAACCATAACAATGAAGAAATCGCATCGAAGATTGAAGGAAGGATCACAACGGTGAATGAAAATGAATGAAAGCGGCGGCAAAAGAATTTCACACAGGCGATTTTATGTGGTGACGGTTCTTGCGATCGTGTTCGTAGGCCTGCTTGTGAGCTGGCTGATCTTCGCCGCGGAAGGAATCACATCTGATTTTACGGAAAGTATGAATACGATGTATCTGCGCGAGATGACAAATCTGACGCAGGCTAATTTTAAATCCGGGCTTTCCATGCGGTACAGCGGTCTTAAAGCCATTGCGGAAAGTGTCAACAGCGAGGATACGGAAAGTCTGGAGGCGATGCAAAAATTCATAGCAGCCGCGGAGCAGAATAACGACTTTGAATTTATGGCCTTTATTGACAGGGACGGCTTTTATTACAGCACAGACGGAAAACGCTCCGCCGCCTCCAAACTCAGCTTTCTTGCCGATCTGCTCAACGGTAAAGATCAATTGATTTCCTATAATGAAACATTTCTGGATAGCAATATGATCGTTCTCGGTACGCAAATTGCCCCGATACAGTTTGAGGGAGCGGAGCTGACTGCGGTTATTGCAGGTTTTACGGCGCATTCCCTCGGGCAGCATCTTTTCCTGCGCAGTGAGGACGGACAGACCAACGCGAGCATCGTCACGCAGGACGGCAGCTTTATCGTTTACAACACCTATTTTTCCAATCTTCCGCAGGGCAGCAACGTCATATCCAAATTCAGGGAATACGCCGAATTTGACAAGGGATACTCCGTCGAACAGATGGAAGCCGATTTCAGAAACGGCGATTCCGGTATGGCGGTGTTCAAGGCCGACGGAGTACATATGTGTATGTATTATGCGCCCATAGAAGGCACGCAGTGGTATATGCTCATGGAGGTCCCGTATGAAATCGTAGATGAAATGACCGGGGATCTGAGCAGACGTCTGAACAGAAACGCGATCACAATGATGGCTTCGATCATGGTGATGCTGCTGATCATATTTTTCATTTATCTGATGAATTTAAAGACACATGCAAAGCAGCTTGAGGCCGCCCGTCAATCGGCGGAAAACGCGCAGAAAGCCGCCGAAAAAGCAAGCCTTGCAAAAAGCGAGTTCTTAAGCCGCATGAGCCATGAGATACGCACTCCGATGAACGGTATCATCGGCATGACCGAGATTGCCCGCCGCAACGCGAATGATCCCGAAAAGGTTGACGATTGTCTGAAAAAGGTATCGCTTTCATCGAAGCATCTGATGTCGCTGATCAATGATGTGCTGGATATGTCAAAAATCGAAAGCGGGAAAATACAGATCCAAAATGAGATATTCAATCTGCGTCTGCTTCTTGAGAATATTGAAAATATCTACACGGCGCAGGCGGAGGAAAAGGGAATTGAATTTAAAATTTCGCTTTCAGGCAGGATCGATGAGTTGATTGTGGGCGATTCGCTGCGGCTGAATCAGATCCTTACCAATCTTCTCTCGAATGCGTTTAAGTTTACTCCGAAGGGCGGAAAAATCGGTTTGAGCGTAACCGAACTGGCGCATGAGGGGGATCTGGTCAGACTGCGTTTTGCGGTTAAAGACACGGGGATCGGAATCAAGGAAGAAAATCTTGAAAAGATATTCGAGGCGTTTGAGCAGGAAGACGCTGAGATCGCGCATAAATTCGGCGGAACGGGACTCGGACTTTCTATTGTCCGAAAGTTTTCTGCTCTGATGGGCGGCAGCGCCACAGTGCACAGCGAATACGGAAAGGGCTCGGAATTTGAGGTTGAGCTTCCGTTTGCCGTTACGGAAAATTCACGCATGATAGGCAGTGAAATTGATGATTCCGGGGATAAAGCGAGCGGGGAAAATACAAACTACAACTTCGAAGGAAAGCATATTTTGCTTGCCGAGGATAACGAACTGAACCGCGAAATTGCCGTCGAGCTGCTCGGAACGGTCACGGGCGCGCTGATTGACGAGGCGGAGGACGGGCAAAAGGCGGTGGAGCTTTTTGCGCAAAATGAAATAAATTATTATGACCTCATCCTTATGGATATCCAGATGCCGGGAATGGACGGTTTTGAAGCGACCGAAAAAATACGCGCGATGAAACGTCCAGACGCCGCGACGGTGCCGATATTCGCAATGACGGCGAACGCGTTTGCCGAAGACGAGGAAAAAAGCCGTCAGGCGGGCATGAACGCGCATCTCTCCAAACCGCTCGAAATTTCCGCGGTACTGGAAGCGATGAATGAAATACTGAACCGCAGTTAAATCGATAAATTCTGTGCCGCCCGTCGTCCGCAGGACTTGTCAAAACTTGCGGTGGATTACTGATTTATATTAGATGAATTTAATGGTACAATCCTATTAAAATAATTGTCCGGGAGGAGTGCCATTATGCCAAGAGGTGTTAAGAAGTATACATTAGAGGAAAAAATAGAGCGGAATCAGAATGAAATTGACGCTGTTCAAACCAGGTTATCCGAATTGAAGGAGGAAAGAAATGAGCTGTTGGCGGAGCAAAAATCGGTAGAGATAGACAGGCTGTATTTTGTAATCCAACAGTCCGGCAGAACGGTAGACGACATCATACAGATGATAGAATCACACGCGGATTGACCGATAGAAGACAGAACAGAAAACCTTAAGCTGTTAAAAAGAAAACCCGGGAATGCCGCATCAGACATTCCCGGGTAAAAACAGTGTAGCGAGAGGGGGATTTGAACCCTCGACACCACGGGTATGAACCGTGTGCTCTTGCCAACTGAGCTATCTCGCCATAAGTTCCTGCGTATCTTTTCGCAGACCGCCTCTGTAGTATAATCAATGAAGCAGGCTTTGTCAATGATTTTTTAGAAAAAATTCAATATTTTTGTATTGTAGGCAAATCATAGTTGTGCTATACTAGGCTGTCGTAAGCAGTAATTTTGCGTTTTACCAGTATGAAAAATGAGAGAGGGGAATCCGTTGAAGGCACTGATTAAAAAGTATGGGCACATCTGGACCGTTGGCTATATTTTTATTTATATACCGTGGTTTTTATGGCTGGAGAGCCGGACGGTTCCGTATACTTCGGTGGTATTGGAACTGGATGAGAAGATCCCGTTTTGCGAATATTTTATCATTCCGTACCTTTTGTGGTTTCTTTATGTGCCGGCAGTATTTATCTTTTTATTTTTCCGCTCAAAGACAGAATATTACCGGCTGTGCAAATACCTGTTTGCCGGTATGACGATCTGTCTGCTGATCTGTACGGTCTGGCCCAACGGACAAACCCTGCGGGTTGATCTGGCCGGACATGACAATATATTTGCGGATATTGTCCGCATACTGTACCGGGCGGATACGAATACGAATGTGTTTCCCAGTATTCACGTATTTAATTCCATTGGGGTACATATGGCGCTGATGCGAACACAGTACCTGAAGAAAAACAGTCCGGTAAAATGGGTGTCCGGGATTTTGATGGTACTGATCATACTGTCCACTATGTTCTTAAAGCAGCATTCCATCGTGGATGTGGCCGGCGCCATTGTTCTGGCTATTGTGCTGTATGGGATCGGGTATCTGGCGGAAGCCGCACGGGAACATAACGCGATGAAGATTGCCCTGCGGGACCGGGGATAACAGAAGAATTCAGAATAGAAGAGGAAATCAATGCGAGTAGGAATGGGATATGACGTGCACCGTCTGACAGAGGGCAGAGACCTGATACTGGGCGGTATGAAGATACCGTATGAAAAAGGACTGTTGGGACATTCGGATGCGGATGTGCTGCTGCACGCGATTATGGACGCGCTGCTGGGAGCCGCCGGTCTGGGCGATATCGGACAGCATTTCCCGGATTCGGATCCGGCTTATAAAGGAATTTCCAGTATCAAATTGTTAGAGCATGTCGGAAAACTTTTGGAAGAACATTTATTTTTTGTAAGCAATATCGATGCGACTCTGATCGCGCAGGCGCCGAAGATCCTGCCTTATCGGGAACAGATGGCGGAGAATGTTGCCAACGCGCTGCAGATTGAAAAGAGCCGGGTGAATATTAAAGCGACAACGGAGGAAGGTCTGGGTTTTACCGGACAGAAGGAAGGAATGGCGGCGCATGCCGTCTGTCTGCTGGAAACCGCGGAGAATTACAGTGTGTCGGTCGGAGGAACAGAGCCGGACTGCGCGGGCTGTAACGGCTGCGCTCGGGGCAGATCAGATTCGGACATTAGATAAAGGACAGAAATCCATGCAGTGGAATAGAAAGAAGCTGACGGCGGCCGATTATTCGCTGGTGAAGCGGGAACTGGAGCTCAGGCCGACCGTCAACTGTGAGAATATGCCGTTGGAACAGTTCTTATGGAGCAGGTTTTATGATACGGCGTACATCCGGACAGAGACTGGACTGCTCTGGGTCATGCATACGCCGGAGGAATGTTACAGTATCGTGCCTGCCTGCAGGAAAGCGGATCTGCGGCAGAATTTTGCGTTGACAGAGCAGTATTTTAATACGGAGCTGCATCTGAAACTGAATATGTATCTGGTGGACGCGGAAGCAGCCGCTGCACTGGATCTGCCGAAAGACCGCTATGAAATCGTGGAACAGCGGTCCTATTTTGATTATATATACGATGCGGAAAAGCTGCGCACATTGAGCGGCAGAGCATATCATAAAAAAAAGAATCATGTAAACGGTTTTTTAAAGCTGTACGGAGACAGAAGCGAGTTCCGGATCTTAACGGCTTCGGACCGGGAAACGATCATGGATTTTCTGAAACGGTGGGAGGCCGCGCATGACACGGAGGATCCTTATCACAGGGAGCAGTATGAACTGCAGGGTATTTCCTTCGTACTGGAGAATCCGGAGCTGATCCCGACTCTGATCGGCGGCGTTTTTGTAGATGGCGTGCTGGAGGCATTTTCCATCGGCAGCTATCAGGAAGCCAATCAGATGGCGGTGATCCACATTGAGAAAGCGAATCCGGAGATCCGGGGACTTTACGCCTATCTGAATCAGCAGTTTCTGATCCGGGGATTTCCGCAGGCGAAGATTGTCAACCGGGAAGACGATATGGGATTGGAAGGCCTGCGGCAGGCAAAGCTGTCTTATCAGCCGATCGCTCTGGCCAGGAAATATCTGATCCGGCAGAAATAGAAACGGTTTTGAATGGAGAATATATGAAATTTTTTGCTTATATGAATGAAATGTATGAGGTGATAAAAGAACGGGACCCGGCGATCAAGTCGAAGTGGGAAGTATTGCTGTATCCGTGCTTCTGGGCGATCTACCGGTATCGGAAAGCGCACAGGCTTTATGAGAAAGGCCATTTTCTGCGGGCCAGACGGATTTCCCAGAGAGCGGCGCGCAAAACGGGGATCGAGATCCATCCCGGCGCTGTGATCGGAAAGGGACTGTTTATTGATCACGGTCACGGCGTTGTGATCGGGGAGACTTCTGTCATCGGCGATAACGTAACTATTTATCAGGGCGTTACCCTGGGCGGTACGGGAAAAGAAACCGGGAAACGGCATCCGACGGTTGAGGATAACGTGATGATCAGCGCTGGCGCTAAGGTACTTGGCTCTTTTACGATCGGAGAGAACTCCAAGATCGGCGCCGGGTCTGTGGTATTAAAAGAGGTTCCGCCCAATTCCACGGTAGTCGGCGTGCCCGGACATGTAGTGAAGCGGGATAATGTGCGTCTGCCGAGAATGGATCTGGATCAGGTACATTTTCCGGATCCGGTTCAGGTGGAGATCGTTCAGCTGCGTGATGAGGTCGCGAAGCTGCGAAGCGAACTGGAAGAGGCGAAAAAGCAATTACAGGAAAGTGAGGCATAAGGCGTGTTACTGTACAATACACTGACAAAGAAAAAAGAGACATTTGTTCCCATTGAGGAAGGAAAGGTGGGAATGTACACCTGCGGGCCCACGGTATATCATTTTGCCCATATCGGGAACCTGCGCAGCTATATCATGGAAGATGTGCTGGAAAAATATCTGCGGTATGAAGGCTATGATGTAAAGCGGGTTATGAATATCACTGACGTGGGACATCTGACCAGCGACGCGGATACCGGCGAGGATAAAATGTTAAAGGGCGCCAAACGGGAGCATAAGACCGTTATGGAGATCGCGAAGTTTTATACGGACGCTTTTTTCAGTGACTGCGCCAAACTGCAGATCAAGACGCCGGACGTGGTAGAGCCGGCGACCAACTGCATTGATGAATTTATCCATATGATCACGGTCCTGCTGGAAAAAGGTTATGCGTATGAGGCGGGCGGCAACATTTATTTTGATACTTCTAAGCTGAAGGAATATTATGTGCTTTCCAGTCATAACGAGGCCGATCTGATGGTGGGCGTCCGGGATGATGTGGAAGAAGATACGAATAAGAGAAATAAGGCGGATTTTGTACTCTGGTTTACCAAGTCCAAGTTTGAGGATCAGGAACTGAAATGGGAGAGTCCGTGGGGAACCGGCTATCCGGGCTGGCACATCGAGTGCTCCTGCATCAGTATGAAGCATCTGGGAGAACGGCTGGATCTGCACTGCGGCGGCATCGACAATATTTTCCCGCACCATACCAATGAAATTGCGCAGAGCGAGTCTTATACCGGGCATAAATGGTGCAATTACTGGTTTCATGTGCATCATCTGACGGATAAATCGGGGAAAATGAGCAAATCCAAAGGAGATTTTCTGACGGTATCCCTGTTGGAGGAAAAGGGCTATGATCCAATCGTTTACCGGATGTTCTGTCTGCAGTCCCATTACCGGAAACCGCTGGAGTTTTCCTATGAGGTAATGGATAATGTGGCGACGGCATACCGGAAGCTGCGGAACCGGGTTGCGGCCCTGGACGCGGCAGGAGAGGCCGATCTGGAGCAGGCTGCCGTTTATCAGGAGAAGTTTAAGGAAGCGGTCGGAAACGATCTGAATACTTCTTCCGGGATTACCGTGTTATATGATCTGTTAAAAGCGAATATCAGTGACGCGACAAAGCTGTATCTGGTAAAGGACTTTGACCGGGTGCTTTCCTTAAATCTGGCTGCGGGGCCGGTGGAAGAGAGCGCGCCGGCGGAAACGGTGGACGCCGGATTGGAGCAGTACATTAACGAAAAGATCGCGGAACGCGCCGAAGCCAAGAAGGCAAAGGATTTCGCGAAGGCGGATGCCATTCGCGCGGAGCTGCTGGAAAAAGGGATCGTTTTAAAGGACACCAGGGAAGGGACACTTTGGTCTGTTCAAAAATAAGACAGGGAAAGTCCCGGAGGAAATGATTTGGAGCATTTATACAGAGAAATCAAAGAGCGGTTTGGAGAGGCCGAACTGGATCCGGAAAGCTATTCTCCGCTTACGCTTGCCTATATTGGAGACGCTGTTTATGAGCTTGTGATCCGGACCGTGATAGTCGGCCAGGGCAACGCCGGCGTCAGTAAGCTGCATCACA
>CANQOK010000044.1 GCA_947625465.1 uncultured Lachnospiraceae bacterium | reverse complement strand
AAAATCTTTTCGAATTTTCAGGGATGGTCTGTCAGTTGTTCAGTTTTCAATGTTCGCCTGCCGCAAGCGACAGCTTAGTTAATATAACATCGCCGGAATCATTTGTCAACTGTTTTTTCAAAAAAATTTTCCGGATTTTCACAGAGACGGTCAATGACCGCCGCACGCTTTGCAGTCCGGGGAAGGCCCGTCAAATTGTACGGTCCGAAACTGCATTTTCAGACCGTCAAAAATCAACATTTTTCCGACAAGCAGCGTGCCAATCCCCAGAATATATTTGAGCGCTTCCAATGCCTGCAGCGTGCCGATAATTCCCGGCAGTACGCCCATCACACCCACTTCGGAGCAGTCGGGAACCGCGCCCTTTGGGGGAACTTCTTCAAAGATACAGCGGTAGCAGGGACCCCTGCCCGGCACATATGTCATAAGCTGTCCGGAAAATCCCAGGATTCCTCCGTGTACAAACGGCTTCCCTGCATGCACGCACGCGTCGTTGATCATGAATTTTGCCGGGAAATTATCAACGGCGTCCAAAACGATATCGTACTCTTTGACCAGATCCCGGATCCGCTCCTCCGTGATCCGGTACGGGTATGGGATCACACGGACATGCGGATTCATTTCCTGCAGAGTTTCTCTGGCCGAATCCACTTTCATCGTCCCGATTCCGCCGGTCCGGTGCAGGATCTGGCGCTGCAGATTGGATAACTCTACCCGGTCTCCATCCGCGATGCCGATGGTTCCCACGCCGGCAGCCGCCAGATACATGGCGATCGGGGAGCCCAGGCCGCCCGCTCCCACGATCAGAACTTTTGCGGCCCGCAGTTTTTCCTGACCTTCGGGGCCGACTCCTTCTAATATCATATGCCTTGCATAGCGATTCTGTTCTTCTTCTGTCAATGCCATTCCGTCCTTCTTTCCGACCGCAGCCTTAAAGCATATTTTTTTTGATCTTCAGGATATTCTGTCCGTCCTTGTATTCATAAGTAATGTCGTCCATACTCTTCTTTACCATGAAGATCCCGAGGCCGCCGATCTGCCGGTCTTCCACAGACAGCGTGACATCCGGATCTGCTTTCTCCAGCGGATTATACGGTATGCCATTATCAATAAACGTAATGATTACCGCCAGCGGATCTTCCGATACTTCCACCCGTACCGTTGCATCCCCCGCGCCCGGATGATAGGCATAATGCGCGATATTTCCAAACAGCTCATCAATCGCAATATCAATCTGCATCTGCGCTTTCATCGGGCAGTCCAGTGTTTCCAGTTGTTCGTCCACAAAAGCGGTAACCTCCGGGACGTTTTCAATTTTTGCTGCAATAGTTAATTCTTTCATACATTCTCCAATCTACGATTCCATCTTTTCCTTATATTCCAGGCAAAGCATGGTAATATCGTCAAACTGTTCCGCCTCTCCTACAAATGCGTCTACGTCAGCCTTGACTGCCGGCAACAATTCTGTCGGAGCCATCTGCGCGTGATCGCTCAGTGTCTTCTCCAGACGCTCCATTCCGTAAAGCTCTTTCTGACTGTTCGTCGCTTCCGTTACGCCGTCCGTATACTGGAACAGCTTATCCCCTACCTCCAGCTGCATTTCTCCGGCGCGGTAACGGATCCCTTCCATTCCCGCCAGAACAAATCCGGCGCGGATCTTCTGCGGTTTGAATCCTTCTCCTTTTTTACAGATAAACGGCATTTCGTGTCCGGCATTAACAAAGCGGAACTCACCGGTTGTCAGATCCAGCACGCCTTCAAAAGCCGTAATGAACATTTCCTCGCTGTTGGAAGCGCACAGCAGATTGTTGACTTCCGTAAATACTTCTCCCAGATCCCGGTTGGACGGGGTATGATCCTTGATCAGCGTTTTGCCGATCACCATAAACAGTGCCGCCGGAACTCCCTTGCCGGATACGTCCGCCATAACGATTGCCAGATGCCGGTCGTCCAGCATAAAGAAATCATAGAAATCGCCGCCGACCTCTTTCGCCGGTGTCATGGTCGCATAAATATCAAACTCTTTTCGTTCCGGAAAAGCAGGGAAAATACAAGGCAGCATGGACGCCTGGATATGCTTTGCCACATCCAGTTCCGCTCCGATCCGCTCCCGTTCTGCCGTTACGACCGCAAGGTTATTGATATATTCCTTGATTTCCCGTTCCATAAACTGAACCGATCTGCACAGCGCGCCGATCTCATCCTGGTTTTTGATCTGCAGCCTGGAAAGTTCCGATTCGGTTCCGGTCTGACTCTGCGCGTCAGAAGCCATATCCCGAACCAGCAGCTTCGTCGCATCGGAAAGATGGTTGATAGGCGATACCACGGTACGGTTGATCGCATAAATCATGATTGCCAGCAGGATTGCCGTCAGGATTCCCTGCAGCACGAACAGGAACAGCAGATTCATCCACAGTTCATGCATGATCTCATTCATGGAAATATCTACCATAACATATCCGATCACGCCGCCGTCACTTCCATAGATCGGAGAACCGCCGGAACAAAGCCAGCCGAATTCTTCGGTATTCGTCACATACGCCGGAAATCCGATCTCCGGATTACTGAAGATCCCCGCGTTTTCTTCATAGATGATATCCCAGGTTCCCGCCGGGCATCCCATTTCTCCATCGTCCCCATCTACAATATAGACAGCGGATTCACTCCTGGGATCGATGCTCACCACATACAGGGACATAACTTCATTCTCTTCCTTCAGCGCCTTTAGCTGCTGAAACAGCGCCGCATAATCTTCCCCGTCCGTCAGCTTCGCAAAAGCCTCGTAATAAGCCTCGTCCGTTACCTCCGGTCTGGGATTCTGCGTATATTGTTCCATGATCACGTCAATATATTTTTCCATGACCTCCTGATCCAGCATCATGGCAACCGTACCGGTCAGCTTATCCGCCAGACTGCCGTAGCTTTTGTTCAGGGAACGCTCATACGCGAAATAGCTGACTGTGATCGTAGCGACCATTAAAAGCAGGGCAAACGCAACAATCATCGCAACCGCCTTTGTTCTCAATTTCAGTTTCATTTTCATGACAATCGTCCTTTCTATCCTTTCCAGGATTATATTTTTATAATCAGACTGTTGAAGCCTTTATAATTCCGATACTGCATTTCTTTCGCACGCTTCTTGATCACAAGGATCCCCATGGCGTCCATGTCGTATTCTTCTTCACTGACTTTGGCGGTATCCATCTCCAACAGATTGAATTTCTCCGCGTTATCACGGATATGCAGTTCAAATACGCCGTCCGTATCGGCAATCAGCGTAATCTGGATATAACCGTTCTGATCCTGGTGATTCATAATGGTCACGCAGACCTCTTCCAGCGTCATCCGGATAAAATAAGTCTGCTTCATCTCGGCGTTCCATTTTTCACAGAAGGCTTCGATCTCATCGGCAAGCTGCGTCATATTGCCCACCGTTCCCAGAATCGTCGTGCTGTAAACACGATTCTGATCGAAACTGTCTTTTTCTTTTTTCCGGTCAATAGCATTGAATATCAGAAAGACGATCAGAGACATGGCCTCTGTCGCCGCGAACAGCCACCAGAATGCCCGGATTCCCAGATTGGCAAAGAAAAACAGAGCCGGTATCAAAAAGATAAATCCGCGCAGGATAGCCATCATAAATACCGGTTTTTCCCTTTCGCAGGCCTGGCAATATTTCTGCAGCGTCAGATTGATCCCCGCTAAAAATCCGCCGATCAGATAAATGCGCAGCGCGTACACACCCAGTTCAGCCGCCTCCGTCCCCGCGATTCCGAAGATCACACACATGGACTGCGGGAACAGCGCGATCAGTGTGATGCAGAAGCCGCCCAGGATCACTGCTGAGAGCAGGTTCCAGGTAAAGATCCGCCGCTCTCCGTAATAATTGCGTTCTCCCCGGAATGTACTGACCAGCGGCTGCGCCGCTTTCGCCGCCGCATCATAAATGTACTGGATCAGAAACGATACATTCTGTATCACATCAAACACGGCAACCCCGCTGTCTCCGCTGATCTTCATCAGAAGGCGGTTTGCCGACATAACAAAGATCAGGGAAAAAATATACTGCACGGAAGAGGCAAATCCCAGACGGAAACAGTGCCATGCCCGAAACTTCCATACATTCTTCAGCGAAAATACCAGATTGCCGGGATTTCTGCGCATACCGATCAGATAAATACAGATCGCCACCAGGTTGCCGATCACGGTGGAAAGCGCCGCCCCCGCCGCGCCGCCGTCCAATACCAGCACCAGCAGAATATTTAAAAACAGATCGGTCAGATTGCCCACGGTCGATCCGATACTCGCCAGCTTTTCTTTTCCGTCGCTGCAGAGGTAATAATTGAGCACATAGGAAAAGATAAAAACCGGAATCGCGGTAACGATGATCCGTACATAAACCGAGCAGACCTCATAAAGAGTTCCCGAGGTTTCCTCTACGCCCAGAAGCATTACAAGCGGATCCAAAAAGAGATTGCCAGCTGCAGCCAGAATGACTCCCACCAGCATGGCGTGCCAGAGAACGCCGTTAAAATTTTGTCGGGCTTTCTCTTGTTTTCCTCCTCCCATCAGGCGCGCGTAGACGATAAATCCGCCCATTCCATAGCTGTGCATCACCACATTGATCAGCATAAATACCGGAAGCGCCATACTGATAGCGGCAAGTCCCGTGACCCCCAGCCGCTGTCCGACTACGATCGCGTCCGCCGTATCCGCGATTGCCAGACCGATGTAGGAGATCAGGATCGGCGGCAGCGCACGGAAAAACATTTTGCGGTTAAAGTAGTCCTGATTCACAGTTTGTTTCACCGTCCCGCTCCTCCTTCTCCATGCCGGCTTCATACATCCGGGTTATCGAAATCGGACGCATCAGTTCTTTCATTTTGCGGATCCCGGCAATTCCCATGTCTTCTTCACAGTTGATCTTTGTAAAATTAGCGGGAAGCCGTTTGTACATTTCACATCTGGCAAAGACAGATAAGCCCGTCAGATATGCCCGCTGTTTTAACAGGCAGAGGTCAAACGTATCTTCACTCAGGGGAAATCCCGCGGTTACGGCATACGGTCTGCCGTCCATCAGCACCGTAATCCCGGTCAGACCCAGCGCGTCCCACTGCTCCAGCATGAGCCGGGTCGCGTCCTTCGTCCCGGCAAACCGGCTTTCATTTTCTATCTGGTTGCGGACCGCGATCAAAAACGGGATTTCTTTTCCCGTAAACGGTACAACTTCATAGTTGAATTGCCGGATTCCCTTGTTCATCTCCTGCCGCATGGAGGCAAACTTCTGTCCCCGCAGCACTTCCTGTTCGCTTCGGTCATATATGTATTCTCCGTCAGACTGGACTTCCCGGATTCGGAACCGATTCGGAAACCACTCCTCCAACCGGATTTTGTCCTCCTGCCGCATATAGATCAGGTTCAGGTCCGGAACCTGACTCAGTTCTTCGATCACCGCAAAGACCCGTTCCGGCGCGCCGCAGGGGAAAAACCAGGTATTGCTCCCCAATCCGGAGCATTTTACCGTAAATACATCTTCCTCTATATACAGGGACGAGCCCAGGTCTTCTTTCCATATATAAAGAGAAGGGAATGCATGAGAAGAGGTTTCATGGCCGTACTTTCGGCGCAGCGCCTCTACTTTTTCTTTATCGCTCAGTTCAATTTCCTTTGTCTGCATGATCTTCGACTGCCTTTCCTGTTTCAATCCTTCTGAGCTGTTCTGCCAGAATCCACCCGTCCCTTAACGGCAGACTGTTCTTCGGAACGTCTCCGCCGTTCTGAAACGGAAACGCGCGGCCTCCAATGATCTCCCACAACCGCGTCTGACCGCCGCTGTATTCCCGATAATAACATTCATATCCCAGAAAAGCGCGCAGGATCCGATCCGCCTGTGCCGCCGTCATCCGGGAATCAACCGTATAAACCTCCGGTCCGGGTTCCGGCCAGTATTCGCCTTCTCCCTGCGGCAGTGCTGTTTCCCAAAGCCGATCTACCCCGTCAGCCAGTCGCTCTATCATGGCGGGCAGAAGCGCGCGCGCCTTCTCCATATAAGAAACCAGCGTCTCGTCCGCCGCCATCGGAAAGGTCTCCTGCAGCAGGATATCGCCGCAGTCGAACTGTTCCGTCAGTTTATGAATGGTCACGCCGCCCTCCGTCATTCCTTTCAGAATCGCAATTGGCATCGGCCAGGGGCCTTTTCCTTCCGGCAGCCTGGTCGGATGGATATTTACCATAGGAAAGGAAACGTCCACGGGTATCTTATAATAATATCCACCACAAATAAACAACCGGCAGCCCGCTTGTTTTAAATCCGCAATATCCTCCCTGGTAATCCGCCGCTCGGTACAGGGAATATGATGCTGCGCGGCAAATGCTTTGATCTCTGTATTAAACTCCGTCCGGTTGTCTGTTTTACAGGTAAAGATCCGTATGATCTCACACCCCGCCTGCAGCAGCGCATCCGGCACGTTGGATAAGAGGTCAATTCCCGCATAAGCAACGCGCAGCTTATGATCTGATTCCAATTTCTGTTTCATGGGAATCCGTCGCCTGTTAAAATTTCTTTTTAATGATCAGTTCTACCTTGCGGGAACGAACGCCAACCAGTACCTCGTCCGCCAGTTTTCCTACGATGGACTTCTCCAGTTCGTCCCATTCTTCCTCCGCGCCGGCATTGTTGTTTTTGCTGTTGTCCAGATCATTCCGCATGGATTTCAGGGACCACATCCGTTCGTATCCCATACTCATTCCCATGTTTCCGGCGTCTCCGTAGTAATACATTGGATAAGAATTCAGATCCATATACTGCCAGTCTGCCTCGTAGGTCATCAGATACAGTTCAAAAATACCGCGTACCTTGCCCATAAAGCTCTTCTCCGCCTGATTCTTTCCGGAGCTGGAGACTGCCAGCAGCTGATTCCGCTGCTCCAGATCAATATGCGCGTCTGCCTTCAGGCAAAGCTGCATCTCTCTGCCGTTTTCCTCTGCCCAGAATTCCGCTCCGAATCTGCCTACGATCCCGCGGATCATACCCATCATTTCTTCCGCCAGCAGGCGCAGCCGCAAGCCTTCTTTCTTCGTCAGCTTCACATCCTCCGCCAGCTTCTCTACCGCATTCAGGGCAGCAGCCATTCCATAGCCTGTATTTTCAATCTTGACGGTTTCCGTCATCATTGCTCCCACATCCTTTCCGTATTATGTATGTCCCACCGGTGATTATTCGATCGTCAATATATCAACAAAGCCTGTGATCTCAAAAATCTCCTGAATGGTTTCGTTTACATTCTTTACGGTCATCTTGCCCTGCTTGTTCATCTGCTTCTGTGCGGACAGCAGGACACGCAGACCTGCGGAAGACATATAATCCAGCTTCTCCAGATCCAGAACCAGCTCCGTTACGCCGTCCAGAGACGCTTTAAATTCCGCTTCCAGGCTGGGAGCCGTCCCGGTATCCAGTCTGCCTTCCAGCGCTACCGTTAATGAAGTTCCGTTTTGTGTTTTGTTAATATTCATATGATTGGTCTCCTATTCTTTTATTTTGTTTTTCAGTATAGCATATATGAAAGAAAATTTCCATTCCTATTCAAAAATTCTCGTATTTTTTACAATTCATCCAAAATTCGATGGATACTGTACTGAACTCCCTTTCCCTGTCACTCGCTTTTCATTCATGGTTATTCTGTACATATGCTTCCTCCGTTAAAAGGCTCCGTTTTGTCTTTCTGAATATTTTTTCGATACGTTGTCAATACTCTGCATATTCCCTCATATACAACATGAATATCCTCAAATTCTTCTATAATCTTCTTGCTTTCTCGAAGTTCTTTTATTATTTCTTTCTTTTCACCTGAATAGTACTCAATACTTCTTTTCATGCATTTTCCTAAGTAAAAATATAAATTGACACATTCATATATATCCTCTGTAGGGCTATTCTTTTGCCTGTCTGATATATAATCCGTATCTATTTCCCATAATTCACTCTCTTGGATTAATGCTCTAATTTGCATAATTAAACTAAAATCGCCAATAAAACTATTCATTTTCTTTTGTATTGTTTTTATTTTACTGTCTAAATGTTTAATATTAATGTTTAAAGGATCTGCTTCTTTTTCTGTAAACCCATTCCATAACCCAACATCCATCATTAATTTTGAAATAACAGCTATTCTGGCACATGCCTCGTCGTTATTACTTACATTTACATTGTCTTCTCCCAATGCTTCTACAAATTCATATAAATAATCTTGATAACTCAATTTCAGCAGAAGTATCATTTGTAAATCTGCATAAGACTCATAGTATAGTGAAATTAACATCGACATATACTCACTCATTGCCGATAATTTTTCTTGTTCCTTTTCTCTGCTATGATTCAGTTCTCTTTTACAAACATTGAGCAGTCTTTCTCTCACTTCGCTATATAGAGTTTCAATCAAATACTTTTTTTGTATTTCAGAGAGCGATCGTATTCTTTCAGACGAAATTGCATTTTCTAGAAATTTTTCTGTATCTCCTTTTACAATCCACGCTTCGATCTGATTTCTGATATATTTTTTCATTTCTTCTTTAACGATCCGGCTGCTGCAGAAATACTCCAGAATACTTCTATATAAATATTGTATTTCAGTTCTGTAATTCAATTTTTCATAGATAAATTCATTATAATATGACAATGAAGCAACAATATTTTCTTTCATTTTATAAAACGCATTATTTACAGTATATTTCTTTTCAAATATGATATTTAAAATCTTAAATACTAAGGTATCTATAATTCTTTTTTTGCGTTCTGCCCGCTCGCGGATTGTTCCTCCTACATAATGAGCAACTTCATGTGTCATTACACTGATTACCCGTTTGGGATTATAAAGGGAACTCTCATTAATAGAAACTTTTAATAATCTGTTTTGAGGAGTTTTTTCTTCATAGGAAATAACTTCTACACAAATTGTATCACTAAAGCTGGGCGTTACAATAAATGTATACTGAAAATCATCCGCAGTTTGCATTGCAATTTTCGTATTATAAATCATTGATACATAGAACGCCATCAGCTTAGGCGGTATATCATAAAAGATTGCATTAAATGCTGTTGTCTGAATAAACTGTCTTTCAGTATGCATAGCGCTATTAATTAACGAATTAAGACATGCAAAATAATTGCAGTAACAATTATCAAAATTATTAAGTTCCTTTTCTCTGTTTTTTTGATCTAAATTATTTTCTAGTTTATCACACAGATAATTGAGAAATTCCACAAAGGATTCATAAACACAAATCAAAAAATCTTCAGCAAACCGGTTTTTCAGTATTGCAAGCAGCGATACGGAGACTTCTTCAACCGGAACAATATATGGCCGCTTATCCTGTTTTTTCGCTAATTCTATAAATCTCTTTTCTAAGGCTTTAAGAACTGCCTCCGCTTTAATCCATGGATCTTTTTTTTCGTCATCGCCCATCAAGCTGTCTGCATCTGCAGTTTCTTTAATACTCTCCCTATCACTTCGCATATTAATATCTTCTTTTATCTTTACTTTTACAAAAGACTCATATGCCCAAAATGATTCCTCAGATTTTTCAGAATATTTTTTTAGCAGATTTTGAACGCAGAGAAGCCACAGTAAATTTCCGTTGTCATTAACAATAGAAATATCATGTCTGCCCAATTGCATAAACTTATGTGACCCTACCTCACTATGCTGCTCTTCAAACAGGTTAAGTTCATCTCTAAATTTAATATATTGCTCATAATCTCCAATACTGATATTCACTACAATTGAATATATACTGGTATCTAGATCCTGCTCACATTTTATTTCTCTATCTGCTGCAAACTGCATTTGCCGGTATATATCTTGAATGGTAAATTTACTAATTGCAAATGCCGAAAAACTGTCACGTACATAGTTTTGATTTTCATAATTCAGTTTAAAAATCTGATTCACATAGGACTGAATATCCATTCCTTTTGCAAGCAGAATAATCCCACTATAGTCAAACGTAAGGTAATATATATATTGATTACCTTTGAATAGTTCCCTTATTTTCTGCAATACTTTTGAAATATCCACTTCCAGATCTACATGAAGCATAGACAAATAACACATTGCTGACTGACAATTCCAGAATTCTTCAATTGTTTCTTTTAAAAACCCCTCTCCTTCTTTTTCTTTCTCCTCACTCTCCGCCACATTTGTAAATGCCTTAATTGCCTGAATGGAAGAATGTTCATTCTCCCAATATTCCTCATGCATTTTATCGCCTGTCTTACATTCTGTACGATAAGAATTTTTATAGGCCACGATAAGCGGATGCTTCTCTTTTTCCTGTTCATCTATTTTATTAACATCTTTTGCCTCGATAATATCAAAATAACCAATTGCAAGTGCACCGGCAGTTTCCTTTGCCACTTTAGGTATTCCCCATTTTTTTAATCTGATTTCACGTGCATCTATCATGTTTACCACCTCTATTTACTATATTCATGAAAAATTATCCTCTGTACCGATAAAATCTACCATTCCATCTTCTGAAACTATTACTCCGATGGCCGGTTCAGGCTGAAATACAGCTTGAATCTTTGGATTATTACGGCTCCAGACCTTTGTTGCAATGTATCTATGCGTTGAATTATACCGCGAACCACGAGAGGAGTCTCCCTTAGCGCAGCTGATCCCATCTAAAATCATTCCAAATCCATAAACATTTCCGTCTGTACCGACAAAAACAGCGCCGTCAAGATTTGCCAGCCGCATGGCTAAATTTTCACTTAACTGTATTCCGTTTTCATGTATCATATAACCAGTTAATCTGTTAACTTCTTTCTTAATAGCAGCCGTTTCCATAATAATGAAAATTGCTCCATGTGGGTATAGTTTCGTATTGCCGATGATACTCCATATTCCTATTGTGTCACTCTTTTTAAATACTTTCGTATATTCCGCTTCAAAATTCTCCTGGTTATGCTCAATTGGATTTTTAAATGTATTATGCTGAAACTGCACGATTGTTCTGTCTTTCCATCCCAGCTTCCATACCATATGAGAAGAAAACTCAACCCATATTCCTTCGTATTGTTTTACATTCTTCTCTGCTAAACCTGTTAATTCCCAATTGCCATTGGAATACTCAAACACTAAAAATGCAGGCTGTTTTTTCATTTCCTGTGTTGTCTGCAATAATTTTCTTATATTTCTTGCAAATTCTTTTTTTAAAACAATTTTAGACTCATGTTCAAATGAAAATACCGTGTCCGGCTTCTCCTTTTCAAACTTAAAAAACAAAAATCCTTTTGTAGCTTCCTTTTCATATCTCATGGCAGATATCTGCTGTAAAATTTCTATATCAATTGCATACACCTCCATACATTCTTTTAGAAAATCTTCCACTGCTTTCGAATATATTTCATGTACAAACTTTAAGACTTTCTCATTATTAATACATAACAATTCATATTCCCTATTTAAAAAGATTATTAATTCTTTTAAAAGATTGTTAAGAAACCAATCCACATTTTTCCGATAGTCTATCTCATTTATAAATAAATTGTATTTATAAGTATCAAAATTCAGCTCTTCGATCAATATTTGATTCTTATTAAGTTTCGTACCTGCCTGTGCAATCTTTATAATTCCATTCCTTTCAAAATAAATTAATTCAAGCTGCAGAATCAGTTGATTTATATTTTCAATCAGTATTTTTATTTCCTTGCCTCTCATCTGATGTTTTCCGCCTTTTCTTTTTATAGAAATAATTTCTTATTTTTATAATTTTACTATATTTTTCCTTTTTTGTCTACAGAAGATATGTTTTTTCAGTTCAAACATCAACGATCTAAAAACACAAAAATAGGGTGGTATCCATTTAGACACCACCCCAACTAACAGCAAAGAACCAAGGTTTTTAATTCCTAACTCACCAGTTCTTCATTCCTATTAATTCATATGATACGGTTCGACATTTCGCTTCGCATTCTCTAAAATAAGATTTGTTTTGCCTTTCATAACAAAACTTGATTTTTTACTCAATATCTCCGGCATATCATAATTTTGACCTGCGTATCTTTCAGATCTATTCTGTAAACTATCTCTTTCCTGATCGGTCAATCCGTTACCCGCCTTTCATGAATACATTCTTATTATCATATGTTTTACAACATATCAAAAGAACATATTCTATTTATTGTTAATCGCAGCCTGTGCAGCAGCCAGCCGTGCAATCGGCACACGGAACGGGGAACAGGAAACATAGTCCAGACCGATCTTCTGGCAGAACTCGATGGAAGAAGGATCTCCGCCGTGCTCACCGCAGATACCTAAGTGCAGGTCAGGTCTTGCAGCCTTACCTAACTGAACAGCCATCTCCATTAACTTGCCGACACCGGTCTGATCCAGTCTTGCGAACGGATCGGACTCATAAATCTTAGCCTGATAATAGGAATCTAAGAAGTTGCCTGCATCATCACGGGAGAAACCGAAGGTCATCTGGGTTAGATCGTTAGTACCGAAGCAGAAGAACTCAGCTTCCTTCGCGATCTCATCTGCAGTCAGAGCAGCTCTCGGAATCTCGATCATAGTACCGATCTGATACTGAATATCGGAATTCTTCTCAGCCTTAACCTGCTCAGCAACCTCTACGACAACATCCTTGACATACTTCAGCTCTTTCTTCTCGCCTACCAGCGGGATCATGATCTCAGGAATGATATCATAACCCTTCTCTTCCTTCACTTCGATTGCAGCTTCCATAACGGCTCTTGTCTGCATCTTAGCGATCTCCGGATAGGTAACAGCCAGACGGCAGCCACGGTGACCCATCATCGGGTTGAACTCGTGCAGTGCTTCACATCTTGCTTCAACCTCCGCAACCGTTAAGCCCATATCATCAGCCAGTGCCTTGATATCCTCTTCCTCAGTCGGAACGAATTCATGCAGAGGCGGATCCAGATAACGAACAACCATCGGTCTGCCTTCCAGCGTCTCGTACATCGCCTTAAAGTCAGCCTTCTGATACTCACCGATTGCCTTCAGCGCCTCTTCTCTCTGCTCTACCGTGTCAGACAGGATCATCCGACGGAACTTCGGAATCCGGTCCTCACCAAAGAACATATGCTCTGTACGGCAAAGTCCGATTCCTTCAGCGCCCAGCTCAACAGCCTTCGCGGTATCAGCCGGTGTATCCGCATTGGTTCTTACCTGCATGGTTCTGTACTTATCAGCCCATGCCATAACACGGCCAAAGTTACCGCCGATCTCTGCTTCATTGGTCTTAATGTCGCCCTTGTAGATCTTACCTGTCGTACCATCCAGGGAGATGTAATCACCTTCATGGAATGTATATCCGCCTAATTCAAATACCTTAGCTTCTTCATCGATCTTGATATCGCCGCATCCGGATACACAGCAGGTACCCATACCACGCGCAACTACAGCAGCGTGAGAAGTCATACCGCCTCGAACCGTTAAGATACCCT
>CANQOK010000043.1 GCA_947625465.1 uncultured Lachnospiraceae bacterium | reverse complement strand
CAGATAATGATAAGATAGCTACGAAATTTGACGGAGAATTTTTTCGTAGAGTATTACACTCTACGATATTTTTTTGCTTTTTTCGACAAAAAAAAGAGATTGTATGCAGATTTTTTTTACAAATCATGCTACAATCTCTTTTATTCTGAATAATATTTTTGATTTTTACTGTTCGGTTTATCAGGAATTGTCATCCTTAGCAGTCCGCTTTTCAGCAAGGGGATTCAGATGATTCTCTCGTGCCGTAACCTGACCTACAACTTGATCTGCGACTTGACCTGTATCTTGGTCTGTATCTTGATCTATCACTGCCTCTCCAATATTCCCACTGAACTGCATACTCTTACACCCTTACCGCTCCGTGATCTCGCTGTGCAGCTCCTGCAGAGACTTCACTTCGCCGCTCTTATGCCGCTTCAGGGACTGGATTCCGCTGATCGTAGCCTTGGCAGCCGCAATTGTAGTCATATACGCAACCTTCTTCTTGATCGCCGCTTTCCGCAGATAACTGTCGTCTGCCTTCCGCTCCTGTCCGATCGGCGTATTGATGATCAGATCCACATCGCCGTTGGTGATCAGATCCAGCATATTCGGTCTGCCTTCCTGCAGCTTGTAAACCATTTCCGCTTCAATACCGGCTTCCCGGATTAGCTCACAGGTATGTTTGGAAGCCAGGATCTTAAAGCCTGCCTCCGCGAAATCTCTGGCAACCTCTACGACTTCGGGCTTATCCTTGTCGTTGACGGAAATCAACACGGTGCCGGACAGCGGAATCCTGGTCTGGGTGGCCTCCTGTGCCTTATAAAAGGCTTCGCCGGAATGCTTTGCCAGTCCCAGCACCTCTCCGGTAGAACGCATCTCCGGTCCCAGTACGGGATCTACCTCCTGGAACATATTAAACGGAAATACGGATTCCTTCACGCCATAATACGGGATATTCTGCTCCTTTAAGGCCGGAACCGGCGACGGTCTGCCTGTCAGCTCTGCCGTCACAATATCAATGGCAAGCGGCACCATCCGGATGTTGCAGACCTTCGATACCAGCGGCACGGTTCTGGACGCTCTCGGATTGGCCTCCAGCACGAATACCTTGCCGTCTTCAATAGCATACTGCATATTCATCAGGCCCTGCACATGCATCTCCTCGGCGATCCTTCTGGTGTATTCCTTAATGGTCTTTACATTTTCCTCTGAAATATATTTAGACGGCACGATACATGCGGAATCCCCGGAATGTACGCCTGCCAGCTCAATATGCTCCATAACTGCAGGCACAAATGCATGGGTTCCGTCACTGATGGCATCTGCTTCACACTCCGTCGCATGTCCCAGGAACCGGTCGATCAGGATCGGGCGGTCCGGCGTAACGCCGGCTGCCGCATTCATATACCCTACCATAGCCTCTGCGTCATAGACGACTTCCATGCCGCGGCCGCCCAGTACATAAGAGGGGCGTACCATAACCGGATAGCCGATCTCCTTTGCGATCTGCAGCGCTTCTTCCACATTGACCGCCATACCGGACTCCGGCATCGGAATGCCGAGTTTATCCATCATGGCGCGGAACCGGTCGCGGTCTTCCGCCAGATCGATCACCGCGGGAGAAGTTCCCAAAATCTTCACGCCGTTCTTTTCCAGATCAGCCGCCAGATTTAACGGTGTCTGTCCGCCAAACTGCGCGATCACGCCTACCGGCTTCTCTTTCTTATAAATACTCAGTACGTCCTCCAGCGTCAGAGGCTCAAAATACAATTTATCGGAAGTATCATAGTCCGTCGAAACCGTCTCCGGATTGCAGTTTACGATGATCGTCTCAAAGCCCAGCTTCTTCAGTGCCAGAGAGGCGTGAACACAGCAGTAATCAAATTCGATTCCCTGACCGATCCGGTTCGGACCGCCGCCTAAGATCATGATCTTCGGCTTTCCGCTGCGAATCGGATTCTTGTCCTCCGCATTATAGGTGGAATAATAGTACGCGCTGTCCTGCGTTCCGCTTACATGAACGCCTTCCCAGGCCTCTTCCACGCCCAGCGCGATCCTGCGCTCTCTGACCGCGTCTTCGCTGATCCCCAGGATCTGGCTCAGATATTTATCGGAAAATCCGTTCTTCTTTGCCGAGATCAGGGCTTCATCAGACGGCAGTTCTCCCGGATGGGCCGCAAGCGCTTCCTCTTCTTCCACCAGTTCTTTCATCTGTTCGATAAAGTACGCCTTTACCTTCGTGATCTCATGGATCTCTTCAACCGAAGCGCCCTTCCGCAATGCCTCATACATCAGGAAATGCCGCTCGCTGGACGGAGTCAGCAGCATCCGCAGCAGCTCCTCCTTGGACTTCTGATCAAAGTCCTTTACGTGCCCCAGGCCGTATCTGCCGGTTTCCAGGCTGCGGATCGCCTTCTGAAACGCTTCTTTGTAGGTCTTGCCGATACTCATAACCTCACCGACAGCGCGCATCTGCGTTCCCAGTTTGTCTTCCACGCCTTTAAACTTCTCAAATGCCCAGCGGGCAAATTTAATTACCACATAATCGCCGTCCGGCACATACTTGTCAAGCGTTCCGTACTTGCCACACGGAATATCCTTCAGCGTAAGCCCGGAAGCCAGCATAGCGGAAACCAAAGCGATCGGAAAACCGGTTGCTTTGGAAGCCAGTGCCGAAGAGCGGGACGTTCTCGGATTGATCTCGATAATGATATCCCGGTCTGTCTTCGGATCGTGCGCCCACTGCACATTGGTGCCGCCGATGACCTGAATGGACTCTACGATCTTATAGGATTTCTCCTGCAGCCGTTTCTGCACCTCTTTGGGTACGGTCAGCATAGGCGCCGCGCAGAAAGAATCTCCGGTATGCACGCCCATGGGATCGATATTTTCAATAAAACATACCGTGATCATATTGTTGTCCGCGTCCCGGACCACTTCCAGTTCCAGTTCTTCCCAGCCCAGAACGGATTCCTCTACCAGGACCTGACCCACCAGACTGGCCTGCAGACCGCGGGCACAGACGGTTTTTAATTCTTCTACATTATATACCAGACCGCCTCCGGCTCCGCCCATGGTATAAGCAGGACGCAGTACCACCGGATATCCCAGCCTGTCCGCGATCGCCAGCGCTTCTTCTACGGAATAAGCAACCTCGCTTCTTGCCATCTCAATGCCCAGGCTCTCCATGGTATGTTTAAATTCGATCCGGTCCTCGCCGCGTTCAATGGCGTCAACCTGAACGCCGATTACCTTGACCTGATATTTATCCAGGATTCCCTTCTCTGACAGTTCAGAACACAGATTCAGTCCGGACTGGCCACCCAGATTCGGCAGCAGCGCGTCCGGCCGTTCTTTTTCGATGATCCGTTCCAGCCGTTCTACATTCAACGGCTCAATATAAGTCACATCCGCGATCTCCGGATCGGTCATGATCGTCGCCGGATTGGAATTCACTAGCACGATCTCATATCCCAGTTTCCGAAGCGCTTTACAGGCCTGCGTACCTGAATAGTCAAACTCGCACGCCTGTCCGATAATAATGGGTCCTGAACCGATTATCAGTACCTTATGGATATCCGTTCTTTGAGACATCTTTTTTCCTCCATCAGTTATATTCAAAAGCAAACTTTTACTGCAATGTATTATACATGAAAAGCAGGTATATCGCAATGCAAGAATTACCTTTTTTGTAAAAAATTATTTATGGTACGGCTCCCCGTGCAGGATGCGGTAACTCCGGTAAATCTGTTCGAGCAGGATCACCCGCATCATCTGGTGGGGAAATGTCATTTTTGAAAAACTGAGCGCATAATCGGAACGCCCAAGGACCGCTTCTCCCAGGCCGATCGAACCGCCGATCACAAATACCACCTCGCTGTTTCCCTGGATGCCTAATTGCCCGACTTTTTCCGCAAGTCCTTCCGAATCCAGCATTTTCCCGGTAATTTCCAGAGTAATCACATAGGCGTTTTCTTTGATGTGCTTAAGCAGCCGTTCTCCTTCCCGGTCCCGGATCTGCCGTTTCAGGGCTTCACCGGCCTGATCCGGCGTTTTTTCATCCGCCACCTCGATCACATCCAGCTTACAATATTTACGCAGGCGCATGCTGTATTCCGCAATGGCGTCCTGCCAGTATGATTCTTTGATTTTTCCCACTGCTAAGATCGTAATATGCATAACCGACTCCATTGTTAAATTTTAGTTAATTTTGCTTTTTCAGTTGTTTTTCTTCTGATTTCTTTTTATAATAGATACAGTCCGATTCACAAAACCGGATATACGCTACACTTAGATTGAGAGGTACCGACCGATGAACCGATATGTTTTATACTATGATCCGGACCAGACCGCGGTGGAGCAGGCCGAAGAATACCTGACAGAACAGGGGATCGCAACCCTGGAATCCGCATGGAATCCGGAAGATCAGGTCTATGAGTTATCCACTCTGGAAGAAGAGTTTGAACAGGCCAAATCTCTGCTTCTGCGGTTTTTAAACCGACAGCTTGCGGAAAGCGGAGACGACGAATCCACAGAAGAATCCGGGCCATTTTCCGATCCTGAAACCAAGCAGGAAAGACTGAAAGAACTGAAAGAGCTTCTGGAAATTCAATCCGGTCAGCACGCCTATGTAAATAAACATACGCAGTTTGAAGATAATTTTTCGTCCGCTCTTATTTTACTGACTTTCGGCGTCCTCGGCGTTATCTTCATTGTATTTGAAATGTGCGGGATCACGCATATCCTTACGCTTTCCAGCATTATGCGCTGGGTATTCTATATCTCCATGGGGATCCTGTTCTGCTTCTTTATATTCTGGGGTATCCGAAGCCTGTCTCATTCCCGGAAGCTGAGAGATCAGGCGGATACTGAAGATCAGACCATACAGGAGATCCTGGACTGGGGCGAAGCACATCTGACGGCAGAAGCCATTGACAGTACCCTGGAGCCCGACCTGTCGGAATCCGATCTCTATTTCAACCGCGCTGCGGTGATCCAGCAAAAACTGGAAGCCGCTTATCCGGATCTTGAGGTTTCCCTGCGGGACGAACTGTGTGAACGGATTTACGAAATGCTTTTTGAATAAGCCGTTAAAAAAGAGGCTGTATGCGCAGCCTCTTTTTTGATCTTTATACTTCGTAATCCAGACACGCGCGGTCCGTCAATACGCTTCTGACATATTTTCCGGCAGCCACATGGCCGTCGCTTACCTGATAAGCCTGCAGCGCTTCTTTGGTCTCAAAGCTGCTGATCAGGGCAATATCCCGGTTGCTGGACTCCATTTCATTGATCGTTACGGAGATGGATAAAATTCCGGGGACTTCATCATGCAGCGCTTCCAACAGTTCTTTTACGTGCTGCATTGCTCCCAGCTTATCCTCTACTTCATCCTTTACATTCCACATCACAATATGATGAACCATTTCATACCCTCCATTTTAATCCTTATTTCTGTTACTGATTACTTAAATATTCATGAATGCCTTTTGCACCGGCTTTTCCCGCTTCCATGGCAAGGATAACCGTCGCCGCGCCTGTTACCGCGTCACCGCCGGCGTATACGCCTTCTTTGGTAGTCTTTCCGTTCTTCTCATCCGCAATAATGCACTTCCACTTATTGATCTCCAGACCTTCTGTGGTGGATGAAATTAACGGATTGGGGGAAGTTCCAAGCGCCATGATCACCGTATCCAGTTCCAGTTCAAATTCAGATCCGGGAATCACTACCGGTCTTCTTCTGCCTGAAGCATCCGGCTCCCCTAATTCCATTCTGACACATTCCATACCGGTTACCCAGCCGTCTTCATTGACCAGGATCTTCGTCGGATTCGTCAGCAGATCGAACACGACGCCTTCTTCTTTTGCATGGTGAACTTCCTCCACTCTGGCAGGCAGTTCTTCCTCGCTTCTGCGGTAAACAATATGTACTTCCGCTCCCAGCCGAAGCGCGGTTCTCGCGGCGTCCATCGCCACATTGCCGCCGCCTACGACGGCAACCTTCTTGCCGCCCACGATCGGCGTATCATAATCTTCCCGGAATGCCTTCATCAGGTTATTTCTGGTCAGATACTCATTGGCAGAGAACACGCCGTTCGCATTTTCTCCCGGGATTCCCATAAACTTGGGAAGTCCGGCGCCCGAACCGATAAAGACTGCCGAAAAGCCTTCTTCCTGCATCAACTGGTCAATAGTGATCGACTTGCCGACTACTACATTGGTTTCGATCTGAACGCCCAGTTTCTTTACGTTCTCGATCTCTTTCTGCACAACCGCATCTTTGGGAAGACGAAATTCCGGAATCCCATATACCAGCACGCCGCCCGGCTCATGCAGTGCCTCAAAGATCGTCACTTCATAGCCCAGTCTTGCCAGATCGCCGGCACAGGTCAGACCTGCGGGACCGGAACCGATCACGGCGACTTTCTTTCCGTTTGTCTTTTCCGGAGCTTTGGGAACATAGCCCATCTCTCTTGCAGTATCCGCCACAAACCGCTCCAGCTTTCCGATGGAAACCGGATCGCCTTTGATCCCGCGGATACATTTGCCCTCACACTGCGTTTCCTGCGGGCAGACACGTCCGCAGATCGCCGGCAGTGCGGAATCCTGCGCGATCACATCGGCAGCGCCGATAATATCGCCGTCCTTCACTTTTTGAATAAAAGCGGGAATGGATATGGAAACGGGACATCCTTTTACGCACTGCGCGTTTTTGCAGTTCAGGCAGCGGCCTGCTTCCGCCTGCGCTTCTTCCAGATTATATCCCAGACAAACTTCTTCAAAATTAGTTGCTCTGACCTTCGGCTCCTGCTCTCTGACAGGAACTCTTTTTAATACGTTCACATCCATTACTGATCACCTCCGCAGCCACAGCCGCCATGCTTGTGAGAAGCGCCTTCCTTCAGCTTCAGCATCGCCCTTCCTTCTTCAGTCTTATACATCTGCTGCCGCTTCATCGCCTCGTCAAAATTAACCAAATGCCCGTCAAATTCCGGCCCGTCCACACAGGCGAATTTAACTTCATCGCCTACGGTCACACGGCAGGCGCCGCACATTCCGGTTCCGTCCACCATGATCGGATTCAGGCTGACGATCGTCGGAATCCCCAGCTTCTTCGTTAAAAGACAGACAAACTTCATCATGATCATAGGTCCGATCGCGACGCATACATCATAATGCTTACCCTGATTGACTACCAGATCTTCAATGACATTGGTCACCATGCCCTTTCGCTCATAAGAGCCGTCGTCTGTCGTTACATACAGATTGCCGGCAACCGCGCGCATCTCGGCTTCCAGGATCAGCAGGTCTTTCGTCTTCGCGCCCATGATCACATCCGCGTCAATGCCATGCCCGCGCATCCATTTTACCTGCGGATAGACCGGCGCGGTTCCTACGCCGCCTGCAACAAACAGATATTTTCTCTGCTTTACGATTTCCAAATCATCGGTTACAAATTCCGACGCGACTCCAAGCGGACCGATAAAATCACGGAACGCGTCTCCGGCCTTCAGCCAGGACATCCGCTCTGTCGATGCGCCGACGACCTGAAATACAATGGTAATAATCCCGGTTTCCCGGTTATAATCACAGATTGTCAGCGGAATCCGTTCTCCGGCTTCATCGATCTTGGCGATAATAAACTGTCCCGGTTCACAGGAACGGGCAATCCTTGGCGCTTCCACATCCATCAGAAAAATCTTATCCGCGATATTTTCTGCTTTGGTAATTCGATACATAAACAAACCTCCTTGCAGCTAAACTGCTTTTTCCTTACTTAACGCCGGCTTCCAGCTTGTAGTTGTCTCCCTCCTGCTGTGCGCGGTAAACAGATCCGTCTGAACAGCTGACCGCATACCGCTCAACCGTATTATGCTGGGTGGAAATAATATAGTACAGCTTCCGGTCTTCCAGATAGGTCTCGAGATAGGAAAATCTCATTTCCGAACCGTTTTCAAATTTTCCGTCCAGATTTTCCAGAATGCCTGCCGTCAGCAGGGCATTCTTCAGCTGATCCAGCGCCGCGGTATAGGAATACGCGCGGTAAGGCACGAAATTATAGATACATCTGGTCACGCTGCTCGATACATCTCCTGAATTATAGATAACCGCCGTCAGTACCGTATTTCCAACCGGCATGTCAAACGGCTCTTTATATTCGGTTGAATTTTTATCCGGTATAGTTCCGTCTGTCGTATAATAAGCAGTGCAGCCTTCAGGCACTTCGATCGTGATCTCTCTGAATTCCGTATAATCACCGCTCTCCGGACTGATCTTCGGCGGCATAACGGCATTAATCTTATATTTGACCGTCATAACTTCACTCTTGATCCCTTTGGGATTGATCGCGACCGCCTTCAGCGTAACCTCACCCGGATTACTGAACTGCAGCGCGCCTTCGTAGAGATCGGAACTTTCAGACGGTTCTTCCCCGTTAGTCGTGTAGTAAATCTTATTTTCCGACAGGCTGGTCAATTCTACGGAAATCGGCTCATTGTATTCTCCCTCCGCAACATTGGGCACCGGCGTCGAAAAGTCATAATCCGCCAGTTTATCACCGATCTCTGTTCCCTGAACTTTAGACATCAGATTCTCAATCTTTGCCACATTATCCGTCTTCTGATATAAAACCAGCAATGCTTCATAATAGCTGATCTCATTGCCGTTTAAGCCAATCAGATTCTCTAATACGGTGATCGCTTTGGATTCTTCCCCATCCATCTTCTCATAGGTCTTCCAAAGCATCTCCTTCGCTTTGATCTTCTGCTCTACCGTATTCGCCTGATTATCGGCCCGGATAAATTCCGAAACCGCCGCCTGCCAGCTTTCTTTATCGAAATAGCTCTGCGCATTCTCGTAATACTGATTAAATTTGGCGTTATCCTGTCCGAAGATCAGTACATATGCCCCGCCAAGCACGCCGATGATGACAAGTGCGACGACGACTGCGGTAACGATCGTACTGGTCCGCTTCTTCTTCCCCGGTCTGCGCTTCCGGTCTGTTCCTCTTCCCGGTTCTTTTTCGCCTTTCTGCTCGGAACCTGCGGATTCTGCAGCTGTTCTTCCGGCGGTTCGCTCTCCCCGTCTGTTTCCCGGTCTCTGGCCCCGCCTTGCGGCCGCTGCTTCCTGCTGGCTCTTACGCTTCCGGCTGGAACGATAGCGGTCCGGGATCTCATCCAGATCGTCGTCATCTTCCGGGATCCAGACTTCTTCTTTTCTGCGTTCGTTATGTACGCTCTTCTGGATCTCTTCCACGGGAAGATAATCGGAAACATCCATATCATCAGGAAAATCAATATCTGCAGCGGATTCTTTCTTGATGCGGTTCTGCGCCTCCGCTTTCTTTCGTTCGGCATTCTTAGCGACCTGTCTGGGCACCGAAAACTTCCCCGTATTTTCGAGAATATATTCCACATCGCTGGAAATATCCTCTTCCACGATGTCCATATCCTCGACTTCGTCAATGGGGTTTCCGCACTTCAGGCAAAATGCCTGTCCCTCTTTATATTCCTCTCCGCATTTTCTGCATTTCATAGCTGACCTCCACGTTTCTTTCCTATACATGATAATGCAATAGGAATTTACACTTCTTTTTATTCTATCACATTATTTTTATTCTTGCAAGCCAACTTCTGTTACAGTTTCGTTACAGAGTAGACACACCCGCAATAATTCTGCCGATACAGCCCATATTCGGCAGACAGTTCCACAGAACGCTGATATCCGCCCTTTTTCTTAAAGTCGGAGACCAGATAAGATACCCCGTACCGTTCCCCCAGTTCCGTTCCGATGGCATTCAGGGCTTCCGCTTTTTTTAACGGGCTGATGGAAAGCGTTGTGGTAAAATAATCATACTGTCCCGCCCTTGCCAGCTGTGCCGCACGTTCCAGGCGCAGCCGGTAACATACCATACAGCGCGCTCCGCCTTCCGGCTCCTTTTCCAAACCTTTTACGCTGTCATAAAATGCGGCAGGCGCATAGGGCTCCGGGATCAGCTGCACCGGGTGCCTGCAGGGAAGCGCCTCGATCAGCCGCTTTTGCTCCTGAATCCGGTAATCATATTCCGCTTCCGGAAAAATATTCGGGTTGTAATACAGAACCGTTATGGAAAAATACCAGGACAGATATTCCAGCACATAACTGCTGCAGGGCGCGCAGCAGCTGTGCAGCAGCAGCTTCGGAACGATTTCCTGTTCTTCGATCTTCCGGATCGTTTCATCCAATACTTTCTGATAATTCATTTTGCGCTCCTTTATTTTCCAGAAAAATAACTGTCAAAAATATTTTTTGTCACATTGACCGCGCTGCCGCTTCCGGCCTGAATATCCTCCAGCACGACCGCAATCGCAATCTGCCGATCGCCTTTGGACGCATAGCCTACAAACCAGGAATTGATTCTTCCGGTTTTATCCAGTTCCGCCGTTCCGGTCTTGCCCGCCGCCTCATACCGGTCTGACCGCAGAGCGCCTGCCGTTCCTTTCTCCACCACGCTCCGCATCAGTGTCTGCAGCAGGGCACTTTCTTCAGCGGACAGCAGATCCTTTTGCTTGGACGGAGAAAAAGTTTTTACATTGCTGCCGCCGCTCGTTTCGATCCGATCCGCTATATACGGTTTCATCAAAACGCCGTTATTGGCCACAGCCGACGCAATCATCGCCATATGCATCGGCGTAACAGCTGTCTTTCCCTGTCCGATCGCGGTCTGGGTTCGGGTAAACAGATCCGCCCCCGCGCCGATATCCGTGCTGCTCTGGGACGCCGCCATCGGCAGTCCCAGATCTCTTCCGAAAAGCATTTCATTTAAGGTTTCCGAAAACTTCTGCGGATCCAGCTGTTCTCCGATCGTGGAAAACGCGCCGTTGCAGGAATAGGCAAACGCGTCCTCCAGCGTTTCCGTTCCATGGGCTTCATAGTCAAAGCAGTGGATCGCGTACTGATCGTCCGTATCAAATTCTGTATTGCCGTCGCATTGAAACGAATACTTGTTTACGTCCCCGCCGCTCCGCAGCCAGGCTACGGTCGTAAAGATCTTAAATACCGAACCGGGCGTATATTTCCCCTGCGTAACTCGGTTAACCAGAACCGACTCCGTGCTGTCCTCCGAATTCAGGTAATCCCAGATGTCCGCTATGGTATTGGGGTTGTAATCCGGCTTGGAAACAGAAGCCAGGATCTTTCCGGTAGACGGTTCCAGCACTACGACCGCGCCGTTATATCCGCCCAACGCCTGATACGCCGTTTTCTGCAGGGAAACATCCAGCGTTGTTACCAGCCGATCTCCCTGATTTTTCTCGTTCTGCAGTTCATGCAGCATCTGCTCGATGGGATTGATATTGGAGGTAAGCAGATCAAAATTATAGTTTAATTCCAGCCCGTATTTCCCATAAGAATCAATGCCCACCACATGGCAGAACAGATTGTCGAACGGATAAACTCTGGTTTCATTCCCGTCCGCATCCACATCGGTACGGGCAAGCACCTGTCCGTCTGACGCCAGAATATCGCCCCGGATCACCCGTTTCGCGAAATCCTGCTGCCGCTTATTATATGGATTATTTACTACCTCACTGGCCTCCGTCACCTGAAAATAAATAAAATATCCCAGCAGTATGAAGAACAGGCCCGCGAATACATAGGTGATCCGCAGGATTTCCCGGTTAATCCTGATTTCTTTTGGGCTTTTTTCTTTCCTGCGCGAGTCCCTTTTCCCGGTACTCTTTTTCCCGGTATTCTTTTTCTGCTTTTCTTTGTTCATCTGCTTCTTCCTCATTTCTGCCGATCATATGCAGACCCTGAAGGATCGCAAAAATGATCAGCGTACTCAGTACGGAACTGCCGCCATAGCTGACAAGCGGCAGCGTTACGCCGGTGGACGGAATCATCTTCATAGCGCCGCCCACGGTTAAAAATACCTGAAACGCATAGGCAATCCCCAATCCCACTGCGATCAGTTTATAGAAATTCCGTTTCTGCATCATGGAAATCTGTATGAATGTCATAAAACAGCACAGGCAGATCATGATCACGGTAATCGCCACAAATCCGCCCAGTTCTTCGGCAATCGCAGAAAATACAAAATCCTTCTGTACAACCGGCAGATCGTTCGGACGCCCCTGATACAGTCCCAGCCCCAGCCAGCCGCCGCTGCCGATCGCAAACAGCGACTGCGTGATCTGATATCCGCCGCTGTCGATCAGATCCGGACTCCAGGGATTCAGCCACGCGGCCACACGAGTCTGCACATGGGAGAACAGCTTATAGGCCAATACCGCCGCCACGCTTCCCGCCGCCATACCGGCCGCCAGATACCAGACCTTTTTCGTCGCCACATACAGCATAAACAGATATACCAGAAAAAAGATCAGGGCGCTCCCCAGGTCGGTAGACATGACCAGAATAATGACATGCGCAGCCGCCAAAACCGTGGCGATCACAACTGTCTTAAAATTCTGCTTCGCGGACAGGATCGCCGCCACAAAGAACACAAACAGGATCTTTACAAATTCAGACGGCTGTATGGAAATAAAGCCGAGATCGATCGACAGATTCGCGCCGAAGCTGACCATGCCAAGCACCAGCACCACAGCTAAAAGTCCCAGGCCGAATCCGCAGTACAGCCATGTGTATCTGTGCAGATTTTTTAGTTTTACCAGCAGCAGCGGTACGATCATACTGAGGGCTGTTCCGACAGCTACAAAAACAAACTGTTTCACGGCCCTGTGGACATTCTGCTGATAGTCCAGCCTCGTCAGAATGACAAAACTGATCGCTAAAAGCATACACATGTTATTGAGCAGCGGGCGGCTTAACTTCGGATAAAACGCCGGATACAGTCCCAGGACCGCGATAAAATAGACAACCTGCGCGCCGTAGAACAGAAAATACTTTTCTTCTCCCGTCACGAGCACGATCACCGCATAGCCGATCAGATGCACAAGAAACATCCAGAAAATCTGCATTCTTGCCATCCGGGCTTTCTTTTCCGGCGGTTTGTCACGCAGGATATTAAAACTTGTAACTGTATAAAAACCCATACAAAGTAAGATCAGATACTTTGATACGGTAACCGCAATCGTTTCCAAAATTATTCGACTCCTCTTTTGAAATGTCCCCGGGTAAAGTCAGAAAACATATTTTTTACCGGTTTTCCTTCCAATCCCTGCCCGTAAGCAGATAAGATCTGCTCTGTCCGTTTCCTGTCTTCCACGGTAAAATCCAGTTTTACCGCCAATGGCCGCAGCGTACGGATCTCATGCTCCATCCCCAGCAGCACCAGCGGCTGGCAATTATAGATCCGGTTATAACAGAATCTGCAGTTTGTCTCTACCGGGAAGCGGTTGTGATACCGGTCTTTCAGTACGATCGTTCCCGGCTTTTTACAGCCCTTCAGATTCATGCGGATACAATTTGCCGTCGTCATGACCGGCAGATGTCCGTATATGGTCAGAATATCCTGTCCGCATCCGCGGGCAAGCAGTTCCCTGTAATTCAGTTCCAGCGGCAGAACGCAGCTGTCGGCGCCAAGCTGCCGGTTCACCTCTCTTGCCCGCCGGTTCCACGCATAGAGATTACTGTCAAAGATAACCGGCCGGTCCGTATGCGTTCGGAGCAGCTCGAGCGTTTCCAGACTGCGGATCACATACCCGTCGTAAGCATCGAGCGCTTCTCTTTCCCAGACTTTTTCATAATACGCATATTCTGCCTGTCGGAAGACCGGCGGGAATACATAATAAGCAACCCGTTCCCGTCGCCGGCTCTCCGCCAGCAGACCGGGATCGGCAGCGTTCGCTTCCACAAACAAAATCCCGGCATGCTCCCATTCCAATGCGGCCCGCCACTGTTCTTTCGCGGATACCTGACAGATGAACTGGCCGGTCCCGTAGGGGTTCTCCGAATCCCTGCGGATCGGAAAGCGACTTGCTTTTTCTGTCTCTTTTAATAATAGCACAGGGTTGTGACAATTGCGTGTTCGGCGAAAACCGGATAAAATTTCTTCGGTCAGCTTCTGTTGTCCCTGTCTGCGCATGGCATTCAGCTGGCCCACCGACAGAAAGCAGCCGTCTTCCATCTCGACCTGCAATTCCTCCGCTTGAAACGGCGTATTGCCCCATTTTCGAAGCTGTTTCTCCACCTGCTCCCGCAAGATCGGCTGTGTTGACGCTTTTTGTACCACATCGCCTGAAATCTCCGCCGTAATCTTTCCCGACCGCATCACCAGCTGCAGCGGTTTTCCGATCTGCAGATAGGCCGAAACGGTCAGATTCCGTTTCAGTTCCTGTTTCAGATATCGCGTCTGTATCTCCTCTGAAAGCTCCTGATCTTCTTCCCGAAACGCATTCTCCCGGAAGGCGATCATATCGGAGCCGTTTTTCTGCTGATAATAGCTTTCGCTGAATCCGTTCCGGTTAAATAACGCGGATAACTTCTGCAGGTCTGCTGCCTCCACCCGGTATCCGTCTCCTCCGTTCTCCAGATACCGATCCAGATACTTTCTGTAAATGCTGACGACGCCTGCCGTATAAACCGGCTTTTTCATCCTGCCTTCGATCTTTAAGGAATCCACGCCTGCTTCCACGATCTGCGGCAGCAGAGACAGCGTACACATATCTTTGGGGCTTAATACATATTTATGGGCAGCGTCATTGACGACTCTGCCGTCCCATTCCACATCATAGGGCAGCCGGCAGGGCTGGGCGCACCGTCCCCGGTTTCCGCTTCTTCCGCCGATCAGACTGCTAAGCAGACACTGTCCGGAATAACAGTAACAAAGCGCGCCGTGCACAAAGCTCTCAATCTCCACCTTCGTTTTGCTTCTGATCTCCGCGATCTCCGAGAGAGACAGTTCCCTGGGGGTTACCACTCTGCTTACTCCCATTTCTTCCAGCAGCTTTATGCTCCGGGCTCCCGACAGAGTCATCTGGGTGCTGGCATGAACGGAAAGTTCCGGAAAAGCCTCCCGCACAAAAGCCAGCACGCCCAGATCCTGTATGATCACAGCATCCAGGCCCGCCGCATAGAGAGGCTGCAGATAAGGAAATAACTGCTCCTCCAACTCGGTTTCCTTCAGCAGGGTATTGACTGTCAGATAAAATCTTCTGTCATGCAGATGGGCGAAATCGATCGCTTCCAGTAATTCCTGTTCCGTTAAATTCTGTGCGTAGGCGCGGGCGCCAAAGCGCGTACCGCCGGCATATACCGCATCCGCTCCGGCCGCATAGGCCGCTTTTACGCTCTCCAGACTGCCGGCCGGCGCCAACAGTTCTACATTTCTTTTTAATTCCATATATCTAATTCCATATATCTTCAAAAGAACAGCCGAATCGCAAAGGTCGGTTCGGCTGTAATATATCCTATTTATTCTTTCTCTCTTTTAGCGCTGCCTCATATCGCACGATCTCTTTCTGCAATTCCAGAATCTCATTCTGCATCGCAGTGACCTCTTTATTCGCAGCGTCCAGCTTGATCTGTGTCGCGATCAGCTCATGCTTCATATCATACAGAGACTTCTCCTTTTCATCCAGATCGCTCTCCAGCATATCCGCCTGCTTCTTCGCCTTAAAATAATCATCCGCAATATTCAGCTGTACCATAGTCGTCTGTGTATCCAGGCTCTGTCTGGTAAACGCAGGATTCTTTCGGAATTCATTGATCTTATCGTTGATGTATGCGCCTACCTTCTGCAGATACGCTTCACTTTCATAACCGCTCAATGTGTAAATCTTCCCGCCGATAATGACTTCCGTCACATTTTTCGATGACATCGTTTATCCTCCAGTTTCTTACCTTCTCATTCTCCGCAATCAGTATTTCTGTATAAAAGCTATGCTCTATTATAAAACGAATCTTAGGGATTGACAAGTCCTATTTTACCGCAATCGCAAATGCTGATATGCCAGTTCGGTCAC
>CANQOK010000042.1 GCA_947625465.1 uncultured Lachnospiraceae bacterium | reverse complement strand
TATGGACTTTTCAAAAGTTGTTTACCGCGGTGCGGATGAAAACTGGCTGCTGTGGATAAAACTACGGAAACTCAAGTATAGTGTTACGGAAACGATTGAATATCCGGACTGTGAACTTCCGGGCAGTGAATATGTGCATACGGTCTGCAAAAACTGTCATAAGTACTACAGCAATGAAGTACGGGAGACTTCGGCGCTCGGACATAACTGGGACGAGTGGACAGAACTTGAAACGCCGACCTGTGATAATGCCGGTCTGCGTGTGCATACCTGTAAACGCTGCAAAAAGACTGAAAATGAAAATCTGGATCCGAATGGGCATGATTGGGAAGAGGAATATACGATCGATCAGACTCCGACATGTACCGTGCCGGGCAGCAGATCCATTCACTGTAAAAAGTGCGGAGCTACGACAGGCAGTGAAGAGATTCCGGTTCTGGCGCATGTGTTGGGAGAAGAGCCGGTGAAGGAGAATGAGGTGCTGCCGTCCTGTGAGACCGATGGAAGATATGTGCTTGTATGGTATTGCCAGAAATGCAATACGGCAGTGAGCAGGGAAGAAGTGATCGTGCCGGCAGCCGGTCATGACTGGACAGAATGGGAAGAAATCGACCCGAACGGCTGTGAAGATGAAGGAATGCTGCAGCGTACCTGTCAGACCTGTGGAGAGATTCAGACTGCCAATGTATCGGCAAGCGGCCATCAGTGGGATACCGATTATACCGTTGATAAACCGGCAACCTGTACAGAAGACGGAAGTGAATCGATCCATTGCCAGAACTGTAACGCGACAAAAGACGACAGGGTAATCCAGGCAACGGGCCATACATCAGCCGAAGCAGTGAAGGAGAATATAAAAGAAGCAACCTGTACGGAGGACGGAAGCTATGATCTTGCTGCGTACTGTACAGTTTGTGATGAAATGGTAGGAAAAATTACAGAAGTGATTCCGGCAAAAGGCCATACCTGGGGCGACTGGGAGACCGTAGAGATGCCGGACTGCGACGACGCGGGGACGCAGAAGCGGAGCTGCGAAGTGTGCGGCTATGAGGAGACGAAAGGACTGGAAGCAGCCGGTCACGAGTGGGAAGCAGAGAAACAGGTAGATGTAGAACCGACCTGTACGAAAGAAGGAAGCAAATCCACCCATTGTAAGAACTGCGCGATTGTAAAAGACAGCGAAGTGATTCCGGCATTAGGGCATACGCCTGTTGTGGTCGATCAAAAGGATGCGACATGGACAGAACCCGGATATACCGGGGATACCGTCTGTGAAGTCTGCGGAGAAATTCTGAAGACCGGGGAAAGCATTGCGCCGAAGCTGACAGTTGAAGTCAGTGTGGGAGAAGATACCCC
This sequence comes from uncultured Lachnospiraceae bacterium, assembly GCA_947625465.1. Lineage (GTDB taxonomy): Bacteria > Bacillota > Clostridia > Lachnospirales > Lachnospiraceae > CANQSA01. The sequence continues at coordinate 16,406 of CANQOK010000042.1, read as the reverse complement.
TGCTGTATCTGTAGAGCAGGAGTTACAGGAAGCCCTGGCGGAAGAACTGCTCACGGAAGAGGATAAGGATGCGGTCGAAGCAGGAGAAAGCATTTTCATTACTCTTGAGGTAGAGAATGCGGATACGCTTGTTTCGGCAGAGGAACAGGCGATCGTGGAAAGCGTCCTGACCGAAGAAGATACGATCGGCCAGTATCTGGATATCCAGATCACCAAATATATCGGAACAGAGGCGTTTGCGGTCACAGAACTGAAAAATCCAATCCGGCTGACAGTCGGAATACCGGAAGAACTGAAGGGCGCGAACAGAACATTTTCAATTGTACGGATTCATGACGGCCTTCCGGAGATCCTTGACGATCTGGATGATGCTTTGGATACGATTACATTTGAAACGGATCGTTTCTCTACCTATGCGATCATCTATCGGGAAGCTTCGGCAGACGATCCGGGCAGCGGCGAGCCGAACCCACCGGCAGGAGACGATGACAAGGATAAGCCGAATCCGCCGGCAGGAGACGATGGCAAGGATAAGCCGAATCCGCCGGCAGGAGACGATGACAAGGATGAACCGAATCCGCCGGCAGACAACAATGACAGCGATAAGCCAAATCCGCCTGCGGATAATAACGGGAATACCGGTAATAATAATGCAAACGGAGTACCGCCTACAACGGGAGACAGTTCACCGATCAGTCTGCTGGTTATCCTGATGGGCGCAGCCGCTGTATTTATGGCAGCCGGCATGAGAAAAAAATCGGATGACAACAGAGCGTAATATGGCATAAAATAAAACAGTTGACAAAGAAACAGGAATTGGTGTAAAATCAATCCAATGAAAATGCGAAGAAAGAGACTGTTTTTCATGGAACTTGACAGGAATACGGGGCCGGCGACTGAGAGCCCTGTTTGAGGAATTGAAAAACGGAACACTCCGGAGCAGATCTGTCGAAAGGGTATGGGATATCCCGTTAGGCAGATACGTGACACGCGTTAAGTGTAAGAGCGGACAGTCTTTGGATTGTCAATTCGGGTGGTACCGCGGAGTTTATTCGTCCTGAGCAGTGAATCTGCTCAGGACTTTTTTGCTATTTCTTTATAATCATGGAGGAAAGAATATGTACAGAGACAGAACAATGAATCAGATCAGTGAAGGAGATGTGGGAGCCGAGCTGCAGATCGCGGGCTGGGTAGAGAATATCCGTGACCATGGCGGCGTGAAATTTGTAGATCTGCGGGATATGTACGGAACCATGCAGATCGTGACCAGAGGAGAAGACCTGCTGGCCGGCGTGAACAAAGAGGACTGCATCAGCGTAACCGGCGTGATCGAGCATCGGGATGAGGAAACATACAATCCCAAGATTCCTACGGGAACGATCGAACTGCGGGTAGAAAAAGCAGAGATCCTGGGAAAAGTATATGCGCCGCTTCCCTTTGAAGTTATGACTTCGAAAGAGATTCGGGAGGATTTGCGTTTAAAATACCGGTATCTGGATCTGCGGAATAAAAAAGTGAAGGATACCATGATCTTCCGTTCTCAGGTCATTACCTTTTTACGCCAGAAAATGACAGAGATGGGATTTCTGGAAATCCAGACGCCGATCCTGTGCGCCTCTTCTCCGGAAGGCGCCAGAGATTATATCGTGCCTTCCCGAAAATACAAAGGGAAATTTTACGCATTGCCGCAGGCGCCGCAGCAGTATAAGCAGCTGCTGATGGTGTCCGGTTTTGATAAGTATTTCCAGATCGCGCCCTGTTTCCGGGATGAGGACGCCCGTGCGGACCGTTCTCCGGGCGAATTCTATCAGCTGGATTTTGAGATGAGTTTCGCGACACAGGAAGATGTATTCCGCGCAGGAGAGGAAGTGCTGACAGCAGCATTTGAAAGGTTTGCGCCTGAAGGAGCAGCAGTGACGCAGGCGCCGTATCCGGTATACAGCTATCAGCAGGCAATGCTGGAGTTTGGTTCGGATAAACCGGATCTGCGCAATCCGCTGCGGATCATTGATGTAACGGAATTTTTCCAGAGCTGTACCTTTAAACCGTTTATCGGGAAGACGATACGGGCGATTAAAGTACATGCGGATATGTCCAAGGGCTTTCATGAGAAGCTGTTGAAATTCGCCACATCGATCGGAATGGGCGGCCTGGGTTATCTGGAAGTGCTGGAAGATATGAGTTATAAAGGGCCGATCGACAAATTTATTCCGGAAGAGAAAAAGGGAGAAATGGCAGAACTGGCGGGACTGGTTCCGGGCGACACCATTTTCTTCATCGCGGATAAAGAAGCGCGCGCCAACGATTATGCCGGACAGCTTCGGAATGAACTGGGCAGACGGCTGGATCTGTATGAGAAAAATGCGTTTCGCTTCTGCTTCGTCAATGATTTCCCGATGTATGAATACAGCGAAGAAGAGAAGAAGATCATTTTTACACATAATCCGTTTTCCATGCCGCAGGGCGGGTTAGAAGCGCTGGAGCATGAGGATCCGTTAAAGATCCTGGCATATCAGTATGATATCGTATGCAACGGCGTAGAGCTGTCCTCAGGCGCGGTCCGGAACCATGATTTAAAGATTATGGTGAAAGCCTTTGAGATTGCGGGCTATACGGAAGAAGATCTGCAGAATAAATTCGGCGCTCTGTACCATGCGTTCCAGTTTGGCGCGCCGCCGCATGCGGGAATGGCGCCGGGCGTGGATCGGATGATCATGCTGCTGCGGGAGGAAGAAAATATCCGGGAAGTCATTCCGTTCCCGATGAACGGCAACGCGCAGGATCTGATGTGCGGCGCGCCGGGCGACGTGTCCGAACAGCAGCTGCGGGAAGTGCATATTAAAGTGAGACAGTAAATGCTCTCGGATTGGAGGTTAGTGTGAAAAATCACACCGATGTGCTGATTTTTCACACGGCTATTTGTGCCGGAGCGTCTCAAATAGCCATGATGGCAGACAAGAAATCGCCTCCGCGAATTTCTCGTCGCCTCCTTCGCGTAAACGCTCCGGAATGGAGGTTAGTATGGCAAATATCATCAGTGACGAAACGATTGACTATGTGGGAATCCTGGCAAAGCTGGATCTGTCTGCCGAAGAAAAGGAACAGGCGAAGACAGATATGGGCAGGATGCTTGACTATATTGACAAATTGAATGAACTGGATGTAAGCGGCGTAGAACCTATGTCCCATGTCTTTCCGGTTCACAATGTATTCCGGGAGGATGTTGTGACCAACGGAGACGACAGAGAGAATATGCTGGCGAACGCGCCGGAACAGAAGCAGGGACAGTACCAGGTACCGAAAACCGTTTAGCCGGGCGGCGGATCGGTTTCGGAAAGAACAGAATCAATCGGAAAGGAAGAGCAGAGATGAAGATCAATCATATGACGGCAGTAGAGCTGGGAAAAGCGATCAAAGCGGGCAAAGTGACGGCAGCCGACGCAGTAAACGCTTTTTATGACCGGATCGGGCTGGTTGAACAGGATATCAACAGTTATGTGACAGTCATTGACCGGGAAACTGCCTTACGGAAAGCAGAAGAGATTCAGGCAAAGATCGAGAACGGAACCCTGACGGGACCGCTGGCGGGCGTACCGGTTGCAATCAAAGACAATATGTGTACGGCAGGAGTAAGGACGACCTGCAGTTCTAAGATTTTATACAATTTTGAGCCTACTTATACGGCGACGGCAGTGGAAAAGCTGGAGCGGGCCGGAGCGGTGATCATTGGTAAGACAAATATGGATGAATTTGCCATGGGCAGTACAACGGAGACCTCTTATTTTGGGGAAACAAAGAATCCCTGGAATCCGGCTCATGTACCCGGCGGTTCTTCCGGCGGTTCCTGCGCGGCTGTGGCGGCGGAGGAATGCGCGTATGCGCTGGGGTCGGATACCGGCGGCTCTATCCGGCAGCCCAGTTCTTTCTGCGGCGTAACCGGGATCAAGCCCACTTACGGAACCGTGTCCCGATACGGACTGATCGCCTACGGCTCTTCGCTGGATCAGATCGGACCGGTCGCAAAAGACGTGACAGACGCGGCAACGATCCTGGAGATTATCGCCGGATACGATCCCAAAGACTCCACTTCCGTAAAACGGAAGGATTATGATTTTACGGCGGCGCTGACGGAGGATGTAGAGGGAATGAAGATCGGAATCCCCAGAGATTATTTCGGGGAAGGTCTGAATCCGGAAGTAAAAGAAGCCGTGCTGCAGGTCGCGAACGTATTGGAAGAAAAAGGCGCCGTTGTGGAAGAATTTGACCTCGGTTTGGTGGAATACGCGATCCCGGCATATTACGTCATTGCCTCCGCGGAGGCCAGTTCCAATCTGGAACGGTTTGACGGCGTAAAATACGGGTACCGGACAGAAACTTACAACGGACTGCATGATATGTATAAAAAGACCCGTTCGGAAGGCTTCGGCGCAGAAGTAAAGCGCAGGATCATGCTGGGTTCTTTTGTGCTGAGCAGCGGCTATTATGACGCTTATTACCTGCGGGCGCTGCGTACCAAGGCACTGATCAAACAGGCGTTTGACGCCGCCTTTGAAAAATTTGATATGATCCTGGGACCGGCGGCGCCGACGACCGCGCCTAAATTGGGAGAAAGCCTGGCGGATCCGATTCAGATGTATCTGGGCGACATTTATACCATTTCCGTGAATCTGGCGGGGCTTCCGGGAATGACGGTTCCGTGCGGCATCGATTCCAAAGGACTGCCGATCGGCGCGCAGCTGATCGGAAATTGTTTTGAAGAAAAGAAACTGATTCGGGCGGCTTATACCTTTGAACGGACGAGAACCTATCAAAGACCGGCTATGGCAGAGGAAGGAGTGGATTGAGATGGCAAAACAGTATGAAACAGTCATCGGACTGGAAGTACATGTGGAACTGGCGACTAAGACAAAGATATTCTGCGGCTGTTCCACGGAGTTCGGCGGCGAACCCAATACGCATACCTGTCCGGTCTGTACCGGAATGCCCGGTTCACTTCCGGTTCTGAATAAACAGGTAGTGGAATACGCGATGGCGGTCGGCCTGGCAACCAACTGTGAAATTACCAGATATTGCAAATTTGACCGGAAAAATTATTTTTATCCGGACAATCCCCAGAATTACCAGATTTCCCAGTTATATCTTCCAATCTGCAAAAACGGCTATGTAGAGATAGAAACGCCGGACGGACCGAAGAAAATCGGGATTCACGAGATCCATATGGAAGAAGATGCCGGGAAACTAATTCACGATGATTGGGAAGACTGTTCCTTAGTAGACTTTAATCGTTCCGGCGTACCTTTGATCGAGATCGTGTCTGAACCCGATATGCGCAGCGCGGATGAAGTTATCGCTTATCTGGAAAAACTGCGGCTGCTTATTCAGTATCTGGGCGCATCGGACTGCAAATTAAATGAGGGTTCCATGCGGGCCGATGTAAACCTGTCCGTGCGGGAAGCAGGCAGCGAGACGTTCGGTACAAGAACGGAAACGAAAAATCTGAATTCCTTCAAAGCGATCGCCCGTGCTATCGCCAATGAACAGGAGCGGCAGATCGATCTGCTGGAAGCCGGAGAACAGGTGATCCAGGAAACCCGCCGATGGGATGACAATAAAGAATATTCCTATGCGATGCGTTCCAAAGAGGACGCGCAGGACTACCGGTATTTTCCGGAGCCGGATCTGGTTCCGATTTCGATCAGCGAAGAATGGCTGGAGCAGGTAAAAGCGGCGCAGCCGGAATTTCGGGACGCAAAGCGGGCCCGCTATGTGGCTGAATTGGGTATCCCCGAATATGATGCGGACATTTTGACTGCATCCAAAAAAATGGCGGATATTTTTGAAGCGGTTGTCGCGCTGGGCAAAAAACCGAAGGAAGTCAGCAACTGGCTGATGGTGGAAACCATGCGTCTGCTGAAAGACAATAACATGGAGCCGGAGGATATTTCCTTTTCTCCGGAACATCTGGCCGCGCTGATCACGCTGATCGAAGAACATACGATCAACCGGACGGTTGCCAAGGAAGTTTTTGAGCAGATATTCAGAGAAGATGTGGATCCGGTCGCCTATGTAGAGGAAAAAGGCCTGAAAATGGACAGCAATGCGGACGAACTGCAGGCCGTGATCGCGCGGGTACTGGAAGAAAATCCGCAGTCGGTTGCAGACTATCGGGCAGGGAAACAAAAGGCGATCGGATTTCTGGTCGGACAGACAATGCGGGCTACGCAGGGGAAGGCGAATCCCGGTATGGTTAACCAAATTTTAATAAAAATGTTAAATCAATAAGGGTTTACAAGTGAAATATTTGTGATATACTGGAGCATAGATAGAGTATTGTAACGTGATGTAGCATACACATATGATGAGGTGGTAATATGGACGAAGAAAGAAGAAGGCCGAGACCGTCCGGTACTTATGAGAGAAGGCCGCAGGACGGAAACCGCAGCGGAGCGCAGAGAAGCGCCGGCGCGGGCGGACAGCGGGTAAACAGTGCCGGAAGCAGACCGAGAAGCAGCAGCGCGGGCGGACAACGGGGGAACAGTGCCGGAAGCAGACTGAGAAGTAGCAGCGCGGGTGAACGGCGGATCAACAGTCAGCGTGCGGCAGGACAGCGAGCGCTGAATGAGCGGAATACCGTGCACAGAGAAGCGCAGCAGCGGATACAGGCAAGACAGGAAACGGGCAGATATCGGAACAGCGGAGCGCCGGTGAGACGACAGAATGTGAAGCGGCGTCGGAGAAGTACCTGGATGACCGTGCTTCCGGTAGCAATCGCGATGGTTCTGGTACTTGCCATTATGCTGCCTGTTTTATGGTCCGGACAGAAGGTACAGCAGGAGCCGGTTGACAACGGTCCGACACAGGAGAGCATCGTTCAGATCGAAACGACGACAGAGAAGCAGGTCGATGTAGAGAAAACACTGGCAGAAGCAGAGAAGCTGGCGGTACAGTATGATTACGCCAAAGCGATCAAGAAAATTGATTCCCTGCTGAAAACTGATCCGGAAAATGAAGAGTGGCTGGGATTAAAGGTCAAGTATACCAGAGAAAAGAGCAAGCTGACGGAGTACACGGGAGAGATCTACCATGTATTCTTCCATCAGCTGATGGTAGATCCCAGTATTACCTTCGGCAAGCAGAATTCCGAATCGGATTGGGCGGCGAATAATTCCGTTATGACGACGCTTGACGAGTTCAATAAGATGCTTCCGCAATTCTATAAAAACGGCTATGTGCTGGTTTATTTTGATCAGCTCTATGATGTGGAAAAAGCAAAAGACGGAACCGTGAAACTTACGAAGAAGGCGCTGATGCTGCCGGAAGGCAAGAAACCGCTGATCATTTCCCAGGATGACGTGAACTTTTATCAGAAGACAACTCTGGTATGGGGCGGCTACGGGCAGAAGTTTGTATTGGATGAAAACGGGGATGTGAAAGTGCTGTATATCGATCAGGACGGAAAAGAATCCATCGGGGACTATGACCTGGTTCCGGCACTGGATACATTTTTGGATGAGCATCCGGATTTCTCCTATCAGGGAGCGAAGGCTTATGTTGGCCTGACCGGATATGACGGTGTGCTGGGATATCGTGTCAATATTGACGAGAAGGATTCTCCGACTTATAAAGAAGACTGTGAGACCGTGAAAAAGATCGCGGAGGCGATGAAGAAAGACGGCTGGCAGTTCGCAAGCCACAGCTACAGCCACGGGCATATGAGCAATCAGTCGGTAGCAACGCTGAAAGAAGATGCCAAGTGGTGGGCGGAGCAGGTTGGAAATCTGGTTGGAGAGACCAATGTATACTTATTCCCGTATGGCGATTGGGGCCAGTATGATAAGTCCACAGCGGACGCGAAGATGGATGTGTTAAAAGATGCGGGCTTTGTATTTATGAACGGCGTAGGCGCTTATACGTATAATAAAGAATATGACGATTATTTCTTTACCGACCGGTGCAACCTGGACGGACAGTGTATGTATAACCGCGCGGAACTGCTTTCTCAGTATTTTGACGTGAAAACGGTATGGGATGACCGGAGACCGAACGTAGGTCTGGCATTCTAAGCCGGTAAAAAATAGTGAAACTGGGCGAAAGTCACAACAGGAAGGACAAAAACTGTTGTGACTTTTGCATTTTGCCAAAAAGTAAAAAGACATTTGCTTTTATAGGGGATTGTGTTATAATGGTTACGCAAAAAATGTTTCCATGTGAAAGCAAAGGAAAGGAATAAACTCATGAAAAAAGAAGAATTACTGTATGAAGGAAAAGCGAAGAAAGTGTTCAAGACAGACGATCCGGATGTGCTGATCGTAGACTACAAGGACGACGCGACCGCGTTTAACGGAGAGAAGAAGGGAACGATCGTAGGAAAAGGCGTGATCAATAACCGGATGACGAATCATGTGTTCCGGCTGTTGGAGAAGGAAGGCGTTCCGACACATTTGATCGAGGAGTTAAGCGACCGGGAGACCGCAGTTAAAAAAGTGGAGATCGTTCCGTTGGAGGTAATCGTCCGCAACGTGGCAGCAGGCAGCTTTTCCAAGCGTCTGGGAATCGAGGAAGGCAGAGAACTGTTGTGCCCGACGCTGGAGTTCAGTTATAAAGATGACGCATTGGGCGATCCGATGATCAACGACTATTTTGCCATTGCCATTGGCGCGGCAACCCGGGAAGAGATCGATAAGATCACAGAATATACATTTAAAGTAAATGAGGTATTAAAGGCTTATTTCCTGAATGCGGGCATGAAGCTGATCGACTTTAAGATTGAGTTTGGCCGTTACCATGGAGAGATCATTCTGGCAGACGAGATTTCACCGGATACCTGCCGTCTGTGGGATGTGGAGACCAATGAAAAACTGGACAAGGACCGCTTCCGCAGAGACCTGGGGAACGTGGAAGAAGCTTATAATGAGGTATTTAAGCGTTTAGGACTTGACTAAAAGAGGCTCGAAAGAAAGGAATCTGATTATGAACCATATGGAGAACTCCGAGCGGGTTTCGTTTAGTCAGGATTGGGAGGCAGATACCATACATGAAGAATGCGGTGTATTCGGCATGTATGATTTTGAAGGAAATGATGTGGCAGCCAGTATTTATTACGGGCTGTTCGCTCTGCAGCACAGAGGACAGGAAAGCTGCGGAATCGCGGTCAGCGATACTTACGGACCGAAAGGACAGGTTTCTTCCATAAAAGGAATGGGACTGGTAAATGAGGTGTTTACGCCGGATACTCTGCACAGCCTGAAGGGGAATATCGGCGTGGGACATGTGCGGTATTCCACGGCGGGCAGCAGTACCCGGGAGAACGCGCAGCCGTTGGTATTGAATTATATTAAGGGTACCCTGGCGCTCGCGCATAATGGGAATCTGATCAATGCGCTGGATCTGCGGCATGAGCTGGAATATACCGGCGCGATCTTTCAGACCACGATCGATTCGGAGGTAATTGCTTATCATATTGCCCGGGAACGGGTACGCAGCCATTCGGTAGAAGAAGCGGTCGCCCATGCCATGAAGAAGATCAAGGGTGCGTATTCGCTGGTTGTCATGAGTCCCCGGAAGCTGATCGGGGCAAGAGATCCCTACGGGTTTAAGCCGCTCTGTATCGGAAAGCGGGACAACGCCTATATCCTGGTGTCAGAGTCCTGCGCGCTGGATACGATCGGCGCGGAGTTTGTCAGAGATGTGGAGCCGGGAGAGATCGTTACCATTACGAGAAAAGGGATCACATCTGATACGAGCATGTGTCTGCCCAAAGAAAAACAGGCAAGATGTATTTTTGAATATATTTATTTCGCGAGACCGGACAGCAGATTTGACGGGATCTCCGTTTACCACTCCAGAGTTCAGGCAGGCCGTTTTCTGGCGATGGACAGCCCGGTGGAGGCGGATCTTGTGGTAGGCGTGCCGGAGTCGGGCAATGCGGCGGCTCTGGGATATTCCCTGCAGTCCGGGATCCCCTACGGGACCGCGTTTGTAAAGAACGGTTATGTGGGACGGACATTTATCAAGCCGAAGCAGAAGAACCGGGAATCCAGTGTGCGTATTAAATTAAATGTGCTGACGGAAGCGGTAAAAGGAAAACGTGTGATTATGATCGACGATTCCATCGTGCGCGGAACCACCAGTGAACGGATCGTGCGGATGCTGCGGGAAGCAGGCGCAACCGAGGTGCATGTCCGTGTCAGCGCGCCGCCGTTTTTGTATGAATGTTATTTTGGAACAGATATTCCGTCCAGAGATCAGCTGATCGCGTATAATCGCTCCGTGGACGAGATCTGTAACATGATCGGAGCGGATTCACTCGGTTATCTGAAGTATGAGAGGCTGAGCGAGATGGTAGAAGGACTGCCGATCTGCCGGGGCTGTTTCAACGGGCAGTACCCGATGGAGCCGCCTGCGGAAGATATCAGAGGAAATTATGAGAAATAGGAGGGCATGATGTACGACAGATATACAAGCCCGCTGTCAGAGCGGTATGCCAGCAGAGAAATGCAGTATATTTTTTCGCCGGATAAGAAATTCCGGACCTGGAGAAAGCTGTGGATCGCGCTGGCGGAAAGTGAGATGGAACTGGGACTTCAGATCACGCAGGAGCAGGTCGATGAATTAAAGGCGCATGCGGAAGATATCAATTATGATGTGGCAAAGGCCAGAGAAAAGGAAGTGCGCCATGACGTGATGTCCCACGTATATGCCTACGGCGTACAGTGTCCGAAAGCGAAAGGGATCATTCACCTGGGCGCGACGTCCTGTTATGTAGGCGATAATACCGATCTGATCATTATGACGGAAGCGCTGAAGCTGGTGCGCCGGAAACTGATCAATGTGATTGCGGAACTGGCGAAATTTGCCGATACCTATAAGGCGCAGCCTACGCTGGCGTTTACCCATTTTCAGCCGGCGCAGCCGACGACGGTCGGAAAGCGCGCCACCCTTTGGATTCAGGAGTTTTTACTGGACCTGGAGGATCTGGAACATGTGATCTCCACGATGAAGCTGCTCGGATCTAAGGGTACGACCGGAACCCAGGCCAGCTTTCTGGAACTGTTTGACGGCGACCATGAGAAGATCAAGAAGCTGGAAGAACTGATTGCGGAAAAGATGGGATTTGCGGCCTGTTATCCGGTTTCCGGACAGACATATTCCCGGAAGGTGGATACCAGGGTGCTGAACGTGCTGGCCGGGATCGCCGCAAGCGCGCATAAGTTTTCCAATGATATCCGGCTGCTGCAGCATTTGAAAGAGGTGGAAGAGCCATTTGAAAAGAGTCAGATCGGATCTTCGGCGATGGCTTATAAGCGGAACCCGATGCGAAGTGAACGGATTGCTTCTCTGGCGGATTATGTGATCGCAGACGCCATGAATCCGGCGATCGTTTCCGCGACACAGTGGTTTGAGCGGACGCTGGATGATTCCGCCAATAAACGGATCAGTATTCCGGAAGGGTTCCTCGCAGTAGACGGAATTCTGGATCTGTGTCTGAATGTGGTGGACGGTCTGGTGGTATATGATAAGGTGATCAACAGGCGTCTGATGTCCGAACTGCCGTTCATGGCAACGGAAAATATTATGATGGACGCGGTGAAGGCCGGCGGAGACCGGCAGGAACTGCATGAGAAGATACGTACCCTGTCTATGGAAGCCGGACGGAATGTAAAGCAGGAAGGCAAAGAAAATAATCTGTTGGAACTGATCGCGGCTGATCCGGCGTTTAATATGACGCTCGAAGATCTGCAGAAGGCGATGGATCCGGCAAAATACACCGGACGGGCAAAGGAGCAGGTAACAGAATTTTTAGAGGAAACGGTGAAGCCGATCCTTTCCGCCAACCGGGATATTCTGGGCATGACGGCGGAGATCAATGTATAAAAGATTCTCTTTACTTCTGAAAAAGAGTGTAGTAGAATGTTATCCGGGCGTGAAACGCCCTGAAGAAGTATCGAGAAGCAAGTGCCGTCCAAAGACGGTGGAATGGAGGTAGCAATATGGTAAGAGCAGTCGTAGGCGCGAACTGGGGCGACGAAGGAAAGGGAAAGATCACGGATATGCTGGCCGAGACATCGGACATTATTGTCCGGTTTCAGGGCGGAAGCAATGCCGGGCATACCATTGTCAATGATTATGGAAAATTTGCGCTGCATATTTTGCCGTCGGGCGTATTTTACAGCCATACGACCAGTATCATCGGAAACGGCGTCGCATTTAGTATTCCCGCGCTGTTTCATGAAGTAGAGGACATTGTGGCAAAAGGAGTTCCGATGCCGAAGATTCTGGTTTCGGACAGAGCCCAGATTGTTATGCCTTACCATATTTTATTTGACCAGTATGAGGAAGAACGGCTTGGAAAGCATTCTTTCGGTTCCACCAAATCAGGGATCGCGCCTTTTTATTCGGATAAATATTCCAAGGTAGGGTTCCAGGTATCGGAGTTATTTGATGATTCGGTTCTGGAAGCAAAAGTACAAAAGATCTGTGAGATCAAGAATGTGATGCTGGAGCATCTGTATCATAAGCCGCTTTTAGTTCCGGAAGAACTGATGGAAACGCTGCATGCGTATCGGGATATGGTTGCTCCGTATGTATGCGATACAGCAGCATTTCTGCAGCAGGCGATCAAGGACGGCAAGAAGATTCTGCTGGAAGGACAATTAGGTACATTGAAAGATCCGGATTTTGGGATTTATCCGATGGTAACCTCTTCTTCCACGCTGGCTGCTTACGGCGCCATCGGCGCAGGTATTCCGCCGTATGAAATTTCGGATATTACAACCGTTGTAAAGGCTTATTCCAGCGCTGTGGGCGCAGGTGAATTTGTTTCGGAGATCTTTGGCGCAGAAGCGGATGAACTGAGAAGACGCGGCGGCGACGGCGGCGAGTTCGGCGCGACCACGGGACGCCCGAGAAGAATGGGGTGGTTTGACGCAGTAGCTTCCCGCTATGGCTGCAAGATGCAGGGTGCTACGGAAGTGGCGCTGACTGTATTGGATGTGCTGGGTTACTTGGATGAGATCCCGATCTGTATCGGTTATGAGATTGACGGCGAAGTAACGAGGGACTTCCCGGTTACGGCTAAGCTGGCGAAAGCCAAACCGGTCTATACGAAGCTGCCGGGATGGAAATGCGAGATCCGGGGAATCCGTAAGTATGAGGATCTGCCGGAGAACTGCCGGAATTATATTGAATTTATCGAGAAAGAGCTGGAGGTTCCGGTGAAGTTAGTGTCGAACGGACCGGGGCGGCATGATATTATATACAGATAGGAAGAAATAGGGTATTATGTCAAGGGGCTGTGTGAAAATAATTCTCCTACGACTCAGAGGGATTCGTCGAGAGAGAATTATTTTCACACAGCCCCTATATTATAAATTCTATAGTGTCCTGTGCCTCAGAGGGAGGTGTAGATGGCGTCGTTGCGGGTGAGAAGGAAGAGGCAGTATTGGTTCATGCTGATTCCTTCTTTTTTTGCGTGTTCGGAGAGGGCGCGGTGCAGGGTTTTGGGGATCCGAAGTTTGAATTGACCGGAGTAGTTTTCGGTGCGGTCCGGTTCCAGGATATTAACGCCTGCTTCGATGGCGGCGGCCAGCCATTCAAACTGGGCGTCTTTTGCGTTGGTGACGGCGTTTTCCAGGGTATCTCCGCGGCCCATACAGCCCGGCAGATCCGGAAATGTGACGGTAAAGCCGCCTTCTTCCGTATTTTCGGTAAGTTCCATCCGATAGGGAAGCGTCATATATTCAGCTAATGTTTTCATAGTGAGTACCTCATAATTTCGTTAGATATTTGGTAGTAGTATGTCCGTTTTTGTAAAAAAAATTCCGGACAATAAATGAATCCTGAAACAGGAAATATAAGTTTAAAGATAAACCTAGATCAGGAGGCGGCAAATACCGTCTCCTGATCTTTTTGTGTAAAAATACTGTTTTAAAGGGGATTATCCGGGGTGAAAAAACGGAATATCCGGCAAATTGCCAAAATATGCCTGCAACTTGCATGGGAAAACAGAAAAAGTGCAGAAAGTTTTTTTTGGAAAAATTCTTTATAAGTCTTATTACCATAAAATACGCACGGAAAAAGATAATGCGGTAAGATGGGGTAAGAATCAAGTTATCGTACAAAATGTGCGAGAAAAAAGAATTTTTATAAGGAGGAGTTTTCTACAATGAAGAAGAAAATTTTCGCAGTTGCACTTGCTGCAGCTATGACAGTTACAAGTGCGATGACGGCCTTTGCTGCAGATTCTTATTATTCTTTTGATAAGGATGCAGGTCAGGCTACAGTAACAGGGGCAAAAATGAATGATGCTGCTACCGTAACGGCACCTGTAATTAAAGATGGGAAGCTGGTTTTAGATGGAACCTATGGGTTAAAACTGCCGGAGAAAATCACAGGAGATACATATACAGTATCGTTTAAGGTTAATTATAATGCTGTTACTGCTAATACTGCTACAGTTTTTGTCTATAAGTCTATAGATAATGCAGATGCAATATGGCATTCTCTGGGATATGGCTGGAATACTACTTTAAAACCCGGCATTTGGGCTCATGAAGTAGGGGGTACTCCGGAGTGGACAGATATTTTCAGCACAACAGAATTTGAAACCGGCAAAGAGTATACGCTTACTTTTGTTGTGGATAAGTTAGCAGCAAGTGTTTATGTTGATGGAGAAAAGGTTGCAGAAGGAACTGTACCTTCGGTAGCGGGAGCAGAGATATGTATTGGTGTAAATAACTGGGATGCAGCAGCAAACTGTACGCTGGATGATCTGGTAATTTTAGATGGAACAGCAACAAGTGATGTATCCAAATATATCACAAATACACCGGCAGCAGGTACGGGTACAAATACCCCGGCAGCAGGTACAGGTACAAATACACCGGCAGCAGGCACGGGTACAAACGCACCGGCAGCAGGCACGGGTACAAATGCACCGGCAGCAGGCACGGGTACAAATGCACCGGCAGGCAACGGTAATGCAGGCGGTGCAACCACAGGTGATGTAGCTCCTTACGCAGTAGCAGTACTGGCAGTAGCAGCTGCAGCAGTAGTTGTTGTATTACAGAAAAAGAAAGTAACCGAGTAAATAAAGATTTAGTTTAAGGAGGAGTCTTCTACAATGAGAAAGAAAATTTTCGCTGTTGCACTTGCTGCAGTGATGACAGTTACAAGTGCGATTTCAGCTTTTGGCGCAGAAGAATACTGGTCAGACTGGTTGGCTGCAAATAAGGCTGGTGTTAACTGCAAAGTTACCGCATCTGTAAAGGATGGAAAGGCTACAGTTGTTTTAGAGAATGATGGTCTTATCAGTACCACCACTGTTCCGGTTGAAGGAGATGTTTATGTGGCATTGAGCGGTGAACAGTGCAAACTGACAGATATTAAAGGAATCGATGGTGCAACAGAGTTAGAATGTGGAGGATTTTGGTCAGCACATACTCCTGGTGTTAAACTGACGGAAAGTGATACAACAGTTACTTTTAAGAGTACTACTAATGCTGATGCAAAAGAAAACTGGGATACACCTGTTGTTGTAGTTTTTAGTGCTTCCGATGGTAAAGTAAATGGTGCGGAGTATAAGGAGTATGTCGTTATTCGTTCTGATAATTATGCTTGGAGCGGTGATATCAACACAGGTAATATAGAGGCTTGGGAAGCAGCAGGCAATAAGATAGCATCAGAAGGAGTTCCTGTAGCGGCAGCTCCTGCTGAAGATGAAAGTGCTGCAGCTGATACTCCCGCAACAAATGACGCACCGGCAACAAACGCACCGGCAGGCAACGGTAATGCAGGTAATGCAAATACAGGCGATGCAGCTCCTTACGCAGTAGCAGTACTGGCAGTAGCAGCTGCAGCAGTAGTTGTTGTATTACAGAAGAAGAAAGTAACCGAGTAATTGTTTGAGATAATTTGATTCTACCACGAAGGAGATGCCTTCGGGCATCTCCTAAACCAAAATCCCATATGGGATGCGGGCTTGCGGCGCAGATCGGTGCCGCGCAAAAATGCCTCCAACTGACGGCCTTTTTACGCCGGATAGTTTGAGATAATTTGATTCAAAAAGAGAGCGCCCGCGCGGCGCTTTCTTTTTGGACCAGATTCCGGCCGTTTGGTAAAAATGATCAAAATTGACGGGAAACAGATCCATAGAGATTCCCAAAAGGGAACAAAATACCAAATTGCGGCAGATACAATTGAATATTTGTGGTGAAAATGTAGAGAAGGATTCCTTTAAGAAATTCTTTTTGAGGCTTACTACCATAAAATACGCACGGAAAAAGATAATGCGGTAAGATGGGGTAAGAATCAAGTTATCGTACAAAATGTGCGAGAAAAAAAGAATTTTTATAAGGAGGAGTTTTCTACAATGAGGAAGAAAATTTTCGCAGTTGCACTTGCTGCAG
>CANQOK010000041.1 GCA_947625465.1 uncultured Lachnospiraceae bacterium | reverse complement strand
CGCAATCTGCAGGCCGCCGGCGATATGGCATCTTATGATGAATATGTAAAACAGATCTTATCCGAGAAGCGCGTACTGGCACATATCCTGACCGGCGCAGTGCCGGAATTTGAAGGCATGGAGCCTGATGACGTGATCCCGCTCATTGATACGCCGGCCGTATCCGGCATCCCTCTTGATCCTGGCATGACAGGCTCCATGATTATCGGAAATAATACGGAGAACACGATTGCCGGAGAAGGGACTGTTACCTTTGACATCTTCTCTTCCGTTCTCGCCCCGACCCGTTTGATCGGAACGTATCAGAAGATGTATGTGGATGTGGAAGCGCAGAAGGATCCCTCTCCCGGCTACCGGATCGTATACCGGGGCTCCTACTATGACTCCCGCATGATCTCTTTTCAGAAGGATCGGGACTTTACCGATTCCGACTACGATTCCCTGAAAAAGGTCTGTTCCATATGGCTGATCCTGGATGCGCCTAAGCGGCTTGCCAATACGATCGGCAGATATGAATTGGAAGGCTCCGCCATATATGGACAGTCTGCAGGTATTGAGGACTGCGACCTAATGCGAATCATTGTGATCGGCCTGCCGGGGACATGTCCGGCGGAGTCCGAGACGCCGCCCCTCCTCCGTCTGCTCTGGACACTGTTTACGACAGACCTGACATTTGAAGAAAAGAAAGAAATTTTAGAAACAGAGTTTGGAATATCCATGAAACCGAGAATAGAAAAGGAGATGAAAGAGATGTGTAATTGGAGTGAAGCAATCTTACAGCGCGGCGTCGATCATGGCGTTGAAATCGGCACAGCGCGTGGCATTGAGATTGGCGCTAGCCGTGCAAAATTAGAAACCGCCAAGGCTCTGATCGGATTGCTGCCAATCGAAGTGATCGCGGAAAAGACCGGGCTGCCGCTGGAGACCGTATCCGGGCTGGAGTAACAGCCTGATCCGTCTGAAGACAAACTTTTCTATAAAAAGAGCATTGCGTTTTCACCGTGCACAACGGCTGTGCAATGCTCTTTTGTGTGAATCAAATGGAACGAATCAAAAACGCCATATAGAGCGGAAGCGTCAGAATCTGTTCTGCCCGTCCCACATTGTAATCCCCTAACTTAATCGCTTTGTTTACATGGTATTTTTCCGGATGCTTCAGAATCGTTTTCGTACTTTTGGTGTTTCCATTTGCGGCTTTGACCTCCACCAAGGTGCATTTGCCCTGATAGCGAATCACGAAATCCACCTCCAAACCGCTGTCCTTATGGTAATAATACAGCTTGCGTCCCATTTTTGCAAAAATATCTGCAATCAGGTTTTCAAAAATAGCCCCCTTATACCCATAAAGGTTTCCCTGCAGAATATCATACTGGGTTCCATCTTCCAGCATGCTGACAAACAAACCGCAGTCCCGCATATAAACCTTAAAAATGTCCTTCAGTGCGTTCCCGTCCAGAGGAAGTTCCGGAATTGAAAGATTATAACACCGGGAAATAATGCCGGCGTCTTCGATCCACTGCAGGCTGCCTGCATATTTAGATGCGGAAGCCCCCTTTTTTAGGAGCGAATACTGAAATTTCTTATTTTCTTTGCTGAGCTGTTTCGGAATGGACTGAAAACATTCTTTGATATGAGATTTATCTCTTTTCTCCGCATACTTCACCATATCATCTTCATAGGAGCGGATAATATCCCGTTGGATACGCAAAACCTGATCCATCTGTTTTGTATCCACAAAGGTCTGTACTGCGTCCGGCATACCGCCCACAACCACATACTGCAAAAGCAGCTGTCTCATACGGTTGTGCAGGGCTTCCGGAACCGGAGTTTCTTCTTCTAAACTTTTTTTCAGCATTTCAATGATCGGAGCCTCAATGCCGCAGGCCCACAGAAATTCTTCAAAATCCAATGGATACATATCCATCACTGTTTCCGAGCCTACCGGAATGGATTTCGGTTCCTTTCCGTATCCCTTCACACCGAGCAGGGAACCTGTTCCGATGACGTCAAACCGCCCGTCGATCCGAAAAAACTTGAGCGCTGTCCTCGCTTCCGGGCAGTCCTGTATTTCATCCAGCAAAAGAACGGTCTTTCCCGCCTCAAATACAGCTTCGCTTCCGAGCAGGGCAGAGAGAAGCATAATAATATGGTCGATCTCCAAAGAGCCGGAAAAAACGGACGCGTAGTCCGGATTCTCAAAAAAATTGAGATAAACGACATGATCATAGTTATTCCTGGCAAAATCTAAAACAGAGAATGTCTTCCCGCACTGACGGCATCCTTTTATGATCAACGGCTTGTGATTCGGGGTATTTTTCCACTCCAAAAGGCTGTGCTCAATTTTCCGTTTCAGCATAGTTATGAACCTCCTGTTTGTATGCATGGATTTATTATACACCGTCCATTGAACTTTTTCAACCGAGTTTTTATCTATACTTGCAACTTTTTCAAACGACTTTTTTCGGCAATTTAAAACTTTTCTATAAAAAGAGCATTGCGTTTTCACCGTGCACAACGGCTTCACAATGCTCTTTTCCTATATATGTATCAGTTTTTGTTGACTAAGCCAACAATCCCTCTAAAGTTGTACGGATCGCCTGAATAAACTCTTCGCTTGTGCATACCCGCTTTTCTTCTGCTGTAGAAATCAGTGCCAGATCACCGGTCATATCGCCGTTCTCAATGGTCTTGATACAAGCTTCTTCCAACTTATCGGCAAAGTTCATCAGGTCGGGCAGCTGATCCATTTCACCGCGCTTGCGCAGTGCGCCGCTCCATGCAAAAATAGTTGCAATCGGATTGGTCGAGGTCTTCTCCCCTTTCAGATATTTATAGTAATGTCTCTGTACGGTACCATGTGCCGCTTCATATTCGTAATATCCCTGCGGAGATACCAGTACGGATGTCATCATAGATAGGGAACCAAACGCAGTCGCCACCATATCCGACATTACATCGCCGTCATAGTTCTTGCAGGCCCAGATATAGCCGCCTTCCGAACGGATCACTCTCGCTACCGCATCGTCGATCAGTGTATAGAAATACGTAATTCCTTCTTTCTCAAACTTTTCGGCGTACTCGGCGTCATAAATATCCTGGAAAATATCCTTAAATGTATGGTCGTATTTTTTGGAGATCGTATCCTTAGTGGCAAACCACAAATCCTGCTTGGTATCCAGCGCGTAATTAAAACAGCTTCTCGCAAAACTTTCAATCGATTGATTCAGATTGTGCATTCCCTGCAGGATACCAGCGCCCTTAAAATCGTGGATCAGTTCTCTGGTTTCAGTTCCGTCTTCCGCTGTGTATACAAGTTCTGCCTTTCCAGCGGCGGGAACTTTCATCTCTGTTGCCTTATAAACATCTCCATAAGCATGTCTTGCGATTGTGATCGGTTTCTTCCATGTCTTTACATAGGGTTCAATTCCTTTAACAATGATCGGAGCACGGAATACGGTTCCGTCTAAAATTGCCCGGATCGTACCGTTAGGGCTCTTCCACATTTCCTTCAAATTATACTCAGGCATTCTGGCAGCATTGGGTGTAATCGTGGCACATTTTACCGCTACACCATACTTCTTGGTTGCTTCCGCTGAATCAATGGTAACCTGATCATCTGTCTCGTTTCGGTGTACAAGCCCCAGATCATAGTACTCTGTTTTCAGATCCACAAAGGGTTCCAGCAGTTCATCCTTGATCATCTTCCAGAGAACACGGGTCATCTCATCTCCATCCATTTCAACAAGCGGTGTTGTCATTTTGATTTTTGTCATACCTTAATACCTCCTAAGTAAGATTTCTTCCCTATTATAGTAGGCAGTTTGGGTTTTGTAAACTCTTTTTTCAGAATTTGGCGTCTGTTATCTTTCTATCCTATTATTTTCTCTCATTATGATTTAAAAATTTCGGCAGCCAGATTTTCCCGTAACCCTGCTGGATCACAGGCAGTCCCAGATCCACGCATCCAGACTGCAGCCTGCTCTTTACCTGTTCCGGCGTCAGATCCGGATTGGTTTCCAAGAGCAGGCCAATCGCGCCCGCGACCACCGGGGCCGCCATGGAGGTCCCGCTTCTGACCTCATAAGCATCTGATATCGCACGGTACTTATAATTCACCATTCGGCGCAGGCTGACAATTTCCTGTGCCGGCGCCACGACCTCCGGCTTCCGCATTTCGGCGCTTCCTCTTCCGGAATAGTTCTGCAGCCGCTTTCCGCCAACCCAGACCGGAATCGAATCGTCACAGGCCCCTACCGTGATCACCTTTTCCGCAATGCCGGGCGTTGTCACGCTTCCCGGAAGCGGGCCGTTATTCCCTGCCGCAACGACGACTACGATCCCGCTTTCCCAGGCTTCCTCTACGGTTCGGATCAGCCCGGAGCCGTAATCCGTTTCCGGCGTCACCTTTGTGCCGATCGATATATTTAAAATCCGGATTCCATACCGTTTCCGCATTCGGATCACCCATTGGATTGCCCGGATCAAAACCTCTACCTGTCCTTTTCCCGCATTATTTAAAACTTTGCCGACGACCAGTTTCATGCCCGGAGCGATCCCCCGGTATCTGCCGGCAGAAAGAGCGCCGCTTCCGCATAAGATCCCGCAAATGTGCGTCCCGTGTCCGTTATTGTCGTACGGCTCACTCCGCCGGCTCACAAAATCCTGAAAATCCGCGATCCGCCCCTTTAAATCCGGATGCATAGATACGCCGGAATCCAACACGGCGGCCGTAACCCCGGCTCCCGTAACAGAAGCGGCGAGGCGCTCGGACAAACCGATTGCTTCCCTTACTCGATTCATTTTCATCAACTCCTATTTCCCTGTTATATAAAATATGAAATTCCAAAAAAGTCGTGTTATTCTTCTGTTTCGGAAAGCGGCGGATAAAATAAATTTTACAGGAAACAAATATGCGGTTCAGACATATGATGAAGTGTAATCAAAAACATTTGGGAGGAATTCTCATGAGCGATTTATCAGCAACAAACTGCGGAAATGACGGATGCGGATGTGACAACGGCTATGGCACGGCAATCGCTAACAACGGCGGATGCGGCAACAATAACTG
Organism: uncultured Lachnospiraceae bacterium; assembly: GCA_947625465.1. GTDB lineage: Bacteria > Bacillota > Clostridia > Lachnospirales > Lachnospiraceae > CANQSA01. Next base: position 15,563 of record CANQOK010000041.1, on the reverse strand, counting down.
CCTGTTCCTGATCCTGATCTTATTATTCTGCGGCGGAAACAACGGAATCGGGCTGGCAAATAACGGCTATGGCAATGGCGGCTGTGGCTGCAGCATTATCTGGATCATCCTGTTATTGTCCTGCTGCTGCGGGAACGGCAACGGCGGTCTCTTCGGCTTAGGGAACGGCAACGGCGGCTGTGGCTGCGGCTGCTAATCGGAAATCGTTGTGAATAAACAAAAGTGACAGGAGCAAGGGTGGAAATGGAAGACGGAACAAGAACAATTTTAGATGCGTTTCAGCCATCTGTTGAATTGGAGTTTTTCAAAACATTTCTGCCCTTTTTTCCACCGAATCAGCAGCGGGAGCTGGCCGTTCTGATCAAATTTTTGGAACTGCAGCAGATGCTTGATTTTATCCGGCGTCCACAGTGTACATGCAGGCAGCAGGAAATGACGCCCATGCATGTTATGGAAGCCATGAGATCCTCCATGCCGCAGGAAAATGCTGAACAATTGGACATGATTCTCTCTATGATGTCTCTCATGGAATCCGGCGGAATGGACGCCGGCGATCTGATGCAGTCCATGATGGGAAACTTCGATACATAATTTTCGGAAAGGAAACAGAACTATGAATGAAAATGACTGGAAAAACAATCCGCTTCTGCAGTCGATCGCGCCGGAAAAGCTGGAATTGCTGACAGAACTGGCGGAAGAATCCAAAACGAAACCCAGTAAAGAGATCCTTCCGTATTTTCTGGCTCTGAATGCCAAAGCCGCCAAGCAGGGCGTCACCTTTACAGACGCCGAAACCGAACTGATCCTGGGAGTCTTAAAAGAACGGATGACGCCTGAAGACTTAAAAAAGATCGAAACGATTCGTAAGCTGAGCCGGATGCTGGGCAGCCGGCAGAAAAAAGGATAGCCAAATTAAAAAGCAGGAGCCGGATCTGTATCTTCAGATTCGGTTCCTGCGATTGACTGTCCATTAAAAATAAGTTTTCTGTCTGATCAAAGAATCGTTACATTCTTTTCCGCGCTGTAACTGTGCGGTTCCTTTGTCACCGCCTTATGCCCGACTGCGATAGCGATCTCAAACCGGTATCCCTCCGGGAAATGCAGCGCATTGGCAAAATAGGCTTTCTTTTCTCCGTTCATAGCGTCTTTGATACAGCCGATGATTAGATTGCCAAGTCCCATCCCTTCCGCCGCAAGCGCGATATTCTCCACCGCAATTCCGGCGTCTACCGGACTCCAGGGAAAGGCTTCCTCTCCGCTTAACAGCATAACAACCGGCGCCTCATAATAGAAATTATGCGGCGGATCCACGATATTGCGGTCCGCGTTTTTAACCGCTTCTATCTCCGCCAAGATCGGATTATCTCCCGCTAAAACGGTAATGTGTATCTCCTGTCTGTTGGCGGCTGTGGGCGCCTGCAGCCCGGCGCAGATCAACCGGTCCAGTTCTTCTTTCGTCAGTTCCTGCTCCGTATAACCGCGGGTTGAACTTCTCTCTTCGATCACATTCAAAACATCACGCATATCTGTTCCTCCTTCAATAAAATTTTTTCGGGGTTTCCTTTAAATGATACTGCTCCATAAAACTATGCAGATCCGCGTCGCTTCTGATAAACATCACTTCTTCAAAGACTCCGGTTTCCGGATTTTTAAAGCCTGCGACCTGTTCGCCGTTGCAGATACTGCATTTCAGCATGGGAATCCGGATGTCGGCCGCCCGTTTCAGGTCCTCCGCATAGACTGCCTGCTGATTTTGGAGATACCCTTTGATAAACGGCTTCAGGATCAGCTTTTTCGCGGTCACCTCTTCCGTAAATTCCACTGCCGCTTTCCCCTGCAGTTCAGAAAATACGCCGGTCCAATGTCCGTACATCGCTTCATTTTCCAGATTAAACGCATAGTGTTTATACGGTTCAAACGCCGTAATCGTAAACTGCGTTACATGACCGTCTTTTGTATATTCGGAAAACCGTTTCCCCGATTCCGTCACTTCAATTTTAAGCAGATCGCTTCTCCAGGCATAATCGGTCAGGGAAGTGACAAGTTCCCATACTTTTTGTACACTGCACGGCAGGTTCAGTTTCATTTTTGCGACTGGCATGTTTTCACCTCGATATTCGATACAGCACTGCTTATTTAACTACAATATTTATGATTCTGCCGGGCACATAGATCTCTTTGACAACCGTTCCGGCCAGTTTGTCGCCCAGCGCGGCTTTTCCGGCAGCAATGGCGTTTTCTTTGTCGGCGTCTTTGGCAATCTTTACGACCGCTTTGGTTTTACCGTTGATCTGCACGGCAATCTCCACTTCTGTCTCCGCCATTTTGCTCTCGTCATAGACCGGCCACGGGTTCTCCTTGTCGAATACGCTGCCGCTCTGTCCTAACTGCTCCCAGAGTTCTTCCCCGATATGCGGCGCAAACGGAGCCAACATGGAAACAAAATCCACCAGGGTCTGTTTATCCACGCCGCCGGACTGCTTCGCGATCTCGATCAGCTTGTTGTTATATTCCATAAAGCCGCTGATCACCGTATTCAGGCTGAACGCCTCCAGACGGGTGGTGATGTCGTAGATCATCTTATTGCGGACGCGGATCATCTCGTCTGTAGCTGCAATATCTTTATCCTTATTGTCCATGACCAGATTCCAGAACCGGTTCAGGAAACGGTATACCCCGTCGATTCCGCGGTCGTCCCATTCCGCATCCAGTTCCGGCGGACCTACGAACAGTTCATACATACGCAGGGAATCACAGCCGTAATCCCGCACCAGATCGTCCGGCGAAACTACGTTGCCCTTGGATTTACTCATTTTAATCCCGTTCTTGCCGTTGATCATACCCTGGTTAAACAGTTTCTGGAACGGCTCGTCAAAATCGATAGCGCCGATATCACAGAGAAACTTCGTGTAGAAACGGGAATATAACAGATGCAGCACCGCATGTTCAACGCCGCCGATATACATATCGACAGGCAGATACTGATCGGCCTTTTCTCTGGACACCAGAGCGTCCGGATTCTTGCTGTCCACGTAACGCAGGAAATACCATGAAGATCCCGCCCACTGAGGCATGGTATTGGTTTCCCGTTTTGCCGGCGCGCCGCAGACCGGACAAGTAGTGTTCACCCACTCGTCGATATCCGCCAGCGGAGATTCTCCGGTTCCGGTAGGCTGATAGGATTCCACCTCCGGCAGCAATAACGGCAGCTGGTCTTCCGGGATCGGAACGGCGCCGCAGTGCTCACAGTGTACAATGGGGATCGGTTCCCCCCAGTAACGCTGACGGGAAAATACCCAGTCTCTCAGCTTATAATTTGTCGTTTTTCTGCCAAAGCCCATCTTTTCGATCATTTCCGGCGCTTCTTTCTTCAAAACGGCAGATTCCATCCCGTTCCATTCCCCGGAATTGATCATGGTCCCCGCAGCTTCCGTATAGGCTTCCGTCATATGTTCGATTTCTTTGCCGTCTTTGGCGATAACCTGAATAATGGGAATATGAAACTTTGTTGCAAATTCAAAATCTCTGTCGTCGTGAGCCGGCACGCACATGATCGCGCCTGTTCCATAATCCGCCAGTACATAGTCGGACAGCCAGATCGGGATCTTCGCGCCGTTTAACGGATTGACCGCATAGCTTCCGGTAAATACGCCCGTCTTTTCCTTATCCTGCATCCGGTCCACGTTGGAGCGCATGGAGGACTTGAAGATATAATCTTCCACTGCCGCTCTGGTCTCCTCTGTCGCCAGACCCTTTGCCAGTTTGTGTTCCGGCGCCAGAACCATAAAGGTAGCGCCGTACAGGGTATCCGGCCTGGTCGTATAGACCGTGATTGTTTCGTCCGCTCCGTCTACCGGGAAGTCCACCTCCGCGCCGTAGGATTTGCCGATCCAGTCCGACTGCATTTTTTTCACCTTTTCCGGCCAGTCCAGCTTATCCAGATCCGCAAGCAGGCGATCCGCATAGGCCGTAATCTTTAACATCCACTGCTTCAGATTCTTTTTGGTAACCTCCGCGCCGCAGCGTTCGCATTTTCCGTTTACGACTTCTTCATTTGCCAGTCCGGTCTTGCAGGAAGGACACCAGTTGATCGGCATCTCCTTTTCATAAGCCAGACCTGCTTTAAACATCTTCACAAAGATCCACTGGGTCCATTTATAGAACTCCGGATCGGTGGTATTGACTTCCATATCCCAGTCGTAGATTGCCGCGATCTCGTTGATCTGCCGTTTGATATTCGCGATATTGGAGGCTGTGGAAATGCTGGGATGGATCCCCATCTTGATCGCGTAATTCTCGGCCGGCAGTCCGAACGCGTCCCAGCCCATGGGATGAATGACATAATAACCCTGTTTTAACTTATAACGGCTCCATACGTCACTGATCACATAACCTCTCCAGTGTCCGACATGCAGTCCGCTGCCGGACGGATAGGGGAACATATCCAGACAATAATATTTGGGCTTTTTGCCGTCATTGACATTGATCGGATGTTCCTCCCAGTGTTTTCTCCATTTTTTCTCAATCTCCTTATGGTTGTAAGGTGTGCTCATAAATTTTCCTCGCTTTCCTTTCTGGTCTCGTTTTCTGTATGTTAACTGTTTTCAGCAGATGCCTGTCCTTCCGGCTCCGGAATCTGATCTTCCGGATCGGCGCCGGGTTCCGCAGAAGGCGGATCTGTCTCCGGAACAGTCGTCCTAGGAGGCGTGGTAGCCTTCGGAGGCGTAGTAGCTACATTTTTCTTAGTCGTCGTCTCCTTTGGCTTTTGGGTTGTCGTCTCTTTCGGTTTTTTCGTCGTTGTCTCCTGTGTTTTTTTTGTCGTCGTCTCCTTTGGCTTTTTCGTCGTTGTTTCCTCTACCGTTGTTTCAGCGTCTTCATCTTCCTCGATAAAAACATAAATGGCCTGTTTTCCCGTATTTTCATAAGCGTCTGTCGCTTCAATGACCACCATATTCCGGTCTGCGTAAAACTTATCCGGAAGCGTAATCGTATAATTGCCGCTGTTCAGCTTAATCGGTTCCTCCAGATCCAGGACTTCCAGATTCTCTTTGATCTGTTTCACGATCTGATTGATCAGTTCCTTTCCGTTCAGGTACTTCTCTGTAAAATTGGAAGGCGCGACCTTCACGGTAAACTCGTTCTTTCCGTCCGGTTTCAGGCGGATCACCGGCGGCGTCGTATCCTTTATTTCATAGGTTACAGACGCTTTCAGCTGTTTCTCTCCCTCGCCGTATGTGTATTCTACTTCATATTTCCCGACTTTTTTTGTATCGATTTCTTTGTATTCTAGTTCTTTTGTTACCGCTTTTCCTTTTGCGTCAAAGGCGACAACATTCGCCAGATACGGAATTTCTTCTCCGCGCTCCACCTGAACAACAGCGGTCGCAGCGGAAATTTTATTTTTCCCGGCATGGAGCCATGGATTATACTTATAAGGATCTGTGGGATCCCAGCCGTAAACGGAATCAATCTTCTCAAATTCCGCCCGTTCCAGCGGAAGGTCGCCGTCCTTGCTGACAGTCAGTTTCGTCCCTTCCGGACAGTTTTTATAGATCCAGTAGGCGTCTCCTACGGAAAGGCGAACGCCGTTCCCTTTTTCATTCTCCTTTGTCAGCAGGTTGTATTCATCCGTAAGCAGCGTATCGTGAGTACGCTTTCCATAACCGACCGACTGAAGCCACAGCCGGTTTCCGAACTGGCTGTTATACATATGCCAGTTCCCATCGGTATCCTGCGCCCATGAGAATGCCTGTGTGATCGTATAATCTCCGGCCTTGATATCCGGACCGATCGTACAATTCATGACCTTAACCGGAAATTCCGTCCCGTCCTCCTGATATCCGTAAATAACGACCGCATACTGCTTTAAATTAATATCAATATGATATGCGCCCTGATATCCGGTTTCTTCTTCAGACGTCTCCTGTTCCTCTTCTCCCATTGCCCCTTCCGACTGATCAGCGGAGGTTTCCGAAATAACATACCGGGTGGAGGATTTCGTTTCTTTTAACATCGTATGGTCAATAACGCTTTTCCCAATCAGGAAAAATACTCCCACAATACCGATCACCAACAGCAGCTGTAAGCATATGCTGCCGATCCGCAACAATTTTTTCCTGTCGAACCCGGTTCCCGATCCGGAATTTTCCTCTGCCTCTTCCGGAATCGGTTCTTCAGCTCCATCCGGCTCGTCCGGTTGATCCGGTTTCGGTTCATCCGGTAAATCCAGGCGTTCTGCCTGCGTCATTAAGTTTTCCAGTTCTTCAATATTTTCAATTTCTTCCATATCGTGATCTGATTTTTCCATATACTCTCCAGTTCATAACACTTTAATGTCTATACCGGCGGCAATTGACCGCAGTTCTTATATCTTTACGATTATACTACAGCTTCTTACATTTTTCAAACCCCAGTTTTTGATTTTTCTATGTTTTCCTTGCCGATTTTTTCCGATCGTGATATACTACAGAAAAATTATACACCTGCCGAAAGGCAGCATGGAAAAGAGGAACGCTATGGATTTTCATTTGAATACTCTGAAAGGAGCCTGCTCCTGCGGGCAGGAACACCCTATCTATGTTGAGGATATCATACTGGAGGCAGGCTGTCTGAACCGGCTGCCTGAGATTATCGGAAACAGCAGTCTTGCAGAACGAAAGATTTACGGGATCGTCTGCGACACCAATACTTACGGCGTCTGCGGAAAACGGGTATCCGAACTGTTTCCAGACGCCTCTGTTGTATGTATGCCTGCCGAAAACTTACACGCCGATGAAAAGGGCGTGGCTCTGCTGGAATCTATGCTGCAGGACGCAGGCAGACCGTTTGATCTGTTATTGGCGGTCGGTTCCGGTACGGTACATGACCTGACTCGATACGTCGGGTATCAAAAGGAGATTCCTTTCGTATCCGTACCCACTGCTGCCAGCGTAGACGGTTTTGTTTCCACAGTCGCCGCCATGACATGGTATGGATTTAAAAAGAGCCTGATTGCCGCTTCTCCGGTTCTGGTCGTTGCAGACAGCGAGATAATCAGCCGCGCCCCTTACCGTCTGACCGCGTCCGGCGTATCCGATCTGCTTGGAAAATATACGGCTCTGCTGGACTGGAAGATTGCGCATCTGGTTATGGGCGAACATATCTGCGAGCGGATCTGTCAGTTGGAAGAAGAAGCGCTTTTGGCGGTCCGTGAAAGCCTTTCCGGTTTAAAAGACGGACAGACCGGCGCGTATGAGCGGTTAATGTACGCGCTGCTTTTATCCGGTATCGCTATGCAGATGATGGGGAATTCCAGACCGGCTTCCGGTGCGGAACACCATTTTTCCCATCTTTGGGAGATGCATGTGATCAATGAACCGATCGACGCTTATCACGGTGAGAAGGTCGGCGTCGGGCTGTTAAACTGCTGTACAATCTATTACAGTCTGGCAGACGCCATTGAAAATAACCGGGTTCGGATCCGCCCTTCCTCCGGTATTGAAACTGATTTATTAGACCGCTGCCTGCCAAAGGAACTTGCTGACGATATGAAAAAGGAAAATACGCCGTACCCGCTGGATGCCATCGATCCCGCGCAGCTGGAGGCCAAATTGCCGGTCATTGCGGAACTGATCCGTACGCTTCCCACCCCGGAAGAAGTTTATAATCTGCTGCGGGAAGCAGGGGCGCCGGCATTGATGGAAGAGATCGGACTGGATTCCAAGCTGACGGCGCTTTCGGCCGCGCTGGCACCTTATATCCGCAGCAGGCTTACCCTATTAAAACTGACAAAACTGTTTGATATTGATAAAAAGGGAAATATCATTTAGAAATGGAGCGTACTGTGATGCGTAATTTGACATTTGGATTTATCGGGCTTGGTCTGATCGGCGGTTCGATCGCCAAGACCATACGGCGGGTTTATCCCGCTTCCCGGATCATAGGATATAACCGCAGTAAGGAAGCCCGGGCCGCAGCTGCCAGCGACGGTACCTGCGATATCACAACCGACCAGATAGACAGTAATTTTTCCGACTGCGACTACATTTTTCTATGTACGCCGGTCGCACATAACCTGACCTATCTGACAAGCTTAAAGCAGCTGATCAAATCAGACTGTATCATTACAGATGTAGGAAGCGTAAAGGGAAATATCTATAAAGAAGTGATAAATCTGGGACTGGAAGGCAGTTTTATCGGCGGGCACCCCATGGCCGGTTCGGAAAAGACCGGCTATGAAAATTCCAACGACCGGCTGCTGGAAAATGCATACTATGTTGTAACCCCCACGCCGGTTACAGATCCCGGACGTCTGGATGAATTTGTTGCGATTATAGAAACGCTGGGCGCTATTCCCATTGTAATCGATCCGTCTGAACACGACCGTGTTGTAGCCGCCATCAGTCATCTTCCCCATCTGATCGCCACCAGTCTGGTAACCCTGGTCCGGGATTCCGACTCTCCTGAGGAAACGATGCGTCTGATCGCTGCCGGCGGATTTAAGGACATTACAAGAATCGCTTCTTCTTCTCCGGAAATGTGGGAAGAGATCTGCATGATGAACCGGCAGAATATCTCCGCCTTTCTCCAGGCATATGTAGATCGTCTGCTGCAGGTGAAAGATGAGATTGATTCTGCGGACGGAGCAGGCATTTACCGGCTGTTCGATGAAAGCCGCACTTACCGGGATTCCTTCTCCAACGCCTCTGCCGGGCCGTTAAAAAAACGTCACTGTATCTACTGTGATATTATTGATGAGTCCGGCGCGATCGCTACGATCGCTACGATCCTGGCCGTAAACCGGATCAATCTGAAGAATATCGGAATTGTCCATAACCGGGAATTTGAAGAAGGGGTTTTGGATATTGAATTCTATGATGACGCTTCAGCAGAATCCGCATATGCGCTGCTGACGCGCTATAACTACAGCGTACATCACGCAAAATAGGGCGGCCGCCGTTATTTTTCGGCGGTAACCGCCGCCTCATTGATTACCTCATCCTGCAGCGGATTATTTTCAGATTCTTCATAATCCTCTGTGGGCCGCCATGCTTTCCCGAATTTTACGTCTTTAAACAGCGCCGCTAGACCGGTAATCTGTTTTAAGCGGAGGATCTCGTCCCGATCCATTCCCAGATGTTTGGAGATCCATGCATCGGAACGTCCCAGTTCATGCAGTTCTTTTACGATATTACTCATCAGATCCACATTGTGGCTTCCTCTGGCGCGATTGTGCCGTATGGTACTCGCCATCCGCTGGTCGATCGGCTTATCGATCACAGAAACCGGCAGTTTCCCCTGTTCCCGTTCGTAAATATCCGGATATTCCAGCATAACCCGATAGCGGTGAAACCCATCCACAATGATATAGGTATCGGTTTCTCTGTCATAATAACAGACGATCGGCATCGTATATCCGTCCGCCTTAATACTGTCGTAAAGCAGCTTCATCTCTGGCGGAGCGACCGCGTTGGGATTATAGGTATTCGGTTTGATCTTTTCGATCGGAACCGATGTGATATGATAAACAGGACTGATAAATTCCATAACGATCCTCCACACTTTCAGGCATAACGATCATTCATAACTCTGCTCATTCAATACTCTTATATTTATCCCGGATCAGATCGATCCGCTTTTGCTGCTCTCTGGTCATGCCAAATCCCATAAAACGGCAGATATGGTCGTTTTTTAAGATACAGTAGCACATCCTCTTCCAGCTCGGAATATCTTTCGTGGACTTAATATCATCTGTATGGTCCGGTATCTTTCCGATAAATATGACACGGGACTTCCGATTTATTGTATAATTGGAAACCCCGTTCCGTTTGATCCGATATCCATGCTCCTCCAGTTCCCGGATCGCTTCCTCATCCAGACCGCCGCCGGTTTCGTGCCAGAATTTAATGGACGCGTTAAATTTCCTGACATAATTATTCCGCAGTCTCGCAGGCAGCGTATCCAGCAGAAAATAGGTATAGGACTTCCATGTATGTCCCGGAGGCAATGTCACATTGCGGTAGCCCATCGCTTTTGTCTTGCCGTAAATGCTGGCAAAATTCGCGCCCCGCACCCGGCCGACCAGTTTCACCCAGATCTCCGGATCGATCACGCGGTACAGATTCAGCGAATCCTTGGAATAATCGTTAAACGGAGACGCCACGCGCATCTGGGAAGCCTTCAGTCCGGCCATATAATACAAATCATAGAGCCGGTTATAGTCATAGTTAAACATATAGATCGCGTGCCAGACATCATTTAAGGTCCAATCATACAGCGGAGACGCGCACCAGACATCTTTGAACTGCCTGCTGATCCAACACTCCCTGTCATAACCGTACTTTAAATTCAGAAAACCGCTGTAACGCTGCAGGGATTCATCCGCACGCATTCCCAGCAGACAGACGGTTTTCTTTTCTCCGTGTGAGATCCGGTACCAACGGCCAAACTGCTTCGCCAGATTCTCCTGATGCATCCGATACCGGTATGTAGTAATGGGATTATTCTGCAGATTGATCACATAATCATGCTTCGGCATAGGACGTACCCAGCTGTCCTGTTTCGTATCATCCCAGGGATACCAATACATCTCGTAACTGGACAAGGCGGTGCGGGTTGCCATGGGAAGACAGACCCAGTATGGCTCCACATCATTCCGAATCCGTTCAAAAGTCCGTTCTATGTATTCTGTCGTCACAGTATACTGCGCTTCAAAATCCTGATGAAAAACTCCGATCTTCCGGTCCGGATAATACCGCTTCTGAAAATCCAGAACCAGATTTAATAAAAGACCGCTGTCCTTTCCGCCCGAAAAGGAAACATAGATATTCTCAAATTCTTCGAACAGAAAATGCAGCCGTTTCTGCAGAGCCTCATATACATTCAGTTCCAGATATTCCTTTATCATATGCATGGGTTCCTCTTTACTGTCTCGCTTACTCTATTTCATAAACCATACATATCATACCATGTTTATCTGTTTTTTACAATATTTTCCAAAAAAGGGATCGTCATAGGATCAGCATCGCGTCGCCAAAACTGAAAAAGCGATACCGGCACTCCACTGCCGTCCGATATGCCGCCAGGATATTTTCTCTCCCTGCCAGCGCGGAAACCAGCATCAGAAGCGTAGATTCCGGCAGATGAAAATTCGTAATCAGTCCGTCGATCACACGAAACCGATATCCGGGATAAATAAAGATATCCGTCCATCCGCTTGCGGCACGGATCCGTCCGTCAGCGTCCGCCGCCGACTCCAGCGTCCTTGTACTGGTAGTCCCGACCGCAATGATCCTGTGTCCGGCAGCCTTTGCCGCATTGATCTTTTCGGCTTCCGATTCTTCAATCCGGTAAAATTCCGAATGCATATGATGGTCCAGAATATTTTCTACCTTAACGGGGCGAAACGTCCCCAAACCCACATGCAGCGTCACATGCGCGATTACAATTCCCTTCTCTTCCAACTGCGACAGCAATTCCCGGGTAAAATGCAGTCCCGCCGTCGGAGCAGCCGCCGAGCCTTCATGCTTTGCGTATACGGTCTGATACCGATTTTTATCCTTTAAAGCATGGGTGATATAAGGCGGGAGCGGCATCTGTCCCAGCCGGTCCAGGATCTCTTCAAAAATCCCGTCATACCGGAAGCGGATCAGCCGGTTCCCCTCTTCTGCGATCGCAATGACCTCCCCGGTCAAAAGTCCGCCGCCAAACGAAACAACCGTCCCGACCTTACATTTTTTCCCGGGCTTTACCAGCGTTTCCCATACATCTTTTTCTGCCCGCTTTAGCAGCAGTACTTCTATCGACGCATTGGTCCCCACTTTGCTTCCCATCAGTCTGGCCGGGATCACCTTCGTATCGTTGATGACCAGACAGTCTCCCGGCTTAAGAAAAGATCCGATCTCCGAAAAAATATGATGCGAAGTTTCGCCTGTTTTTTTATCTAACACCATCAATCTGGAAGCAGAGCGATCCTCTAACGGGTCCTGCGCGATCAACTCCTGCGGCAATTCGTAATCATAATCATGTAAATGCATTTCCTGCATACTTTCCTCCATTCCGGACTCCATTCCTGAAGCGTTTAAATTTTCCCGTTTTTGACATAATCGGCCAGGATCAGATCCACAGCCATCCCATACGACTTCACGCCTTGTTTTTGCCCGCTGATCTTTAAATAGACATCATTTCCCTTTGAGGCGGCTTCGTTGATCGCCTTTCCGACTTTGGTGGCCCGGATCTGATTCCAGTATGCGCTGTTCGCGTCCAGATCCATGCGCACGCCTGTATTTACTTCCTTCATGATCTCCCGGTACGCGTCCGCATCGACCTGATAGAGCGCGTTTGTCGTCAGGATCATGGCAGAAATGTAGGCGCTGTACTGAAATTCCGGTTCCTCCGAGTTTCTGCATACCAGATAAGCGATAAAATTGGCTTCATCCTCTTTGATATATCCCTGGATATGCGCCAGCTCATGGCAGATGGTCTTCGGTTCACTGTAGATGGACGCGTCCGTATTGATATTCGCTTCCATGGTAAACGGCACATACATCCCCACCACGTCCAGATAGGACATTGCCCTGGAAAAATGGACTTCTTTGGGCGTCGTCCAGAGCATTCCCAGCGTAGGAATTCCCTCCGCCGTCTTCTCATAAGCCCGCTTTGCCGCTTCTGTTTTCTCCTGAAAGGTCAGATGGGAAGTAAACACGCCTTCTCCGTAAGTTTCCGTATACTGACTGCGGAGTTCATTTACTCTTGCCACCAGTTCTCTGCTTAACGCCTTTAAAGAACTGTAATCGGCGTCCTGCGCAGAAACGGATTCCAGCCCGATCTGTTCTCCGATCCCGATCCGCCGAATATTCATAAAACAGCAGAGCGTCAGGACCGTAACGATCAGACTGCACAGACAAAGGACATTTAAAATACCGATCCCGAATATATGTCTGCGTCTGCCTCTTCCCCGCACCAGCCTCGTCAGCCACCGGATAATCAGAAACAGCGCCAGAACGGGAATTGCGATACAGCCGATTTCCGCCAGGGAAAACGGCAGCCACCTGGTCAGCAATGACATCAGAAATCCGTATCCTCTGTACAGCCCCCTTGCAAAGACATATTCCGCAAATGCCGGAAAGCACTCTCCCAACAGGACGCAGATCCCGCAGACCGGAAGCAATAAAAGCATCCTGCTCCGTTTATAACGCCAGATTTGTTTGATCAGCTGCATAATTCATCACTATCCAAAATAATTGTAAACGGTCCGTCATTTAACAGACGCACATCCATATGCGCGCCGAAAATGCCGGTCTCAACTTTAGGTATCACTTCCCTGCATTTTGCCACGACAAATTCATACATCCGATTGGCAAACTCGGGATTTCCCGCTTTCACATAAGAGGGACGGTTTCCTTTTTTGCAGTCCGCATACAGCGTAAACTGGGAAACCAGCAGCAGACTGCCGCCTACCGTCAGCAGGGACAGATTGGATTTTCCGTTTTCATCCTCAAAGATCCGCAGCTGCAGCAACTTTTTTACCATTTTATCCGCGATCTGTTCCGTATCTCCGTCACAGATCCCGATCAATACCAAATAGCCAAAATCGATGGCTCCGGTCACAGTGCCGTCCACTGTAACCGAAGCCTCTCTGACCCGCTGAATTACAAATTTCATAGGTTTTGTTTCTTTAACCTCTCAATTCTACGCCGATATCGGATAAAGCGCTTAATAGCTTATCCATAACTTCATTTACTTCTTTATCCTCCAGCGTTCTGTCCTTCGCGCGGAACACAACGGAATATGCCATGGATTTATAGCCTTCCTGAATCTGAGAACCTTCATAGACGTCAAACAGGTGACAGCTTTCCAGCAGTTTTCCGGCTTTTTTCCGGATAACAGCCTCTACTTCACCGGCCAGCAGTTCTTTCTTCATAACCATACTCAGATCTCTGGTAACCGCAGGGAATTTCGCGATTCCCTCGTATTTCCGGTCAAAGGTCGCGTGCTCCACGATATACGGCATATCCAGTACGGCGATATAGGCCGTTTCTCCGATCTCATAATTGTCTAAAACCTGCGGATGGACTTCGCCCAGATAGCCGATAAGCGTTTTATGATAATAAATATTGGCCTGTCTGCCCGGGTGCAGATAATTTCTGCCCGCGTTCGGATCATATTCCGGCGCGTCCTTCAGGCCGACCCGGTCCAGAAATTCCTCGATCACGCCCTTCATGGTGAGAAATCTCCGTCGCCGTAAAAGCCCAGGGTAAACTGCATCCGCTCATCCGGCAGCTCCGTTAACGGCAGCGCCTTCGGCAGATAGATATTGCCGAGCTCATATAATTTTACATTCTTATTCCGGCGGTTATAGTTCGTCGCCAGGGAAGTCAGCATGCCGTTCAGCGATGTGGTACGCATTATGCTGAAATCTTTTCCCAGCGGATTGGAGATCTCGATCGCCTGCCGCATGGAATCATCGGCGTCCAGCAGCAGCTTGTCATATACCCTCGGACTCTCAAAGGAATAATTCATTCCCTGGGAAAATCCGCAGAATTCGGCAATATCCCGCGCCGTCTGCTCAATTCGCAGCTTAAAGGACAATTTACCGGCAGTCGCCTCTCCGTGCGGAAGGGTAGTCGGAATCTTATCATAGCCATAAAATCTGGCCACTTCCTCGGCAATATCCGCATCCCGTTCCAGATCCTGCCGCCAGGAAGGAACTAAAACTTCATTGGTTTCCGCGTCATAGCCCAGTTCCAGCGGTTTAAAATAGGAAAGCATCTCTTCGGCGGCAATCTCCGTTCCCAACAGACGGTTGATTCCTTCCGGATCAAATGGGATCCGTCTTCCTTCTTTCTTAACCGGATATACATCCACAACGCCGCCGACCACTTCACCGGCGCCCAGCTCCTCGATCAGCTGGCAGGCACGGTTGATCGCCTCCAACGCGTTGTTGGGATCCAGTCCCTTCTCAAATTTGCCGGAAGCATCTGTACGAAGTCCCAGCCGTTTCGCGGACAGGCGGATATTGGTTCCGTCAAAGCAGGCTGCCTCAAACAGCATATCCTTTACATCATCTGTGATCTTAGAATTCTGACCGCCCATAATACCGGCAATGCCAACCGGTTTTTCGCCGTCCCAGATCATCAGGATATTTTCATCCAGCTGCCGCTCCTGCCCGTCCAGGGTCTCAAAGGTCTCCCCTTTTACGGCGCGCCTTACCACGATCTGATTGCCGGCAAGCGTCGCCATATCATAGGCATGCATGGGCTGTCCGTATTCTTCCATGACATAGTTGGTGATATCGACCAGATTGTTGATCGGACGGATCCCGCAGGCTGCCAGTCTGCGCTGCATCCATTTCGGAGACGGACCGATCTTTACATTTTTTACCAGTCTTGCGCAGTACCGGGAGCACAGATCCGTATCTTTGATCTCTACCTTCACGATATCGTTGACATCTTCCGCATTGCCGGTTGCCGTAACCACAGGCGGCTTAAATTCCTTACGGAACGTTGCCGCGGCTTCTCTGGCAATTCCGATCACGCTGAAGCAGTCCACACGGTTTGAAGTAATCTCATATTCAAATACCGTAT
>CANQOK010000040.1 GCA_947625465.1 uncultured Lachnospiraceae bacterium | reverse complement strand
ATTGTAATTCGAGATTTGCAGCAGAGCGATGCCCAAATCATTACAGATGAAGAGATCGCGCAGGGCTGGGATGCGACAATAGACAAATACGAAATGCGGCTGAAGCATCAGGATGAGGGCAAATCGATCGCATTGGTTGCCGAATGGAATGGGAACATTGCCGGATATATTAACGTTTATCCCGATGCCAAGAGTGGCGCGTATGCAAATCGGGGCTATGCGGAGATCGTTGACTTCAGCGTTCTGGAGAAATACAGGCGCAGAGGAATTGGCGGGAAGCTCATGGATATTGCGGAACAGATTGCGTTTTCTTATTCGGACGTAGTATACCTCGGAGTGGGACTGCACAGCGGATACGGAAGCGCCCAGAGAATGTATGTCAAGCGGGGGTACGTTCCGGACGGGAGCGGCGTTTGGTATAAAGATGAAATCTGCAAGCCGTATCGTGATTGCTGTAATGACGATGATCTGGTGTTGTATCCATCGAAACATATAAAGTAAATTTCTAATTTGTATAGATGAAAATACCGCTGTTTGGTCGTAAGGGTAAGCGATGGGATAAAATTTTTGAACCTGTAGAGACAGATGGGCAGAAAACTCAACTACTTACTATCCATTACAAATTCATAGGGGCATTGATTTCCATTTGAATATATTATATGTTTTTATTGCTTTTAACGCACAATTATGCTATAATTGTGTTAAAGAAAGGAGCGAAGCATTATGCCTCTTATTATGCCTATTAAGGATTTACGTAATACAACCGAAATTTCCAATATTGCACACAAAGAGCAGGAGCCTATTTTTATTACCAAAAACGGATATAGCGACTTGGTTGTAATGAGTAGTGAATTGTATGATAAATTCGCAAGGATTAACCGCATTGACCAGGCTATCTACGAATCCGAACAGGAAATTGCAAACGGAGCAGAGGCAGTCGATGCAGAGATAGTTTTTGCGGAATTGGAGAAAAAGCATTTTGGATAAATACAAGGTAATGATTAACCCCAGAGCAATACGCGAATTAGACAACATTTACGAATATATTGCAAATGAGAGATTGGCTCCTGAAAATGCAAAAGGACAGGTTGATAGAATTAAGAAAGCTGTGTTAAGTTTAGACACCTTTCCGCAGTCTTATCAAGAGCGAAACGAGGGCAGATATGCTGGAAAGGGTTACAGACAGTTGTTGATTGATAACTATATTGTTATCTTCCGCATTGACGAACCGTACAAAACGGTTTATGTGATAACGATACAGTATCAAGGAAGAAATCTATAAGATAAGCGCCAGATGACAGAGTAAATCATTTGGTGCTTTCTTCATAATTTTACAGAAATGCAGGATATAGCAGAGGGCAAAAAAATGAAAACGCTAATTGTGTATTATTCTCAGAGCGGAAATGCGCAGTGGATGGCGGAGCGGATATCGTCTGCACTATCCGCAGACATGCTGCGGCTGGTGCCAAAGAAAGCATATCCGGAGAAAGGGTTTCGAAAATATTTCTTCGGAGGCGGCAGTGCCGTCATAAAGGAGGCACCGGAACTAGAACCGTATAAGGTGAACCTTGATCAGTATGGACAGATTGTATTCGTGACACCGGTCTGGGCAGGGACGGTCACGCCGCCGCTTCGGACCTTTATTCAGGCAGAGAAGCTGGAGGGGAAACAGTTTGCCTTTGCGGCATGCAGTCTGGGAGGAAGCCCCGAAAAGACTTTCTCAGCACTCAGAGCGCTTTTGGGAGTGACCGGCGATGTGCCGACGCTATGGCTTGTGGAGCCAAAACGGAAACAGAAGCCGGAGAATGAAAAGGCGATCGAAGAGTTCTGCGGGAAGCTGTGAGAAAAGGGAGAATCACGAAAAAAAGATTATAAAAAAATATGAGTAAATTCCGCTTTTCAGGAAGTGAATCAGAGTGAAAAATTGATGTTTGAGGTGAAATAATGGCGTCGAGTAAAGAATATTTAGAATTTATTTTAGGGCAATTATCCGAATTGGACGAGATTACATATCGGGCTATGATGGGAGAATTTATCATCTATTACCGCGGCAAAATTGTAGGCGGTATCTATGATGACAGGTTGCTTGTAAAACCAATAAAAGCAGCAATCAGCTATATGCCAACAGCTTCGTATGAATTACCCTACGAGGGAGCAAAAGAGATGTTATTGGTAGAAGAAGTTGATAACAGAGAGTTTTTGACAGGATTATTCAACGCTATGTATGAGGAACTGCCGGCGCCGAAAGCGAAAAAGAAGAAATAAATTTCGGACAAAATTTTGAGGAAAAATTAGATAATTATGGATGCTTTGAATGATCTGCTTAAAAGTTTTGTCACACAAAGTCAAAAAATATTAGGAGATAATCTGGTTGGGATTTATCTTCATGGTTCTGCGGTTATGGGATGCTATCATGAGAAAAAAAGTGATATCGACTTGTTAGTTGTAGTAAAGGAAGCGATTCCAGACAACATAAAACATCGCTTCATGGATATGGTGGTAGAACTAAATGCATATGCGCCTCCAAAGGGAATCGAACTAAGCATTGTTAAAAGAGAGGTATGCAATCCGTTTGTTTATCCGACACCCTTTGAACTGCACTTTTCTATTGCACATTTAGAATGGTATAAAACCGATCTTTTCGATTATATTGATAAAATGAAGGGAACAGATAAAGATCTGGCAGCGCATGTTACTATTATTTACCACCGGGGGAAATGTCTTTACGGAAACGAGATCAAAGATGTCTTTGGAGCAGTCAGCAAAGAAGACTACTTTGACAGTATCTGGAGTGATATTGCGGAAGCTGAAACGGAAATAATGGATAATCCCACTTACTTTATTCTAAACTTATGCAGAGTATTAGCATACAAAAAAGAAGAGCTTATCCTGTCAAAACAGGAAGGCGGGCAATGGGGAATACGCAATGTCCCCGAAAAGTATCGAACTTTAATAGCACAGGCACTGGATGAATATTTATCTGGTAAATCAGCAGAATGGGATGAAAATCATCTCCATGAATATGCTGCATATATGATAACACAGATAAGGAATTAGATAATGAGAAGGTTCTTTTTGAATTGGATTAAGCAAAGAGATTAAGATTGGACGCGGATATGAAAACACTGATAGAAGGATTGAAACAATTTCAAATTACATTGACAGAATCACAGCAGCGCCAGCTGCGGCAGTATTATGATCTTTTAGTCAAAGCCAATCAGGTCATGAATCTGACTGCCATTACAGAATGGGAAGAAGTTTTAGTCAAACATTACCTGGACAGTCTTTCCATTGCTGCGGTCATGGATCTGAACCAGGTAAAATCTGTGATCGATGTGGGAACCGGCGCCGGATTTCCGGGAATGGTGTTAAAGATTGCTTTTCCGCATTTACAGATAACACTGCTGGATTCTCTGAATAAGCGGGTTCGCTTTTTAAACGATGTGATTCAGGCACTGCAGTTAGAAGGGATTACGGCAATTCACGGGAGAGCGGAAGAAACAGGCAGAATGCCGGAGCATCGGGAACAGTATGATCTCTGCGTATCCCGTGCGGTCGCCAATCTGTCTACGCTTGCGGAATACTGTATGCCTTTTGTAAAAGTGGACGGTATATTCTGCGCATACAAAGGGAGCGGCGGAATGGAAGAACTGAAGGGGGCCGAAAGAGCAATTTCTATGTTAAGCGGGGCGCTTGTAAGCGCGGACCAATTATTGCTTCCGAACAGTGACATTACCCGTGTCCTGATCCGAATCCAAAAAGAAAAGCCCGTATCTGGGAAATATCCCAGGCGGGCAGGGCTGCCGGCAAAGGAGCCGCTTGTCTGACTGCGCTGCGAAAGCAGCCTGTCTGCTGTAAAATGTTTCACGTGAAACATTTCGCGCGGGTTTGCCGGCTATATGGTATAGGTTGTCCGATAGGTATTATAAAAATCCTGCAGTCGGATCGTATTATCATTGAGCATCTGACTTTTATATTCATGCGGCGCGAATGTCCGGTTTTCCCGCTGTAATAAATACACGGCGATGCTGAAACAATGGTCGGCGATCCGCCCGATGTTGATCAGCAGGCTTGAAAAGATAAACCCGAACTCCGCGTTGCATTCCCGGTTATGCTGCCGCGTAATGTGGTTGGATTTCATTTCATAGCTGAGTTCTGTGATCACCTTATTCAGCGCTTCTATTTTTAAGGCTGCGATGCTGTCATTCTCACTGATCACCATAACGGAAAGACTGACCATCTCTTTTAATGCCCGGGAGATTACCTGCATTTCTTTCAGCGCGTTTTCTGAAAAAACGATATTCCGATCCACCATTTCTTTTGTAGTTTCCGCAATATTGCAGGCGTTGTCGGAAATCCGTTCCACATTGTTGATAATATGAGAAAGCGTCGTTACCTCCGTACTTTCGGCCGGATTCATAGGCTGCCCGGAAAGCGCGACTAGATACGCGTTCAGCCGGTCCTCATACAGATCGATCATGGTTTCCTGATCATCAATTTTCCCTTTTATATCCTCCTTGTAATCGCTTAAAAGCGTAAGCGCCATATCAACGGAATCTTCCGCGATCTTCGCAACGTCCGCGGTCAGATCCCGCACCTTTCTGGCGGCAAATCCCGGATAATCCAGAAAACGGGTATCCAGGCTTTTAAACAGATTGGAAGCGTGCGGTTTATTTTTAAAGGTCATTTCGGAGAGCTTTTCAATTCCCCGGCAAAACGGCATCAGGATTATAGTCGAAATCAGGTTAAACGCCGTATGGATAAAGGCGAGTGAAAAAACGGTGCCGTTTTCAGACATAAAGGAAAATCCGATCAATGCATGCAACGCGTAAAAACCGGAAGCGACAACGGCAACGCTGATCACCTTAATATATACACAGGAAGCGGCGACCTGCTTTGCTTTTGCGTTTCCGTTAATTGCGGAAATGATCGGCGGCACGGCGGCGCCGATATTCATACCCAGGATCACCGGCAGCGCCGATGAGATTGGGATCGCATTTGTCAGGCAAAGTGCCTGCAGAATACCGACCGATGCGGAAGAGGACTGTATAATGGCAGTAAATACAGTTCCTACTAAAATACCCAAAACGGGATTGGAAAGATCGGTCAGCAGATCCATAAAATGAGGATTATTCTGTAATCCGCTCGTCGCGTCCGACATCGTCTCCATACCAAACATCAGAATCGCAAACCCGATTAAAATAGAACCGATATTTTTCTTCCTATCCGATTTGGAAAAGAGATTCATAACAAGACCGACTGTTGCCAGAACCGGAGTAAAGGAAGACGGCGCGAACAGCTTTGCAATCACGCTGGTGCCGGAAATACCGGAGGTACTTAATAACCAGCCGGTAACGGTCGTTCCCACATTGGCGCCCATCAGGACGCTGGTGGTTTGAACCAGCTTCATAATGCCGGCGTTGACAAAACCGACCAGCATAACCATCGTTGCGGAAGAACTCTGAATCACGGCAGTAACGCCCAGACCGAGCAGAAATCCGTTAAAACGGCTGGAAGTTAATTTGCTTAATATCATCTCCAACTGGCTGCCGGCCAGTTTTTTCAGACTGTCCCCCATATAATTCATTCCGAATAAAAACAGAGAAAGTCCGCCGATCAAGGTCAATATTGAAAAAAAGTCCATAGGTATCTCCAATCAATCTATCTCATTTGTAAAAGCCTGTTTAATAATAGTGTCATAAGCGCGAAAGAATGTCAAGCAAAAAATAAGGATACCAATGTTTCACGTGAAACATTGGTATCCAATAAAATCACCAGGCATATTCCAATACATAATCGTCCATGACAAAACCATGGCCAATGTCGTTTGTTTCTTCCCGGACCTTAACAAAGCCCAGATGATGATAAGCGGCGATGGAATCGGAATTCCCCTTGTTTACATTCAAAAAGATAGCGGAAAAACCGTCTTTGACAGCTTCCCTTCGCACAAAGTCGATCATTTTGTGAGAAAATCCTTTTCCCCGATAATCCTTATGTAAATACAGTTTGCTCAAATACATCTTCCCGTCTTTGGGATAAAACGCCATAAATCCGATCGGCGTATCGCCGTAAAAAACCTCATAGTAGCGATAACCGTGAGAAATCTGTTCCGCGATCGCGGAAGGCGACTGAAACATGGCGATCATATAGTCATTCTGCTCAGCACCGATAATGGGATCATAGTGTTGTTTAACAATCGCGGAAGCCAGCTGTGACAAACGCGCAAGAGCTGCCGCGTCTGATCCGTCGATCGGGCGGATCTCAATATCAGGTTGTTCAGACATAATTCCTCCTGTTCCTCCTGCTCGGGCCGTACCCTATAAATAAATCTGTGTCGCGCGAAATACAGATTTGGGCTGTTCCAGCTGCGGCAGATTCTTCGCGTTGACGATTCCCTGAATCTCGATGATCGGATTCAGCTTTCGATATTCCTCCGCAATACGCAGACCGTCTGCGGAATCTCTTCCATATATAACGGTCATGCTGTTGTCAATGCTGCGGATCGCATTTGCCAGAGCGACGGAAGTATAATGCGCTTTCAGACTGCCGAACAAAAATCTGCCGGCGGAATTATGGGAATGCGCCGCCTGATAATAGGATTTCATCAATGCGGAACTTACCATATACGGACGGGAAAAATAACGCTTTTTGATCTGCTCGTCCAATATACGTTCGCTGTGGCAAATATTGTAAAGCATGGTGCCGATGATCGGGAAATCAAACAGGGCTTTCACCAGTTTTTGGCGGTGGGTAGGACCCGCCTGGCATTTTCCGATGGAAACCGGCGACAGGAAGATCAGTTTGCCAAAAAGCGCGCTGTCATTCATACAAGTCATGGCGGCCAGCGCACAGGAGTCCCCGGAAGTGATCACATCGACGGGTTCGCCGATCACGTCACGGATAAAATCTGTCAATAACTGCACATACAGATATCCGATATAGGTGATCGCGGGCTTATCCGAACGGCCGCAGCCCAGAAGATCCATGGTGTACACGGTGTGCTCCTTTGCGTAGGAGGCTGCCAGTTCTTTCCATTCCATATCGCTGCTGTAAGACTGCAGATCGTGGATCAGCAAAAGCGGCTTTCCGGAGCCCTGCTTTGTATAGTAAATATTCCCAAATTTCCAGTTATACCGCAGCCCCTGCGGATCGGCCAGAAATCCCATCTGATCGGAGAGATAGGAAATCACCTTATTCATAGCATGAATGACGCCGGTTGCGGCAGCAGTCAGACAGACAAGGGAAACAAGTTTATTTGATTTTTTCATCGCGCCCTTCCTTTCATAACATAATACGAAATAAAAATATGCATTTATTTTACCACAATTATCCGGAGAAATACAGATATTTTTCAGTTTTTTTATTTCGTTGCTGAAATTTTTGCGCAGGTGTGATACACTTAGAAAAGAATTGAATGTGAGGGAATCCAATGGACAGTTTAAAACAATATTTAAATGACCGAACAGAGCGTCTGGAGAAAGAAAAGATTAAGCTGACGGCTGCGATCACGCAGAATCAGTCAGAGATACAGGCGATTTCCGATAAGATCGGGGAGATCCGGGAACGGATGGACGACGCGTTTCGGATCTTTTCTCCAAAACCGAGAAACCGGGATATGGAGCGGACGGAAATTGCCGTATTGGGAGAGAAGACGGCGGAACTGCAGATTGTTTTAAAGGCAAATGAGAAAAAACTGGCGGCGCTGGAGCAGGAACAGGCGCAGGTACGGACTTACATAGAGCAATTGGAAAATGGGGAAGTGATCGCAAGAGTAAGCGAAGATATGGGCAGTGTGGCGCATTTATATAACAGAATGAAGGCGGAGAACCGGAGCGGGACGGTGCGGTATAATCACATTATTTCTTTTGCGGCAAATCTGGATCTGCAGGTCAGCCGGCTGAACAAACAGTATAAAAACCGAGTAGGAATTGTATTTGAAAACCGGGAGATTTCCCTGTCCGCGTTTCAGCAGGAAACGATGACGGAATTTTTATTTTTCTTTTCAGAGGAATTATTAAAGCAGCGGGAAGACATTAAATTTATCATAAAAGTAAAATGTACTGAAAATTTGTTAATATATGAATTTAATCTGAATACAAGCGATGAAGTTGATCTGGAAAAGATCCGGAACCAGAGAGTGACAGACGGAGATGACGGACTGACGGTTTCCGATCTGCTGTGCCTCAATAACGGTTTTGTCCGGAATCTGATTTCCAGGGGACAGCGGCAGCTTCGGATTCAGGTCAGCAGGAACGGGTAGGAGGTATCCATGGCGAGAATGATTGCGGTTGCCAACCAGAAGGGCGGCGTAGGAAAGACGACAACGACAACAAATCTGGCGGCCTGCCTGGCGGAGCAGGGGAAGAAAACCCTGCTGATCGATATTGATCCGCAGGGGAATGCCACCAGCGGCGTGGGCGTCGATAAAAATGAACTGGAAAATACGGTATATGAGCTGTTTATCGGGGAATGTACGCTGGAGGAATGTCTGATTCCGGACGTACTTGAGAATCTGTCTCTGCTCCCGTCTAATGTAAATTTGTCCGGCGCGGAGATCGACCTGATCGGTATGAACGAGCGGGAATTTATCCTGCGGAACGCCATCGCGCCGGTGCGGGAAGATTACGAGTATATCGTGATTGACTGCCCGCCTTCGTTAAATGTGCTGACGGTCAACGCATTGGCGGCGGCGGATACTGTGCTGGTACCCATACAGTGTGAGTATTACGCGCTGGAGGGGTTGTCGCAGCTGATGCATACCATTGATCTGATCACGGAACGGCTGAATCCGGATCTGGAGATCGAAGGGATCGTCTTTACCATGTATGACGCCAGAACCAATCTGTCTCTGGAAGTCGTAGAAAATGTAAAAGCACATTTGCAGCAGCATATTTACAAGACGATCATCCCGCGGAATGTGCGGCTGGCAGAAGCGCCCAGCCACGGGAAGCCGATCAATCTGTATGACAGCCGGTCGGCCGGCGCGGAGGCTTATCGGCTGCTGGCGGAAGAAGTGATCCACCGGGGTGAGGAACCGGAAGAAGATTTTTAGTTAAAGAAGAGGTGTACTAGTGTGAAAAATCACACTGATGTGCTGATTTTTCACACGGCTATTTGTGCCGGAGCGTCCCAAATAGCCATGATGGCAGACGAGAAATCGCCTTCGCGAATTTCTCGTCGCCTCCTACGCGTAAACGCTCCGGAATGGAGATTGATATGGCAAAAAGAAGCGGATTGGGGAAAGGTCTGGATTCCCTTATACCGGATACCGGCGTAAAGCGGGAGTCCAGGAAACATCCGGCGGAAGTAAAGGAAGTAGTCAAAGAAGTAATCAAAGAAGTCGTGAAGGAAGTCCCGAAAGAGCAGAAGCTGCGCGTTTCGGAAATCGAGCCGAATCGAAGTCAGCCGCGGAAACAGTTTCAGGAAGAAGCGCTGGCGGAGCTGGCAGAGTCCATGAAGCAGGTGGGCGTGATCCAGCCGCTGGTCGTACAGAAACGGGACGGGTATTATGAGATCATAGCGGGAGAACGCAGATGGCGCGCGGCGAAACTGGCAGGGATCAAGGAAGTGCCGGTTGTGATCAAGGAATACAGCGACCGAGAGATCATGGAGATCGCGCTGATCGAGAATTTGCAGCGGGAGGATCTGAATCCCATTGAAGAAGCCATGGCGTACCGGCAGCTGATCGATGAATACGCGCTGCGGCAGGAAGAACTGGCAGAGCGGATCGCAAAGAGCCGGACAGCCATTGCCAATACCATGCGGCTACTGAAGCTGGACGAGCGGGTGCAGCAGATGCTCGCGGACGGGGAGATAAGCAGCGGGCATGCCCGCGCGCTGTTGGGAATTGCGGACGGAGAAATGCAGTTCCAGACGGCAAAAGAGATCTGCGCGCGGAATCTGAGTGTGCGGGAAACGGAAAAGCTGGTAAAAACCATTCTGGAACCGAAGCCGCCAAAACCCGCGAAACCGGAAAACGATATATTTTACCGGCAGGCCGAGGAAAAGCTGAAACAGGCGATCGGGACAAAGGTTGTACTGAAAAACCGTGCGAACGGAAAAGGAAAAATAGAAATCGATTATTATTCGCTGGGAGAACTGGAGCGGATTATGGATTTACTGCAGAATAAATAAAAACGAAGAACGGAGGATAACATGTTTGATAATTTGAATTTTGATACGAATAAGTTATTGCTGCTTTTAGCGGTGACCGCGATTTTTTTGCTTGTGCTGGTAGCGGTGCTGTTCATCTGGATCACCCGGCTTTCCCAAAAGTATAACCGGTTTATGATGGGCAAAGACGCGAAAAGTCTGGAAGCGTCTCTGGGGACGTCTCTGGCGAAGCTGGATAAGATCCTGGTGTCGGATATGCAGCGTACCAAACGGGTAGAGGAGGTTGCAGGCAAATTAAAAAGCAGCTATCAGAAGGTCGGCATCGTAAAATATGACGCGTTTAAGGAAATGGGCGGAAAGCTCAGTTTTGCGCTGGCGCTGTTAAACGCCAATGACGATGGGTTTGTGCTGAACGTAATGCACAGCCGGGAAGCCTGCTATACCTATATCAAGGAGATCATTAAGGGAGAATCCTATATTACGCTGGGCGATGAAGAAAAGGAAGCGCTGGAAAAAGCGATCAATCAGGAATAGGATGTTCACAATTTTTTCACAAATAAAAATGCAATAAAATCTAAGTTTCATCCATTAACCATATGAAAGGAGTGAAAACCGGCATGAGTTACTTGTCGACGGTAACGGAAACAGAGCGGGAAGCGCAGTTGGATCGTTATATCGCAGGCGTGGCGAAAGAAGATTGGGAAGCCATGACACAGTTATACAATGCGACGCGGGCCTCTGTTTACGGTTTTGCACTTTCTATCTTAAAAAATCCGCAGGATGCCGAGGATGTGCTGCATGACTGTTATCTGCAGATTCACGCGGCGGCGCCGGGATACCGTTCGCAGGGGAAGGCGCTGGCATGGATTTTGACGATCACGAGAAATCTGTGTATGCAGAAACTTCGGGAGGCTGGTCGATATCAGCATATCGAAGCGGAGGATTGGGAAAAATATGTGGAAGCACAGAGCGGAATGGACAGCGAAGACCGGCTTGTGCTGCTGGCCTGTATGGAAAGGCTTTCGGATGAAGAACGTCAGATTGTTATGTTACATGCGGTTTCCGGTTTTAAACACCGGGAGATCGCGAAACTTTTGAAACTGCCGTTGCCTACGGTTCTTTCCAAATATAACAGGGCACTGAAAAAATTAAAGCAGTATTTGTTAAAGGAGAATGCGTATGAAGAACAGAGAAATTGAAGCGAAACTGAAACGATCCGTTTCTGCCGCCGCACCGGATGTCCTTCAGCAGGTGATCTCCGATTGCAAAGAGCAGAAGGGAAGGGTGGTTTATATGGAAGAAACGAAGAAAAAGAAATCAATCGCGGCGCGGATCGCGGCAGTGGCAGCGGCTTTTGTAGTAATCGCGGCAGGTGTGACCGGCTTTCAGATCTATCGGACCAATTACAGAGTTGCCTCTGTGGTGGAGCTGGACGTGAATCCCAGTATTGAGATTCAGGCAAACGGAAAAGAGAAGGTCATTGATGTGATCGGCCGGAACAAAGACGGGCAGACCGTGATCGGAAATATGGATTTTAAAGGCAGCGGCCTGGATGTAACCGTCAACGCGCTGATCGGTTCCATGCTGCGGAACGGATATCTGAGCGAACTTGCGAATTCCATTTTGATCAGTGTGGATAACGACGACGCGGCAAAGGGCGCGGATCTGGAGAGAAGGCTGGCGGCCGAGATCAATGAGATCCTGCAGAGCAACACCTTTGAGGGCGCGGTATTAAGCCAGCAGATCAGCGACAACGCCGATATTAAGAAGCTGGCGGAGCAGTATGACATCACCGTAGGAAAGGCACAGCTGATCCAGCAGATCGCGGCGAAGAATCCGCTGTATAATTTCGCGGATCTGACGACCTTGTCTATCAATGAACTGAATCTGCTGCGCGCGAATCTGTCGGATTCCGGAGACGGAGCGCTGGATTCGGTAAACGCTATTGGAAACGCCAGCGATAAGGCATATCTGGATGAAGCGGCGGTAAAGAAAGTTGTATTTGCGCATGCTGATGTGAAAGAAGCGGATGTACGCGGTTTTCGGATGGAACTGGACTATGAACACGGACTGCTGGTTTATGAAGTGGAATTTTATGCAGGCAATTACGAGTATGACTATGATGTGGACGCCGTAAACGGAACGATCATTTCTAACGATAAGGAATGGGAGGAAACCGGAGCGCTGCCGATCCCGGAAACCGGACAGGACAAAACGCAGGGACAGCAGCCGACTGAGCAGCTGACGGAACAGAAGGATACGCAGGGACAGCAGCCCGCCGCGCAGCAGACACAGAAACCAACCCAGCAACAGACTGCGGCCGCCATTGATCAGGCAAAAGCGAAAGAGATCGCGTTCGGTCATGCAGGAGTAGCGGAAAATCAGGTCAGCCTGGTTAAAGCGAAATTGGACTATGACGATGGGATTCAGAAATATGAGATCGAATTTTATGCCGGTAACTATGAATATGATTACGAGATCAATGCGGCTGACGGTTCCATTTTAAAGCATGAAAAGGAACTGAAGCGGCAGCAGGCGGCCCAGCAAAGCTCACAGGCACAGCAGCCGGTCACGGGAAGCCAGAATCAGAACGGGAGCCAAACGACGGTAAGCCGGGAGCAGGCAAAAGCGACAGCGCTTTCCCATGCGGGCCTGGCGGAAAATCAGATCCGGGAATATGAATGTGAACTGGATTTTGACGACGGCGTGAAGAAATATGAAATTGATTTTAAATCCGGGAATTATGAATACAGTTACGATATCAACGCAACAACCGGTTCTATTATCAAATTCGAAAAAGAATATGACGACTAGAACCGGCTGGGCTGTCTTAATTTTCAGTTTTGGAGATTAAGGCGCGGATATTGACACCGTTTACTTCAATTTGATCATCGACGGCAATGACAAGATACTGTCTGCCGTCGATGATTTTTGTTTCAATTAGATCGGTACGGTCGGGATTGACCTGTATCACAACGTCAGGCGTCTTTACATGAAATTTTCTCGTATTTGCGATATTGGAGGCAAGCAGCTCGGGTTTCTCTCCGAGAATTTCTTCAAAATCCTGTTCAAAAGTTTCGATTTTCTCATTGGAAACGCCGGTTTCCTCCAGGATATGAACGACATCATTTTTGTTTAAAGCAAGCGGTTCCGGCTCTTCCTTATGTTCTTCCAGCATTTCATGCAGCGTATCGTGAATGGTACGAACGACCTCGAAATTACATTCTTCTCCCAGCGACTGCGTCAGCATAGACTGAAACGTTTCTTTCTGACTTCCGGCAGAAAGCGGAGGCATGGCGCCCAGCACACAGCCGGTAAAATTCTCCTGCAGTTCTTCCGAATCCTTAGAATAATATAAAACGGCATGCAGATCTGCCGCGCGGTCATGAAAGGCCGGAAACAGAAATGCGTTGGCGGGAGCGTCCACGATCCAGTCCCGGATGCGGTCTTCCATCCGGTTTTTCTCGGCGTTATAGCTCAGCGCCGCTTTCGACAGCTTTACCGGACAAATGCTGCACAGCACATATTCAAATACGGTATCGGAGGCGTCCTCCATTTCCGATCCGTCGGAGGCCTTCCCCGGTACGTCATAGGCGACATGAATCAGGATAATGTAATAATTCTCAGGATAGGTGTAATTCTCAATCACCTTGTTATAAAATTCCTGCACCAGTTCCTCGTCCGCCAACCGGCTGTTTCTCAGCCGGAGCAGAAATTCCTGCGTTCCGCCGTCGGCTTCTTCTGCCAGCGGAAATTCCATAGTCAGCAGATTTTTCCCTACAACGCCGGACAGAGAATGCTTAAAAATGGAAAGATATTTAAAAGCGTCCTCTTCCGGCAGGGAATGAAAGGCGTCCTTCGAAATAAAGCGAATCTTTTTCTCGCCGTCCACATAACAGCCGCAGATGCGGGTAATCGTATTGCGGTCCGGCGTAAACTGTTTTCTGATTTCCGCAATTTCCTTTTTATTCATAACGACCTCGCTACCGGTTGCAGAAGTACAGCAGCTGCTCCCATCTGCGGTCTACTTCCGCCTGGAATTCCGCGATCAGGTGCTCGTTGCCCGGCTTAAATAAATGCTTGAACCGGCCCTGTCCCCGTAAAAATTCTTCTACAGGCAGTTTCTTTTTGGGCTCGTAATTCAGGATCCATTTGCCTTCTACCACTTCAAACAGCGGCCAGTAACAGGTTTCAACGGCCATCTTGCAGTATTCCAGCAGATCGGACGGCGTATATTTCCAGCCGGTAGGACAGGGCGACATAATATTTAAAAAGGCAGCGCCCGGCGTGTAGATGGCTTTCTCCGCCTTCACATGCAGGTCTTTGAAATTCTGTACGAAGGTAGTCTGCGCCACATAGGGAATGTCGTGAGCGGCAATGACCTCAGCCAGATCCTTCCGGTTCTGCAGCTTACCGATGGATTTCTTTCCTACCGGCGTGGTCGTGGTGTCCGCGTACATAGGCGTTGCGGAGGAACGCTGTACGCCGGTATTCATATAGGCGCCGTTGTCATAGCAGACATATACCATATCGTGGTTCCGTTCCATAGCGCCGGACAGAGACTGCAGGCCGATGTCATAAGTACCGCCGTCACCGCCGAAGGTAATGAATTTATAGGTATCGTCGATCTTGCCTTTTTTCTTTAAGGCACGATATGCGGTTTCCACGCCGCTTAATGTAGAACCGGCGTTTTCAAACGCGTTGTGTATGTAGCTGTCTTCCCATGCGGTATAGGGGTACATAAATGTGGAAACTTCCAGACAGCCGGTCGCGTTGCCGATTACGGCCTTGTCGCCTTCATGCAGGGCGCGAAGTACATTTCTTACGGCAATGGTGCCGCCGCAGCCCGCGCACATTCTGTGTCCCGGAGCCAGCCGTTCCGGTTTATTCATCCATTCTTTAAAATTATAACTCATAATTAAGCATCCTTTCTATCCCGAAGTCCCAGATAACGGTAGGTCTCGCCGACCTTTCCTGTGGAAACGATCTCCTGCAGCGCGGCAAATACTTCCAGAATGCTTTCCACCTTAACGTCACGGCCGCCCAGACCGTAAATGTAGTTGACCGCGTAAGCATTCAGGTTGGCCTGATACATGGCGGAGATCGTGTCGGCGCCCAGCGGACCGCCGTGGTCGCTGAAGCCTTCACACCGATCCATAACGGCGACTGCCTTTACATTTTTTAACGCCGCTGTGATCTCGGCAGCCGGGAACGGCCGGAAGAAACGGATCTTAATGACGCCGGCCTTTATGCCCTTGTCCCGAAGCCGGTCAACCGCGTCTTTGGCAGTTCCGGCAGCAGAACCGATGATCACGACTGCGTATTCCGCGTCTTCCATCCGGTATTCCTCAAAGAGTCCGTATTTCCGTCCAGAGATCTGTTCGTACTCCGCGGCAACTTCCAGCGCTACGCGCTTTACATTTCGCAGCGCTTCCGCCTGCTGGCGTTTCGCTTCCATATAAAAACCGGAAACGGCGTAAGGACCGACCGCCATCGGGCGTTCTTTATTTAACAGATAGTCGTCGGGCGTATATTCGCCGACAAATTTCTTAACGACGTCATCTTCCAGCACTTCAATGTTCATAACGGCATGCGATGTGATAAAACCGTCCTGGCAGATCATGATCGGCAGGCGGACGTCCTTGTGCTCCGCGATCCGGTACGCCATGATCATATTGTCATAGGCTTCCTGGTTGGTTTCCGCATAAAGCTGGATCCATCCGGCGTCTCTTGCGCCCATGCTGTCAGAGTGGTCGCAGTTGATATTGATCGGGCCGGACAGCGCGCGGTTTACCAGCGTCAGCGCCAGCGGCAGACGGTTGGAAGCGGCGATAAATAATTCTTCCCACATAAAGGCCAGACCGCAGGAAGAAGTAGCGGTGACGGTTCTCGCGCCGGCAGCTTCCGCGCCGATGGACGCGCTCATGGAGCTGTGCTCACTTTCTACCGGAATAAACTCTGTATCGATCAGACCGTTTGCGGCAAAGGTTGCCATAAACTGTGGAATCTCCGTAGACGGTGTGATCGGAAATGCCGGCATAACATCCGGATTGATCTGTCTTAAAGCGTTGGCAACGGCTTCGTTGCCAGACATTCTGTCTTTTTTACCCATAGTGTCCTCCTTACCGTTTTTCTGCCGGTTTTACCGGTTTCATCTCAATTGCGCCGAACGGACATGCTTTCGCGCAGATTCCGCAGCCCTTGCAGTGCGCGTAATCGATCGTGCCGCGTCTGGATTCGGTTACGGGGATCGCGCTGTCCGGGCAGACCGGCGTGCAGATCAGGCAGTGTCTGCATTTTTCCTCATTCACCACCGGTTTAATGGTGGTCCATTCTCCGGTGTTGAAATCTCTGGAGTTGCCGCCCGTAAAAATCTTCATTCCCTCGGTCAGTTCCTGCCAGGGGGTCGTTTCATTCAACTTGCTGAATTCGTTCATCTATGTAGTCTCCTTTGTTACTGTATGGATTCCAAAGTCATGCGAAGGGCTTTCATATTGCCTTCGATCACTTCCGGTTTCTTTGCGAATTTATGCTGGAAGGATTCTTCCATAGCGGACAGGAATTCCGCCTCGTCCATTACGCCGGTAATCTTTACGGCCGCCGCCAGCATAGGCGTATTCGGGAAATATTTTCCCAGCGTGGCAAGAGAAATCTTCTTGGCGTCTACCATGTACAGTCTGCCCTGATAACCGCCTAACTGTCTGCGGACTTCTTCCTCGGAATCCTCCGTATTGATGATCAGCGCGCCGTCTTCCTTTAAGCCTGCCAGTACGTCTGCCACATGCAGCAGACTGCTGTCGACTACGATCACATAATCCGGTTCATAAATATTGGAATGCACGCGGATTTCCCGGTCGCTGATCCGGTTATACGCGGTGATGGGAGCGCCCATACGCTCCGGTCCGTACTCGGGAAAGCCCTGTACATATTTTCCCGTCTGAAATACCACATCTGTCAAAAGAAGTGCCGCTGTTTTCGCGCCCTGGCCTCCGCGCCCGTGCCAGCGGATCTCTATCATGTCTTTCATCTTTTTCCTCCGTTTGTTTCTGTTGTTTCTTTTGTCTTTATTCTGTGTGAGGGTGACATTTTATAACACAGCGCTTCTATTATAGCAAAAAAATTGAATTTGTATAGATAGAAATACAGGAAATATAAAGTTTTGCGCGCAGAAAAGACAGATTTTTTAATGGATCCTCTTGTTTTTTTATGGCGTAAACCATATAATAATAGAAAAGTGTGAAAAACAACACGAATATTCATATAAAAATGTGACGAGGTATAGAATGGAACGATTGATCCTGAATGATTTGCTGAAATGGAAAAATTCAAAACACCGCAAACCCCTGATCCTAAAAGGCGTGCGGCAGGTGGGGAAGACCTGGGTGCTGAAAGAGTTCGGTAAGCGGTACTATGAAAATACAGCGTATTTCAACTTCGATGAAAATGAGGAATACAAGCAGTTTTTTGAGACGACCAAGGACGTGGAGCGGATTCTGCAAAATCTCATTCTGGCAAGCGGGCAGCGGATTCTGCCCGAAAAGACGCTTATTATCTTCGATGAGGTGCAGGACTGCCCCAAGGTGATCAACTCCATGAAATATTTCTGCGAGAACGCGCCGCAATACCATATTGCCTGCGCCGGTTCTCTATTGGGCATTACACTGGCAAAACCGGCGTCTTTTCCGGTTGGTAAAGTTAATTTTATGCAGATCGATCCGATGACCTTCACGGAATTCCTGATGGCGAACGGAGACGGGAATTTTGTGGAATATCTGAACGGTATCGATACGATCGAACCGATCCCGGACGCCTTTTTCAATCCACTGACGGAAAAGCTCAAAATGTATTATGTTACCGGCGGTATGCCGGAGCCGGTGGCTATGTGGACTCAGGAGCGGGACGTGGAGGCTATGCAGGAGGCGCTTTCCGGTATTCTCGGCGCTTATGAGCGGGATTTTGCCAGGCATCCGGATGTGAAAGAGTTTCCGAAGATCTCTCTGATCTGGAAGTCCATTCCCTCCCAGCTTGCCCGGGAAAACAAAAAATTTATTTACAAAGTTGTAAAAGAAGGCGCCCGTGCCCGGGAGTACGAAGACGCGCTGCAATGGCTGGTGGACGCCCGACTGGTGCATAAGGTCTATCGCAGCACTGCGCCCCGGCTGCCCATCGCTGCTTATGATGATTTATCGGCCTTCAAAATCTATCTGGCGGATGTAGGCCTTCTGCGGCGTTTGGCTCAGTTGGCGCCTACCGCCTTTGGGGAAGGAAACCGGCTTTTTACGGAATTTAAAGGAGCTCTGACAGAAAATTACGTGCTGCAGACCCTGATTACGCAGTTTGAAGTCCTTCCCCGCTATTGGAGTCAGAATAACCCACCCTATGAGGTAGACTTCCTGATTCAGCGGGAGAACGATATTTTCCCCGTAGAGGTCAAATCTGAAACGAATACCGTAAGCAAGAGCCTGCGAAGGTTCAAGGAACTGTTTCCGGAAGAAGTCAAACTCCGCATCCGGTTTTCGTTGGATAATCTGAAACTGGACGGGGATGTGCTGAACATCCCGCTCTTTATGGCGGATCATACGAAAAAACTGATCGGAAAGGCACAGGAGAAATACAATGTACCGGATTGCGATATGTGATGATGAAGAAAGGTATCTGGAACAAATATGCAGCTTCGTACAAAATTTTTGTGAGAAGCGGAACATTTCAGTAAAGATCGAATCTTATACGGACAGCGATTTTTTAATGGAACGAATCGAAAGCGGCTGTCAATTTGACGCATATTTGCTGGATATTCAGATGAAGACGCGTTCAGGCATGGAGATGGGTTCCGGCCTTGAAGTAGCCGAACATGTAAAAAAATATTCGGATCAGGCTTTTTTCCTGTTTCTGACCTCTTTTGCCGACTATGCTGTAGAAGCATGCGGCGTCCGCGTAGTGAAATACATTTTAAAAGAAAAGATAGCTGAGGAACTGGAGCCTGCGCTGGAAGAATTGTTCGCGCATCTGGCGCAGCTTAATCAGCAAAAGATGTATGTGATAGAGAATCAGAGAAAATATGTAAAGCTGCGCCAGGATGATATGATCCGGATCAGGAAAGAACAGAAAAATGTTGTTTTTGAACTGAAAAACGGGAGAACGGAAAAGGAAAGGAGCAGTCTCCGGGAAGTCTGTAAAAAGTTAAATGATCCTGCCATGGTGTTTTTTGACAAAGGAAATATCATTAGTCTGAAGCATATCCAAACCATAACAAAAGGGGAGATCATCATGGATAACGGACTGGTGCTGAAAGCAAATGATCTTCGGATCGCGCATATGAAAAAGCTGGTAAATATTTATTTAGGAAGCAGACCGCTATGAATGTTTTATATCAAATTGTTGAGTTTTCCGCATGCTTTATCGAAGGAATGATTGGCGTTCTGGTTAACGTAAAAGTGCTGGGAGACACGAAAATTAAATGGAAAGAAAGTATTGCGGCAGTGACGCTGACCTCGCTTGCTGTTTTTCTGATCAATCAGATGGAATTATTTTCCCTTGCGGCGACGCTGGTTTCCATTCTGGGAATTGTTATAAATTCCTGCATTATCTACAAAACAAAGGTCATGGATAGCGTTGTTTTGTCTGTCGGATATTTTTTGCTGGTATACATTTTAGATTTTTTAACGGTATCTGTCGCAGGAATTGTAATTCAAAATGAAAAGTTTGCCGCCGATGTTGCAGACACGTTTTCATTCGAACGGTTACTCTACGTCGTATTTGCAAAGGGAGTACTGTTTCTTACCTATTTTTTCTTCTTACGAAAATATCTGCCTAAGAAAAAACCACGGGTATGGACGATTCTGGCCGGCATAGTACTGTGTGGCATTGTGTTTTATTTGGCGGCAACGACCTTTGAGCAGATTCATATTAACACAGTCCTGCTCTGGTTTCTGCTGCTGCTTTTTGTATTGCTGACCGTGTATACAATGAATCAATATACCGTTTTTCTGCAGGAAAAATATCAATTGATGCTGGCAAAAGAAAAAAACAGCTTAACAGCGGAAAAATATGAGACAGTGCTTGCGGAATACCGCAAAAATCAGATTTTCTATCACGATATCAGGAACCAGTATCTGGTACTGGAAAATTATTTAAACAATGCGGAATATGAAAAAGCCGGGAAATATATGAAAGAACTGCAGGGATCTGACCGCGGAGAGCCGGTCAGAAAGCAGACCGGGATTGATTCGCTGGATATCCTGATCGCATATAAGCAAGCGGAGGCGAAAGAAAATCGGATTCCTATTCAGATTGATGCAGAGCCGGTCAGTCTGCAGCTTACGGAGCAGGAGGCAATTTCTCTTTTGGGAAACGCGTTGGATAATGCGATGGAAGCCTGCATGGAACTGGCTGCGAAAGACCGCTGGATTCAGCTCACCATTCGAAATGTGAACGACATTACGTTCCTTCAAATAAGGAATCCGTACCGAGAAGAACCCAGGACAAAGAGCGGAAGATTTTTGACCGGAAAGAAAGAAAAAGGTCTTCATGGGCTGGGCATGGAAAGCATGAAGCTGATCGTGAATAAATATCAGGGAGATATGGAGGTAAACTACGCGGAAGGGGTATTTGCCGTATCCATTTCCTTTTTTCACTGACAAATACGGACAAAGTTTGTATGGTTTGCGGACATTGTTACAAAAAATCAGGCAGATGCCGTATAATAAACCGGACGGGATACAAGTCAAACATTTCGGCGGTATGTGGGAAGCTACCGCGGGAGGTTCGGCATTATGCGGCGAAACTCCTTTGGAATGTGCAATGAGAGAGTTGCAGGAAGAAACTGGAATAGAATCCGATCGTTTGATTGAAATAGGGCGAGTGAGAAGTCATAATACATTCTATGTTGAATTTCTGTGTGTGACGGACTGTAAAAAAAACTGTGTCATCTTGCAGGACGGGGAAACCATTGCATATAAGTGGGTGAGCAGAAATGAACTCGTCTCTATGAAAGAAAGCGAATTTGTAACCAAACGTATGCAGAATGTTGAGAATATGAAATCGGGATTTCCTGGAGGAGAAAGGTATGATTGAGGTATTATTTGGCGTTAGTGAAGCGGCTTCCATGAAAGCCGCTAAGAATAAGAATACGGTTGTGATTGGCGGAGTAGATGGGCCGACTTCTGTTTGGATGGCGGGAAAAAAGAAGCCGCCGGAAAAACCTTTTGCCGGATGGGTAGAAGGAACGGCGGAAGAAGTGGTATGCCTGGGTTTTATGTTGGACATAGGTGATATAAAAAAACCTATAGATAGTTCTTATCGGAAAGAACTTATTTATTCCTTGTTTTCGCAGAACCAGTACGGAAGAACCCTTGAATTGGAAGATGAATTGAAACAAGTCGGAGATGTCTATGTAAATGAAATGCAGCGGCTGATTCAGTTTTTGGAGGATGGCGAAGCGATTCGGATCTGGTATAGTGATGCTCCCTATTCCAGATGCGGCTTTTATAGCCTATGCCGGATGCTGCTGAAATATGAAACGGAGATTCGTGTGGTAAAGCTGCCGGAGTACGTTGCAGGGGAGAAACGCATTATTTCTTACAGCAACTGGGGCGAAGTTTCGGCGGAAGAATTTGGGGGATTCCTGCCCTGTGAAAAAGCGCTGACCAGAGAAGAAGTGCGGATGTATGCCATGCTGTGGAGTGAACTGTCTGAGGATAACAGCCCGCTCCGGACAGTAATCAATGGCAGAGTCATCGG
>CANQOK010000039.1 GCA_947625465.1 uncultured Lachnospiraceae bacterium | reverse complement strand
TGATAGCGAAAGATCAGTGCATTAGTTTCATGACGCATCGGTGTCTTTCGCAGAAAGACGGGTAATAAAAATGAAAATCGCAATGATATTTGATGGTCTGCAAATCGGAGGAATTGAGCGGGTCGGCGCTGATTATGCAAAACTTCTTCGGCAGCTTGGTCATGAGGTTACAATTATTAATTTAGTACCGAAGTTTGATGAAATGGTGGAAGAATATCCTAATGATTGCAAATATCAGACTATAAAGTATCCGCGATGGTTAGCACCAGAACGTTACTCGAAGTTGGTAAAAATGAATTTCTGGGGTCGATATTTATATCCATGTGCCTACACATTTTTCAGTCTTGCAAACATAGTATATAAATTTATATGTCAATTTCTAAGCTTTTCTAAAATAGAATATGATTTGGCGATTGCATTCTCTGGACATTATGATGATTTGACATTCGTTACGAAAAAGTTTGTAAAAACAAAACATAAAATGTGTTGGCTGCATGGTGCATTATATGGGTATCTGTTAATTTCAGATGGCTACTTTAATTTGCATCAAAAAATGAAAAATCTTGTTGTTCTGGTAGATGACGCCCAGGAAGAAGTACAGTCATATAATAGATTCTGTAAATTTAATATACATAAATTATATAATCCTGTTTGCTTGAGCGACAAGCCGATTGACAATAAACTTGTGAGTGAACTAAAAAACAAGTACGGAAGATTTCTTTTAATGGTCTCTCGAATTAGTTATCCGCATAAGGATCAGTTTACTGTTGCCACCGCTTTAAAAGTATGCAGGGAAAAATACGGAGA
This sequence comes from uncultured Lachnospiraceae bacterium, assembly GCA_947625465.1. Classification (GTDB taxonomy): domain Bacteria; phylum Bacillota; class Clostridia; order Lachnospirales; family Lachnospiraceae; genus CANQSA01. Next base: position 22,160 of record CANQOK010000039.1, on the reverse strand, counting down.
TGACTTAAATCTGGTGTTTGTCGGTGACGGTCCGGATAAAATCAGAGTAGAAGAATTTGTTCAGAGCATGGGAGAGGATATATCTAGTCATATTTTCTTTGAAGGAAGCCGTATGGATGTGCAGAATTATTATGCTTCGGCATATATGCTCGTTCATGCAAGCGTGGCGGGAGAAGGGCTTCCGACGGTAATGTTAGAAGCAATGGAGTTTGGTCTCCCTATGGTTGTTACAGATTCCAAAGTTGGACCGCGTGAGATTTTGGGAAATGATGAATATGGGTTGCTTTGCCGAGTACAGGATCCCGAGGATATGGCTCAAAAAATACATAGCATGTATTCCGACAGAGATCTTTATGAGAATTATCAGACAAAAGAAAAAATACGCTTGTGTGATTTTAAACCGGAAGTGATCAAGAAACAGCTTCAATCGGTTTTGGAAGATGTATGTAAAGCAGAGGAATGAAAAATGATTCAATCAAAAAAAGAACTTAAAGATTATCTCGAACAAGACAGGCTGGCGCTTCATTATACCAAGAAAAGGCCAAGAATCATAAAGGATGATATATGGAAATTTGAGATTTTGCTGAGAAAAAATGAGTACTGCACGAACTGCCTGCACAAGATCTGGCATTTACCATATAAAGCGGTTATAAAGTTTCGGTATCACCGTCTTGCTGTACGTTTGGGGTTTACTGTTCCGCTGAATTGCTTTGGACCCGGTCTCAGTATAGCTCACTATGGTCTGCTTACAATTGGAAATGCTCATGTCGGAAAGAATTGCAGGATACAGGAGGGAGTTAACATCGGAGCAACGGGGGGGGGTAATTGTGCAGCGGTGATAGGAGATAATGTATTTATTGGCACTGGCGTCAAAATTATAGGAGATATAAAAATTGCGGATGATATTGTGATTGGAGCGGGCGCGGTTGTAACAAAGGATATCTTGGAAGCAGGTATTACAGTTGCAGGAGTTCCGGCAAAAAAGATAAGCAATAATAATTCACATGTGTTTATTGATCCGAGGGTACTGTAACCTCGTAAGGAATATAGAGGAAAGGATAGAAGGAAAAGATGCGTTTTATTACCTGCGCAAGCTACTATGGGAGCGGTTCCAGTGCGGTAACCGATTTTGTTTCTGAGTTTGACGGAGTAGCAAAATTCGGAGATGAAGAGTTCCGCTTTGTACATGATCCGGATGGAATCGCTGATTTGGAATACAATTTAGTGGAAAATTTCAATCGGCATAATTCTGGATATGCAATAAAACGTTACCAGAAGCTTGTGAAATATTGCAAGGGCAATGTTTTAAGTCAAAAATATAGGGGGATTTTTGGAGATTCATGGGAAAAGTATTCAAATGAATATATTGATCGGTTGACGGATTTTACATATCACGGCTGGTGGCAGTATGATTTATTGAGCAGAGGTCCTGTGTATTTGTTCCGAAAAAGAATAGTGAATAAATTGCTTCATCTTACAATATGGAGAAATGATTCTGAACGCACATTCAATACAATGAAAAACGAGATTACCTATTGTGCGCATCCGACGGAAGACAAGTTTATTCAGCTTACAAAGGATTATATTGAAAAACTATTTGATTCTGTGAACGGAGATAAAGAAATTGTTATGGCGGATCAGATCGTGCCGTCAAGTAATACGGAACGATATCTTAGATATTTTGGTGATATTCAGGTCGTGATTGTGGACAGAGATCCACGCGATATATTTTTACTGGAAAAATATCATTGGAAAGGCGGCATTATTCCAACCGATGCCGAAACATTCTGCAAGTGGTTTTTATATACCCGTGAAAACGGCAAACATCGCATAATTCAAAACGACAGAATACATTACCTTCAATTTGAAGATATGATCTACCATTATGATGAAACCGCAAAGAAATTGATGAAATGGTTGGGTTTAGAGCCGGAATGGCATATTGCAAAGCAGCAATTTTTCTGTCCTGACAAATCTATTATGAATACACGTTTATGGGAAAAAGAAAAATGTGATATGTCAGAGATCAGGTATATTGAAGAACATCTGAAAAATTATCTATATAAATTGGAAGAGAATTATGAATAAGAATTATTTTTTTAGATTTTGTTCACGAAAACGAAAGAGGAGATGTTCATGAATCTACAGGAATCCAACATATTGCGAACACTGTTGAAAGAACCATTTGTGAATCAGCGCATTTTGGCGGAGACATCCGGGCACAGCCTCGGCATTGTGAACCGCTCACTTCGGTCACTGATTGAGAAAGGCTATCTGAATGAGGCTGCACAGCTGACAGAGAAAGCAAGGTCAGAGATAAAGAAAAAAACACCGTACAATGCAATTATCTTAGCGGCTGGTTTTGGCATGAGAATGGTTCCGATTAACCTTTCATCACCGAAAGCGTTTCTTGAGGTCAATGGTGAAAAGCTGATTGACCGTTTGATTAGACAGCTGAAAGAGGTCGGAGTAAACGACATAGCCGTCATTGTCGGCTTTATGAAGGAAACGTTTGAGTACCTGATTGACGAGTATGGAGTAGACCTTGTCGTCAACGAGGAATATGCGGTAAAGAACAATCTTCATTCCCTTGCACTTGTTGCTGACCGTATTCACAACACTTATATTGTTCCCTGTGATATCTGGTGCGACAACAATCCGTTTGATTCGACGGAACTATATAGCTGGTATATGGTCAATGATCTTATAGAAGAAGAGTCAAGTGTGCGGGTTACAAGAAAAATGGAGCTTGCTGTTACTCCGAAGAAAGACGTCGGGAACGCGATGATTGGTATTACATATCTTCTGGAACCGGAAGCATCAATAGTGCGTGAAAGGCTAAAAGCAATGGATGTTGAAAAATATGCAGAGTGCTTTTGGGAGGAAACGCTGTATGAAAAAGATCGCATGATTGTTCGGGCGAGAGTTGTAAAGAGCACAGATGTTGTGGAAATTAACACCTATGAACAGCTCCGTGACCTGGATTCTGATTCTAATCAGCTAAAGTCAGATGCCATTAAAACGATTGCAAATGTGCTTAAGTGTAAAGAAGAGGAAGTCACCGATATCAGTGTTTTGAAAAAGGGTATGACGAACCGCAGTTTCCTTTTTAGCGCAAAGGCTGAGAAATACATCATGCGGATACCGGGCGAAGGTACAGACCAGCTGATCAACCGCGAACAGGAAGCCGAGGTATTCAAGGCTTTGTCAGGTCTCGGGCTATGCGACGATCCAGTTTATATCAATCCCGAAAACGGATATAAGATAACGAAATTTTTGGACGGGGTCAGAGTGTGCGATGCAGATAACGTAGGGAATTTAAGAAAGTGCATGAAGCTGCTCTCGGACTTCCATAAAATGAGGCTGAGCGTTCCGCACACATTCGACATTTTCGCACAGATCGAATTTTATGAATCACTGTGGGACGGCAAGACTTCCATGTACCGCGACTATATACGCACAAAAGAAAATGTGTTTTCGTTGAAGGAATATATCGAAAAGATGAGAACTGACTGGTGTCTGACGCATATCGACGCGGTGCCGGACAATTTCCTGTTTTATGACACTCCTGACGGCGAAGCCTTGCAGCTTACCGACTGGGAATACGCCGGGATGCAGGATCCTCATGTGGATATTGCCATGTTCTGTATTTATAGTCTGTATAATAAGCGTAAAGTGGACAGGCTGATCAATATTTATTTTGAAGAATCCGGACAGAAGGTTACAGCTGCAATTCGTGCAAAGATCTATTGCTATATCGCTGTTTGCGGCCTTTTATGGTCGAACTGGTGCGAATTCAAGAGTCATCTTGGCGTGGAATTCGGTGAGTACAGTTTGCGACAGTACAGATATGCGAAAGACTTTTATAAATATGCATTGGAGGAGATGAAGAAGGATGAGCAAGGTTGACAATGCCGTGATCATGGCAGCTGGGACTTCCAGCCGTTTTGCGCCGCTGTCCTATGAAAGACCAAAAGCGCTGACCGAGGTCAGGGGAGAGATACTGATCGAAAGGCAGATCAGGCAGCTGAGAAATTCCGGTATTGATCAGATTTGCATTGTGACAGGCTATATGCCAGACCGGTTTGAATACCTGAAAGGAAAATACGGCGTTGAGCTGCTCCACAACCCGGACTATCTGTTCAGAAACAATAATGGGAGTATCTGGGTGGCAAGGGAAGTGATTCGGAATACATATATCTGTTCCGGCGATAATTATTTTACTGAAAACCCTTTTGAAGCAGAAGTGGAGGGAGCCTGCTATTCCGCTGTTTATGCGCGTGAGCCCACGAATGAATGGTGTATGGAGACCGATCCGGATGGCTACATCCGTTCAGTCAGAATAGGCGGAACAAACGCCTGGTACATGCTGGGGCATGTGTTCTGGGATGCAGTTTTTTCATCGCGTTTTCTGACAATTCTGGAGCAGGAATACAGCCTGCCGGAAACAGCGGACAAGCTGTGGGAAACGATTTATATCGAGCATATCCATGAACTGCCGATGCGGATGCGGAAGTATCCGGATGGGATGATTTATGAATTTGATACGCTCGACGAGCTCAGAAAGTTTGATCCGTCCTATATAAAAGACACCCGTTCAGAAATATTGAAATCTGTAGCAGCAAAGCTGTGTGCTGCAGAATCCGATCTGCTTGGGATTACAGCCCTGCGTGGAGCGGATAACACGGCAGCGGGTTTTACATTTCTCTGCAAGGGAAAGCACTTTGCATACCATTATGAGCAAAAAAAATTGGAGGTAATTGGAAATGGATAAAAAAATGCAGAAGAACCGGATAGACTGGCTGATTACACTGGCACCGTTTATCCTGATTGTGGGATTGGCAGTCTTGCTCTTCATTTTCCCCGAACAGTCAAACGGGGTCATAAGTCAGGTGAGATACTTTTTTGGAGATACCGTAGGATTGTATTACCTTGTGATCGGACTTGGAGTGTTGGTTATTTCAGTATTCCTGTCGTTCTCAAAATACGGGAATATCGTGCTGGGGGAGCCGAATGAAAAGCCGAAATACTCGTTTTTCACATGGGGCAGCATGATGTTCACCTGTGGTCTGGCGGCAGATATCCTGTTCTACTCCTTTGCGGAATGGGTCATGTATGCGACGAATCCGCATATTGCCGAGATGGGCAGCGTTGCCGAGTGGGCAGGGGTATTCCCGCTGTTCCATTGGAGCTTTATCCCGTGGGCATTTTATCTCGTGCTTGCGGTGGCGTTCGGATTTATGCTTCACGTCCGTAAGCGCAACAGACAGCGCTATTCCGAAGCCTGCCGCCCTGTCATCGGCAAACACGCGGACGGTATTCTCGGCCGGGTCATTGATCTTTTTGCATTATTTGCCCTTTTGGCAGGAACGGCTACCACCTTTTCTGTGGCAACGCCGCTTATGTCGAGTATTATTTTAAAACTCTTTGGTCTGAGCATTAGCCGTACTGTTGTTACGATCATGATTCTGCTGATCACCTGCGCTGTATATACCTATGCTGTTATGCATGGTTTTAAAGGAATCGGTTTTCTTGCAAAACTCTGCATTTATCTCTTCTTTGGACTGCTTATTTTTGTACTGCTCATCGGGGGAGAGGGGAGATACATCATCGAAAACGGCTTCCAAAGCCTCGGAAAGATGGTCCAGAATTTTGTCGGGCTGGCTACATATACGGATCCTGCAAGAGCGAACAATTTCCCGCAGGACTGGACGATCTACTACTGGGCTTACTGGATGGTCTGGTGCATCGCAGCTCCATTCTTTATCGGAAACATCAGCCGCGGAAGAACGATCAGGCAGACTATTCTCGGCGGATATGTCTTTGGTGTTGGTTCTACGATAGTAAGCTTTATTATTCTCGGCAATTACAGTCTCGGTCTTCAGACAAAAGGCGCGGCGGATTTTATTGCACAGTATGAGGCGAGCGGCGATCTGTATGGGCTTATTATGAACATCATTGACACTATGCCATGCGCGACATTTATCCTGATTCTGACGCTTGTGTGCATGATCGCGTTCTATGCCACTTCGTTTGATTCCATCGCCTATACGGCCGCCTGCTACAGTTATAAGAAACTGGGGCAGGACGAAAAGCCGCATTCTATGATTACGCTTCTGTGGTGTCTGCTCTTGATCGTACTTCCAATCGCATTGGTATTTTCGGAGAGCAGTATGAGCAATATCCAGAGCGTAAGTATCATTAGCGCTTTCCCGATTGGACTTATCATGATTATCATGATCTGGAGTTTTATCAGGGATGCGAAGAAGTATCTCAATGAGAAACGAAAGAAGTGAGATAAATTTTGACATATCTGCCAGAATAGAATAGGTAATCTTGGAATCCCAATCCTTCCAAAACAACATCAAGGTCAGGCAGTATTCTCTGTGAGAATCTTTGCCTGACCTTGACGTTATAATTTCAACCTGTCCTAAACATTCTTAATGATCGTTCCGACCTTTTCTTTGAGACCGGAAACGGCTTTATCCAAGTTGGTGATGATCGCGCGCCTTCCTTTGGATGCGCTGACAAATTTCAGACAGGCGTCTACCTTGGGAAGGGAAGTAGTCGGTTTTAACTTGCCGCTGTCAACCAGCGCAGTCGCTTCCTCTACGGTCAATTCCTTTAAATAGGTTTCTTCCGGCGTTCCCTTGTTGATCCGGATATAATCTTTGGAAGTCAGGATCAGCAGAGCAGAAGCGTCCAGCATATCGGCCAGCTTTGCAGCGGTATAGTCCTTTTCGATGATCGCGCTGGCGCCCTTTAAGCGTCCTCTCTGGTCCAGTACCGGGATACCGCCGCCGCCCGCGGCTATCACGATCTGATTCGCCTCAACCAGTGTCCGGATGGCGTCGATCTCATAGATATCTATGGGCTGCGGAGAAGCGATGATCCTGCGGTATCCGCTGCCTTCCGGCGTTTCTTCATAAACCGTATAATTGCCTTTCCGTTCCTCAACCTCAGCTTCATCTTTTGTCATATAACGCCCGATGATCTTGGAAGGGTTGTGAAAAGCTTTGTCAAAGGGATCAACCCGCACCTGTGTGATAATGGTGGAGACCGGTTTATAGATCCCGCGGTTTAACAATTCCGTGCGGATCGCGCTCTGTAAGTCAAAGCCGATATAGCCCTGGCTCATGGCGCCGCATACGGACATCGGTGCGACCGTATAATTGTGATTCAGACGGCTGAATTCGGTCATGGCAGTCTGTATCATGCCGATCTGCGGGCCGTTGCTGTGTGTGATCACGATCTCATATTTTGCCTCTGCCAGATCCGCAATAACGGCAGCAGCTTTTTTCACCCGTTCCTGCTGCTCCGGCAGGGTATCCCCGAACGCGTTCCTGCCCAGTGCGACTACAATAATATTATTCATCTATTTTCTGCTCCTTTCCAATGCCTGTCGAAATTCCGAAACGAATAAAAATATTATACTTGAAACCGGGAAAAATGTAAATAACAATCGGGAAATTATCTAAAAATGGGAAATGTGGATAACTGATGCGAATAATTTTTAAGAGAGTATTGACAATACATGTATAATTGTATACAATCATACAAAAAATGATCAGAAAGAAGGAACATACGGATGGCAACGAATTACAGAGTAAGAATGGACGAGAAGACAAACCTGCTCGGACTGGAAGAACATATTTATCATTTGGTGGATGTGAAGGAACCGAATGTATTCCGCAATCTGTTTCCCTATGAGGAAGTACCGAAGATCGCGTTTAATGACAGGATCGTTCCGCACAATATGCCAAAGGAAATCTGGATCACCGATACCACATTCCGGGACGGACAGCAGTCCAGGACTCCGTATACGACAGAACAGATCGTGACGATGTATGATTATTTACATAAACTGGGAGGCCCCAAGGGGATCATCCGCCAGAGTGAATTTTTCCTGTACAGCAAAAAGGACAGGGACGCCGTCTATAAATGTATGGAGCGCGGGTATCAGTTCCCCGAAGTAACAAGCTGGATCCGGGCAACGCAAAAGGATTTTGAACTGGTAAAGGATATCGGATTAAAGGAAACCGGCATTCTGGTAAGCTGTTCGGATTACCATATTTTTTATAAACTGAAGATGAGCCGAAAGGAATGTATGGATCATTATCTGGATATCGTACGGCAGTGTCTGGATCAGGGGATCAGTCCGCGCTGTCATTTAGAGGATATCACCCGTTCCGATATTTACGGCTTCGTGATTCCCTTCTGTCTGGAACTGATGAAATTACAGGAGGAGTATCAGATACCGGTAAAGATCCGCGCCTGCGACACGATGGGCTATGGCGTCAATTTTTCCGGCGCTGTGATCCCCAGATCGGTACAGGGGATTATTTACGGCCTGACCACACATGCGGGCGTGCCTTCCGAACAATTGGAGTGGCACGGACATAATGATTTCTATAAAGCGGTTACCAATTCCACAACGGCCTGGCTGTATGGAGCCTGCGGCGTCAACTGTTCCCTGTTCGGGATCGGAGAACGGACCGGAAATACGCCGTTAGAGGCTATGGTGTTTGAATATGCGCAGTTAAAGGGCACCTTAGACGGCATGGAGCCGACTGTCATTACTGAGCTGGCAGAGTATTATGAAAAAGAGATCGGCTATCGGGTTCCGTCCAGAACCCCGTTTGTCGGCAAGAATTTCAATGTGACCAGAGCCGGGATCCATGCGGACGGTTTGCTGAAAAATGAAGAGATCTACAATATCTTCGATACGGAAAAGATCCTGAACCGTCCGGTTCTGGTCGCTGTGTCCAATACGTCCGGGCTTGCCGGGATCGCGCACTGGATGAATACCTATTACCGCTTAAAAGACGAAGAGCGGATCGATAAGAACGCGCCTTTGGTCGCGAAGGTAAAGGAATGGGTCGACGCGGAGTATGAATCCGGAAGAGTGACCGTTATCACGGATGATGAGCTGGTTGCGCAGATCGACAAGGCCTGTGAAGACCTGGGACTGAATAAAATCGAAAAACAGTAATCTGCCAATTCGGTCAGTTTGTCTGTAATTGTCTGTAATGTGGAGGGAACAGATGGAAGCAAAAGAAGATCAATTGGAAGTTTCGGATAATTATTCCCTGCGCGGCAGGGTGTTCGGCATTATCCGGCAGAATATCCTGTCCGGCGCGTATCAGCATAATGAAGAACTGCGGGAGATGACGCTGGCCAGAGAACTGGGCGTCAGCAGAACGCCGGTCAGGGAGGCGCTGCGCCAGCTGGAACTGGAAGGGCTGGTTAAGATCATTCCCAATAAGGGCGCTTATGTGGTAGGGATCACCAGAAAAGATATCCGGGACATTTACGCCATGCGCGGCGTATTGGAAGGCTTATGTGTCAAATGGGCCTGCAGCCGGATTACGCAGGAAGAACTGTCGGTGTTGGAAGAGATCAACGATCTGACGGAATTTCATATCCGGAAGAAACGGTATGACAAGGTGGTCGAGCTGGATAACCAGTTTCACCAGATGCTCTACCAGATCGCGGACAGCCGGATGTTAAGCCGGACTCTGCGGGAATTTCACGAATATCTGGAAAGCGCCCGCAAGATTACGCTGTCGGAGGAACACCGGGTATCGGATTCTCTGGAAGAGCATCGCGCCATCGTTGCGGCGCTGAAACAGCGGGACGGCGAAAAAGCAGAAGCGCTTGCCGCCCTGCATATGCAGAAAACAATCGAAAATATGGAACATGTGCATGTGATCTAGCTATTCGGCGAGATCAGCCCATTGTTCATATAGGGTTTCAAGCTGTTCATTGACTGCCGCCTGCTGCAGGGATAATTCCTGTAGTCTGGCGGCATTTGTGCTGATTGCGGGATCGTTTAAGCAGGTTTCCAGTTCCTGTGATTCCGCCTCCAGCTGCGCGATCTGTGCTTCCAGTCTGGAAAGCTGCGTCTGCCGTCTGCGTTCTTTGGCCTGCGCGTCTTTTTTTGCCTGCCAGTCCTCTTTTCCGGAAGCGGAAGCAGAAGCGGAGACAGTTCCCGGAACCGAATGAACGGTTTCGTCAGACTGCTCCTGTAACTGGCTGAATTTTTCCAGATAATAATCATAATTTCCCAGATAATTGGTCAGCGTTTTCCAGCGCAGATCCAGCACGCGGTCGGCAGTCCTGTTAATAAAATACCGGTCGTGGGACACATACAGGACGGTTCCTTCATAATTGCGGATGGCGTCTTCCAGGATTTCTTTGGAGACCATATCCAGGTGATTGGTCGGCTCGTCTAAGATCAAAAAGTTTGCCTGGCTGAGCATCAGCTTCCCGAGCGATACCCGGCCGCGTTCTCCGCCGCTGATATCGCGGATATATTTAAACACATCATCTCCGGTAAACAAAAAAGCGGCCAGCAGATTGCGGACTTTGGTATTGGTAAGATCCGGATACGCGTCCTGGATCTCTTCAAAAACCGTTTTGTCCGGATCCAAAACCTGCTGTTCCTGATCGTAATAGCCGATATATACATTGGAACCCAGGGTGATCGTACCGGTATCCGGAGGCAGAAGTCCTGTGATCATTTTTAAGATTGTGGTTTTTCCCGTTCCGTTGTCGCCGATGATCGCGACCTTTTCTCCCCGTTTTACGGAGAATTCCAGATGAGAGAACAGATTCTGGGTTCCGAATGATTTTCCCAGATCTGTCACCGTCAGCACATCATTTCCGCTTAAAATGTTCGGAACGAGGTGGATCCGCATTTTATCATTAATCTCCGCGGGCTTTTCCAGACGCTCGATCTTATCCAGCATCTTTTCACGGCTTTCCGCGCGCTTAATGGATTTTTCCCGGTTAAACTGTTTCAGCTTTGTGATAACGGCTTCCTGATGTTTGATCTCCTGCTGCTGATTCAGCCATGCCCTGGCGGCGGCTTCCCGCAGCATGGCCTTTTTCTCGGCATACGCGGAATAGTTGCCGGTAAAGGAGGTGACGGCCGCCTGGTCGATCTCCACTACCTTTGTCACGATCCGGTCTAAAAAGTAGCGGTCGTGTGATACCAGAATGACCGCGCCGTCATAGGCAGACAGAAAATTTTCCAGCCATGCGACGGAAGAAATATCCAGATGGTTTGTCGGCTCGTCAAGCATAATAATGTCCGGTCTGGTCAGCAGCAGCTTTCCCAGCGCCACACGGGTTTTCTGCCCGCCGGACAGCTTGGAAATCTCTTTATCCCGGTCTTCGTCTGTGAATCCGAGTCCTTTTAAAACGCCGGTCACTTCACTTTGATAAGCATAGCCGTTCTGCAGTTCAAATTCATGATTTAACCGGGCGTACGTCTGCATTTTCTGTTCCAGCTGCGCGCCGGACAGGGCGGTCATTTCCTGCTCCAGCTGCCGGATGCGCTGTTCCATGGCGATAACGTCTGCCTTCGCGCTTAACAATTCTTCGTAAATCGTCTGATGGCCGGTCAGATCCTGATGCTGCGATAAGTAGCCGACCGTGGTATCTTTGGCAATGGTGATCTCGCCGGAGTCCGGAGTCAGCTCTCCCACTAACAGGCGCAGCAGCGTGGTTTTTCCGGCTCCGTTAATCCCGACGATCGCAAGTTTTTCTTTTGCCTCCAGATGAAAGGAGCAGTCCTTCAGTACGGTTCCGGTGACAAATTCTTTTTCTATGTGATTGCATGATAATATCATAAGTAAACCTCATTCTTTGATTTCCCATTTTCACAAAGCGTATTATAACGGAAAAAATTGTCTCGCGCAATAGGAGAAATCGATTGTTAAAAAATTGACATAGCATTCAAAATTGCCTATAATGTTTTTGGTATAAACAGCAAACATATTTCAAAACGGAGACAGATGCAAAATGAAACGAGTCGTATTTGGAAAGGAAATGAAAGCGGTAGACGCTTATACGATAAACCAGATCGGGATTCCGTCCCTGGTACTGATGGAGCGGGCCGCGTACAGCTGCGTTCCCTTTTTAAAAGACAGTCAGCGCATTCTGGCGGCAGTCGGACGCGGCAACAATGGAGCAGACGGGATCGCTCTGGCGAGAATGCTGTGGCTGAATCATCAGAATGTAGAAATATATGTGGTCGGAACGGGAGAGGGGACGCCGGAATGGCAGACGCAGAAACAGATCGCCGAAAATCTGGGGATTCCCTTTGTCACGAATCCGGACTATTCCACATATGATAGTATTGTGGATGCGATATTCGGCGTGGGCCTGTCCAGACCGGTGACCGGCGGATTCGCGGAGGTGATTGACCGGATCAATGCAAGCGGCGTCCGCCAGGTGCTGGCGGTGGATCTCCCGTCCGGTATCGACAGTACGACGGGAGCTGTCCTCGGAACTGCGGTCCGCGCGGATCAAACGGTGACGTTCGGCGCAATGAAGACCGGACTGCTGCTTTATCCAGGAGCGGAATATGCCGGGAAGATACACGTGGCGGATATCGGATTCCCGGAATGTGCCTATACAGGACGGACGGCGCCCATATATTATGATATGGAGCCGCTTTCCGGACTTTTGCCTGCCCGTCCGGCGCATTCCAACAAGGGAACTTATGGAAGAGTTTTGATCATTGCCGGTTCCGGGCATATGGGCGGAGCCTGTTTTTTGTGCGCGGACGCGGCATATCGGAGCGGAGCGGGGATTGTCCGGATACTGACGCATGAAAACAACCGGCTTGCGCTGCAGAAACAGCTGCCGGAAGCGATTCTGTCGTTTTATCGGGACACCGTTGCGGAAACCGAGCTGCAGGACGCGCTGGATTGGGCGGGCGTGATCGTTGCCGGTCCCGGATTGGGACAAAATGAAACCGCGGCCACTCTGGTATGGAACGCGTTGAAATCCGGGAAACCGCTGATCCTGGACGCGGACGGATTAAATATACTGGCGGCCCGGCCGGAATGGAAGTCCCTGCTGCACCCGCAGGTGATCCTGACGCCGCATTTGGGGGAAATGGCCCGGCTGACCGGGACCTCTATTGCGCAGATCCAGGCTTCTGTATTGGAAACGGCGCTTGCCTATGCGAAAGAAAACCGGGTGACCTGTATTTTAAAGGATGCGCATACGGTTATCGCCGACTGGAATCAGAACCTCTATCTCAATGCCGTTTCCAACCCCGGTATGGCTAAGGGCGGTTCCGGTGATGTATTGGCCGGCATTCTCGGGGCGATGGCCGGAAACAAAGCGCTTCCCGAACTGCGGGAATTTCCGGGCAATCCGATGTTTGCGCCGGCTGTTTACGGCGTCTGTCTGCACAGTCAGGCGGGCGGCCTTGCGGTAAAAGAATCAGGGGAATATTCCATGAATGCAAGGGATATCATCCGTTCTATCAAAGAGATTGTTCATTAAAAGTGACGGAAATGGAGGAGACAATGATTACAAAAGATGCGGAATTACCTGAATATTTCAGAGTATATGCCAATGTGGATTTAGATCAGATTCGGGAAAACGTACAAAATATGAAACGGCATACGAAACCGGGCACCCTGATGCTGGCGGTGATCAAAGCGGACGGCTACGGACACGGCGCGGTTCCCATAGCCAGAACCTTAAACGGGATCGCGGACTGGTTTGCGACAGCGACGATCCAGGAGGCGCTGAATCTTCGGCATCACGGGATCACGGAGCCGATTTTGATCCTCGGGCATGTGCCGGCTTCGGCGTATCCCGCAATGGTGGAAGCTGAGATCCGGTGCGCGGTCTATGACTACGATATGGCAAAAGCCATCTCCGATGCTGCAATATCTGCAAACCGGCAGGCGTATATCCATATCAAAACGGATACCGGCATGGGGCGGATCGGATTTGCGCCCACCAGGGAAAGCGCTGCGGTTACCGCGAAGATCGCGAATCTGCCGAATCTCTGTATCGAAGGCTGTTTTACCCATTTTGCCAAAGCGGATGAAACGGATAAGTCCCATGTCAGGGGGCAGTTTGCGAAATTCAGACAGTTTTTGGATTACTTAGAGGAGGTGCATGTCAGACCGCGGATCTGTCACTGCGCCAACAGCGCGGCAATTCTGGATCTGCCGGAGATGCACATGGATATGGTACGGGCAGGAATCGCGCTGTACGGTCTGCGCCCGTCGGCGGACGAAGAGATTGCCAAATTGGATCTGAAGCCGGCGCTGTCTCTGTACAGCCATGTGATCTATGTGAAAGAGATCCCGGCCGGAACCGGCATCAGCTACGGCAGCACTTTTATCGCGCCAAAGCCTATGCGGGTCGCTACGATCCCGGTAGGATACGCGGACGGGTATCCCCGGTCTTTGAGCAATCGGGGGTATGTTCTGATCCATGGGAAGCGGGCGGCCATTCTGGGAAGAGTCTGTATGGATCAGATGATCGTGGACGTGACGGAGATCCCGGATGTCCGGATCGGCACTAAGGTTACGCTGATCGGAACGGACGGAGCGGAGGAGATTCAGACGGATCAGCTGGGCGATCTCTCGGGACGGTTTAATTATGAGCTGGTCTGCGATCTGGGGAAGCGGATTCCGCGGGTTTATTATAAGGACGGAGCTGTCTGCGGGACAAAAGATTACTTTACGGATGAATACCTGTAAGATTTCATTCCTGTGATATGTTTAAAATGCCGGTCACAGGCAATACTAGGATAAAAAGTATGGAGTGTGACATTTGTGATTATCAGACGAGGAGATATCTATTACGCAGATTTACGGCCGGTCGTAGGATCCGAACAGGGCGGGATCCGGCCGGTCCTGGTGATACAGAACGATACCGGCAACCGGCACAGCCCGACTGTGATCTGTGCCGCGATCACATCGAAGATGAATAAGGCCAAACTGCCTACGCATGTAGAACTGGACAGCCGCCGCTGCGATATTGTAAAGGATTCCGTAATCCTGCTGGAGCAGGTAAGGACCATCGATAAAAAAAGATTAAAGGATAAAATCTGTCAGCTGGATTCTGAAATGATGGAGCGGGTCAACCATGCTCTGGAAGTCAGTCTGGATTTGTTACATAAATATTGACGGAAAGCAAAAGGTTTGTTACAATACTATAGATATGCAATAAAAAAATGCAAAAGGAGAAAATGAATGGATAGTGACAGTCAGATAACAGGTCTGATTTTATTTCTTGTTTTCATTGTAGTGAATTTCCTGTTGTACGGGTTTCGCTATGCGGTAGAGGCACTGAACATTACGGATCTGGAACGCGAGGTGGAAGAAGGCAGTAAAAAGGCCGGGAAGCTGCTGGCGATCCGGAATGATCCGGAGAAATATACGATTACGCGCCGGCTGATCTCGTACGCTATGGCGATCCTGGTAGGTTATTATCTGTGGCGTCCATACACCGGATTTGTCTATGGGAAACTGGTATCGCTGGCAGGACAGGTACTGCGGTCGGAAGTCCTGTGGCTGATTTCATTTCTGCTTGTGCTGTTTTATCTGTTATTTCTGATGCTTGCGTTGGGAATGCTGCTGCCGGGGAAACTGGGCGCGCGCTACGCCGGCGCGTGGTCGAACGCGCTGCTTGGTGTCAATAGTGTTCTGATGACCGTCCTGACGCCGGTTTCCGCTCTGATCAAAATCCTTGCGAATCTGATCCTGCGGATCTTCGGCATTGATCCCAATGAATCGCTGGAGAACGTAACAGAGGAAGAGATCAAGTCGATCGTCAGTGAAGGACATGAAGCGGGCGTGATCGAAGCCAATGAGGCGGAGATGATCGCCAATATCTTTGAATGGGGCGATAAAGAGGCTCAGGATATCATGACGCACCGGAAGAACATTACCGGGCTCAATGGAGAACTTACCCTGAAAGAGTGCGTACAGACGATGCTGGCAGGGAATTATACCCGTTATCCGGTGTATGAGGAAGATATTGACGACGTGATCGGGATCCTGCATTTAAAGGAAGCGGTGATCGCGCTGGAACAGAAGCAGTACGGGGACTGGAGGATCAAAGATATTCCGGAACTTCTGCAGAAGCCCTATTTTATTCCGGAGACCAGAAATATCGACGCGCTGTTTCGGGATATGCAGTCCGGGAAGGTACATATGGCTGTCGTGATCGACGAATACGGGCAGACCTCAGGTATCATTTCCATGGAAGATATTCTGGAAGAGATCGTCGGAAATATTCTGGATGAATATGACGCGGAAGAGGAGACCAATATTGTCAAGACCGGAGAAAACACCTATCTGTTAAACGGCATGACAACTTTGGAAGAACTGGAAGAACAGCTGGATATCCATATCGATGAAGATTCCTATGATACGCTGAACGGGTATCTGCTCTCTGAACTGGGGCGGATCCCGGCGGAAGGAGAGACGCCTGTACTGATCTCGGAGCGGTACCAGTATGAGATCTTAAAGGTTGAAAATAAAATGATCGCCAAGGTAGCGCTTACGATCCTGCCTCCCAAAGAGGAGGAAGAAGACGCCGACAGGGACAAAAGAGAAAAGAAATAACCCTATTATAATCTAAAAGAAAAACAGAGGAGAATCAATACCATGTCTGGACATTCTAAATTTGCGAATATTAAACACAAGAAAGAAAAAAATGATGCTGCAAAGGGCAAGATCTTTACCATTATCGGCCGTGAGATCGCGGTGGCGGTAAAAGAAGGCGGTCCGGATCCCGCCAATAACAGCAAACTGCGCGATGTGATCGCCAAGGCAAAAGCCAATAATATGCCGAACGATACCATTGACCGCGGCATCAAGAAAGCTGCCGGCGACGCCAACAGCGTCAATTACGAAGCGATCACTTATGAAGGCTACGGCCCCAGCGGAACGGCGATTATTGTAGATACGCTGACTGATAATAAGAACCGGACGGCTGCCAATGTAAAGAATGCGTTTTCCAAGGGAAACGGCAATGTGGGAACCCCGGGCTGCGTATCCTATATGTTTGACAAAAAGGGACAGATTATTTTAGATAAAGAAGAATGTGATCTGGATGCCGATACGCTGATGATGATGGCGTTAGATGCGGGCGCGGAGGACTTTTCGGAAGAGGAAGACAGCTTTGAGATTCTGACGGATCCGGATCAGTTTTCGGCTGTGCGCGAAGCACTGGAAGCGGAAGGCCTGGAGATGGCGGAAGCCGAAGTTACCATGATCCCGCAGAACTATGTTACGCTGACCGACGAGGAAGAGATCAAGCGGTTTAACCGGATCCTGGATTTTCTGGATGCGGATGATGATGTGCAGGCAGTTTACCACAACCTGGATGAATAAGGAATATGAATACCATATTATTTGATTTGGACGGAACCCTGCTTCCTATGGATCTGGAAGGGTTTCTGGATACTTATGAAAAAGCGTTAAAGAGCAGGCTGGAGCATGCTGGTTTCGATGCGGATCTGATCTGGCAGGCAATCTGGCAGGGAATGGCGGCTATGCTGGAAAATGAAGGCATGCTGACCAACGAGGATATGTTTTTAAAGACATTTGATTCGATCGTCGGAGAAAAGAGCCGGAGAGTGCAGCGGGAAATCGAAAAATTTTACCAACGGGATTTTTCCGTTGCCCGGCTGAATACCCAGCCGACTCCTTATGCGGAGCAGACGATTTCCATGTTAAAGAGAAAAGGCTACACCGTTGTACTGGCGACAAATCCGGTTTTCCCGGCAGTCGCGACGGAACAGAGAATCCGGTGGGCTGGTTTGGAACCGAAGGATTTCGCGGTCATCACCACATATGAGAATACCTGCTATACAAAACCCAATCTGAATTATTACCGGAGACTGCTCCGGGAACTGAACCGGACGCCGGATGACTGCCTGATGGTGGGAAATGATGTGGATGAGGATATGTGCGTCGTCAAAATGGGGATGGATACCTTTCTGATCAAGGATTGCCTCATCAATCGGAGCGGCCGGGATATCAGTGATTTTAAACAGGGAAGCTGGCAGGCCTTTGCCGAATATGCCGAATCTCTGCCTTCTCTGAAAAATTACGGATTCCGCCGGTAGCACGGGAAAAGGACAGAAAACTATTGACAAACCCATAGGGGAATGTTAAGATATCAAAGTGCTTTGAAGCCATGCGGATGTGGCGGAATGGCAGACGCATCAGACTCAAAATCTGACGGTGGCGACATCGTGCGGGTTCAAGTCCCGCCATCCGCAGCGAATTAAAAATCTGAACCCGGTTCCGATGGCGGAAGGGTTCAGATTTTTTTCTGTATGTTAAAAGGAGATGAAAAATGGTACAAGTTATTTCAGACAGCACCTGCGACCTGTCCCCGGAATTGCTGCGGCGATACCGGATAGAGATTTTGCCGCTTCATATTATTCTGGGAGAAAAGGAATACGAGGATTCCAAAAACATTACGCCGGACGATATTTACCGCTGGGCGGACGCCAATAAGACGACGCCGAAAACGTCCGCGCCTTCTCTGGAGAGCGCTGTAGAACTGTTTCGGCCGCATATCGAAGCCGGTGAGGAAATCGTATGTTTTTCTATTTCCGGCGAAATGTCGTCTTCCGGTAATGTTATGCGTCTGGCGGCGGAAGAACTGCAGGCGGAAGACCGGGTCTTTGTAATTGATTCGGCCAATCTTTCTACCGGCATCGGCCTGCTGGTAGTGGAAGCTGCGATCCTGGCGCAGCAGGGATTGTCCGGTGCGGAGATCGCCGGACAGATGGAGCAGCTGAAGCCGCGCGTCCGCGCCAGCTTTGTGGTTGACACGCTGGTCTATCTGTACAGAGGCGGCCGGTGCAGCGGCCTTGCGGCAATGGCGGGAAGCGTTTTGAATCTGCATCCGAAGATCGTAGTGGAAGACGGGAAGATGCATCCGGATAAGAAATACCGCGGAAAGATTTCCAAAGCGATCCTGTCTTATGTAAAGGATATGGAACCGGAATTAAAAAATGCCAGGACAGACCGGGTGTTTATTACCCATTCCGGCTGTGACGCGGCGGATGTAGAAGCGGTACGGGACTATCTGAACAGTCTGCGTATTTTTTCCGAAATCTTTGAAACACGCGCCGGCGGTGTGATCTCCAGTCACTGCGGGCCGGGTACGCTGGGCGTTTTATTTATCTCAGGGAATTAGAATTTGTTTCAGTAAGGAGGATTTACCAATGAGAAAACAGTTGCGGATCGTTATGATCGCAGGAGTTGTGTTAAGTATATTGACGGCATGCGGAAGCTCGGACGAAGTCAAAAAGGTAGAATTACCCAATGCTTCCGTGCAGATTCACGCAGATGAGCCGGACAACGAAACGGGAAGCACAAAAGAATCGGAAACCGTTTCCAAAGACACCGGCTCTGAGAAAGATAAAGATCCGAAAGAGACAGAAAAGGCAGAACCGGAACCGGATACAACGGATGCGGCAACTACAGTAGCGGCTCCGAACAGTGTGATCAATCCGGATAAAGGGGCGGGAACCTTTGAATCCGGCGACTGCAGTATTACAATTTCCGGGATCAAGCTCTCTTGCGGTACGGATTTCCTGCCGTATGTGGATAAGATCGGAAAGGCGAAGATCGTGCAGGGCGAAGCCTGTCTGGGCGGAGGCTATGATACCAATTATTACTATGGAGATTCACTGGCTGTCTATACCTATGCGGAGGACGGAAAGCAGATCATCTATGACATTTATATTACCGGTTCTGAATATCCAACGGATAAGGGAGCTAAAACCGGAAGCACCACCAAAGAAGATCTTTACCGGATGTACGGAGAGGCTTCCGAAAGCTTTCAGACGACAGAACGCTACCGGGTAAGCGGCAGCGATACGGTTGTTTCATTTGTATTTGCCGCGGATGTTTTGGAAAGTATCGATATTTTGGACAGCGGGGTACAGCGGTAATGGAAGAGACAAAGAAGAAAAAGTTAAGTAAAAAAACCCTGTGGATCACCATTTCCATTGTAATTGTGCTTGCTCTGGCTGCCGCAGCGGCGTTTATTTATTATGCGCTGACGCATCAGACCGGCTGGCACGATACGGAAGAAGGGCTGAAATACCGTGTAAAGGGCGAGTATCTGACCGGTTTGTATGAGATCACGGGAAAACAGTATTATTTTGAAGAAAATCAACTGCTTACGGAAGGCTGGATCACGATTCAGGACGGCAAATATTACCAGACCAGGGCGGATGGCATCTGTACCGGAAAATGTATGATCGGCGGTGAATCTTATGATCTGCGGGAAGACGGAAGACTGCTGACCGGATTTTATGATATGGACGGCATGCGCTATTACAGAGATGACCACGGTTTTGCGAACAGCGGTATGATCGTAAAGGAAAACGGCACTTATTTCTCCGATGAATCCGGATTACTGCAGAGCGGCTGGCAGACCGATGGGGAGGACCGGTATTATTTTGATTCGAATTACCGGATGCAAACCGGGTGGCTGGAGCTGGAAAACGGCGTTTACTATCTGGGAACAGACGGCGTCCTGCAGAAAGGACTTCAGAAAATTGATAAAAAAACCTATTATTTTTCGGAATCGGACGGCGCCAGACAGAGCGGCTGGCAGACGATCGGCGGAAAGGCCTACTTCTTTTCAGAGGATGGAACGCTTCAGAACGGCTTTGTCGATATTGACGGGAAAAAGTATTATCTGGGAACAGACGGAATTAAGAAAACCGGCTGGCAGACGGTAGATAAAAAGTACTATTATCTGGGAACAGACGGAGTTATGCGGACCGGCTGGCAGACGGTAGATAAAAAGTCTTACTATCTGGGAACGGACGGCGTTATGCGGACCGGCTGGCAGGATGTCGGACAGAAGCGGTATTATCTGGGGACGGACGGAGCTGCGCGGACCGGCTGGCAGACGATTGATGAAAAACGTTATTTTTTCGGGAAAGACGGTTCTATGACGCGCGGCTGGATGATTCTGGACGGAAGCTATATCTTTTTCAAAAATGACGGTACGATTGCGACCGGAGAAATGGTCATCGACGGAGTCAAATACCGCTTTGAGGCGGACGGTAAGCTGAAAAACGGCTGGATCGATTCTGTTTACTATAGAAACGGTTATGTCGCAAGCGGGTTTACGACTATCAACGGCAGTTATTATTATCTGGATGAAAATGGACGGGCGTTCGGCGGCTGGCATACCATTGACGGCGTATCCTGTTATTTTGAAAATAACGGACAGGCGGCAAACGGCTGGAAAACCGTAGACGGAAAGCGCTGTTATTTTTACAGTTACGGAATGATGACAACGGGCTGGAAATCCATCGGCGGAAACCGGTATTATTTTTATAAGGACGGTTCTCTGGCTGTGAATACGACGATCGGAACCCGGTATAAAGCGGACGCAAACGGTGTGGTGACAGACCGGTTCGCGGTGATCAATGCGGAAAATCTGGATGATTACATAGAACTTTTGCTGGATGAGAACGGCAGAAGCATACGTGACATTTATAAATATGTACACAGTAATTTTTATTATCGGATGAATGAGAAGTCCGATGTAACGGCAATGGCGTGCCGGATGCTGAACAGAGGATCGGGCGCCTGCTGGGATTACGCGGCGCTGACGTATAAAATGCTGACTGCCGCTGGGTATAATTGTCAGATCGTGACCGGAATCGGCGTAGGCGGCGGTGAGCACAACTGGATTTTAATTGAAACCGAGCCCGGCGTATGGCGGCATCTGGATACGCAGCGTACATTTGAAATTTATCTGATGACCGATGAGGAACTCATTAACAACAAAGGGGATATTCCCTATCAATGGGACCGCGACGCTTATCCTGCGGCGGAATAAGGATGGGTTATGGAATTCAGTTCATTCATTTTTCTTAGTTTTTTTCTCCCTGTCGTATTGGTACTGCATACCTGCGCTGCCGATATCCGGGTAAAAAATGTACTTTTAATAGTAGCCAGCTTTTTGTTTTACGCCTATGGAGAGCCAGTTTATATCCTTTTGCTGCTGTTTTCGGTATTTTTAAATTACGGCTTTGGCCGTCTGGTCGGGAAAACACGGCGGAAGCTCTGGCTGGCGGCGGCAGTCTGCATCAATCTGTCGCTGCTGCTGGTCTTTAAATATGCCGGCTTTTTTGCGGAAACGCTGAACGGCCTTCTGCCTGAAGCCATACAGCTTCCGGTGCCGGAGCTTCGTCTGCCGATCGGGATCTCTTTCTATACCTTTCAGGCCCTGTCGTATGTGATTGACGTTTATCGCCAGAAAGCCGAAGCGCAGAAGCGGATCAGCAAACTGTTTTTATATATCTCTTTTTTCCCGCAGCTGATCGCGGGTCCTATTAT
>CANQOK010000038.1 GCA_947625465.1 uncultured Lachnospiraceae bacterium | reverse complement strand
ACCTGGCTACGGACCAGGGTGTCGGGAGTTCGAATCTTCTCACGCACGCAGGAGGGCCCACGGAAGTGGGCTCTTTTCTTATGCGCCGGGATTGGCTGCGGGGGATCTTGCTTGGAATTGTCTGTGTATTTTTTTCATAAAAAGTTAGAAGCGAAAGGGGGGAACCTTTCGCTTCTGAGGGGAGTATAAATAATTAATAAGGGGTTATATGTAAAAAGAATATATTGAAGGGTAATTCTCTTTACAAAACACATTATAACACAAAAAAAGGAAAAAGCAAGCATAATTTTAAAATATTCTCCCACTTGGGAGAAAAAAATGGAAGAAATATTGCGAAATGACAGGAAATAGATGTATAATAAAAGTAATCAGAAACAGGGAGAAATTATGATATGAAGATTTATGATTGTTTCCCCGGCGGGAAGACAAAAGCGCTGACAATGAGTTATGATGACGGAAGACCGCAGGATGAGAGACTGGTTTCTGTATTTAATCAATACGGGATTCGCGGAACCTTTAATCTGAATTACGGCTTTCTGGGAGACGGCGCTCATATTGCAAAAGAACGGGTAGCCGAACTTTACCGCGGTCATGAAGTAGCGACACATACGTTGTCTCATCCGACCATTGCGCGCTGTCCGCTGCCGCAGGCTGCGGAAGAACTTCTGGAAGATCGGAAAGGGCTGGAATCGCTGGTCGGATATCCCGTGCGGGGACATGCTTACCCAAACGGTTCTTACAGCGCGGATATCCAGACATTGTTTCAAAAACTGGGGGCCGCCTATGCCAGAGTGGTTTCAGCCACAGCAGATTACGCGCTGCCGGAGAATCCGCTTGAATGGCATCCTACCTGTCATCACAATGATCCGGCATTGATGGAGAAAGCGGAGTTCTTTGTAAATTTTTCCAAAAAACAGTATTTGAAACTGATGTATGTGTGGGGACACAGTTATGAGTTTGATGACCGGGACAACTGGAATGTAATTGAGGATTTCTGTGCCTATATGGGAAGCAGAAGCGATATCTGGTATGCGACCAATATTGAGATCATCGATTACATGGAGCGCTGCCGCGGCCTGCGGTTTACGGCAGACGGAACCTGCGTGTACAATCCGTTTGCGGAAAGTGTATGGCTGCAGGTGAATGACGGGGAGCCTGTGGAAATAAAGGGCGGAATGCTGACGAAGCTGATCGGGTAGAAGATGGAAACAGTTGTATACCGACTGAATGGAACTGAGCGAGAAAAAGAGAAAAAAGGAGAAAAGAAGAAGGAAGATGAAGTTACGGGCAAAGGAAAAGGTTGCTTATGGCCTGGGGGCCGTGGGAAAGGATATGGTATACATGCTGTCTGCCAGCTACATACTATATTATTATCAGGATATCATGGGAGTAAGCGCGATTGCCATGGGTGTGATCTTAATGATCGCCCGGGTGTTTGACGCTTTTAATGATCCGGTTATGGGTGTGATCGTGGCAAAGACCAGAACCCGCTGGGGAAAATTCAGACCCTGGCTGATGATCGGGACGATCTTAAACGCTGCGATCCTGTATGTTATGTTTGCGGCGCCGCCGTCACTTGACGGAGGCGGACTGGTGGCTTACGCAGCGATCACCTATATTTTATGGGGCGTTACGTATACGATGATGGATATTCCGTACTGGTCTATGATCCCCGCGTTTACAGAAGGCGGGAAAGAACGGGAAGGACTGTCGACACTGGCGCGTTCCTGCGCCGGCGTAGGTTCCGCATTGGTTACGATCATTACGGTAAAGTGTGTAGATATCCTGGGCAGAGGAAATGAACGGGTTGGCTTTCAGTGGTTTGCGCTGATCCTGGCGATCCTGTTTATTGTATTTATCAGTATTACCTGTTTTAGCATCAAGGAGAAATCTACGGTCAACGTGGATTCCCCCTCTGTGGGACAGATGTTTAAGGCACTGATCCAGAACGATCAGGCCATGGCGGTCGTGATCGCGATCGTACTAATTAATTGTTCTCTGTATATTACGTCCAATCTGGTGATCTATTTCTTTAAATATGATGTGGGCGGCGAGGGCTGGATGAACAGCTATACGCTGTTTAATACCTTTGGCGGCGGGATCCAGATCATTTCTATGATGATCTTTTTCCCTCTGCTGCGTAAATTTTTGAGTGCGATCCGCATTTTCTATGTGAGTTTTGCCATGGCGATCATCGGCTACGCGGCGCTTCTGCTGTTCATGTCGCTTGATCTGACCGGTATCGTTGTACTGTTTATCCCCGGTTTTCTGATCTTTACGGCGTTTGGAATGCTGACCGTACTGACTACGGTATTTCTGGCGAATACCGTGGATTACGGGGAACTGAAGAATAATCGGCGGGATGAAAGCGTGATTTTTTCCATGCAGACTTTCGTGGTAAAGCTGGCTTCCGGTGTGGCGGCGCTGATTGCGTCAATCTGTCTGGCCGTGAGCAATATCAGCGACGATACTTCAAATACAGTGGTGGAGCTGGGAACGGATTCGTCCGTTGCGGTATTGCGGATGACGATGACCATAATTCCGATCATCGGGTTATTGGCGGCTGTATTTCTGTTTTATAAAAAGTACAATTTGACAGATGAAAAACTGGAGCAGATCACAATCGCGATCAAAGAAAAGAGAGGGAAAGAAGAACAATCAGTTTCATAAAGAGAGTTATGCAGTTAGGAGGTTGACGGATGGATCAGGTATTGTACGGTGTGGCTTATTATGATGAATATATGCCCTATGACCGGCTGGATCAGGATGTAAGAATGATGCAGGAGGCAGGAATCAATGTAGTGCGGATCGCGGAGTCCACATGGAGTACGCTGGAGCCGCAGGACGGTGTTTTTGACTTTACGCATATTGACCGGGTATTGAACGCGATGAAGCAGGCGGACATTTCCGTGATCGTGGGAACGCCCACTTATGCGGTTCCGACCTGGCTGGTGAGAAAATATCCGGATGTGCTGGCTGTGACGAAAAACGGTCAGAACCAGTACGGTCCCCGGCAGAATATGGATATTACCAATGCGCATTATCTGTTCTACGCGGAGCGGATCATACGGGTTCTGCTGGAGCATGTAAAGGATCATCCGGCGGTGATCGGGTATCAGGTGGACAATGAAACCAAGCATTACGGGACAAGCGGGCCAAATGTACAGGCGATGTTTGCTGCTTATATGCAGGAAAAATTCCCGGATCTGGAGCAGTTAAACCGTGCGTTCGGATTGGATTACTGGAGTAACCGGATCAATGACTGGGAGGATTTTCCCAATGTAAACAGTACGATCAATGGGAGTCTGGCGGCGGAATTTTCCAGATTTCAGCGGAAACTGGTAACGGATTTTCTGAACTGGCAGGTTGGCATAGTCCGGGAATATAAGCGGGCGGATCAGTTTATCACGCACAATTTTGATTTTGCCTGGAAGGGGCATTCCTACGGCGTACAGCCGGATGTCAATCATTTTGAGGCAGCCAGAGAACTGGATCTTGCAGGCGTGGATATTTACCATCCGTCCCAGGATGAACTGACCGGCCGGGAGATCGCGTTCTGCGGCGACCTGGCACGGGGGATGAAACAGGACAATTATCTGGTACTGGAAACGGAAGCACAGGGATTTACCGATTGGGTACCCTATCCGGGGCAGCTGCGCCTGCAGGCGTTCAGTCATCTGGCTTCCGGCGCGGATATGGTGGAATACTGGCACTGGCATTCCCTGCATAACGCCATTGAAACCTATTGGAAAGGACTGCTGAGTCATGATCTGATGCCGAATCCGGTCTATTGGGAGGCCAAGACGGTCGGCATGGACCTGAAGCGGATCGGCAGTCATTTGCTCCATCTGCGGAAAACCAACAAAGTCGCAGTTTTGGTCAGCAATGAAGCGCTGACAGCTTTAAATCTGTTTTCCGGATTCCAGAACGGTCTGGAATACAATGATGTAGTGCGGCGGATGTATGACGCATTATATCATATGAATGTGGAATGTGATATCATCCATCCGGACAGCGAAGATCTGGGACGATATCAGATGATTCTGGTGCCGTCGCTCTATGCGGCGCCGGATGAACTGCTGTATCGGTTAAATCAGTTTGCCAGGACGGGCGGCTGTGTTGTCTACGGTGTGCGGAGCGGGTTCTGCGATGAACACGTCAAAGTGCGTTCCTCTGCGCAGCCCGGTATTATTTGCGCGGCATGCGGCGCGACCTATTCGGAATTTACCGCGGCAAAGCAGGTATGCTTAAAGGATATTGCTTTTCCGGTACAGGGATCGGAACATTCCCATAAGCTGGAAACTGTGATCGAATTGCTCGAACCGCAGACCGGGGAAGAACTGGCGCGCTACGATCATCCGTACTGGCAGAAATATGCGGCGATCACAAAGGCAAGATGCGGAAAGGGAACGGCCGTTTATATGGGCTGTCTTCCGGATATCGAAGTGATGGAAGGCCTGCTCCGCTTCCTGCTGCAGGAAAATGAACTGTGGGGCAGGGATCAGCAGCTGCATTTCCCGTTGATTACCCGGAGCGGCGTCAACGCTATGGGGCGGACGCTTCACTATTATTTCAATTACAGCGGGGAAGCGGTGCAGTTTGTATATCCGCATAAAGCAGGTATGGAACTGTTGGAAGACAAACCGGTTAGCCGTAAGGAGGAACTTACCTTGAAGCCGTGGGGCGTCTTTATTATAGAAGAAAGTATTGGAAAGCATGGAGCTTAATCGATTAGAGAATGCGCGGGAGCTGTTAGATGTATTGAGCCCGGAGACCATCGCGCAGAAACTGAAACTGTCGCTGGAGACTGTGCTGGGACTGAGAACCGGAGCGGATCAGGTTTGATCAGGATATTTTTATCGGATACGGAGAAGAAAGAAGTGTTGCAGAATGACTGAAATTCAGTTTTTTGTAATACTTCTTTTTTTCATCTCAATTTAACAAATTTGTAATATTATCCTATTGCCTTTGGTGAAAAGGCAGATAAAGAGCAAAAAATTGTACATAATATCTGCAAATTTTACGGTAAATTCTACAAATTTTATAATTTGGTTTTCAAACCAAAGAGGGTATGTTATAATATAAAATATTATATAGTGATTTAAATATTATGAATGAGAAGATCAGAATTTTGTGAGGAAGATTTTCATGCAGAAATTAAAACACATCATCAGAAAAGAATTACAAAATGATAATAGAAAGAAAGTGAGGCGTCCATGGCGGCGTTTCATTGCCGTGACGCTTTGTTTAAGTATGGCGGTTTCTTTGCTTGGCGGATTGGAGTTTTTTGTATCCGATGAAGTAATGACGGCAAAAGCGGCAGCGGGGTCAGCAACAACTGAATATGATAGTGAAACATTGGAATATATGTTAGATCATAAAGATGAAGATGCATATATAAGTTATTGGGTGGCTTCAAGACCATATTATACCTGTGCGGGAAGTGCTGCAAATAGTACTTTTACCACCTTTGGAGGCGTAGAAAAAAGGACTATTTTTCATGTATATGCTTTTGAAGGAGAAACAATTTGTATCGGATCAAGTGTTTATAATTCGGGATTGGATGAAACGCATAAACTGAAAACGGGATTGAGTGCTGTATCTGGAGCAGATGGTTATAAAAATACTACTCATTATCCAGATAAAGATTCCGTTGATATTGTCATGACGGATCAAAACGGAAAGGTATCGGCGATTGATATTCGAAACTCTCAGGCTGAGGATGAGACAACGCCGAATATGACAGGGTATATCGGAACTCCCGATATGGAAAAGGCGGCGATCAAACTAAAAAAAGAAAATGGAAAATTTGTCGGGACTTATAATGAAGCTACCTATACGCCGTACACATATACGGTTACAGAAACGGGCATTTATACTTTTGAATTTCATTCATATGATAAAGATGGGACAGCTAATCCGAGCGGAGCTTATGGCAGAGATGCTCAATGGCCGACGGCAGACACTAATTATATTAACGGTTCTGGAAATGACACCGGCGGTATGATTGCGGCGTTAAATCTGACTGTATTTGATGAAAGCGGGATCAAACAGACCGGCCGCGCATATGCAGACTTTCTTTCTTTACAGATGCAGCCAACCAAAGATGGAATTGAAGATTCATATTATATTCTTACCACGGACAGTTACATTTATAAGATGAAGTTTAACGGCGCTTCGCCGTACACTTATAATTTTTTCTCCAATAATCGGGGAATCCTCGACAGTGCAACCGGAAATATTTTGTACAAATCGGTAAAAGATATTGATAATGGCAATTCTTTTGAAAGAATGGGAATTACGTACAAATATCCCGGTACTAAAGATACGGATTTGGACAGAAGTTTCTATATTTTTCTTGAGTATCCCGATAATGCGTTGGAAGGACATTTGTTTGATAAACCGGTACAACCGGATCCGGCTACCAATATTCGTTTTGTAGATAAAATCATTGATCCAGTGACGAATAAAGAGATTCCCGGTTCTTATGTAGGTGCGGGCGGGTATTTCGCGTTTGATGTACAGGAAGCGACAACTGCAACGCTCCGCTTGGAATTTAAGACAAAAACAGCAGGGGCAAGTGGTGGAATTGCACCGCCTGCGGATCAGCCAGACTATCAATATGCCCCTGTAGAAATAAGCAATGTTGTGACACCGCATGCCACAAACTATTTCTATTGGGATGGAAAGGATGGAAATGGAGTAGTCATACCTGTTGGTACTTATGACATTAACGATTTAGTCTATGTGGTTACAACGAAGGCTGGAGAGATACATTTTCCCATTTTTGACATGGAAAATGCAAAAAAAGGCGTTACCTTTACAAGGCTGAGTCATATTTACAATAAGGCTGGAGAGCAGGTGGATACGCCTGACAATATTTATGGTTTGACCAAGAGCGTTGTTTATTATGATGAAACAGCCATTTATTACGGAGAAAGAGCGGCGTCTACTGGTTATTCTGAAAACCAGGAAACGAATTCCAAGACTTTTTTTGAAGACTCAAATAATAAGGGAAAATATTACGATAAGTATCTTAATATGAGTGCTAGTGGAGGCGGAGAATATGCAGCCCGTCAGTCAGAGTATATTAAGGGAAATCCCCAGATTAGAGTAGGTGATCACAGTCATATAAATAATAAAATTCAATACTTTGAGGATGCTACAGGTGAGGTCCTTTCACGCATAACGAATGATCAGAAACAAATGATTGCATATTTGAACAGCGAAACATATCCGGTTGGAAAAGCTCAAGATAGTAAAACCACCACAGACTATGCAATCGCAAATTTCTGGGCTTTTATTCCGTCTGCTCCGGCACGTTCGGATGAAGTCAATACGAATCAGATAACCATTATTGATCCGGAGAAGGATATTTTTAGCCTGATCGGCCGTGTATTTTATGATGGAGATAAAAATAAGACTTATAACCCTATGAGTACTGGAGGAGATCACTTACTTTCCGGTGTTCCGATAAAACTTTATAAAAAATTAGAGGCTGGAGAGACCTCTGCAAAAGAAACGATAGAATATAACGGTCAGCAGTATGAATTTATAAGTTTTGGCGAAACCTCGATTGGAGGCACGTATACTTTTAGCGGACTGAAATATGACGCCGTAAACGGAACTACATATCTTTATCAGGTCAGTAAACCAGACCCAAGTTATGAGATCACAACCGAACAGGCGGGCCCCAATTTGAAAAATAGTAACGGACAGTATTATAGTTTTTATGCGAACTATGCATATGACACAAAGGGTTTGGGAACTGAAACCCAGATTATTCAGGTGGGCGGATCCGATGGCGTTGATCCTAAAAAGAATAAAATGAGTAATAGTAATATGACTGTAGCTGCTATAGATATTGGTTATTATTATACTCTGCACAGTCATACCCTTACCATGAGAAAGCTATGGAATACCACAACGCCGCCGGAGGCAGTTGTATTTGAATTGTCTTATCTGCTTTCGGATACAACTAATACTAAGGGGGTATATGCGCTTCATACGTTGTCCAATATTAATGCCTGGCAGTATGAAGATGAGTATCCGCCAGCTAAAATCAATAACAATACTGTAAAAAGTTATTATATTTCGGCGGAGTATTATATTGTAGGAAATACCATCTATAAACAAGAGTTTGATTTTGACCCGATTTCTGGTCAGTATCAGAGTTTTGAAGGAATCTGTTATTCCTATCAATTGGATGGGCTGCCTGGGGGAAAAACCTACAATCTGAGCAATCTTCCGGATATAAACGGGGATGGCAGGCAAGATATCAACGATCTTGCGGCAATTAAGGATTGGAAAGCAGAGACAACTTCTCAATATAAAGCGGTTCTGGATTATGATGAGCGTTCTGAAAATACTACTGCAACCATTGCAAACTCAAAAAATCAAGGAACAGTAGAAATTATCAAATACCATGATGAACTTTATGATACTCATGAAAATATCATAGATGAAAACTTACTTTCTGGCGCGACTTTCCGTGTATATGAAGGAACAATTGCAGAAATACAGGCATTGATCAATGCGTATAATACTGCGGTAGCAGAAGGAAACCAAGATGAGATTAATAGAACTTATGCAGCTGTGCTTGACAAGCAGGTGGCTTCTTCTACTACAAGAGTTAACGGACGGGTAGCATTTCCAAATTTGGATCCTGTTAAAACTTATACTGTGCGTGAAGTATTTCCACCGTCTGGCTATCGAATCTTGGATGAATATTATCAGGTTGTGCCTGCTACGGCAACAGAAACAGGAATGAATATATATAAATTTAATGAAAACGGTTATGTGCTGGTACCGGTGGGAAATGTACTGGCCGGGGATGAGCTTGTAATTCGTAAACGGATTGCGGGGCGCGCATGGCAAGATAAAGATAGTAGTGCAGGAATAGCAAAAGATTCCTTTTCATTTACTGTGGCATATAAAGAAACGGATATTCAAATAGATGTTAATGAGCCCAACATATTTGGTAGCGGGACTACCGTTGACATCCTGAAAGAAGAATTTACGGAAGCGTTTGACAAAAGTCCTGAGAGGAAACAGACAGTTGATTATGATAGCGATTATTATGTTGAGAAGGATGCTGTCAGTCCAGACACGAAGATATCAAAGGGTTTGCTTGCCAAAGGAGGAGCGAAAACTTCAGGGGGTGAGACAATATTTGAAAACGGTTCTTTTTGCGGAGTGGAATTTAAGGCAGCAGGAACATATAGCTTTACTATTACAGAAGACGATATCAACATAATGGGAGATACGACTTTGGAAAAGTCGCCATTGGCCTATACGGTAAATATTAAAGTTACTCGAGTGGTTAATGATCCGAGTGAAACAGAGGTGAAACAGGAGAATTCTCATCTGGAAGCAGAAGTATCTGATATCATAAGTAATAATGAAAAAACCGGTGTAACACAGCGTTTTGCCGGGAACAGTCCGATTTTCACAAACACATATATACCTGCACCTGTTCAGCAGTCAACAACTTATGAGATTAAGAAGAACTTTGCAGGCAGGACAGGTAGTGAAACATGGTTAAATAGTGATCAATTTGATGTTGTAATAAGCAGCATAGATGATAATACGAAGGAAGCCCTTGCAAACAGGAATTTGGTGATTGGTGGATTAAATCCTGACATTGTAGGCGATGATCTACAATATGATGATTCCGGGGTATGGACCTATACCTTTAATAAAGAAAATCATGATATGGGACTTAAATTTGGTTCCTTTAGTTTTAAGAATATTTCATTCCCGGTAGAGTATGTAAATAATGAGGATCCAACAGATATTAAAACTACCATATCGGAAGAGGAAAAGGAGAAGTATACGGCTCGTACTCAGCCGGTTGTATATAAACTACAGATTCAGGAAACGATTCCAACGGATACCAATGGTATTACTTATGATAAAAAAGTTTATACACTTACCATCACTCTGCGAAATACAGAAAAAACCCCTGGCTCTGGACAAACGGTTGTTGAAGAGGAAGATGGTGTTATTGATGAGATAGACCTCCTTCTTACAAACAATATAGATTCAGATCAAGCGACCTGTATGACAACGCAGAAGACACTCGAAGAGAAGGAATGGCTGGCCTATAGTTTAGGTACGAATGAAACG
Organism: uncultured Lachnospiraceae bacterium; assembly: GCA_947625465.1. Lineage (GTDB taxonomy): Bacteria > Bacillota > Clostridia > Lachnospirales > Lachnospiraceae > CANQSA01. The sequence goes on along the minus strand of CANQOK010000038.1, from coordinate 13,390 downwards.
AAATGGTATCTTACAAAAAGCGGAGAGACCAAGGAATATAAATCAGGTGATTCAGTGCCAGCTGGGGAAACGGTTGAGTTATATATTATTAAAAAAGAAGAACATTCCGGTGAGCACATTATGACGTTCATAAATACATACTCTTTGACTGCGGCCAACTGGACCCCACAGGTTAAAAAACAACTGGCAGGCCGTGAGTGGGTATCGGATGATAAATTTACGTTTACTTTGGAACAGGATAGTGTGGATCCAGTTAAAGTGTTGGATCCAGAACAGGCCGTAACTATTACAAATGGAACTGTTGGATATACGCAGCCGTTTAAATCTATCGAATTTACTGTCCCGGGTATCTACCATTTTACGATAACGGAAGAAGACCCGGGAAATAATATTAAGCAGGGATTCGGAAGTTATCCTATTACGATCGTGGCAGAAGATGATGAAAAAGGAGGACTTACCTTAACTCGCTATCATGGTACTTATACGGAAGAACAAATAGGAAATCCATCGGTTTCTAAGGAAGAACTTGCCAGCGATACAATCACTTTTATTAATACATACAGTGATATTGCCAAGTCGTTTGCTTTGAACATTCAAAAAACATTAAAGGGCCGGGTTTGGCTGGACACGGATGAATTTTTATTTACGATTAAACCGGATAATACAACAAAAGCGGCAATTGATGATAAAGCAATTATAATCTCCGATACCTTAAAGGGAGACAGCTATCTGTATACATTAAACAAGAACATATCTGTGGGAACGGATCCAACGCAAACAGGTAAATTTGGGGATATTCAGATTGTTCGTTATGAAGAGGATCAATATCGGTTTACGATTACAGAAACTGTTCCAACAGGTATGGAATGTGACCATAACAGCATTGATTTATTCATTAATGTAAAGAGAGAATTAAATTCCGGCAGCACCGTGCCGACAGGTGATTTGATCGTGACTTATGCGTTTGCAGGCAGCGGGTCAGATGAGCCGATTTCAGCTGATGGCGTTACCGTTCAGTTTACCAATACGGTATATACAGACGTGCAGACTCTTTCTATAGAGAAGCAGCTGGTGGGAAGAGACTGGAATTCAAGTGAGACGTTTACTGCTAATCTAAGCATGACGGAAAAACCGGCTGATGCGGGGACGGTATATATAGCGGAGAGTGCAGGTGCTTCTCCAGCGGCATTTGATAATCCTATAAAAATTGAATTTTCCGATGAAACAGTGCATACATATTCGCTTAAATTCCCTGGTGAAGGAACTTATACGTTTACGGTGCAGGAGGAAAAACCGGCTTCGGGTGCAGATGAGGATCTGTATTATGACGAACAATTATATACAGTGACATATTATGTTGCATATGATGAAATAAATAAAAAATTTGTAATTGCTAAGACGGTAACTCCTACAGTAGAGGGTTCCGCAGTCGATCCGGATGTTATCCTGACTAATGTGGCAACCGGTACAATGACAATCGGGAAAACGGTAGAAGGCAGTAGTCCGGACTCCTCGAAGCGGTTTGGATTTACCATAACGTTAGAGCCCCAAGCTGGCAGTAAGATCAAATGGGATGCTGACGGAAAATATTTGATCAATGCCGCAGAAATACCGCTGACAGTTACGCCGGCAGCAACAGGCCCGGTCATCACATGGACTGTTGATAGCACTAAAGGGACTTTGACAGGCACATTTACATTGGCGCATAATGAACAAATTTCCATTGATAACCTGCCGGCTCAGGTAACCGCAGCGGTGGCGGAAACTGAGCGGATCGGATATAATCTGGAACAGATTGAGGTTGGATCGGGAACTGTTTCCGCTGGCTTTACACGGAGCGGGGACAGCGTGAGCGGAAAAGTGGCGGTAGGTAGAAATCCGACGATTCAGTTTATCAATGCCAAAGCGCCGACGATCCCGGGAACCGGCGGAAACGGGTGGCCGTACATGCTGGCGTGTGGTTTGGAATTCCTGATCATGCTGCCGATCGTGTATTTCACTTTCAGAAGAAGACGCCGCCCCGCCTAAAGCGGCGCAGCTTCTTTTACATAAAGGTAAGATTTAGTTTGTAGAAAAGAAAGGTTGGGTTTTCAAAATGAAAGATGTAAAAACAGGAATCAAAAAAGTCATTTCCTTATTGTTGGCAGTGACGATGCTGTTGGGAATGGCGGTGCCGGTGATGGCGGCACCCGCAGGCGGTGGTGACTATAAGATCACAATTAAAAATCACGTTAATTTACCGGATATGGTAGCTGGACAGTTTACAGCGTATCAGGTGTTTAAAGGTACAGTGCATGATGAAACGTCAACAGGAAGCGGCACTGGTCGGACCACTTATTCACTGGCGGATATTACCTGGGGCGATGGAGTGAAAGCGAGTGAATTGGTAACGGCATTGAAAAATGCAACAGATAAACCGATTTCCGGTGCTTTTACAAGCCTAAGTGGTGATGCAGCTTCTGCAGAAGTTGCGCAGGCTGTAGCCAAGATATTAACCGAAAAAGGAACAACTGCATTTTTACAGGCCTTTTCTAAGATTGTAAGCGAGCATCTAAATTCTTCTTCTGGTACCTCAATACTAGAAAGTGGAAATTCAGTGATCACTGTATCGAACCCAGGGTATTATCTGATTCAAGAAACTAACATTCCTTTTGAAGACTCTGATAAAAACAAGGTTACCTCGGAATTTATATTAAAGGTTCTGGGAGAACAGACTGTTACCATTAAAGCGGATATCCCGACGGCAGCGAAGGATATTGTAAGTGGGAACGATCCTCAGACTGCTGAAACAAATATAGAAGGAACAACTGCGGGCGTCGGAGATACGGTGACATTCCGGCTGACCGGAACCTTGCCGGACGATTATGCTGATTATACGACCTATGCTTATACATTTACAGATACGTTGGATTCTGGTTTGACCTATACGCCTGATTTAGTGAAGGTATATATCAAAAATAGTGAAGGTACGACAGAGTTAACGAATCCTGGGGGCGAAACATATTATACAGTAACAACATCTGGGAATACGCTGAAAGTCGAATTTTCTGATCTAAAGAAAATTGATACTATTTCAAAGGATTCTAAGATTATTATCATCTATAGAGCAACTGTAAACGGCAATGTAAAATTAGGAAGCACCGGAAACCAGAATCAGGTTTCCATTACCTATTCAAATAATCCGAATGTATCGACAGAAACAGGTACGACCACGACAGATATTGTAAAGGTTTACAGCTTTGGGCTGGAACTTACGAAACAGGAGGCAGATAAAACGCCTCTTTCCGGGGCAGGATTTAAACTCTCTAAAACAGAGGGCTCAAAGACTTTATACGCTAAGTTTGAAACAAAGACAGCCAATTCCTATATTCTCTCAGGTTGGACTGAGAATAAAGCTGAAGCTACCGAAGTCACATCTGGGACTGGCGGTAAAATCCCCACGATTGGCGGCTTGAATGTAGGAACCTATACGCTGACAGAGACGACTACGCCTGCCGGTTATAATACGATGAGTCCAATTACGTTTAAGATCTCCGCCGATTTAAATACAACGGGTACGTATACTACGCTTACCGCAGAAGTGACCGGAACCGTCAGATCTGATGTTTCTTTTACTGCTGGTGATGTGGGAACCGGCATTATTTCAGGAACCCTGACCAACGAAAAAGCGCCGATCCTGCCGTTTACCGGTGGGATGGGGACAACCCTGTTTTATCTGGTGGGGCTGATCCTGACTGCAGGCGCAGCCGCATGGCTGATCCGGCTCAACCGGAAAAATCAGGCAAAACAGAATTCCTGATCGGGAACGGTTATGAAGAAAGAGAAAACGGGAAATCGAAGAAACCGGCTTTTGCTGGCGGCTGTTGTGCTTCTGGCCTTGGCGGGGATCGGGTTTCTGCTGTATCCGACCATTGCGAATTATGTCAATAACCGGGAATTTAAAAAGGTGATTGAAGGATATCAGACAGAGGTAGCGCAGATGCAGCCGGATGTCAGAGCCGAAATGCTGGAAGCGGCCAGAGCGTATAACGCCAGACTGGCTGTAGAAACGCCTTTTATCGCGGATCTGACGGAAGAACGGCGGCAGCAGTATGAAAGCCTGCTGGATATTACCGGAACCGGGATCATGGGATATGTGGAGGTCCCGGCGGCGGAAATCTATCTGCCGATCTATCATGGGACGGAAGACGCGGTGCTGGCAAGCGGCGCGGGCCATTTGGAAGGATCGTCTCTGCCGGTTGGCGGAGAGAGCGTTCACACAGTGCTGTCCGGACATTCCGGACTGTCGTCTGCCCGTCTGTTCAGTGATATCGACATTCTGAAAGAAGGAGACAGATTCACACTGCACGTTTTGAATGAAACCCTTATGTATGAAGTTGACCGGATTCAGGTGATTCTGCCGGAAGAACTGAACGATTATCTGACCATAGAAACGGGAAATGATTCCTGTACACTCATGACCTGTACGCCTTATGGCGTCAACAGCCATCGGTTATTAGTGCACGGGCATCGGGTGGAAACGGAAAACGAAGATGGGACGGAACCGCCGGTGCCCGCTGCCTCCCAGACCGCCGCTGACGGCAGGATCTGGCAGTATATCGGGATTCCCATTGCGATTCTTGCAGCCATATTGATCGTTGTGGTGATTATATGGCGTAAAATGAAAAAACAACCTTAATAAATCAGAACGGGTATTGCAAAACCGTCAGGAATGACGGAATGCAATACCCTGTTTTTTTATTGCTTCATTCCTGCTGCCGGTATTGTCTGGGGGAGCAGTGCATGATCCGTTTAAACTGTCGGGAAAAATGTTCCAGACTTTCATAACCGCACATAGCGGCAATCTGAGAAACCGTATAGGCGGTACCGCGCAGCAGGATACAGGCTTTTCGGATCCGTCCGTCGATCAGATCCTGGCGGATGGTCGTCTGAAACAGCCGCTTGTACAAATGCTCCAGATAGGATACGCTCATATGCAGTTCCTGCGCGATCGCTTCTACCCCGGCAGGACGGCTCTCAAAATTCAGCAGTCTGTGCCGCAGCAGAGTAAGAGGTTCCCGATAGCGGCTCAGATTGTCGATGTTCTGTTCCAGTGCGTAGAGCTCGCTGAATTTACGAAAAAAGGAGTCGGCTTTTTCGTCCATAATCTGCAGATGCCGGTCGCCCGTATTGAAAAACTCCGAGAACAGATCCAGCATCATATCGTTTAAAATGGAGTTGTCGGACAGCTTGATGGGCGTACAAAACGGAATATGCAGGTTTTCGATATAACCGTTCTCCGGATCAATGGAAAAATGCATCCAGTCATTGATAAAAGCGCCGCGCAGTTTGCGGTAATACTGTGCGACTCCTGCGGGATAGAGAAAAAAATGAAATTTTTCAACAGGCTGGTAAACGCCGTTGATCATGATCTCGGCGTCTGTCCGCAGAAAAAGCAGCAGACAGTCTCCGCTTCCGTCCGGACGCTGTATGTCGAACGACTCATAGTTTAAAAAATTATATCCGATGGAGTGAACGGTAATCATATCCGGATCCTTTCTGAAATCCTGCCTGATTCAAACAGAGCAGAAAAAATCAAATTTCCGACAATAAAAATCATAGACAAAACAGTGAAAAATCGGTTATCTTATTATAAATAGGGGATTTTTGTATTTTGTTCCTCTTTTCAGACAGTATAACAAAAATAGTCAAAAAAGTACAGTAAAATATGGCCTGCGGCATACAGACCGAAGGCCGGAATCGGAATGGAGGTTATCATGAGAAAAAGAAAACAGGTATGGATCAGTCTGCTGCTCTGCGCGGCGATGATCGCGACGACAGCCTGCTCGGATTCGGAAGAGACGAAGCAGGAAACGACCCCGTATGAGGAGGTGACGCCGAATCGGGGGAACACCCAGGAGGAGCCGGAGGTTTATACTTCCAGGGTTTCTGCTTATAATGCGGAGGAAAGCAATTATCAGCTGGAAGTAGATGCGGGCAAGGAAGTGCATGAGATCAGCGATATGCTGTACGGTATTTTCTTTGAGGATATCAACTTTGCTGCAGACGGCGGTCTGTATGCGGAGCTGGTCAAGAATCGGTCCTTTGAATTTACCCAGCTGGCGGACGGAAATGAGAAACACGGCTGGAGCGATGTGGGACAGATATCGGCAAAGGTGACTGTGGGCGACAAGCAGAACGGGCTGAATATCAACAATACCAACTATATGGTAATGGAAAATACGGGAAGCGACCGCGCCGGCATTGCCAATGAGGGATTTTTGGACGGCATGGCAGTGACGCAGGACGCGGAATATACGTTTTCGATTTATGCCAAAGGACTTGACGGCTATACGGGCCCGCTGTACATAGATATTATGGTAAACAATGAAAGCGTGGCAAGCGGTAAGATCGACGGGATCACCGATGCCTGGAAGCAGTATTCGCTTTCTTTGAAGTCCGCGCAGACAGCGAGCAAAAAGGTGACGCTTCAGGTAACAATGGACCAGGGCAAGGCAGCCGTAGATATGGTTTCCCTGTTCCCGAAGGATACCTATAAGAACCGGGAGAACGGACTGCGCAAGGATCTGGCGGAGAAGCTGGAAGCCCTGCATCCGGCATTTTTACGGTTCCCCGGAGGCTGTGTGATCGAAGGCGCCAACCTGGATCTGGCATACAACTGGAAGGATTCCATCGGCGTAGATGAAAATGGAGATCCTCTCAAATTTAACGACACTTATGGCGATGTGGCAGGCAGAAAGCAGGGCGTGAATATCTGGACGAATCTGTCTATGACAGACGATCCCTGGCCTTCCTTTATGAGCTACGGTCTTGGCTTTTATGAGTTTTTCCTGCTGGCCGAGGATATCGGAGCTGTCGGCGTGCCGGTATTAAACTGCGGGCTGGCGTGTCTGGCCCGGGGCAATACGACAGGACCGGCTTTGGATTCCGCTGAATTTAAGCAGTATATCCAGGACGCGCTGGATCTGGTAGAGTTCTGCCGCGGAGACGAAACGACGAAATGGGGCGCTGTCCGTGTGGCAATGGGCCATAAGGAACCGTTTGCGTTAAAATATATCGGAATCGGAAACGAGCAGTGGACAGAGGAATATTATAAGCGCTATGAAGCGTTTGTAGACGCGTTTGCCAAAGCTAAAGAAGAAAGACCGGAATTGTTTAAGGATGTGGAGATCATGTATTCCTCCGGTACGGACGACGGCGACAGCGGCACACACTACATCCAGTCTTATCAGGAGGTTGAGCGGTGGCTGAAGGAAAATCCGGGCAAGAAGATTTCCGATTTTGCCGGCGCGACGGATCATCACTACTATAATACGCCGAACTGGTTTTTGGAACATTCCAATTATTATGATGAAGAGAATTACAGCAGGACCGAATTGACCGATACGGTATTCGGCGGCGCGCTTCCGGTCTTTTTGGGCGAGTACGCGGCGCAGTCCAATACGCTGGAGGCAGCGCTGGCAGAAGCGGCTTATATGACCGGACTGGAACGAAACGGCGACATTATTAAAATGGCGGCTTACGCGCCGCTGTTCGGAAATCTGACTGCGACGCACTGGTCGCCGGATCTGATCTGGTTCAATAACCGTACTTCGACCGCTTCGATCAATTACTATGTACAGCAGATCTTCTCCAACAATGCGGGGACGGCGCTATATAACTCTACACTGAAAGGCGCGGAAGGCGAGAAAAAAGAAACGGAAACGCTTTCCGGCAAGGTAGGTCTGGCTACCTGGAACACTTCGGCATATTTTGACAATGTAAAAGTTGTCGACAACGATACCGGCAAGGTGCTGGGCGAGCAGGATTTCAGCAAGGATACGCTGTCTTCCGACTGGGAAAAGGTTTCTGACGGAAACTGGGCTGTAAAGGACGGTCGTCTGGAACAGTCTAATACCTGGTCCGACGTGGGTACTTACGGCAATACCGGTTCGGCGGTTTATTACGGAGATAACACCTGGCGCAATTATACCTTTACCGTAGACGCGACTAAGACCGGCGGAGACGAAGGATTTTTGATCCCGTTTGCAATTGGGGATAAGAACAACAATTATTTCTGGAATATCGGCGGCTGGGGCAATACCGTGTCCGCTCTGCAGCAGGTAAAGGACGGTTCAAAATCCGATGCGATCGGCGTGACCTCGAAACCGGTTGTGATCGAGCAGAACAAGACCTATCAGCTGAAGGTAGTGGTGACGGAGAATAACATAAAATGTTATATTGACGGAGAACTGTATGTGGATTATACACCGGCTCCGACCAGCAAAGCGGAAGCCTATCAGGTAGTCAGCACGGATGAATCCGGCGATATCATTATCAAACTGGTAAATGTTGAAGGCGAGGAGAAGACGGTTGCCATCGATCTGAAAAACGCAGAATTGGCGGGCGAAACCGCAGAGGTATCCATTGTAGGCGGCAGCAGCCTGAAAAATGACAATATACTGGGACAGAAGGAAACCGTTACCTTAAAGAGCGGAAAAGAAGAAAGCGGTGTGAAGAATCAGTTTAATTTCACTCTGCCGAAATACTCCGTGACTGTGATCCGGATCCCGACGAAATAATACAGAAAACAGGATAAGAAGCGACATTGAAAAAACAGGGACCGAATGCTAAACTGAGAAAAAACAGAAACGGAGGCTGACATGAAAGCAGAATTGATCGCGGACCGGCGGTTTCAGGTAGGGGAGATCGACCGGCACATATACGGCAGTTTTATCGAGCATCTGGGACGGGCGGTGTACGGCGGCATTTACCAGCCGGACAGCCCGCTGTCAGACGAACAGGGGTTCCGGAAGGATGTTCTGGAATTGGTCAGAGAATTGCAGGTACCCATTGTGCGGTATCCTGGCGGTAATTTCGTATCCGGTTATAAATGGGAGGATACGGTGGGCCCGAAGGAGAAGCGTCCTGCCAGACTGGAACTGGCGTGGGGCGTTATAGAGGACAATTCTTTTGGCTTAAATGAATTTACGGACTGGGCAAAGAAAGCCGGCACCGAGGTAATGATGGCGGTAAATCTGGGCACCAGAGGCCCGCTGGAAGCCAAGGAAGTCGTGGAGTACTGCAATCATAAAGGCGGTACGGCGCTGAGCGATCTGCGCCGGGAACACGGTTATGAAGAACCGCACCATATTCCGGTATGGTGTCTGGGCAATGAAATGGACGGCCCCTGGCAGATGGGCGCTAAGACCGCTTATGAGTACGGCAGGATCGCCAATGAAGCGGCGAAGATGATGCGCCTTGTAGATAATTCCATTGAACTGGTGGCGTGTGGAAGTTCCAACCTGAATATGCCTACATTTGGCTCGTGGGAAGCGGAAGTCCTGGAACAGTGTTATGACAATATCAACTATATTTCTCTGCACCAGTATTACGGAAACCGCTCCAATGATACGCCGGATTTCCTGGCAAAGAGTCAGGCGTTTGACGAGTTTATCACTTCGGTGATCTCCATCTGCGACTATGTGCGTGCGAAGAAGAAACGGAAGAAAAAAATCTATCTGTCTATGGATGAATGGAATGTGTGGTACCATTCCAATGAGCAGGACCGGAAGATTGAGAAGTGGAGCAAGGCGCCGCATCAGCTGGAAGATGTCTACAATATGGAAGACGCCCTGCTGATCGGTTCCATGATGATCACCATGTTAAAGCACTGTGACCGGGTGAAAATGGCCTGTCTGGCGCAGCTGATCAATGTGATCGCGCCGATCATGACCTCCGATACCGGCGCATGGCGGCAGACGATCTTCTATCCGTATATGCACGGAAGCGTATATGGCAGAGGCACGGTACTGCAGACGATGCTGGAGGTGCCGACTTATGACAGCAAGAGCTTCCGGGATGTACCTTATGTGGATCTGGTTGTGATCGACAACGCTAAAGAAGAGGAACTGGTGCTGTTTGCGGTCAACAAGAATCTGGAAGAGGAAATCACGGTTTCCTGTGAACTCAGACAGTTTGCCGATTATCATATTCTGGAGCATCAGATGATGACGCATGCAGACCTGAAGGCAGTGAATACCGAGGCAGATCCGGACAATGTGAAGCCGGTGCCGGTAGAGACAGACAGCTTTACAGACAGTATGCTGGAAGTGAAGCTGCCTGCCAAATCCTGGAATATGATCCGCCTGAAAAAATAAGAGGATCGGTCGGATCAGATCGATTGCACTAAGAAGGCTTTCCAGTCAAGCGGCTGTCCGTTTAATATGCATTCAATTAAGCGGTCGCCTTCATATCGCAGTTTCAGAGAGAAAAACGGAATATTCTGCGCAAGCAGTTTAAAGAACACAAGGTCGCCCGTCCAGAGATTTAATCCGGACAGGGCGGCCTTTTTTACCCATTCCAGGCGTCCCTCCGGGCAATCTGCCAGTGCCTGTTCCGTCAGCGTTCCCACAAATTGATCGGCGGTATACAGACACATATATTCGGCGGGGCAGGAATCCGCCAGGAAAGTGACGATCCCCCGGAACTGCCAGCGGGTCAGTGTCAGACCGGTCTCTTCTTTTACCTCCCGCAGCAGACATTCCTCCGGACTTTCGCCCGCTTCGAAATGGCCTCCGACGCCGATCCATTTATCCCGGTTGATATCCGATTCTTTTTTTACGCGGTGGAGCATCAGATAACAATCTTCTTTTTCAATATAACACAGTGTGGTCAGACAGCTTTTGTTTGTTTCCATAGCATTCTCTCCTAAAATAGCAGTTGTTTTTTCCTGCGAACTCTTTTACACTGTATTATAGAATAAATTGCCGGGTTTTTGTAACCTTTTTTGCAAAATTACGTTTTTACGGATAAAAGCAGTGAAAAAGGACTTTCCTATTTTGCGATTATCCCGTATAATATAAGAAGTTGAATAACAGGAGCACGAATATGATCATCAGTGAAAGAAATCTGCAGAGAGCGGTAGAACTGCACCAGACGCATCCCGTTGTGGACGCGCATATGGATCTGGCGGGGGAGATCCTGCTGCGGCATCAGGCGGGAGAAGTTAATATTCTGCGTCGTCTGCATATGAAGGATTTTAAACAGTCTGGCTTAAACCTGCTGGTCTCCTCTATTTATGTGGAGGATAATAAGCTGCCGGAGATGGGGCTCCGGAACGCGTTGGATCAGATTGCCGTAATCCGGCGGGAGATCGATTCCCTGAATGATGCGGTTCTGGTGGAGACGAAGGCAGATCTGCAGCGGGTACTGGATGAAAACAGAGTCGGGATTCTCCTATATATGGAAGGCCTGGAATGTATCGGGACAGATGAATTGCTGCTGGATATCTTATGGCAGAACGGCGTCCGGGGAGCGTCCCTGGTCTGGAGCCGGCATTCCGCCTTAGCAATCGGGGTTCCACGGGTACAGGCGGAACAGATCATGCCTGCGGGCGGGCTTTCTCCGCAGGGAATTTCTGTGGTACGGTATATGGAAGAAAAGGGAATGTTTTTGGATATCAGCCACCTGAATGACGATGGAGTGGCCGATCTGGCGCGCATAACAGACAGACCTTATGTGGCGACGCATTCCAATGCCAGAACGATAACGCCGTGTCTGCGGAATCTCACGGATGAACAGATGCGGGAAATAGCCGCGCGGGGCGGCGTGATCGGATTAAACGCCAACAAATATTTCTCGGGGTTTGACCGGGGCGGCGATCCCATAGAGGCTATGGCAAAGCAGCTGCAGTATATGGTTGAACTGGCAGGAATCGCCCATGTGGGATACGGATTTGATATGATTGACTCTTATGAACGGGCGGTACCCCGTCTGAAACAGGATATCGTACTGTCGGACGCGTTTTCAGACTATACGCAGATTCCGGTATTGACGGCTTATCTGCTGGAAAGCGGTATGGCAGAAGAAGATATCATTGCCCTGATCGGCGGGAACTGGGTTCGCTATTTTATGGAAATGCTGCCGGAATAGAAAAAAGTTTTGTAGGGACAGAAATGGGGCTGTTGTATTAGCTAAATATTTTTAGCTGATGCGACAGCCTCATTTTTTAGAGTTCAGATATAGTCAACATTAGTAATTCATTTTTAGACGAACAAAATGCAACAATATTCTTATTGAAATAAATACTATTGACAATAGTTTTGAAGATCTGACTTTCTGCGACGACTTCATGTTCTGTAAAGTCATGGCGAACCCGGAGGTCTGCCGCAGCGTTTTAGAAGTAATCCTGGGCCGGAAGATCGCGGAAGCGAAGCTGGTCATCAGCACACAGGAGAGCATTCAGAACGCCTACGCCGCCAAAGGCGTCCGCCTGGACGTGATGGCGGATGACGAGTCGCATACGCGACACAATGCTGAAGCGGACGGAGCAGGTAAGCGGGAACGGCGGAGCATTGGTGCAGAAGCTGGAGCAGGAAGTAAAGAAAGTGAAGAAGGACTATCAGTCCAGGGAGGCAAAAGTGAAAAGATTTTCTAAGGTGTCTAAAAGCCGCCTAAGAAAATCTAAGTTTCACTTACAGATTTGTGCCTGCATTCGCGGCACAAATCTGACCTGTTCGATCATCAAATGAAACGGAGGGCGTATATGAAATTAGAGTTAATGATGCGGGATCGGGAGCGGGAAGGTTTTGAGAGAGGCGAACAGTCCGGTTTTGAGAAAGGCCGACAGTCCGGCGAGCAGGCTGGATTTGCGCGAGGCGAGCAGTCGGAGCGTCTGAAAAATGCGAAAAGCCTGCTAGACTTCATTAAACCAGAAGAGATCGCAAGCCGGCTGGGGCTGCCACTGGAGGAAGTGCTGCGGCTGGCCGGGAAGTAGAGAGAATCATTTTTAAGGAAGAAAAGAGATGGTATGCAGTCAATCCATTTGTATACCATCTCTTTTTTGTTTTGTCGAAAAATGCAAAAAAATATCGTAGAGTGTGATACTCTACGAAAAAATTCTCCGTCAAATTTCGTAGCTATCTTATCATTATCTGCAGGTCTTGTCAACCTGTTTCCCTAAAATATTTCTGGTAAATTATGCAATTAGATAACAGCCAATATTCCAAAATATAACATTTCTTGACATTCTTTTTCTTATTCTGGCAAATATCTCAGTATTTTTTTCTAAAATCAGCTGAAATCTCTCTATTCGCCGTCAGGATCGCCGTCAAAATCTTAGTCAGAAAACCGGTGTAAAAAGAGCCGCAAACCCCTGTAAAATAAGGAAATTCTGTAAAGCAGCATTCCTCTGTTTCATTTCTCAAAAAATTCTATTCGCCGTCAGATTCGCCGTCAAAATCCTGTCGAAGAAAACCAAAAACGCCGTAAAATGGACGTTTGTGCGGATTTTTTCGTAGAGTATCACACTCTACGAAGGAATCAGGATGGGGAATGTTATGTGGTATGTCTTATATTGTCCAAACCAGAAGGAAACGGAAGTCATCCGTTCATGCAGGCGGCGTCTGAG
>CANQOK010000037.1 GCA_947625465.1 uncultured Lachnospiraceae bacterium | reverse complement strand
TTTTCAAGGCTTTTGGAGGATTTTATTAAAACACTGTAACCTCTGTTGAGAGGTCATAATTTACTGATATTCAAATTCCGATTTATCGTTCATCGTTATCCGCAGGCATATCATCACGCAACGCTGAAATCTGATCTCTCCGCCCGTAAATTACCGCCGTTACCCACACGGTTTTCTTTTCCTCGTCAACCAAATAGTAAACGAGGAAATTTTTAACGGTTATTCTGCGAATTCCCTTCGTGCGCCATGGTTCTTCCTCGGTAAGAGGGTATCTTGACGGCATAGAATCCAACTTTTCGATTTCGCTTTGCAGCGTATCCGCCCATTTCCGTGCGATTTCCGGCTCCAAGAGGATTTTAGAAATATACTGTACCGTTTCCTCGATTTACCCAAGTCCCTGCGGTGTCAGCTTCACTTCATACCGCATACTCAAATACCCTCACGGATTTTGGCAAAGGCTTCATCTACGGACAGTCCCTCGCCGGATTGCGCCTGATTGCAGCCTTTTTCCATCATGGCGTTAAACTGCTCATCGGTCAAGCTGTCTCTTGTGGGCAGTTTGGGTACGGTAAGAGAATACGGAACGCCGCCCGTCATAATGATTTGTCTGTATAAGGTATCGATCAGAACCGAAACGGGCAAGCCGATTCTGTCCAAAATTGCCTCCGCCTGCCGTTTGATTTCCGGCTGCACACGAGCCGTTACATTTGCGCTTTTCGTTGCCATAATAAGCACCTGCCTTTCTGCTTCTGATTATGCCATGTTGTATGGCGAATTGCAATACAATATGTTGACCATACCGGAAGTAATGGATGGTATAATATCCGCCTTAAGCCTGACGCACCTGTGCAACGTTTTTTAAGTGACATTGGTCAGATTTAAAATAATTGTACTCTCCTGATCTTTCAGTCTTCTGACCATTCTGTTTTTTATTAGACCTTACAAATATCTCCCGTGCAACAAATTTTACATTTTTCAGCTTATAAGCATATAATCAAATAAACCGCTCTCTGCAAATCGACAAAGCTCGCTCCTGCATAGAATAAAACCGTTTGTTTTTGTGATAAGCGAGAAGATAATCACGGTCAAAATCGCAGTCGGTTATCGTGATCGTTTTTAATTTTCCCTGTTCGACACATTCTTTGACCAGATTTTGCGGCAGGACAGCGATTCCGTTTCCGGCCGCAGCACAGGAAATCAACGCCTGATTACTTGCAGATTCTATCGTCGGTCTTGCGGTAAGATTGTTGACCGAAAGTGTTGCGTTAAGTAAATCTCTTGACGCACTGCCGGGTTCCCGCAGAAGCAGAGGATACTTTGTCAGTTCCTCTAAAGTGATTTGCTTTGGAACCGCAAATCGACAGGAGGAAACCGCTGTCAGCCGGTCTTGAAACACAGCCTGTGTTATAAGATGCTTGGAATGAATACTGCCTTCCACAAACGCAAAGTCAAGGTTTCCATTCGTGAGCAATCTCTCAATCCCCGAAGTCTGCTGAATGATGACGGATAAGCGAATCTGTGGCAATTCCCGATTGATTGCCGCAACCATTTGCGGAACATATAATCTGCCGATAGTGAGAGATGCGCCGATGCGTAAATCTGTATTTGTTTCGCTTTCTCGTGCGAGATGTTCAAAGTCATCGAAGGAAGCAACGGTTTCTTTCGCTTTCGCAAGCAATCGTTTCCCACTGTCCGTCAAAACAAGCCGGTTGCCGATACGGTCAAACAATATCACATTATAATATTTTTCAATCTCCGCTATGGTTTGACTGACTGCGGGCTGGGCAACATAAAGGACGCTTGCCGCCTTTGTGATTCCGCCCGCCTCACAAACTGCTATAAAAGTTTTCAAATGCCGCACCGTCATAATTTCATAACCTTTCTCTTATGGTTTTGATAAGATTATACTATTTTGCTTATTGGACGTCAAGCGGTATGCTGTAACTGATGATTGCAGGCGTAATGCTCTATTGTATTATGAGGTATATGAGTGGAAAATCGAATGAAAAAATTATTTAAACTGTTTCTTATCATGCTGAAAATCGGTCTGTTTACCTTTGGCGGTGGATATTCCATGATTGCTTTGTTGGAAAACGAATTTGTTTCCAAACGCCGCTTTATGCAAACAGATGAATTTGCGGATATGGTCGCCATTGCCGAATCCACGCCCGGACCGATCGCCATCAATGCCGCCACCTATATCGGCTATCAGCAAAACGGTGTTCTCGGTTCGGCTGCCGCTACTGTGGGGGTCTGTATTCCGTCCTTTGTAATCATCTTTTTGATTTCTCTGTTCTTCGACGCCTTTCAGCAAATCCGGTGGGTGACAGCAGCTTTCAGGGGAATCCAGGTGGGCGTAGTCGTTCTGATTTTGTCGGCGGGACTGAAAATGCTGCGGCAAATGAAAAAAACGATTTATAACATCGTGTGTGTATGTCTAACGACGGCTTGTCTTGTGTTATGCTCGCTGTTTGCCGTAAACTTTTCGTCCGTTTTCTATATTCTCATCGGTGCGATGATCGGTCTTAGTATATATTTTGTGAAACGGATGTACGAACACAGAAAAACGGAGACGAAAAAATGATTTCCTTTCGGCTTTTCCTGACATTTTTGAAAATAGGCGCCGTATCCTTCGGCGGCGGATATGGGATGATCTCGCTGATACGGGAAGAAGTTCTGTCAAACGGTTGGCTAACCGAAGAACAGCTTCTCCGCTTTATCGCTGTATCCGAAAGCACACCGGGGCCAATCGCCGTCAATATGGCGACCTTTATCGGTTCTTCACAGGCAGGATTTGTTGGCGCACTTGCCGCCACCTTCGGGGTTGTCCTACCGTCCTTCATTGTGATCCTGCTGATTGCGGCACTTTTGAAAAAAGTGATGAAATACGCCGGTGTGCAGTCGGTATTAAACGGAATACGCCCGGTAATCACAGGACTGATTTTGGGAACGGCGTTTATTCTGCTTCTAAGTACCGTTGCGAACATCCAAACCGTTCATGATTCTGCTTTATTGGATTGGAAAGCAGGCGTTATTTTTGCAATTCTCACTGTGTCGGCAACGGCGCATGCAAAATTCCGAAAGAAGCCGTTTTCTCCGATTCTGTTGCTGTTGTTTTCTGGGGTTATGGGAATTTGCTTTTATCTATGATGTAAAGTTAATGTTTCAAAATTCAAAAAGTGGCGGCAAGAATTTTCCGCCGCCGTTCTGCATTTAGATGGATATAAAAACGAGCTGATGATCTGTGAGAGTTCTCATAAAATCAGCGATGCTGTAAATCCTGTCATTATTGTATGATTGCTCATCTGGAAGGATTGATAAAAATGTTTCTATTGGCTCTTTTTAGACTCCAAAAAACCTCGTCTGAGCTGACCGCAGGCCCCCTGTATATCCCTTCCCATTTCTCTTCTTATGGTAACATTGATCCCGCTTTTTTCAAGTTTATTCTTAAAATGATTCACATCCGTCATGTGGGATTGCCGGAATTGCCGTTCCCGGACCGGATTTATGGGGATCAGATTTACATGGCAGGGCAGCCCTTTCAGCAGCGCCGCCAGGCCGGCCGCATCCGTCTGCCGGTCGTTTACCCCCGCCGCCAGGCTGTACTCAAATGTGATCCGGCGGCCCGTCAGTTCAAAAAAGTATCTGCAAGCCTCCATAATTTCAGCGATCGAATACCGGTTTGCAATCGGCATCATTTTTCTGCGTGTTTCATCATCCGCCGCATGCAGTGAGATCGCCAGGGTCTCCTGTCCTTTCCGGTCCGCGAATTTGCGGATCCCCGGCACAAGGCCGCAGGTAGACAGCGTGATATTTCTGGCACTGATATTCAGCCCGTAGTCATCCGTAATCATTTGAAGAAACTGCATCACATTCTCATAATTGTCAAACGGTTCTCCGCTTCCCATCAGCACGATATTGCTGACACGGCTGCCCAGATCCCGGCATACGCCGTATACTTCTTCCAGCATTTCCGCCGCTGTCAGGCTGCGGACCAGACCGTCAAGCGTAGACGCACAGAACCGGCATCCCATGCGGCAGCCCACCTGCGTGGAAATGCAGACGGAATTTCCATGCCGGTACGGCATCATGACCGCTTCGACCACATTGCCGTCTGAAAGTTCAAATAAATATTTCCGCGTTCCGTCCTGTTTGGAATGCAGAATCTCCACCGGTCTTAAAACCGTCAGCGCAAACTGTTCTTTCAGCAGATCCCGCAGCCGTTCCGGCAGGTTGGACATCTGGCTCCATTCTGTCACCAGCTTTTTATGCATCCAGTCATAAATCTGTTTTGCGCGAAACTTTGCTTCTCCCTGCTCTGTGATCCAATTCTCCAACTGTCCGTAAGTAAAACTCTTGATCTCTGTCACTGCAAATCCTATGATAAACCCTTTCGTAATTTACTGATAAAAAATCCGGCTGTCTTGTGAATGCCCGGCAGAAGCTGCTGGTAACCGTCTTTTGCTGTCGTGCAGGCAGGCAGATTCGCGAATACCGGACTGATATCCACCGGCGTCAGTCCCAGTTCCCGCGTCATCCAGAAGACCATATCCTCGTTTTCCCGCCTGTTTATGGTGCAGGTACTGTAAACCAGATATCCGCCCGGTTTTATGTAGGCAGCGGCCGTCGTCAGGATCTGTTTCTGCAGACGCACCAGCTCCGTCTGCTTCTCCGCCGTCATACGGTATTTCAGATCTGACTTATTTCCCAGAACGCCCAATCCGGAACAGGGCAGATCCGCGATCACGATATCCGCCCGCTCCCGCATCGATTCATCCAAAACCGCAGCGTCCCATACTTTAGTCCTGATATTTGTCAGGCGCATCCGCCTGATATTCTCATTGAGATATGCGATCTTATACTCTGAAATATCTCTGGCTTCCACCATGCCGGTTCCCCGTAGGAGACTGGCGGCATGAAGGCTCTTTCCGCCCGGCGCCGCGCAGACATCCAGGACCAGATTGCCCGCTTTCGGAGCCGCTGTCAGGCCCGCCAGAACGGAACTGGCGTCCTGTACCATAATCCAGCCGTTCTGAAATGCTTTCAGCGCTTCCAGGTGATCATAGCCGCTTACATAGAACACGCCGTCCGCGGCTTCGCACCGGACAGTCTGACATCCGTCCGCGCAAAGGCTTTCTATGATTTCTTCTTCCGAGGCAAAATCCGTCTGCAGCCGTACAGTCGTCGGTGCCGGTGCATACATACCCTGCAGAATCGTTTCAATGATATCATACGGATATACAGTTTGCCAGTCTTTTATCAGCCACTCCGGTACGGAGTAGCGCAGAGAGAGGTATTGTACCGGATCATCCGCATACCGCTCTTTCAGTTTTTCAGGCGCCCACTGTTCCTTTTCCCGGACAATTCTCCTTAAGATCCCGTTGACAAAGCCTTTCAGCTGATAAAACCCGCGTTTTTCCGTTAATTTTACCGCTTCATTACAGGCGGCCGAATCCGGGATCCGATCCAGCCAGATAATCTGATAAACTCCCATCCGGAGAATATTCCGGATAACCGGCTTCATTTTACGGACAGGCAGTTTGGAACAGGTGCCCAGGATCTCATCGATATACAAACGGTTTTCAATGGTTCCTTCCGCCAGCCGGGTGATCAGCGCGCGGTCCTGTTTTTTCAGATACTGATATTTTTCCAGCATCTGCCGGATCAGCAGATGGCTGTAAGCCCCTTCTTTTTCATTCTCCGTTAAAATATCCAAAGCCAGCGCTCTGGGATTGGGTACATCAGTCATCCCGACGGCCTCCGAATAAAATAATCAGACGCAGCAGCTGTAAGATTGCTGCGGCTGCTCCCGCCACATAAGTCAGTGCTGCGGCGCTCAAAACTTTCCTGGACTGCGTCAGTTCGGTATCATACAACATGCCGCTCGATTCCAGGATCCGAAGCGCGCGTCCAGACGCATTAAACTCTACCGGAAGCGTAACGACCTGAAATAATACCGCAAGGGAAAACGCGGCGATCCCGGCATTGATCAGCCACTGGGAAGAATTACCGCCGATCAGCAGACCGGCAATGATCAAAAACCAGGAAATACCGGAGCCGAAATTAGCCACCGGAACCAGCGCACCCCGCAGCCGAAGTGGGACATATCCTTTCGCGTGCTGGATCGCGTGTCCGCACTCATGCGCGGCGACCCCGACAGCCGCAACGCTGGCAGACGCGTAAACCGCATCCGACAGACGCAGCGTTTTCGTGCGCGGATCGTAATGATCGGTCAGATTTCCCGATATATGCTGTACCGTCACATCATAGATCCCTTCCCGGTGAAGGATCCGTTCCGCCGTCTGCGCGCCGGTCAGCCCCGCGTGATTCTGCACCCGGCTGTACTTTGCGTAAGTGCTCCGCACCTTCGCGGACGCCAGCAAAGACAGCGCGACTCCGATCAGAATCAGCAGATAGGTCCAGTCAAAATAATAGTAATAAGGCATCATAGCCGTTCTCCTTTCTCAACCGTCACTCCCCGCAGGAAAGCGGCTGTATCCATCCGTTTCTTTCCTTCGAGCTGTAATTCTTTGATCGCCAGGCACTGCTCTCCTGCCGCCACCACGATCCTGTCTTTTG
The DNA here is from genome assembly GCA_947625465.1 of uncultured Lachnospiraceae bacterium. Classification (GTDB taxonomy): domain Bacteria; phylum Bacillota; class Clostridia; order Lachnospirales; family Lachnospiraceae; genus CANQSA01. The sequence goes on along the minus strand of CANQOK010000037.1, from coordinate 17,911 downwards.
TAACAGCGACGATCTCCCCGGGTTCTCCCGAATAAGCGTCCGTCACTTCCGCCTGCCATATCTTTAAAATCTTGCCGTGAAAATTTGTGTAGGCGCTGGGCCACGGGTTCAGTCCCCGCACCAGCCGTTCCAGAACAACAGCCGGTCTGGTAAAGTCCAGTTCTCCCAGCTTCTTATCCAGCATTCCGGCATAACAGGAACGGCTGCCGTCCTGTTTTACCGGCTTTAAAGTTCCCGCCTCCGCTTTATCCAGCGTAGACAGGATCAGCGGACCGCCAAGCGCCGCCAGCTTATCGTGCAGGCTCCCGCCTGTTTCGTCAGGCTCGATCGGGACGGTCACTGTCTCAAGCATATCGCCGGTATCCAGTCCTTCATCCATCTGCATCGTTGTGATCCCGGTTTCCGTCTCACCATTTAAAATCACCCATTGGATCGGCGCCGCTCCGCGGTATTTCGGCAAAAGCGAAGCGTGAAGATTAATGCAGCCATAGGGCGACAGATCCAGGATTGCCTTCGGCAGGATCTGTCCGAAGGCCGCAACCACGATCACATCAGGCTGCAGCGCGCGCAGCTGCGCAATCACTTCCGGCGCTTTTACTTTTGCCGGCTGATATACCGGGATTCCCAGTTCCAGCGCAGCCTCTTTCACCGGCGGAAACTGCATCCGTCCGCCTCTGCCCTTAGGCTTGTCCGGCTGCGTTACGACCGCCGCAATCTCATGTCCGTGTTCTGCCAGCGCCCGCAAAGCAGGTACTGCAAAATCCGGGGTTCCCATGAAAATAATTCTCATTGTCAGACTCCTATTCCTGCATTTCTTCCAGCTCACTGTTGTCGATCAGCCCGCCTTCTGCCAGTTCCACATATAATTTTCCGTCCAGATGGTCGCATTCATGGCAGATCGCCCGTGCCAGCATTTCAGTTCCTTCCAGCACATACGGCTCCATATTTTCATCAAAGGCCTCTACCCTGACATAATTGGGCCGGGTCACAATACCTGATTTTCCGGGTACGCTTAAACAGCCTTCATAGCCGGTCTGTTTTCCTTCTGCCGCAACGATTCTGGGATTCACCAGGACATGGGGATCCTCCCCGATATCGATCACTACGATCCGTTTTAAGATTCCCACCTGCGGCGCTGCCAGTCCTACGCCGTCAGACGCATACATGGTTTCAAACATATCTTCGATCAGTGTGCGGATCCGCGGTGTGATCTCCTTCACTTCCCGGCAGGTCTTTGTCAGTGCGCTGTCCCCTAAGGTTCTAATCAATCGAGTCGCCATAATAATCTCCATTCTTATTCTTAATAATTCATCATTGGTGTATCGTCATATTGTACACTCAGATTTTTAAATATCTGTGAATCCGATGCCAGCCGTTCCGCCATTTCTTTCGCATCTTTCAGTATTTTACCCTGTTCGGCCCGCAAATACAACACAAATCGGTAAATATCCTGGATTCTTGCCACACTTGCTTCCGCAGGACCTACTACGGAAAGTCCCGGAACCGTCCGAAGCTTCTTTGCCATCTGCCGGGCGCCTTCCCGGACGGCCTGCTCGGATTCCGAAGTAAGCAGGACTGCCGCCATCTTCCATATGGGCGGATATTTTCCGAGCTGCCTGTGCGGCAGTTCCATTTCATAAAACCGTGCATAATCCTGCGCCGCAGCTGCCTGAATACTGTAATCGTCCGGCTTGTAGGTCTGAATCACCACCTGACCTTTCCGGTCTCCCCGGCCGGCGCGTCCCGCCGCCTGGGTCAGCAGATCAAAGGTTCTCTCCGCCGCCATATAATCCGACTGATGCAGAGAAAGATCTGCCGCCAGGATCCCGACCAGCGTTACATTCGGAAAATCATGTCCCTTTACGATCATCTGTGTCCCGATCAGAACATCCGCTTCTTCATTGGCAAACGCTGACAATATTTTCCCGTGTCCGTCTTTTCCGCGGGTCGTGTCCTGATCCATCCGCAGCACGCGCGCTGCCGGAAACCGTTTTTTCAGCATGGACTCTACTCTCTGCGTTCCGATCCCAAAAGTGGAAATATAGGGAGATCCGCACGAAGGACAGCGATCTGGCATAGGCATGGTATAACCGCAGTAATGACAGACCAGTCTGGTCCCTGCCGCCGATTTATGCGCCGTAAGCGAAACCGAACAGTGCGGACAGCCAATAGCCTCTCCGCAGGAGCGGCAGGAAACGAACCCTGCATATCCTCTCCGGTTTAAAAACAATACGATCTGTTCTTTTCTTTTCAGCCGTTCTTCGATCAGTTCCTGCAGGCGCCGGCTGAAAACAGATGTATTCCGGGCCTTCAATTCTTCCCGTAGATCCACGATCTCTACTTCTGCCAGCTCCTGTCCGTTTGCCCGCCCGGTCAGTTCATGCAGGATAAAGGTTCCCTGCATGGCCTGATAATATGCATAAATGGAAGGCGTCGCGGAACCCAATACTACCGTAGCACCGCAAAGCGCCGCTCTGGCTATGGCCGTTTCCCTGGCGTGATATTTTGGTACGGTTTCACTTTTATAGGCATTTTCCTGTTCCTCATCCAAAATGATCAGTCCCAGATTGGGAAATGGAGCAAACAAAGCGGAACGCGGGCCGATCATAATGGAAATGCTTCCTTCCTTCGCACGCTTCATCTGGTCATACCGCTCTCCCTGAGACAATCTGGAATGCATGATCGCGATCTGATTTCCAAACCGGTGATAAAACCGCATCACGATCTGATAGGTAAGCGAAATCTCCGGAATCAGAACGACAGCCTGTTTTCCCATTTCCAGTGTACGGGCGATCAGTTCCATATATACCTCGGTTTTTCCGCTTCCGGTCACACCATGGATCAGATGCGTCTTTCCTTCCCCATTTTGAATACTTTCTCCGATTTTGGCGCATATCTTCCGCTGTTCTTCATTCAAAACGATCCGTTTTTCTTCGTTTTCTTCAGCCTGAATGGGATTTTTCCCCACTTCCATCCGTTCTACGCGGATCAACCCGTTCTTTTCCAGTCCCTGAATGGTAGACGGCGCAATGTGTAATTTGTCCGTCACCGCTTCCCACGACAGCACCGGCTCTTTTACCAGTTCTTCCAGCAGCCGTTTTCTGCCCTTTTGATTCCGTTTATTTTGGTTTTCTTCCAGCCAGTTTCTGATTTTGCTTTCCGGAGCTGCTCTGCGGATCCACTTTTTTTCATTCAGTTTTACCCGTTTTTTAATGGGAAGTACGACTTTCAGAGCCTGGTTCATGGTTCCGCCGTATGTTTTTCGGATCCAGGCCGCCAGTCTGATCAGCTGATCCTCAATTTCCAGTGACCGGCTGTTGATGCTGTGAATCTCTTTTATTTTTTCCACCGGATACGCAGGGGTATCGCTGCATGCCACCACATACCCCTGTATCATCCGGTTGCCTTTTCCAAAGGGAACTTCTACCGGCACTCCTTCGGCAATCTGCGCCTGCAGAAGATCCGGTATCCGATATTGAAATGTCCGATCCAGATTTCCACTGGAAATATCTACGATCACATCCGCGTATTTCATTTTGTTATCCCTTCTCTGCCGCAGTTTTATATTCCGCAAGCAATTCGCTGACGACAACCCGTTCATCAAATGCTGTCCTGACTCCATGCTTCTCCTGATAGGTCTCGTGTCCTTTTCCCAGAAGCAGAACCATATCGTTTTCTTCCGCGAGCTTCAGACAGAATGCTATGGCCTGCCTGCGATTTGGAATGACCATATACTGCCCTCCGGTTTCCCCGATGCCTGTTACAATATCCGTAAGAATCTGCCACAGCGGTTCTTCTCTCGAATTGTCTTCTGTAAGGATCGTAATATCCGCCAGAGTTCCGCTTATCTTCCCCATTTCAAACCGTCTGGTCCGGGAACGATTGCCCCCGCATCCAAACATGGCGATCAGTCTCCCCCTGCAGAGCGGTTTTAATGTTTCCAGCACCTTTTTCAGACTTTCCGCGTTATGCGCATAGTCGATGAGGATCCTAAACGGCAATCCTGTCTCCACCGGTTCCATTCTGCCCCGTACCCTGCATTCCGAGAGACTGTCTTGAATCTGTTTTACGGGAATTCCAAGCAAATGCGTACATAAAATGGCTGCCAGCGCATTTTCCGCGGAAAATTGCCCGGGAATTTTCAATGAAAACTGCGCATTGACCATTCCCGAAACAGAAAACACCGAATCCTCTGCTTCCATGCCGCACAGATCCGCAGTTTCATCTGCTGCGCTTTTTACAAACCGGTACGTATATATCTGTTCTGTCTGCGCCATTTCCTTCCAGCAGGCATTTGCACTGTGATATATCCCGATCCGGCACTGTTTAAAAAACTGCTGTTTACAGCTTTTGTATTCCGCAAAATTCTGATGTTCCCCCGGACCGATATGATCCACGGATAAATTGGTAAAAATACCGTAATCAAACGTAATCGTTTCAACACGCCGGTCTTTCATGCCCTGGGAAGAAACTTCCATCACCACATACTGCGCGCCGGACTTTTCCAGTTTATCCAGTTCCTTCCACAAAGTCAGGGTTCCGGGCGTGGTATTCACCGATTCCGCGCATTTGGTTCCGTCCGGGAAGAAACAGCCCAGCGTACCGATCATTCCCGCCTTTTTCCCGCTGTCAAGTAAAATCTGATATATCATACTCGCTACAGTTGTTTTTCCTTTTGTACCGGTAATCCCAATCATTGTCATATGGGTATCAGGTGACCGGTAAAAACGCTTCGCACACATCGCCATCGCGCCGCGCACATCGGATACGACAACAACACTCTGTCCGTCCCCGCAGACCAGTTTTTCCGCCTGCCGCGCGTCTTCTGTGACAACGGCAGCTGCCCTGCGGTCTATCGCATCCTGCAAAAACAGATTTCCATCTGTCTGATATCCTTTCACCCCAAAAAACAGCACTCCCGGCAGAACCTGTCTGGAATCCTGTGTCAGACCGGTGATCTCCCGGTCTTCTCCTTTCACAACCGCAGCCTTTAAGCCCTGTAATAGTTCCAAAAGCTTCATAGCCGCTCCCCTTTCTGCTTAACGCAGATCCAATTCTATATTTGACATTTTCCGGAAAAGACAAATGCCGCAGGTCCCCGCATTCGGATTCTGCCGTTTCGTTCATACCAGACCGTCAGCTTACCGCCTTCCAGTTCCACAAACACCGGAAGCCCCTGCTCGCAAATGCCTTGTTCTGCCGCTGCCGCCACGCTGGCGCAGGCCCCGGTTCCGCAGGCTTGTGTCTCACCGCTTCCCCGCTCCCATACGCGTACGTGCAGCCGGTTTTTACTTTTTACTTCTACAAATTCCACATTGGTGCCTTCCGGGAACCAATGTGCATGCTCCAGTTTTCTGCCGATCCCATGCACATCCGTTTTTTGCACATCTGTTACAAATATAACAGTATGGGGATTCCCGACAGACACGCAGGTCACATGAATCAGCCTGCTCCCCAGGCAGATCGCTTTGTGTATCCACCTCGAGTCTTTTGTCTGAATCGGAATCTCTGCTGCTTCCATACTGGGTATCCCCATATCCACTGTAACACGGGTTACGGTCCCGTTTTGTTCTTCTAATTTCAATTCGCGGACTCCGCTGTCTGTTTCGATCCGGAGCTGCTTTTTTCTCGTCAGCCCGTTATCATACACATATTTCCCGAGACATCGGATTCCGTTTCCGCACATTTTGCCTCTGCTTCCATCTGCATTATACATCCGCATCCGAAAATCTGCGGTTTCCGACGATTCCACCAGAATCAGTCCGTCCGAACCGATCCCCGTATGCCGGTCGCTGAGCAAAACGGCGGCTTTTTCAGGATTCTCTATGGTCTGTTCCAGGCAGTTGACCAACACGTAGTCATTGCCGATCCCGTGCATTTTCCAAAATGCAAGTTCCATAAAAACTCCAAAGATTTTTTAGAATAAGCCTGTGATCTCTCCTTCTTCCGTCACATCGATGTCAAAAGCAGCAGGCTTCTTTGGTAATCCCGGCATCGTCATGATCGAACCTGTGATTACAACCACAAACTCCGCTCCTGCTGACAGATACGCCTCTCTGACATGTACGGTGAAATTCTCCGGACGTCCCAGCTTTGTCTGGTCATCGGAAAGTGAATACTGGGTTTTTGCCATACATACCGGCAGTTCTCCGTATCCCATGGCCGTAATGTTCGCCAGTGCCTTCGCGGCCGCAGGCGCGTATTCCACGCCGGAAGCCCCGTATATTTCCTTCGCTACGGTTTCAATCTTATCGGTTAACGGCAGCGACAGATCATAGAGCGGTTTAAAATGGCTTTCCTTGGTTTCCAGAGTCTCGACCACCTTTCTGGCCAGATCCAGTCCGCCTTCTCCTCCTTTTTCCCATACTCTTGCCAGCGCAAACTCACAGCCGTGCTCTTCACAGAACTGCTTTACAAAGGCATTTTCCGCTTCACTGTCCGTTACAAACGCATTCAGGGTGACTACGATCGGCACCCCGTATTTCTGCAGATTTTCAATATGCTTCTCCAGGTTGACGATTCCCTTTTTCAGAGCGTCCAGATTTTCCTGATTCAGATCCGCCTTAGCAACGCCGCCATTGTATTTCAATGCGCGGATTGTAGCGACTAAAACTACGGCATCTGGTTTTAATCCGGATTTTCTGCACTTGATATCAAAGAATTTCTCAGCGCCCAGATCTGCGCCGAATCCTGCCTCCGTCACTACAATATCTGCCAGCCGAAGGGCGGTTTTCGTTGCTCTTACGGAATTACAGCCATGCGCGATATTGGCAAACGGGCCGCCGTGAACAAATGCCGGCGTATTTTCCAGCGTCTGGATCAGATTAGGCTTAATGGCGTCCTTCAGGACTGCTGCCATCGCGCCAACCGCATGCAGGTCTTTTGCCGTTACCGGCTTTCCTTCATAATTATAGGCTACAATAATATTTCCCAGACGTTCTTTCAGATCCGCCATATCATTGGCAAGACACAGGATCGCCATGATCTCGGACGCCACCGTAATGACAAAATGGTCTTCCCTGACAACGCCGTCCATCTTAGAACCAAGACCGACTACTACATTTCGCAGTACGCGGTCATTCATATCCAGACACCGCTTCCATACCACCTGTCTGGTATCGATTCCCAGTTCATTTCCCTGTTGAATGTGATTGTCCAACAGTGCGGCCAACAGGTTATTGGCAACCGTGATCGCATGAAAATCACCGGTAAAATGCAGATTCAGTTCATCCATCGGCACTACCTGTGCGTAACCGCCTCCGGCAGCGCCTCCTTTAATGCCGAAACAAGGCCCCAGGGACGGCTCCCGCAGCGCGATCACTGCCCGCTTTCCCAATTTGCATAACGCCTGCCCCAGGCCGACGCTGACTGTTGTCTTTCCTTCCCCTGCCGGAGTCGGATTGATCGCCGTTACCAGCACGAGTTTACCCTGCGGATTATTTTCGATCTTCTTCAGATATTCGTTGGAGATCTTCGCCTTATACTTACCGTATAATTCCAGATCGTCCTCTTCCATCCCCAGCTTCGCGGCCACTTCCCGAATGGGCAGCATCTGCGCCTCTCTTGCGATTTCAATATCTGTCTTCATGTAATTTGCCTTCCCTTCCGCCTGTCTCGCAGGCTGCTGTATTTTCTTCTCTGTGAAAAAATCTTTTATCCTTTACAGAGAGTTTACACACTATTCCTTTGCCTCATTCCGCAGCATATCCTCGAACTGTTCCATCGTCATCAATACCTTGCGCGGCTTTGTGCCTTCTTCATTTCCGACTACATTGGCCTCTGACAACTGGTCCATGATCCGGGCCGCCCGGTTAAAGCCGATTTTAAACATACGCTGCAGCATACTGGTAGAGGCTTTTTCCCGTTCGATCACAAATCGGGCCGCCTCATTAAAATAAGCGTCTCTCCCGCCGGCATCTCCGCCGGGATCCATGCTGTTCTCCACATTCGCATTGGCAATCTGCTGCGTAATCGTCTCGTCATACGCTACCTCTCCGCTTTGCTGGGTAATAAACTCCACAACTCTGGAGACTTCTCCATCGGAAATGAACGCGCCCTGCAGACGAACCGGTTTTACATAGCCGGACGGATAAAACAGCATATCGCCGTTTCCCAGCAGCTTTTCCGCGCCGTTCATATCGATAATCGTCCTGGAGTCAATTCCCTGGGAAACCAGCAGAGCAACTCTCGATGGGATATTCGCTTTGATCAGGCCGGTCACCACATCTACCGAAGGACGCTGCGTCGCGATGATCAGATGGATTCCCGCTGCGCGTGCCAGCTGTGCCAGACGGCAGATGGAATCTTCCACTTCCTTGGCGGCAGCCATCATCAGGTCTGCCAGCTCGTCGATAATAATAACGATCTGCGGCATCAGTTCCGTTTCTTTGCCCTCTTCCTGCGGCTGATCTGCGATCCTGGCATTGTAGCCCTTCAGATCCCGGACTCCCAGTTCCGCAAATCTCTTATACCGTTCCTGCATTTCTGCGACCGCCCACTGCAGGGCGCCGGCCGCTTTTTTCGGATCGGTCACAACCGGGATCAGCAAATGCGGGATCCCATTGTATACGCCGAACTCCACCACTTTCGGATCCACGATGATCAGTTTCACCTCCGATGGTTTCGCCCTATATAAAATACTCATTATAATCGAATTTGTGAATACGGATTTACCGGAACCTGTAGTCCCCGCGACAAGCATATGCGGCATCCTGGCAATATCCGCCACAATGACCTTGCCCGCAATATCTTTGCCTGCGGCAAAGGCAATCTTGGACGGATGCTGCTTTAACTCCTTGGACTCCAGCAGTTCCCGCAAATATACCGTATCCCTGCTGGCATTGGGAACCTCAATTCCTACCGCCGCTTTTCCGGGGATCGGCGCTTCGATCCGAATATCCGGAGCCGCCAGATTCAACTTGATATCATCAGCCAGGGAAGTGATCCTCGATACCTTGGTTCCCTGTTCCGGCTGCAGTTCATACCGGGTAACAGACGGGCCTCGGCTTACATCCGTGATCGTAACGCCCACGCCAAAATTCTGCAGCGTCTGCTGCAGCTTGATCGCCGTCGCTTTCAGCTCTGCTTCTCCGCCTGCCGGTGACGCCCCTGTCCCGAAATTCAGCAGATGCATCGGCGGCAGCATATATGCTTTTTTTCTCTTTTTCGGTTCCGCTTTCGGCATATCTGACTGCGCGTGATCCGTATCCGGTACCGGGGTCTCCCGCACATCCGTGCTGTCTCCTTTTGTATGTACCCGAACTTCGGATTCATAGGGATTGCGCCGCATGGTTTCCATCGCCGACGCGCTGACTTCAACCCGTTCTTTCGGCGTAAACGGTTCTCCGGATTCCGGCTGAGAATCCGAAGGAAGCGGAATCTGCGTCTGACGCGCTGACTCTGTCCGCACTCCCGTTTCCTGTGTATGAATATGAACCCTGCCGTGAAACTCCTCCGGCCTGCGTTCCGCGGTTCTTCCTTCAGTCCCAAAGGTATCTGCATGCAGCTCCCGCATATCGCCGTCAATCATTTCTTCACCGGACTTCTTCAGCGCGGTCTCCTCCATCGGAACACCTTTTCGTTTATAGCGGCGTTCAAACTCCCTTTTTCTCTCCCGTTCCTCTCTGACATATTCCTGATTTTCCCGGAATCTGGCCATATCTTCCCGGGCAGAGTGATAAGCCTTTTGTCCCTGCCGCTTTACGCCGTTTACAACGGAATGCTCCGTCAGCAGCACAAACGCCGCTGCCGCAAGCAGAACACATACAATATAAGTTCCGACCGTTCCGACGGCCGTTGTCAATATCTGCGCGAAAAAGCCGCCGATCACGCCGCCGCCGTTTTTCTGTTCGGCACAAAACCGATACGTTTCCGCCATGCTGCTGTCCATATATGTTCCGATCAGGATCATATGCGCCATCGTGCACAGGAGGAGCAGGAGCATCATACCTGCCAGTATTTTAATGACCGCTTTCCGGTTTCCAAAATTGGAGATCAGAAAAGCACCGCCTAAAATCAGCAGTACGGGGACAATATACGCGAATATCCCGAAAACGCCGAACATAATACGGCTTACAAAATTGCCGAATGCACCGCATATGCCAAAATTGCTCAATAGCAAAATAAGAGAAACCGCAGCCAGTACCAACAGCTTCACTTCCTTATGTAGCATGATATCTTTTTCTGTGGGTACATATTTTTCTGCAGGTTTCCTGGTATTCTTATTCTGAGAGCTGCTTTTCGCAGCTGTTGTTTTCTTTCTTCCGGTCTGATTGGCGGTCTTTTTCTTCTGTGTTGTTTTTTTTTGCGTACCAGCCACTCTTTTCTCCCTCCAAACTCTATCTGACGAAATGTACGATCAGCGTAATGGCTCCGACAGCAAAACAGTAATAAGCAAAAAACCGGAAATTTTTACGTCTTACAACCACAAGCAGGGTACGGATACAGATATATCCGACAATCGCGGCAACCAGTGCGCCGATCAGATAGTTCCGCAGTTCTCCGTCCGCAAGCGGCGTCGTAAACACTTCTTTTCCCTCTAAGATCATGGCGCCCAGAATGGCCGGGATCGACATGATAAACGAATATTTCACGGCAAAGTCCCGGCGAAGTCCCATGCAGCAGCCTGCCGTAATGGTTGTCCCGGATCTGGAAATACCGGGCAGGATTGCAAAACCCTGCGCGATCCCCAATATTACTGCATGTAGCCAGGTCGTCTGCTTCGGCGTTCTCCGTCCGGGCGTAACCAGATCGCAGATCAAAAGCAATACACCGGTGATCAGCAGACAGATTCCCGGTACCAGGAGCGTTTTTTCCACAGCGGAGATCATATCCTTCGTTACGATTCCCAAAATACCTGTCGGGATCGTAGAGATAATGATCAGCAGGGCAAATTTCCGATACGCGGACTTGATCACGCGGCGGTAACCGACATTCCTTCCTCTGCGCATCGCGATCGCCGCATATATATTATAACAGCTGTCTGCGATAATCCCCACACCCTCTATCAGCAATCTCAGAATATCTTTCCAGTATACAAGAAAGATTGCTATCAGTGTCCCCATGTGCAGTAAAATATCAAATGAAATGCTGACATCCGACATTCCGAATAAATTCTTAAAAATCGCCAGATGCCCGCTGCTGCTGATCGGCAGAAACTCTGCCACCCCTTGAACAATGCCTAAAAAAATTGCGCTGATTAGACCCATCGTCCGTCTCCTCTCCCGTTTTTCCGTTCTTTATCCCATGTATATTTTTATTCCGTATCTTTCATTTTACTATTAATTCCATTTTTATTCAACTAAAAACTGATAAAAAGTTAGGAACGTCTCAGGATCCGCCATTCATAAGCCTGTAATCTGCATTGCCCCTGCAGATTTTCTCCGGAAATCACATCCGTTCCGCTGACGCCTTCCACAACGGCCGAATCCGGATTAAAATTCATGATAAAATCGTATTGCGCCCCATTTCCGCAGCGTGTCTGCACCGAAACGCCGTCCGGAATCTCTGTATAATCCAGTCTTTGAAGGTTCAGTTCCGCCGCCAGTTTTCTGTAGAAATCCCGCAGGTACGCGGGCTCTGTTCTGGCCGCCATATAATAACAGGTCCCTTTTCCATAGCGGTTCCGAACAACCGCAGGCATTCCCGTATAAAAATCGGAATCATAAACTGCCAGCACCTCCGCGCCTTCTTTCGCGTGAATGATCTCGCAGAAATCCCGGCAGGTATAACGCTCTTTTTCAAAATAAACTCTGTCTGCGTTATATAACGTAATCGAATTCGTGTCGGTCGGATACAGCGGATCGATCTCCTCGGCCCATACTCCCGCCACATCCATCAATTCTCCAGGAAATCCGCCCAGATAACACAGATCATTTTCATTCACATAACTGGTACAGTAGGTAAGGACTAAAGTTCCGCCCTCCGCCACATAGCTGCGCAGTTTTTCCGTCACTCCCGCTTTTGTCATATACAGCATAGGCGCGATCACCAGCTTATAGGGCGAAAAATCCTCCGTCATACAGTTGACATCCACAGAAATCCCCATATCCCAGAATGGTTTGTAATGACTGACACAAGTGGGCTCATAATCCCGATGCTGGTTCAGGCCCTGTAAATGGTCGATCGCCCATTTATTTTCCCAATCGTAGATCACTGCCGTTTCGGAAACCGTGACCGTTCCTACAATTTCATCCAGTTTTTCCAAATCTGCTCCCAGCTTCGCCACTTCCCGAAATACTCTGGTATCTTCTTTTCCATAGTGATCGACCACTGCGCCGTGGAACTTTTCGCTGGAACCTCTGCCTTTCCTCCATTGGAAATACTGTACGCTGTCCGCGCCGTGCGCAACGGCCTGAATGGAAGACAGGGCATGCATTCCCGGCCGCTTTAATTTATTGACCGGCTGCCAGTTCACCTGGCTGGGGGTGCTCTCCATCAGTAAAAACGGTTTTTTCTTCAAAGACCGGTTGATATCATGGATAAATCCAATCCGGCACGCTACCTGACTGTCCGATACGCTGTCATTGTGCCACTGCGGATAATTGTCCCAGGAAATAACATCCATGATCGGCGCCATTTCCCAGTAGTTCAGGCCTTCATAAGTCCCCATCAGATTCGTAGTAACCGGGATATCCGGCGTAAGTTCCCGCAGAGGCGCGATCTCATTTTCCATAAAGGATTTCGTCTGTGCCGTTACAAACCGCATCCAGTCAAGATGCAGACCATGGATCTGATTTTCTCCGTGCGGAGACGGGGACTCAATCTCGTCAAAGTCTGAAAATTCATGACTCCAGAATCTGGTCCACCATTGATCGTTCAATGCGTTGATATCATTCTGGTATTTATTCCGCAAAAACTCCCGAAAGGCTTCCTGACACAGCGGACAATGGCAGTCTCCTCCGTATTCATTGGAAATATGCCACAGCTTTAAAGCCGGATGTTTCCCGTAACGTTCAGCCAGCATACGGTTCATCTGCCTTACTTTTTCCCTGTAATAAGGAGCCGTGTAACAGTGATTATGGCGCTGTCCGTGCAGATTCCGCACTCGGTTGGCGGATACCCGCAGTACCTCCGGATGCGCCGCATCCATCCATGCCGGTCTTGCTCCCGACGGCGTTGCCAGTACCGCGCCGATCCCATTTGCCGCCAGGCGATCCATCAGTTCATCCAGCCACGCAAAGGTATAAACGCCCTCCTCGGGTTCCAGCGCCTTCCATGCAAAAATAGCGATGGATACCGCATTCATATGCGCCAGTTTCATCAGGCGTACATCTTCTTTTAAGATCTCCGGCATGGAAAGCCATTGATCCGGATTGTAGTCCGCGCCATGGATCATATGAGGGAAATCCTTAACGATCGGCGGGAATTTTTGAATCTCTGTTTTGTTGTTCTGCATATCTGCCTCCATATCCAATCTAATTAAAACTTCTGTAAGATCCGTCGCATTTCTTCCGCTGCTTTTTTGATATCCGGCTGCGCCACTATGGCGGAAACTACAGCCGCGCCGTTAATTCCCATACCGGCAAACTCCAGCACATTACTCTGTTTGACTCCGCCGATAATGACAATCGGAAGATCTACGGCCGCGCGGATCTGTGCCAGCCGCTCCTTTGTCACCGGTCGGGTGTCCTGCTTCGTTCCCGTCTGAAATACGGCTCCTACGCCCAGATAGCTGGCGCCGTCTGCTTTTGCCTGCAGCGCTTCTTCCGGGAGCGCCGCCGAAACTCCAATGATCTTATCCGGTCCCAGAATCCTTCTGGCAATGGAACAGGGCATGTCCTTTTGTCCCAGATGAACGCCTGCCGCGTCTACCGCCATCGCGATATCTACCCGGTCGTTGATGATCAGCGGGATTCCGTAAGCGTCCGTAACTGCCTTTACACGGACCGCCTGTTCATAAAATTCACGGGATGTAGCCTGCTTTTCCCGCAGCTGTACTACCGTAACGCCGCCTTCTGCCGCCTGCCTGACCGATTCCTCCACCGTATCACAGGACATCAGATTTCGGTCCGTTACCAGATATAAGGTATAATCTGTCGTTCCCATGCTTTCTCCTCTACTGTCTGTATTGCGCTGTATACCGTGCCAGTTCGGCAATCTGTTTCTCATCCATCTGGCTGACCGCATCGATCAGGGCCACACGGAAGCTTCCCGTTCCGCTTGTCCGACACTGCTTTTCGGCGATCTCTCCCGCGATTCCCATTACCGCAACCGCCTCTGCGCAGGCGTCCCAATACTCTGAAATTTCCCCGGAAATTGGTTTTGCGAAGCCTGTCTGAGCCCGGCGGGCAGCCAAAAACGCGCCCAAAATCCCGTCCGCCATACAGCCCGCACCTGTAATGGCTGACATCCGGGGCGTTCCGTTTTGAACGTACAGAAACCGTTTCCCGTCTGTGATCACATCAGTTTTTCCGCTTACGATTCCAATACAATTATATTTCTCCGCCACCTGCTTTGCAACCAGTGCAGCGTCATTTCCCGCATTTTCTTCTGCCATATCTACGCCCTTGGAGGCATGTCCCATTCCTGTCAGATAAGATAATTCCGACAGATTGCCGCGGATCGCCGTGACTGCGATCTGCGCCAGCAGTTCTCTGACCGCCTGATTTCGAAATGCGGATGCGCCTGCGCCGACCGGATCCAGCACCACCGGGATTCCACCTGCATTGGCAGTTTTCCCCGCTTCCAGCATGGCAGCGATCCGTTCCCGGTCGGGAGTCCCCAGATTGAGCACCAGCGCCTTCGCGATCCCCGTAATCTCCGCGGTCTCCTCTTTTGCATCTGCCATAATGACAGATGCGCCAATACCTAAAACGGTATTGGCTACATCATTTGCCGTCACATAATTTGTAATACAATGCACCAGCGGTTTTTCTTTCCGCAGATACGTCAATAAGTCCGACATCGTTACCCTCTGTTTCTCAATTTACGAATCCATCCCGGTCTTTTTTAAAAATAGATCTAAGACTTTTGCCTTTTTCAATGCGGTAACCAGGATTGCCGCAAGCGCGGTTCCGCCCAGACTGGAGACTAAAAACGGTACCACAAATCCAAAGACTGCCGCTTCCGATCCCACGATCCACGCCGCAACCGGATAGGCAAGCAATCCTCCCACAACAGAGGTCCCAAACAGTTCTCCCAGATATGCCGCCGCAAGCCGGCCGGAAAACCGATACGCCAGTCCGCACAATAAAGCTCCGCACATGGATCCCGGAAAAGCCAGCAGTGTTCCGGTTCCCATCAGATTCCGGATCAGGCTGGCGCAAAAGGCCATCGCCACATTATACCAGGGGCCAAGGAAAACGCCGCCTACCACATTGACTAAGTGCTGTGCCGGACAGCATTTGGACGCTCCTACCGGAAAAGAAAAAGAAGAACCCACAGCCGCTACTGCAACTAACACTGCCGCCAGTGTCAGTTTCTTAATATTTCTATGCTTCATACCGTCCTCTTTTGTTATCGTTCCGAGCAAAATTCCACTTTTTTCCCTTCTAAGATCATATTCGTCGTTCTCACCGCGCACATCTTTCCGCACATGGAACAGGTATGACGTTCTGACGGCGGCGCGCTGTCAAAATACCGTTTTGCCTTCTCCGGATCGATCGCTACTTTGAACATAGCGTCCCAGTCTACGGCATGTCTGGCCTTTGCCATTGCATTGTCCGCATCCAGCGCATGCGGTACCCGTTTCACAATATCGGCCGCATGGGCAGCGATCTTGCTTGCCATAATGCCTTCTCTCACATCATTCACATCCGGAAGACGCAAATGTTCTGCCGGCGTTACATAACACAGAAAATCTGCGCCGCTTGCCGCAGCTATCGCCCCGCCAATCGCGGAGGTGATATGATCATACCCCGGCGCAATATCCGTAACCAAAGGCCCTAATACATAGAACGGCGCGTTGTGGCAGAGCCGTTTCTGCAGTTTCATATTGGCAGCGATCTCATCCATGGCCATATGCCCCGGACCTTCGACCATAACCTGAACATCTTTTTCCCACGCGCGCTTTGTCAGATTGCCAAGTTCAAGCAGTTCCCCGATCTGTCCTGCGTCAGTGCTGTCTTTTAAACAACCGGGACGCAGCGCGTCACCCAAACTGATGGTAACATCATATTCGCGGAGAATATCCAATACTTCGTCATAATATTCAAAGAACGGATTTTCATTGCCGGTCATCATCATCCACGCAAACAACAGCGATCCGCCTCTGGACACGATATTCATCTCTCTGCCCTCTCTGCGGAATCCTTCCACAGCACGGCGGTTGATCCCCGCATGAATCGTCATAAAATCTACGCCTTCTTCCGCATGGGCGCGCACAACCTTCAGAAAATCCTGCGCGCTGATTTCCAGCAGATCCTTATCCAGATATCCGATGGCGTCATACATTGGCACCGTACCGATCATAGCAGGAGATTTTGCGATCAGTTCCCGGCGAAACGTATTGGTTTTGCCGTAGTTGCTCAGATCCATGATCGCCTCTGCCCCAAACTGAATTGCCATATCCACTTTCTGCATTTCCATATCATAATTCTTGCAGTCGCCGGAAATTCCCAGATTTACATTGATCTTCGTCCGCAGTCCGGTTCCGATCCCTTCCGCAGACAATGCGGTGTGGTTCACATTGGCAGGGATCGCCACCTGTCCGCAAGCTACCAGTTCCCGCAGCTTTTCCGGATCCATATATTCCTTTTTCGCAACTACCTCCATCTCCGGCGTAATGATTCCTTTTTTTGCAGCTTCCATCTGCGTCTTATACTCTCTCATCTTTCCTCCATTCCAGACCGCCTTGCGCGCTCTTATTGATTCTAATTCGGATACCACTGATAAAAGTGGTTTGCCGGTCCGTATCCGGCCCCGATATCCAATCCGTGCCGGATGGCTTCCGTTACATACCGTTTTCCCTGCTCCACCGCTTCGTATACTGTCAGTCCCCGCGCCAGATAAGCGGCTATGGCTGAGGACAGGGTGCAGCCTGTTCCATGCGTTGTTTTCGTATCGATCCGCTCCGCTGAAAACTCGTAGAAACACTTCCCGTCATATAAAATATCCACTGCATCTGCCGTCAGATGTCCGCCTTTTACGAGCACAGCAGAAACTGTTTTCCCAATCTGCAGCGCCGCCTGTTTCATATCCTCCACGGTTCGGATCGTCCGTCCGGTCAATGCCTCCGCTTCGGGAATATTAGGCGTCAATAACGTAGTGAGCGGCAAAATCTCCTGTTTTAATGTCTCCTGGGCAAACTCTTCTACCAGTGCGTCTCCGCTGGTTGCCACCATGACCGGATCGGTGACAATGATCTTGGGCTGATACTTCCGCAATCCTTCCGCAGCCGTCCGCATCACTT
Organism: uncultured Lachnospiraceae bacterium; assembly: GCA_947625465.1. Classification (GTDB taxonomy): domain Bacteria; phylum Bacillota; class Clostridia; order Lachnospirales; family Lachnospiraceae; genus CANQSA01. The sequence goes on along the minus strand of CANQOK010000037.1, from coordinate 561 downwards.
CCGCATCCGGCAGCATCCCGATCTTCACCGCATCCACACGGATATCTTCAAATACCGCCTCTATCTGCTGCGCGATCACATCTGCCGGTATGGTATGGGCGGAAATCACACGGCTGGTATTCTCTGCCACTACAGAAGTCACAACGCTCATTCCAAAACAGCCTAGTGCGGAAAATGTCTTCAGATCGGCCTGGATTCCGGCACCGCCGCTGCAGTCAGAGCCCGCTATCGTCAAACAATGCTTCATCGCTTCTCCTTAACCATATAAAATAAAAGGCTTTCATACCAAAAGTATGGAAGCCTGAAATCCCGTGTATTACACAATCGAACTGCTTCCCTACCATGGTCTTAACCAACAGGTTCAAAGGGTCAGGTTTTACCTTCTCAACTTCACCGGATCTCCGGCTTCGTTCCCCTGCAATTGATATTCTTATTTAAGCATTTTATTCCTCTTTTGTCAAGGCATTTCAATCCCGGACACAAAAAAAGAGCCCACTTCCGTGGGCCCTCCTGCGTGCGTGAGAAGATTCGAACTCCCGACACCCTGGTCCGTAGCCAGGT
>CANQOK010000036.1 GCA_947625465.1 uncultured Lachnospiraceae bacterium | reverse complement strand
CCATCATGGCTATTTGGGACGCTCCGGCACAAATAGCCGTGTGAAAAATCAGCACATCGGTGTGATTTTTCACACTATTCTCCAATCTTTTTTACTGTATCATAAAAAATTATTCGCTTTCTGTCAATCTCTATTCGCTTTATACGGATTTAAAACAATTTCTCCAATTTTGCCAAAAATATTATCTGGACACTACACCGCTTCATAGGTTATACTGACTGTGTTACAAACATATATACAGAATCAAGCATTTTGGATTGGAGGTATTCCATGAAATACTGGTATAAATTTGCTGCATTATTTTTATCACTGCTGCTGTTGACCGGCTGCTCATCTCAGACTCCGGAACAGTCAGTGCAGACTCCGAGTTCCGGGACCCCCTCTGATAAAACGACAGAATTCTCATCTGTTACGGAACCGACTGCCGCTCCGACTACAGAATCGGTTACCACCACGGAACCGCCTACTACGACCAGGGAGCAGATAACAACACAGAAACAAACGACTACAGAAGAACCTGCTGCAGCACAGCCGACAACCACAACCAAAAAGCCTGCTGCAGCCCAGCCAACGACTACAACCAAAAAACCTGCTGCAACGCAGCCGACGACTACAGCCAAAAAGCCTGCTGTTACACAGCCGACAACCACAGTCAAGAAACCTGCTGCAACGCAGCCGACGACTACAGCCAAAAAGCCTGCCGCAACACAGCCGCAGACCACGGCTAAAAAGCCTGCCGCAACACAGCCGCAGACTACAACGAAAAAGCCTGCCGTTACAACTGCCGGCCTGCAGCAGGAGGTATTTCAGCTGGTAAACGCAGAGCGGAAAAACAAGGTCTGCCCGCGCTGCGGTACGGTTCTGAATTTCAGAAAGCTGCCGATATCCGCGCAGAGGAAATCGTAAAAACATTCGCCCACACCCGTCCGGATGGCAGATCATGCTTTACCGTTTTTGATGATTTAAACCTGACCGGTTACTGGGGCTGGGGTGAGAATATCGCATATGGATACCCTTCTGCCAAAACAGTCATGAACGGATGGATGAATTCCGACGGACATCGTGCCAATATTCTTAAAACAGATTTTACCGGCATTGCCGTGGGCGTATATGTAACCGGCAACACCTATTACTGGGTACAGTTATTTGTCACGGACTAATGCTGAATATAGAAATAACAGGAGCCGGAGTCCTCTTGCAGGATTCCGGTCCTGACTGTTTTATATTTGAAAACCGGGATTTTACCATTCCCCTTTTTCCAGCATAGTACGGCAATTGTCAAACAGAATTCCCGAGTAATTATTTTCCCTGGCAATCACCGCATCCACTTCTTCCAACCGGTACCACTTCAGTGCATTGACCTCGGCTGACTTTGTAAATGCGGATTTCCGGACAGATACGATGAAGCCCAACATGATAAGCTGCTTCGGTTCATAATAATAGCTGGATACATACCGGCATTTCAAGACATTTTGTCCGGTTTCTTCTTTTACTTCCCTGACAACAGATTCCTCTGCGTTTTCTCCGTCCGTCATATAACCGGTGACGATCGTCCATTTTTTCGTGGATATGTAATCCTGCTTCAACAAAAGGATCTCATGAAACTCATTGACCACCAGTGCCCCGATGACCGGTACCGGACTGCTGCCATAGATTTTCTTACAGGCAGGACAGATTTTACAATCATCATCGCCGCACCGGATCTCTTCCAGTTTTGTACCGCATTCCGCACAATACTTAAAAATCATGTTGACCTCCATTCTTTTATTCCCAGATTATCATCACCAAAGTTCCGACAGCCATCAGTATCAATCCGAAAAAGGTTTTCCGATTGAGTTTCTCATGAAATACAATGTATGAGAACAATATCGATACCAGTATGCTCAGCTTGTCAATCGGAACTACGATGCTGACCACTCCGTTTTGAATCGCATAGTAATAGCACAGCCATGCCGCGCCGGTGGCAACCCCGGACAAACAGATAAACAACAGCTCTTTTTTATCGGTTTCTTTTAACAGAGACTGTTTCCCTTTCAGGAAAACAATACACCATGCCATAATCAGTACGACGCCGGTGCGGATTGCCGTCCCCAGATTCGATTCTACGCCGGTAATCCCGATTTTTGCAAGAATTGCAGTGAGCGCGGCAAAGACAGCTGAGCCGACTGCATAAGGCAGCCAAGTGCGTTTGACCATCTGATGCCCCTCGGTCTTCTTTTCGATCATCAGAAATACCCCGACTGCCAGCAACGCGGTTCCAAATAATTTTGCCGTCAAGCGATCTGTTTCCCCAAATAAAATAATAGCAAGCAGCACCGTCAGGATCGTACTGGATTTGTCGATCGGTACCACCTTATTGACATCGCCGAGCGAAAGCGCCTTAAAATAACAGATCCAGGACGCGCCTGTCGCCAGACCGGACAGCACCAGAAAAACAATGGATTTTGTTTCAATCTGTGTGATCGTATCTGCCGACTGCACAAGAAACACCATAATCCAGGAAAACAGCAGAACAATAACTGTCCTTAACGCCGTTGCAATATCGGAATCCGTCTTTTTTATCCCGCATTTTGCCAGAATTGCCGTCAATCCGGAAAAGAAAGCAGACAGCACTGCCATAATAAGCCACATTTCTATGCCCCTTTGCTTACAAATAACTCTCAATATACCTCTGAATCACCGGCCGTATGGGAGGCGAGATCATTTCTATCTCAATATGAGCAGGATCAAAAAACGCAAGTGCCTCTATTTCTTCTTTTTGCGCCGTGATCTCTCCGTGATAGTGCCGGCAGATATATATGATCTCTATGTTGGAGACTTCATCTCCATTCGGATATACATAGTGGACCTCCGGTCCGGAATTTACCATAAAAAATTCCAGCTCCTCCGCCACGATCCCCATTTCCTCTAAAAGTTCTCGTCTGGCACAGTCCTCAACCTTTTCGTCTATTTCCACTGAGCCGCCTGCGTAACCCCACATATGATTATCCGTCCGCTTTCCCATAAGTAGCTTTCCTTCCGCATTTACAACAATAATGCTCGCCGCGCACTGTATCAGCGTCCGGTGTCCTACCAGTTTTCTGAGTTCCATGATATATCCGCTCATCATAATCTCCTATGTATCCTGATCTGTTTTCTGTGCCCGCTGCGGATAAATTCAGTCCGCCCCGCCTCTGACCGGATTGACCTTGGCGGTAAGGCTGGTCACCGTCAGTCTGGCAACCGCTGTGGCAGCGACTCTGTCTTTATTATACGCAAAATTGCGCGTTTGTTCATACCGGTTCATGATAATATGATCAATGGCATTCTGCTTTTCCTCCCCTTCCAGGAAGGTAATCTCCGCCGTTCCCATCACGCATTTGTACCGCATAGTCACATCTTTTCGATCCGCCATACAGTCCATCTCAAGCGGAATATCCATTTCAAACGAGCATTTCCGGTTTTTACACATCAGTTCATATTTTCTGCCCGCCATAGCGCCATGCACATAAAACGAAAGCTGCTCTCCTGATACCGTATAGGCGAAATTGAGCGGCACAATATAGGGAAAGTCCCCGTCTGAAAGTCCGATCCGGAGCACATGGCATTCATCGATTATGCTTAATATCGTTTCAAAATCTGTTACTTCTCTGTCTCTGCGCCGCATATTAACCTCCATTCCGGAGCGTTTACGCGAAGGAGGCGACGAGAAATTCGCGAAGGCGATTTCTCGTCTGCCATCATGGCTATTTGAGACGCTCCGGCACAAATAGCTGTGTGAAAAATCAGCACATCAGTGTGATTTTTCACACTATTTCTCCTTATAAATTTGTCTCCCATGCTGTAGTAACTATTTTGCTCATGACTCCTCCTCTGCAATCCATTGCCTGAGCTTTTCCTGCAGCAGATTCTTATCGGGCAAATATAGTTTATATTGAGAAGCATAGATGTTGGCATTTTTCGGAAGTGTAATCTCCACTAATGCATCGTTCGCCTCTTTGCACATCAAGATGCCAACTGTCGGATTTTCTTCGGCAAGTTTCTCATATCGGTCATAGTAATTCACATACATCTGCATCTGTCCGATATCCTGATGCGTCAGCTTGTCCACCTTTAAATCAATCAAAACATAGCAACGCAAAAGTCGATTATAAAACACCAGATCCACATAGTAGTTATCTTCATTGAATGTAAATCGCTTCTGTCTCGCTTCAAAAAGATATCCTTTTCCCAATTCCAACAAAAACTTTTGCAGCTTGTTAATGATGGCTGTTTCCAGATCACTCTCGGAATATTCCGCTTTTTCCTCCAATCCAAGAAACTCTAATACAGTAGGCTGCTTTACAATATCCTGTGGCTTGGCAATCACATTTCCCTCTTTTGCCAATTGCATTACTGCATCTTTGTCTCTGCTAAGTGCCAATCTCTCATACAAACTGGAATTATACTGCCTTTGCAATGTTCGTATTCCCCAGCCAGACTTTGCTGATTCTATCTCATAAAAACTGCGTTCCTCTTTATTTTCGATTCGCATAAGCTGTAAATAATGCGACCATGAAACCATAAACGGCGGATTTTCTTCCAATTTCCCAAACACTGTTTGGGTTTTTTTAACAGCAAATTCCTCAAACAGTGTTTGGGAAATTCGATCTGCATATGTCATATAAAATTTTCTGACATATTCCAGATTTGTTGCAGAGAAACCTCTTCCAAACTTTTCCGTTAAACGCTCAGACAAAGTTGTTATAACTTTTCTCCCATATTTGGCACGTTCCTGTCCTTCCTGCTGCACCTCTACAATCCATCTGCCAAGAGAATAATACGTCATAAGCTGTATCAGATTTACCTGTTTTGCAGCAAACTGTCTGGCATATTGGATTAACTCTATGGAATTTGTAATCAATGAATCCAACGTTTGATCTGATTGTATTATTTCATTTATGTTTTCCATACAGTCTCCTTCCCATCATTTCATGCTATTGAAAGTTACGAGTAATATATAACGCTTTTATTACATTATATCATCGAACTATTAATTAGACAATTTGAAAATGCAAGCATTCTATAATTCAAATCTATTTACATCAAAATTTCAATCAAATATCTTAATGCAACAGCTTTCCCTCATTCCTTTTCATTCCGCCATGCAAAAAGGGCTTCCGGACAAAAGTCCGAAAGCCCTGATTTTAACTGATTCTGATTGTCTTTCCATTAAACTCGCGCCATGCACGCGTCCAATGTACAAAGATTACTCAACAATTGTAGCAACCTTACCGGAACCAACTGTTCTGCCGCCCTCACGGATAGCGAAGCCTAAGCCCTGCTCCATAGCGATCGGGTGGATCAGTTCAACAGTCATCTCTACGTTATCACCAGGCATGCACATCTCTGTCCCTGCAGGCAATTCGCAAACGCCTGTTACGTCCGTTGTTCTGAAATAGAACTGCGGTCTGTAGTTATTGAAGAAAGGTGTATGACGTCCGCCTTCATCTTTGGTCAGAACGTAAACCTGTGCGGTAAACTTCTTGTGGCAGGTAACGGTACCCGGTTTGGTCAGAACCTGTCCTCTTTCGATTTCATTTCTCTGAACGCCACGCAACAGCGCACCGATGTTATCACCAGCCTGAGCCTCATCTAACAGCTTACGGAACATCTCGATACCAGTTACAACAACCTTACGAGTCTCTTCCTTCACGCCAACGATCTCAACTTCTTCAGATACATGCAGAACACCACGCTCTACTCTACCGGTAGCAACAGTACCACGGCCTGTGATAGAGAACACATCCTCTACAGGCATCAGGAACGGCTTATCGGTAGCTCTCTGCGGATCAGGAATCCAGGTATCAACAGCATCCATCAGTTCCATGATCTTGTCGCCCCACTCGCCGCTCGGATCTTCCAGAGCCTTCAGAGCGGAACCCTGGATGATCGGAGTGTCGTCACCAGGGAAGTCATACTCATTCAGTAACTCTCTGATGTCCATCTCTACTAACTCTAACAGTTCTTCATCGTCAACCATATCGCACTTGTTCATGAATACAACGATATAAGGTACACCTACCTGACGGGACAGCAGGATATGCTCCTTGGTCTGAGCCATAACACCGTCGGTAGCAGCTACTACCAGGATAGCGCCATCCATCTGAGCAGCACCGGTGATCATGTTCTTAACATAGTCAGCATGTCCCGGGCAGTCAACGTGTGCGTAATGTCTCTTCTCTGTCTCATACTCAACGTGAGCGGTAGAAATTGTAATACCTCTTTCTCTCTCTTCCGGAGCCTTGTCGATATTCTCGAAATCTACAGCTGCATTACCGGCAACTCTTCCAGCCAGTGTCTTGGTGATCGCTGCTGTTAAGGTTGTTTTACCATGGTCAACGTGACCAATGGTACCGATATTACAATGCGGTTTGGTTCTTTCAAATTTAGCTTTAGCCATTTTTTGAATCCTCCTTAAAAAATATCAATTTCATATTCGCATAGGCTATTGGTAATTATATTTCAAATTAGTAAATATTGCAAGCCTATTTTTACTTTTTATTTTATTTGCTTCTCGCGCTTACTACTTTATCCTGTACAGACTTGGGAACCTGCTCGTAACGCTCAAAGAACATGGAGTAGTTACCGCGTCCCTGTGTCTTGGAACGAAGGTCTGTGGAATAACCGAACATCTCTGCCAGCGGAACAAATGCTTTGATCATCTTACCGCCGCCGATATCCTCCATACCTTCAATCCGGCCGCGCCGTGCGTTCAGATCGCCGATAACATCGCCCATGTAATCTTCCGGCATCGTTACCTCGACCTTCATGATCGGCTCTAACAGGACAGGATTTGCTTTTGACATCGCGTCTTTAAATGCCATAGAACCGGCAATGTGGAATGCCATTTCGGATGAATCGACTTCATGGTAGGAACCGTCGAATACCGTCGCCTTGATGCCCAGTACAGGGAATCCTGCCAGGATACCGGACTTCGCTGCTTCTTCAATTCCTTCGCCGACTGCCGGAATGTATTCCTTCGGAATCGCACCGCCGACAACCGTAGACTCGAACTTAAACAGTTCTTCTCCATTGGCGTCCATCGGTTCAAAATGCACTTTACAATGACCGTACTGACCACGTCCGCCGGACTGCTTTGCATACTTGCTGTCAACATCAACCGCCTTGGTAAATGTCTCCTTGTAAGCAACCTGCGGTGCGCCTACGTTAGCCTCTACCTTAAATTCACGCAGCAGACGGTCTACGATGATCTCCAAATGCAGCTCGCCCATGCCGGCGATGATCGTCTGGCCTGTTTCCGGATCCGTATGCGCCTTGAAGGTCGGATCTTCTTCCGCCAGCTTTGCCAGCGCTTCACCCATCTTACCCTGTGCGTCTTTAGTCTTCGGCTCAATTGCCAGCTCGATAACGGGCTCCGGGAATTCCATGGACTCTAAGATAACCGGATGCATTTCATCACAGATCGTATCACCGGTCGTCGTTGTCTTAAATCCAACTGCTGCCGCGATATCACCGGAATATACCTTATCCAGTTCCTGTCTCTTATTGGCATGCATCTGCAGGATACGGCCGACACGTTCTTTCTTGCCCTTTGTCGCATTCAGCACATAAGAACCGGAATTCAAAGTACCGGAATATACCCGGAAGAATGCCAGCTTTCCGACAAACGGATCAGCCATGATCTTAAATGCCAGTGCGGAGAACGGTTCCTCATCGGAAGCGTGTCTTACCACTTCGTTTCCTGCTTCGTCCACACCTTCAATCGCCGGAATATCGGTCGGCGCAGGCATATACTCGATCACTGCGTCCAGCAGCTTCTGTACGCCCTTGTTTCGGTAAGCTGTACCACAGCATACCGGGATCGCCGTACCTGCGATCGTTGCGGCACGCAAAGCCTTCTTTAAATCTGCTACGGAAGGCTCTTCACCCTCTAAATATTCCATCATCAGGTCGTCGTCTGTTTCACAGATCTTCTCGACCAGTTCGGTATGATATGCTTCGGCTTCTTCCTTCATATCATCCGGAATATCTGTAATTGTTATATCTTCACCTTTTTCATCATTATAGATGTAGGACTGCATCTCAAACAGATCGATCAGGCCCTTAAAGCTGTCCTCCTTGCCGATCGGCAGCTGCAGAACAACCGGGTTCTTTCCCAGACGGGTCTTGATCATCTCTACCGCATTGTAGAAATCAGCTCCTAAAATATCCATCTTATTGATGAAAGCCATACGAGGAACATTATACTTGTCAGCCTGACGCCATACGTTTTCAGACTGAGGTTCAACACCACCCTTAGCACAGAATACACCTACAGCACCATCCAATACACGCAGAGAACGCTCAACTTCTACGGTGAAGTCTACGTGTCCCGGTGTATCGATGATATTGATCCGGTACTCAGGAGTACCCGGCAGGGCTTTATTCTGCTCCTGCGGAGTCCAGTGGCACGTTGTGGCCGCTGAAGTAATGGTAATACCTCGTTCCTGTTCCTGCTCCATCCAGTCCATGGTCGCAGTACCTTCATGGGTATCGCCAATCTTATAATTAACACCGGTATAATACAGGATACGTTCTGTCAATGTTGTCTTACCAGCATCGATATGCGCCATAATACCAATGTTTCTGGTTCTCTCTAATGGGTAATCTCTTCCAGCCAAGATTGTCTCCTCCTTATTAGAATCTGTAATGCGCAAAAGCCTTGTTTGCTTCTGCCATCTTGTGCATATCTTCTTTTCTCTTTACAGCGGAACCGGTATTGTTCGCTGCATCCATAATCTCATTTGCCAGCTTTTCTTCCATCGTCTTCTCGCCTCTCTGACGGGAATAGGTTACAAGCCAGCGCAGCGCCAATGCCTGCCTTCTGTCAGGTCTTACTTCGATCGGCACCTGATAGGTAGCGCCGCCGATTCGTCTTGCCTTGACTTCCAGCTGCGGCATCACGTTATTCATTGCTTCTTCAAATACGTCCAAAGCAGGCTTATCCGTCTTGGCAGCCACCCGCTCAAACGCTCCGTATACAATCTTCTGCGCGATACTCTTCTTGCCGTCCAGCATAACGCTGTTGATCAGCTTGGTAACCACTTTATTATTGTATAACGGATCTGCTAAAATTTCTCTTTTCTGCGTATGTCCTTTACGTGGCACGTTGCTTCCCTCCTAATCATAAAAATTATTCATCGGTACTCACATGGAACTGTGTCCGCACGCCGTATTAAAAACACTTCTAAACAATATTTCTAATCCGGGTACTTTCATTCAACCTGTGAAATCATGAAAATCTGCCCTGTTCCTATTTCTTAGCGGCTTTCGGTCTCTTTGCGCCGTATTTGGAACGAGCCTGTTTTCTGTTAGCAACACCTGCTGTATCAAGTGTACCTCTAACGATATGATATCTGGTACCGGGCAGATCCTTAACTCTTCCGCCACGGATCAGAACAACGCTGTGCTCCTGCAGGTTATGTCCTTCACCCGGGATATAGCTTGTTACTTCAATACCGTTAGACAGACGAACTCTGGCGATCTTTCTAAGAGCTGAGTTAGGCTTCTTAGGGGTAGTTGTCTTAACTGCCGTGCAAACGCCGCGCTTCTGCGGAGAATTGGAATCGTTGCTCTTCTTTCTTAAAGAGTTGTAGCTCTTTAACAAAGCCGGTGCAGTAGACTTCTTCTCAGTAGTTTGTCTTCCTTTTCTTACTAACTGGTTAAATGTAGGCATTCTGTTTCACCTCCTGTAAAAATATTGTTTAGAACGTGATCCTGAATCACTGCTCTTACCATCTGCCTGCCGGCAAATGGGCGCACAAATTCCCTGAATCGGGCAGCGCACCTTCTAATTATATCCAAATCAAAGCAAATGTCAAGAAAATTTTTATCCGATCCGGATGGATTATTCTTCGATACCGTCCTCTTCTGCGTCCGCATCTTCCGCATAATCTTCCGCGTCTGCATCCTCGAACTCTTCTTCCTCGTCGAATTCTTCATCCTCGTCCTCGTCTTCATAATCGCCCTCGTCTTCATTCTCTTCTACCAGAGCGATCATTTCATCTTCTTCCTCGTCTGCCCGGCTGTTCTCGGATTCCAGTTCTTCCAGCATCAGGGAATCCGCCTCCTCGGTATCCAGCTTCACATCCTGATAAACCTTCATGCCGGTTCCCGCAGGAATCAGCTTGCCGATCAGCACATTTTCCTTCAGACCTACCAGAGGATCGACCTTTCCGTTGATTGCGGCTTCCGTCAATACCTTTGTCGTTTCCTGGAAGGAAGCTGCCGATAAGAAGGAATTTGTCGCCAGGGAAGCCTTTGTGATACCCAGCATTACCTGCTTGCCTTCTGCCGGACGTTTGCCTTCTGCGATCAGACGCTCGTTTGTTTCCTCAAAATCCAGTACATCTACGGAAGTACCTGCCAGGAATTCCGAATCTCCGCCGTCCTCAACCCGGATCTTCTTCAGCATCTGGCGCACGATCACTTCAATATGCTTATCGTTAATCTCCACACCCTGCAGACGGTATACTCGCTGCACTTCACGCAGCATATAGTCCTGTACGGCGCGCACGCCTTTGATCTTCAGGATATCATGCGGGTTTACACTGCCTTCTGTCAGCTCGTCGCCGGCTTCCAGAACATCGCCGTCGTGAACCTTGATTCTGGAACCGTAAGGGATCAGATATGCTTTGGAAGCTCCGGTTTCCGAATTGGTAATGACAACCTCCCGTTTCTTCTTGGTATCCCGGATTTCTGCAGTTCCGCCGAATTCCGTAATGATCGCAAGGCCCTTCGGCTTTCTTGCCTCAAACAATTCCTCCACACGAGGAAGACCTTGCGTGATATCATCACCGGCAACACCGCCTGTATGGAAGGTTCTCATGGTAAGCTGTGTACCGGGCTCGCCGATTGACTGTGCCGCGATAATGCCGACAGCCTCGCCTACCTGTACCGCTTCACCGGTCGCCATATTGGCGCCATAGCACTTCGCACAGACGCCTACATGCGAATGGCAGGTCAGGATCGTACGGATCTTTACAGATGTCATACCGGTCGCGACGATCTTTGCCGCGCGCTTTGGCGTGATCATATGATTCGCCTTTACGATCAGCTCACCGTTCGCATCATAAATCGTCTCTGCCGCGAACCGTCCCGTGATCCGGTCTTCCAGACTTTCGATCATTTCCTCGCCGTCCATGAAAGCATGCACTTCCATATAAGGGATCTCTTTTCCTTCACAACAGTCGATCTCTCGGATGATCAGTTCCTGTGATACGTCAACCAAACGTCTGGTCAGGTAACCGGAGTCCGCGGTACGAAGCGCCGTATCGGACAGACCTTTTCTGGCGCCGTGCGCGGAAATAAAGTACTCCAATACATCCAGACCTTCACGGAAGTTCGATTTGATCGGCAGCTCGATCGTTCTGCCTGTCGTATCCGCCATCAGTCCGCGCATGCCGGCAAGCTGTTTGATCTGCTTATCGGAACCACGGGCGCCGGAATCAGCCATCATATAGATATTGTTATATTTATCCAGACCGGACAGCAGCGCTTCCGTGATCTCATCATCCGCATTTTTCCAGGTGCTGATTACTTCCTGATACCGTTCTTCATCAGTAATGAAACCACGGCGGAAGTTCTTGGTGATTTTTTCCACCGTTGCTTCTGCTTCTTTTAAGATCGTCTTCTTCTGTTCCGGCACGGTCATATCGGAAATGGAAACCGTCATGGCTGCCTGCGTGGAATACTTGTATCCCATTGCCTTGATATCGTCCAGCACTTCGGCAGTCTTAGTCGCACCGTGTGTATTGATAACCTTTTCCAGGATTTTCTTCAGCTGTTTTTTCCCTACATGGAAATCTACCTCCAGCTTCAGATAATCCTCGTCTGTATTTCTTTCCACAAATCCCAGATCCTGCGGCAGGATTTCATTGAAGATCATACGTCCCAGCGTTGTTTCAATCGTACCGTATATTGTCTTTCCCGCGGCGTTGGTCACGGTTCTGCGCACCTTAATGGCAGAATGCAGAGAAATGATCTCATTCTCATATGCCAGGATTGCTTCACTGATATCCTTAAAATATTTACCTTCGCCTTTGTCGCCCGGACGCATCTGAGTCAGATAGTAAATCCCCAGCACCATATCCTGAGACGGAACTGCAACCGGACCGCCGTCAGAAGGCTTCAGCAGATTGTTCGGGGACAGCAGCAGGAAGCGGCATTCGGCCTGCGCCTCTACGGACAGCGGCAGATGTACAGCCATCTGGTCACCGTCGAAGTCCGCATTAAACGCCGTACATACCAGCGGATGCAGCTTGATCGCCTTGCCTTCCACCAGGATCGGCTCAAACGCCTGAATTCCCAGACGGTGCAGAGTCGGCGCACGGTTTAACATAACCGGATGCTCTTTAATGACTTCTTCCAGTACATCCCATACCTCCGGCTGCAGCCGCTCTACCATTTTCTTGGCGCTCTTGATATTATGCGCGGTACCTGCGGCAACCAGTTCCTTCATTACAAAAGGCTTAAACAACTCGATTGCCATTTCTTTCGGCAGACCGCACTGATAGATCTTTAACTCCGGCCCTACCACAATAACGGAACGGCCTGAATAGTCCACACGTTTTCCTAACAGGTTCTGACGGAACCGTCCCTGCTTGCCCTTTAACATATCGGACAGGGATTTCAGGGCTCTGTTGCCGGGGCCCGTTACCGGACGGCCTCTCCGTCCGTTATCAATGATCGCGTCTACCGCTTCCTGCAGCATACGCTTCTCGTTTCTTACAATGATCTCCGGCGCGCCCAGCTCCAGCAGTCTCTGCAGACGGTTGTTCCGATTGATGATCCGGCGGTACAGATCGTTCAGATCCGATGTGGCGAACCGGCCGCCATCCAGCTGTACCATCGGCCGCAGATCCGGCGGGATCACCGGAATTACTTTTAAGATCATCCACTCCGGTCTGTTCCCGGAATTCTTAAATGCCTCTACAACCTCCAGACGTTTTACGATCCGAACCTTTTTCTGTCCGGTGGATGCTTCCATCTCTGCCTTTAATTCTTCGGACTCCTTGTCTAAGTCAATGGCACAGAGCAGCTCGTCAATAGCTTCCGCGCCCATGCCGACACGAAATGCATCGTAACCCCATTTTTCAACGGCGTCCCGATATTCCTTCTCAGACAATACCTGTTTATATACCAGATCGGTTTCTCCTGCGTCCAGCACAATATAGGACGCAAAATACAAAACTTTCTCCAATGTTCTCGGGGACAGATCCAAAATCAGCCCCATCCGGCTTGGAATTCCCTTAAAATACCAGATATGGGAAACGGGAGCAGCCAGCTCAATGCTGCCCATACGCTCTCTACGAACGCTGGCCTTCGTAACCTCTACACCGCACCGGTCGCAGATAACGCCCTTATACCGTACCTTTTTATATTTGCCGCAATGACATTCCCAGTCCTTATTCGGTCCAAAAATACGCTCACAGAACAGACCGTCACGTTCCGGTTTCAGAGTTCTGTAATTGATCGTCTCCGGCTTGGTTACTTCTCCGTGAGACCACTCGCGGATCTTCTCGGGGGAAGCCAATCCAATCTTAATCTTATCAAAAGTCATCGGCTGATAAGTTTGATTATTTCCTTCTGACATAATCGGTACTCCTTTCTACTGCTCTTCTCCGTCATCTTCCTGACCGTTTTCTTCTACCACATCTACCAATTCTTCTCCCTCGAACTGTTTCTGGCTGTAGCCATAACGTCCCAGCTCTTCATCAGAACCCGCGTAAGAAGTATTGTCCGACATGATCGCATTGATATTGGTATCGATATCTTCGATATTCTCTTTCAGTTCAACTTCCGTATCGTCCTCGCGCAGAACCTTGACATCCAAAGCCAGCGCCTGCAGTTCCTTCAACAGCACCTTGAAGGACTCCGGAATTCCCGGCTCCGGAATATTCTCACCCTTGATGATCGCTTCGTAGGTCTTTACACGTCCTACGACATCATCGGATTTTACAGTCAGAATCTCCTGCAGGGTATAAGAAGCGCCATATGCCTCCAGCGCCCAGACTTCCATTTCTCCGAAACGCTGGCCGCCAAACTGCGCCTTACCGCCTAACGGCTGCTGCGTTACCAGAGAATACGGGCCTGTAGAACGCGCATGGATCTTATCGTCAACCAGATGGTGCAGCTTCAGGTAATGCATGAATCCGATGGTAACCGGATTATCAAAGTATTCACCGGTCCGACCGTCTCTCAGCTGTACCTTTCCGTCTCTGGAGATCGGAACGCCCTTCCACTCTTCTCTGTGATCCAGATGCTCGCCCAGATACTGCATCAGCTCCGGATGCAGCTTATCCGCATACTTCTTCTGGAAGTCTTCCCATTCTGTGTTGACATAATCATTGGCCAGTTCCAGCGTATCCATAATATCAAACTCGTTGGCACCGTCAAATACCGGCGTTGCCACATTAATTCCAAGCGCTTTGGCTGCCAGACTCAGATGGATCTCCAGCACCTGTCCGATATTCATACGGGAAGGCACACCCAGCGGATTCAATACGATATCCAGCGGACGTCCGTTCGGCAGATACGGCATATCCTCTACTGGCAATACGCGGGAAACGACACCCTTATTTCCGTGGCGGCCTGCCATCTTATCTCCGACGGAGATCTTTCTCTTCTGCGCAATATAAATGCGGACCGACTCATTAACGCCCGGTGGCAGCTCATCGCTGTTTTCCCTGGTAAATACCTTAGCGTCAACAACAATACCATATTCGCCGTGCGGTACCTTCAGCGAAGTATCTCTGACTTCTCTTGCCTTCTCACCAAAGATCGCGCGCAGCAGACGCTCTTCCGCAGTCAGCTCCGTCTCTCCTTTCGGCGTCACCTTGCCGACCAGGATATCTCCGGCACGAACTTCCGCGCCGATCCGGATAATACCTCTTTCGTCCAGATCCTTCAGGGCCTCATCGCCGACGCCCGGCACATCGCGGGTGATCTCCTCCGGTCCCAGCTTGGTATCTCTGGCTTCCGCCTCATATTCTTCCATATGAATGGAAGTATATACATCATCCTGTACCAGACGCTCGCTCAGCAGAACGGCGTCCTCGTAATTATAACCTTCCCAGGTCATAAAGCCGATCAGCGGATTCTTACCCAGCGCGATCTCACCGTTATAGGTAGACGCGCCGTCCGCGATCACCTCTCCGGCTTCCACATGATCACCCTTATCCACGATGGGCTTCTGATTATAGCAGTTACTCTGATTGCTTCTTGCGAATTTGATCAGATTATAAGTCTCTGTACTCTTGTCGTCGTCATATTTCAGAATAATCTTCTTTGCGGAAGACATAATAACAGTACCTGCTCTCTTGGCAACCACAGTCACGCCGGAGTCAACCGCTGCCTTTGCTTCCATTCCAGTTCCAACGACCGGCGCTTCGGTGATCATCAGCGGCACTGCCTGACGCTGCATGTTGGATCCCATCAGGGCACGGTTCGCATCGTCGTTCTCCAGGAACGGGATCATGGAAGTCGCAACTGAAAATACCATCTTCGGAGATACGTCCATCAGATCAACCGCTTTCTTCTCAAACTGAGAAGTATCTTCACGGAAACGGCCGGACACATTATTATTGACAAAATGTCCCTCTTCGTCCAACGGCTCATTGGCCTGCGCGACAACATAATTATCTTCTTCATCAGCTGTCATATACATTACCTGATCGGTAACGACCGGATTGTTCGGATCGCTCTTATCCAGCAGACGGTAAGGCGCCTCCACAAATCCATATTCATTGATCCGGGCATAGCATGCCAGGGAATTGATCAGACCGATATTCGGACCTTCAGGCGTCTCTATGGGACACATTCTGCCATAATGCGTATAGTGCACGTCACGGACTTCAAATCCCGCACGGTCTCTGGACAGACCGCCGGGGCCCAGCGCCGACAGTCTTCTCTTATGCGTCAGCTCTCCCAGTGGATTATTCTGATCCATAAACTGAGACAGCTGGGAACTCCCGAAGAATTCCTTTACCGCAGCGGTAACCGGCTTAATATTGATCAGAGACTGCGCGGAAACACCCTCCAGATCCTGTGTGGTCATACGTTCCCGCACAACCCGCTCCAGTCTGGACAGACCGATCCGATACTGATTCTGCAGCAGTTCTCCGACCGCACGGATACGGCGGTTGCCCAGATGGTCGATGTCATCGGAATTTCCGATCCCCGCTTCCAGATGCATACAGTAATTTATGGAAGCAATGATATCTTCCTTTGTAATATGTTTGGGGATCAGATCCAGAACATGGGCCGCAATCGCTTCCTTCAGTTCTTCCTCCGTCTGATTCTCTTCCAGGATCTTTACCAGTTCCGGATAATAAACATTCTCCGTAATCCCTAATTCACGGCATGGAAAATCAACATACTTGCTGATATCGACAACCATGTTGGAAATTACCTTTACATTTCTCTCTTCTGTCTGAATCCAAACATACGGAACCGCGGCGTTCTGAATCTCAACCGCCTTTTCTTCCGTCACTGTCGTTCCGGCCTCTGCCAAAATCTCACCGGTTGCCGTATCGACAACATCTTCTGCCAGAACCCGGTTCCGGATCCGGTATTTATATGCCAGTTTCTTGTTGAATTTATAACGGCCCACTTTCGCCAGGTCATAACGGCGGGGATCAAAAAACATGCTTGCGACCAGACTCTCCGCACTCTCTACACTCAGCGGTTCGCCCGGACGGATCTTCTTATATAATTCAAGCAGACCTTCCTGATAATTTTCTGCCGTATCTTTCTCAAAGCTTGCCAGGATCTTCGGCTCTTCTCCGAACAGATCCAGGATCTCCGCATTCGTCCCAACGCCCAATGCACGGATCAAAACGGTGATGGGAACCTTACGGGTTCTGTCCACACGCACATAAAAAATATCATTGGAATCCGTCTCGTATTCCAGCCATGCGCCGCGGTTCGGGATCACGGTAGCGGAATACAGCGTCTTCCCCAGTTTATCATGAGCAATACCATAATAAATGCCGGGCGAACGGACCAGCTGGCTTACGATAACCCGCTCTGCGCCGTTAATGACGAATGTACCGGTCGCTGTCATCAATGGAAGATCGCCCATAAAAATCTCATATTCGCTGATCTCTCCGGTCTCCTTATTGTGAAGGCGCACTTTCACTTTCAAAGGCGCAGCATAAGTCGCATCCCGCTCCTTGCACTCCTCGATCGTGTATTTTGCCTCATTCTCGCACAACTGGAAATCCACAAATTCCAAACTCAAATGCTCGCTATAGTCTTCAATTGGAGAGATATCCCTAAAAACTTCTTTCAGTCCCTCATTCAGGAACCACTGATAGGAGTCCTTCTGAATCTCAATCAAATTGGGCATATCCAGAACTTCTTTTTGCCTGGAAAAGCTCATTCTGAGGCTCTTTCCTGTTTTTACCGGACGCATCCTGCTTTTCTCCATCTGACAATTCACCCCGTCTTTCTGAAATTTTAAGTAAACCGCTTGACAAATTTACTTATATGTCGTATCTATAAAGCGTATAGCCTAATACTGCATAGTATCGGACAGTAACGCATTGTCAAGCATATCACACAAGTCAAGGTGTTGTCAACCAGATTTTTCAATTATTTCAGGAAAAATTGTCCAGTATGACTGCCTCCCTTCCGATCGCTTCATACGCTGTTTCAAAACTGCTCATCGGATAAACCGTATTTCCCCTTAACGGATCCGCCACATATACCATGCCGATATTTCTGTCATATCCGGTCAGCACTACGGTATGGGATTTTTTATGCCAGATCAGCGGATCGCCGTTTCGATCCTCTCCCATTTCCATGATCTCCGTTTTCTGCATATCAATGGTGACCCACACTACAACAGGAGTCCCCGCTTCCAAATATGCGTATAATTCCTGCGGCGAAGCTCCGGAAATAATCTTCGCGCGCATCCCGCCGTTGTAATCGTTCAGATAATGATTTGCTGCTTCTGCAATCACTTCTGCGTAACAGCCGCCCCAGGCGCCTTCATCATCAATGGAACCCAGATAGGCTTCCCGGAAATTTTTCCCACCTGTCATTTCTTCCTGGATCGGCAGATACCGGTTTACCATCGTCTGTTTCGTCACCGGATATCCGTAATCATTTAACAGAGACGTCATCGCCGCGATCTCACACCCCGACGGGTATTCCGGCGTCTGCAGGATACAGGGAAACCCGGCTATCACATTTCTTCCGGTCCGTCCAGTCGTCGTCTCCGCTTCCTGAGGGGCTTCCTCCCGCAGACCCTCGCTTGCTTCCACTGCTTTCTGTTCTCCCGCTTCCTCAGTGTCCCGCGCAGATATCCCATCCCATAATCGCTTCCCCTGTTCCATGCACAAAACAATCCCCATTCCCGCTGTAACCAGCAGAATTCTTTTAATCCACTCACGCCTTTTTCTTTTCCGAATTTGCCATTGTCTTCCCTGAATCATCGGTATTTTCCCCCGTTCTTACGTTTTTCATGATCTGTTAAAGATACACCGGTCATTTTCAAACTCTAACACCGATCTTATATTTTCCGGCCTCCAAATGCTGCAGAAACTCTTTCTTCCACATGATTTGCGATCTCATCATCTGCGAAAAAAGAGAGTCCCCATCTCCCGATATGCAGACATACCGTGATGAGGGCTCTCCCCTTTCAGACGCACAGCGCATTCATTGCTGATGCGATACTTATTTGATCGTAGCTTTTGCGCCCTGCTCTTCCAGAGCCTTTACTAATTCCTCAGCCTCTGCCTTGGAAACGCCTTCCTTGATTACCTTCGGAGCGCCGTCAACAGCATCTTTTGCTTCCTTTAAGCCTAAGCCTGTTGCGTCCTTAACAACCTTGATAACCTTAACCTTGTTCGGGCCAACCTCTGTCAGCTCAACATCAAACTCTGTCTTCTCTTCTTCCTCTGCTGCAGGACCGCCTGCTGCTGCAACGACAACACCTGCTGCTGCAGATACGCCGAATTCTTCTTCACAAGCCTTTACTAAATCGTTCAGCTCTAATACGGATAAACCTTTGATTACTTCAATAATTTCCTGAGTCGTCATTTTAATTTCCTCCAAAATAATTTAAAAAATATTGTTTACGCAACTTCTTCCTGCTTCTCAGCAATCTGCTTAATAACACGGGCAAAGTTCGTAATCGGTGACTGGATACTGCCAAGCAGCTTGGAAAGCAATTCGTCTCTCGAAGGAATGCTTGCGATCTTCGCGATCCCTGCCGCGTCATAGTAAGTACCTTCCACAATACCAGCCTTAATCTCCAATGCTTCCGCATCCTTGCCAAACTTAGCCAGAACTCTTGCAGCGGCGGTTGCGTCATCCTTGCAGACTGCCAATGCGGTCGGTCCTTCTAAATGCTGGCTCAGCGATTCGAATTCTGTTCCCTTTACGGCGAAGTTCAACAGTGTGTTCTTGTAGACCTTGTACACAACGTTATTTGCACGTAATTCCTTACGCAGCGCTGTATCCTGTTCTACAGTCAATCCACGGTAGTCAACCAGTACTGCTGTCGCAGCGCCGTTTAACAGATCAGAAATCTCCTGTACGATCGGCTGTTTTAATTCTACTTTAGCCATTCGTTCTGCCTCCTGTTTTATTCTAGGTTCCCAATAAAAATCCCTCTCTGCCGAAGCAGAGAGGGTTACATTAATCTTCATAATCAGCTTACGAAATCTAATGTCCTCGGCAGGTTGGAACCCGTTACGTCCTGAATGGACACCTGCTGTCTTCGGCGATGTGGACTTATCTCAAGTCCATGTGCATTCTAGCACATAAAATATATGATGTCAACCAAAAAATCCGGATTAAGCAAATCTGACAGGATTCAGCTTCACACCCGGTCCCATCGTAGAGGTCAGGGTGATGCTTCTTAAATACTGTCCCTTTAATGTGCTCGGTCTTGCCTTAATGATCGCATCGATAACGGTCTGGAAGTTGTCCGCTAACTGTTCCTCGGTGAAAGAAACTTTACCAATCGGCACGTGAATAATATTCGTCTTGTCTAATCTGTATTCGATCTTACCGGCTTTAATATCCTTAACAGCCTTGGTTACGTCCATTGTAACAGTTCCTGCCTTCGGGTTCGGCATCAGGCCCTTCGGACCCAATACACGGCCTAAACGTCCTACAATACCCATCATATCCGGTGTTGCTACGACAACGTCGAAATCAAACCAGCCTTCATTCTGAATTCTCGGAACTAATTCTTCCGCGCCGACAAATTCTGCGCCTGCTGCCTCTGCCTCTGCTGCCTTGTCGCCTCTTGCGAATACCAGAACTCTTACCTGCTTGCCGGTTCCGTGCGGCAGTACAACCGCGCCTCGGATCTGCTGGTCTGCGTGACGTCCGTCACAACCCGTTCTGATATGCAGTTCAACAGTCTCGTCGAATTTTGCGCTTGCTCCGCTTTTTACCAAAGCGATCGCGTCTGCTGTTTCATATAAAGCAGCACGGTCAATCTTTTTGGCTGCCTCTGCGTATTTCTTTCCTCTTTTCATTGTAAGACCTCCTTTAATCAACTACCTGGATGCCCATACTTCTTGCCGTACCGGCGATCATGCTGATTGCTGCCTCTAAAGAAGCCGCATTCAGGTCTGGCATCTTGGTCTCTGCGATTTTCTGAACTTCTGCCCGGGTAATTGTTGCTACCTTGTTCTTATTCGGAACGGCAGAACCGGATTCAATCTTACATGCTTTCTTCAGCAGAACTGCTGCCGGCGGAGTCTTGCAGATAAAGCTGAAACTTCTGTCATTATAAACTGTGATAACGACCGGAATGATCATACCCATCTGATCCGCTGTTCTCGCGTTGAATTCCTTGGTGAACTGTACAATGTTAACGCCATGCTGTCCCAATGCAGGACCAACCGGCGGTGCTGGCGTTGCCTTACCAGCTGCAATCTGTAATTTAATGTATCCTGTTACATTCTTTGCCATTTTCGGCACCTCCTTGTGGTAATATCGGAAAGACGTATCCTCCCACTCTGCTACATTTTCTTAACCTCTGCGAAACTCAGCTCTACAGGGGTCTCTCTGCCAAACATATCAACATAAATCGTGACAGTTTTTTTGTCCTCATCGATCCGGCGGATAATCCCGACCGTACCGGCCCATGCGCCGCTTATAACGGTGACGGAATCTCCGATCGCAAAATCGATCACGACGGTAGGCTCCTTGTAAATACCCAGGTTCACCATTTCCTGTTCGGTCAGGGGAACCGGCTTGGAACCGGGGCCTACAAACCCGGTCACACCGCGGGTATTTCTTACGACATACCAGGTATCGTCATTCATGAACATTCTGATCAGGACATAGCCCGGAAACAGTTTCTTCTGGGATACCTTAGATACGCCGTTTTTCACTTCCACTACATCTTCCAGCGGTACGGAAACCTCCAGGATCTGATCTTCCAGGTGTCTGTTCTCGATTGTCTTTTCAATGTTGGCTTTTACTTTGTTCTCATAACCTGAATAAGTATGGACTACATACCAGTGTGCTTCTGCCATAATCATCTACTCCATTCTACACAACCATTAGGGATTAAACGATCAGATCCAGACCTAACTGGATGATCATATCCAAAACCTTGATGACTGCACCCAACAATACGGAAATAACGACAACTGCAGTAGTCTGTTTTACGACAGACATCCGGTCCGGCCAGATAATCTTTTTGAACTCGGCTTTCACTCCTTTAAAGAAGCTCTTCTTCGGTTCTTTATTACCTTTTTTGGACTTTTTGGCTGTCTCAGGCTTTTTCTGGTTCGCGACCTGTTCGATCGTAATCTCTTCGCTCATTGACTACCTCCATGATCTCCTGTTACTTGGTTTCCTTGTGTAATGTGTGTGACTTGCAGAATTTACAATATTTCCTGGTCTCCATTCTCTCCGGATGGGTTTTCTTATCCTTGGTCATATTGTAATTTCGCTGCTGACATTCTGTACATGCCAATGTGATCTTTACGCGCACAACCTTCCACCTCCATATTTTTTGTGTGTTTTATGCCTCCTAAAAATAGGCATAAAAAAAAGACTTCTTCCATCGCTCCCATACTATATCACAGCTAACGGGCAGAAGTCAATCTTTTTTTTCATTTATTTCCGGATTTCTCCTGTAAATCGCTATAAACCGCTGCCAATGGCGATCGCAGCATAATAAACTTCCTGTACGCCCGCCGCCCGCAGCAGCTTCGCGCAATGGTCCGCCGTACTGCCTGTCGTATAAATATCATCGATCAGGACCACCCTCGGCACTGCCGCGCATTTCTCCGCGTCCACCGCGAACGCGTTCTTTAAGTTTTCCCGGCGTTCCTGATTGCTCATCTCTTTCTGCGGCTTTGTCTCTCTGATCCGATAGATCAGATCCTTCCGTACTTCATATCCGCCTTCCAGGGCAATCGCGTCCGCCAGCAGCTCGGCCTGATTATAGCCCCGCAGCTTTTTCTTCTTATTATAAATCGGTACCGGAACCAGGATCTCTGCCTTCCAGAACAGCCGGCGCTTTTCCATTGCTTCCGCCATAAACTTCGCGAAAAACGCCGCATTTTCCCGTTTATTCTTATATTTCAAGTCATATATTGCCTGGCGAATACAGCGGTCATAAGCAAATGCCGCCACCCCCTGCTTATAATAATGCTTGTGCGCGAGACAGTCATAACAGTATTCTTCCGTCTCTGATTCCAGTTGTTTTCCGCACCGCAGACAATAGGGTTCTGTGATGACCGGCAATTGTTTTCTGCAGGCTTCATGCACAACGGTTCCCAGCGGCAGCTTTTTCCCGCACACCGGACAAGTCAGCGGATAGCAGGCCCGGATAAGCAATTCCTTTCCAATGAGCAGTTTTCGTTTCAGATCCCGTCTGTCCAAATCCGCATTCCTTCCTCCTGCTGTTCCCGGATCCGGTTCTGCAGGCTGCTGTAGCGCTTATGTTCCCCGGCGTTTTCGATCATTGCGGCTACCGTACTTTCAATCCCGACCAGGCAGACGCATTTTTTGGCCCGCGTTACCGCCGTATACAGAATATTTCGATTCATCAGCATAGACGGACCTGATAATACGGGAATGACTACCGCCGGATATTCACTTCCCTGGGATTTATGTACTGTCACCGCATAGGCTAACTCCAGTTCCTCCAGATCTTTGAAGCTGTATACCACATACCGGTTATCGTCAAATTCCACTTCCATCAGTTCAGTCGTCGGGTTGATGATCCGTATGATCCCCATATCGCCGTTAAAAATGCCGGTCCCCCGTTCCAGTACGATTCCGTGTCTGCCGCGCTTTTCCCATTCGATCTGGTAATTGTTCCGGATCTGCATGACCTTATCGCCTTCCCGGAAAATCACATCACCCTGTTCCCGTTCTTCTTTCCCCGGTTCCGGCGGATTCAATTCCCGCTGCAGGATCCGGTTCAGGCTTACGGTACCCAGGTTTCCTTTTTTCGTCGGGGACAGCACCTGAATCTCCGCGATGCCGGCCTGTACGTATTTCGGCAGTTTTTCCCGGACCAGCGTAACGATCACGCCCGCGACCCGGCTGGCCTCTTCCCGTCTGATGAACAGAAAATCCTTCGCCCTGGTCAGATCTACCATTTCGCCCCGATTGATTTGATGCGCACTTGTTACAATATCGCTCTGCGTTGCCTGCCGGAAAATCCGGTTGAGTTTAACAACCGGAAAGCAGCCGGAATCAATGATATCTTTCAGTACCCTTCCCGGTCCCACGGACGGGAGCTGATCCACGTCTCCTACCAGGATCAGGCGGGTTCCGACAGAGATCGCCCGAAGCAGGGAATGCATCAGGAAAATATCCACCATCGACATTTCATCGATGATCAGCACCTCTGTTTCCAACGGATTCATTTCATTCCGCTCAAATCGGATCGGTTCGCCTTCCTCCATTCCGCCGGACAATTCCAGCAGACGGTGTATGGTCTGCGCTTCATATCCGGTAGTCTCCGTCATACGCTTTGCCGCGCGTCCGGTAGGCGCCGCCAGCCGGATTTCTTTCTCTTCGTTTTCAAAATACCGGATGATCGCGTTGATCGTAGTCGTCTTTCCGGTACCGGGTCCGCCTGTGATCACCAGGATCCCGTGTGTTGCCGACTGAAGAACCGCCTGTTTCTGTTCTTCCTCCAGCGTCATGCCCAGTTCCCGCTCTATGACAGGCAGCAGCCGGTTTACCTGATCCTGGGATTCTTCAAATGAATGATTCAGATCTAACAGCATCCGCGCAACATTTAATTCTGTATAATAATAGGTAGAAGCATAAATAAGGTCACTGCCTTCTTCTTTTTTTACTATGATCTTTCTCTGGATGCTTAAATCCATCAGATGCGGTTCCAGTTCCAAATCTTCCAGATTCAGCAGTTCACACACGCGAAGCCGGAGCTGTTCCTTCGGCAGATAGGTATGGCCGTCATTGCTTGCCTGCAGCAGCACATGACTGATCCCACTCTGAATCCGAAAATCCGAATCCGCCGCAACGCCGATCCGTCTGGCGATCTCATCCGCGATCCGAAAGCCGATCCCCTGTATCTCCTCTGCCAGCCGATAAGGATTTTCTTCCAATACCTGCTGAACCCGGTTTCCGTACTGCCGATAGATCTTCAGACCCATCGTAGCCGTGATCCCATATTTCTGCAGATACATCATCACCGAACGCATATCCCGTTTTTCTTCCAGCTGCTCCGCGATATCCATCGCCTTGGCCAGACTGATCCCCCGGACCTCCGCCAGCCTTTCCGGCTCCTCTTCCACAATCCGCAGCGCTTCTTCCCCGAACTTCTGCACGATCCGGTCCGCCAGCTTCATGCCGACCCCTTTAATGGCGCCGGAACCCAGATAGCGCAAAATCGCCTCTTTGTCCTCAGGCATCCGCAATTCATAGGAAGAAACCCGAATCTGCGCATCATAAACAGGGTGAATGACCACATCTCCGGAGATCTGTGCGTATTCACCCTCGTTAATGGACTGCAGAACGCCGACACATACATGTTCTTTCTGTCCTTCTATGAAATTAAAAACCGTATATCCATTTTCCTCATTCCGGAAAACGATCCTGTCTACGTATCCGGTAACTGTTACCATGTACCTTCAAAACCTTCCTACTCTAACGTACCGTTCATAAATTCCACATATCTGCCGGTACCGATGGCAACCGCTGTCATGGGATCTTCCGCCGTTACCGTATTGATCCCCGTCTTCGACTCAATCAGTTCCTCCAGTCCCCGCAGCAGACAGCCGCCGCCGGTCAGGACGATCCCCCGGTCCGCAATATCCGCAGCCAGCTCCGGCGGCGTATTTTCCAACACGCCATGGATCGCTTCGATGATCTGGCTGACAGACTCCCGCAGCGCTTCCTCTACCTCCTCGGATGTCACCGTAATAATCTTCGGAAGCCCGATGACCAGATTCCGGCCCCGCACTTCCATCGACTTGACCTCCGGCTGCTTGTATACCGTTCCGATTTGAATCTTGATCTCTTCCGCGGTCCGCTCTCCGATCAGCAGATTATGTTTCTTTCTCATATAGCGGACAATGGCCTCATCAAAATCATCGCCCGCCACTTTAATAGAAGCGCTTTCCACCGTACCTCCCAGGGAGATCACAGCAATATCTGTTGTGCCGCCGCCGATATCCACGATCATATTGCCGCAGGGCTTGGAAATGTCGATTCCCGCTCCAATCGCAGCCGCAATCGGTTCTTCAATGATCTGTACTTCTCTCGCGCCCGCTTCGTAAGTCGCGTCTTTCACCGCCTTCTCCTCAACCTCGGTCGCCCCGCTGGGTACGCAGACACTGATCCGCGGCTTCTTATACGTCTTCTTTCCTACAGCCTTCTGGATAAAATACTTGACCATCTTTTCCGTAACCTGATAATCCGAGATTACACCCTGCCGCAGCGGACGCACCGCAACGATATTCCCGGGCGTTCTTCCGATCATCAGTCTGGCTTCTTCTCCGATCGCCTTGATCTTATTGGAATCCCTGTCAAACGCAACGACAGACGGCTCCTTTAAAACAACGCCTTTTCCTTTTATATAAACCAGCACGCTGGCCGTTCCCAAATCAATTCCAATATCTGTTACTAGCATACAGACTCCTCCAAAAAACATCTCAGTTTGTATTATACTTCAAAATCAGAATATTATCTATAGCTTTTTTCAAATATTTTTCTAAGACTTTCCAAGAATTTTCTTTATTTTTTCACACGTTTTTCACATTTAAACAGTATGCTATGAAAGCACTCATCGCAATATAGTGCTACATATAACTAACTCCCCCTATGTTAGTTATATCATTTTTTCATACTCACGCCTAGTGTCTTCCCCCTATAGACACTAGGCACCCCCTTTATTGATATTCAGAGTCTCACAGACGGGATTCTTTTTTATTACACAGAAATACAAACCGGTAAAATAAGGATGCGACAAGGCGATGCTTGTAGTTTTTTGTAAAATTTCTGTGAAATTTTTTATATTCTTCTCTAGTAAGGACACATTTTAGACACAATTTATTGATATGATAACTATGTATCCTCGTTCAGAGGGTATATTACTTAACATTTTCATAACTCTGCTGGGAGGCCACAAACCTCCCAGCATCCCCCTTTTAACATAGGGATACTTGAGGATCTCATAGATGAGATTCTTTTTTTGTGGGCAGGGGAGCTGAAAACTGTGGCATATACGATTCCCTGCAATACAAAAAGTGCCATTGCGTGAATCTGATTTCACTACAATGACACCCTGCCTGATACCGGTTCTTCTTCATTTTGTAATTGCGATCTTATATATGGGTCAGATGCAGATATTTTTCTTTGGTCGCCATCCCGCCCCGGATATGGCGTTCCGATTTATTCACATCCAGAACCTGTCTTGCCTGCGCCGCAAGAGACGGATTGATTTGGGAGAGTCTTTCCGTCACGTCCTTATGCACCGTACTCTTGCTGATTCCGAACTGTTTCGCCGCCTGCCGCACGGTCGCGCCCTGCTCCACGATATAATTTGCCAGCGCAATGGCCCGCTCTTCTATGTACCCCTTCATAATCAACAAAATCCTTAATCACTTGTTTTTACAATTTATGAAAAAGGTCTGCTGTTTATGAACGGTTTTCATGTATTTATGAGATTTGCTGCAAATAGGCTCTGCTCTTTTCCATGACCAACTGCAGATTCTGCAGATCGGTCCCTACATCTCCGACCTCCAGAGAATGGTTTGCCTCCGGAATGAGGATCAGCGGCAAATTTTTCTCTTTGCAGCCTTGCTCGATTGCTGCCGTTTCCGCCCACGGATCACTGGTGCCATGAAATACAATGCCGTCCTGCGTGATAAACTGAAAGCTCTGCGCCACCGGCGTATAATAGAGATTATGCGTGCTCAGCCCGTATTTGCCGGCGTAGGCTGCCGCTACTGCCGTTCCCACGCTTTTCGAAATAAACAGCAGATCCCCGAAATCCTCCCAGCGGACTTCCGCCAGAATTTCTTCCGCCTGCTTCAGTGCCAGCCGGAACGACTGCTCCATCTTCTCCGCCGAACCTCTTACATTGGATGGAAAATTTCCATAAGGCACTTCTTTTATTTCATATCCGAAAGCTGCCGCCAAATGTTTCGCGTAATACAAAAGCGGTTTATCCGTATGATAACCGATTCCCGGGAAAATAACTGCCAGCTTCCGGGGAAATGAATGGGTTGCTGTATGATTCATTGTGAAGACCTCCTTTTCTGTATGATTTCAAGTATTTCTCTGTTTTTTCCGGCGTTAACTTCACTTCTGCCTCTAATTTCCTTATCTTCTGATTTCAGCGAAGTAAGCCGCAATATAAGTAAATTATAACCTGTTTTCCTAATTTCTTCTACTATATTTTTATCAAAATTACCTTAAGCCTCTAAACTTAAAAATTTTCAAATTTAAAAATCCTTAATTGAAAAAGTAAATTCCAGTGCAGAGGTAAATTCTACCATACAGTAAAAAGCATTGAATTATTCAAA
>CANQOK010000035.1 GCA_947625465.1 uncultured Lachnospiraceae bacterium | reverse complement strand
GAGATATGCCGACGCCGGTCAAATATTATGCGCCGGAGATCCGGGACGCCTATAAGCATGTGGAACGGGTAGCGGCAAAGAGCCTGCTCTCGAAGCTGCCGAAGGAACTGACCGGACAGTATCAGTCGGTTTTGCTGCCGGAGGAAGCGGACGCCGAACTGTGGAAGTATGTAAAGGCAGCGGACAAGCTGTCGGCATATATTAAATGTATTGAAGAGACTACGATGGGGAATGAAGATTTTAAAAAAGCAAAAGAAACGATCGCGGAGACAGTCCGGAATATGCAGATGGAAGAAGTAGACTACTTTACGGAACAATTCCTGCCGGCTTACAGCCTGACGGTAGATGAACAGGCCTGAAACGGAGCGTTCGATGGGAAAGACGGTTTTTATCGCGGAAAAGCCCAGTGTGGCGGCGGAATTCGCGAAGGCTTTAAAATTAAATACAAAGCGGCAGGACGGTTATCTGGAAGGAGAGAATACGATCGTGACCTGGTGCGTGGGACATCTGGTTACCATGAGTTATCCGGATCGCTATGATGAAAGCTTAAAACGGTGGAGTCTGGAAACCCTGCCGTTTTTGCCGGAGAATTTTCTGTATGAAGTGATCCCCGCCGTTTCCAAACAGTTTGGAATCGTGAGCGGACTGCTGAACAGAAACGATGTGGATACCATTTATGTCTGTACGGACTCCGGACGGGAAGGAGAATACATTTACCGGCTGGTAGCGCAGATGGCTGGCGTAAAAGGGAAAACGCAAAAGCGGGTATGGATCGATTCTCAGACGGAAGAAGAGATCATACGGGGGATCAAAGAAGCAAAGGATATTTCTGCATATGACAATCTGGCAGCCTCCGCCTACCTGCGGGCAAAAGAAGATTATCTGATGGGGATCAATTTCTCCAGACTGCTTACCCTGGAATATGGGAATACGATTTCTAATTTTCTGAACGAAAAGTATACCGTGATTTCCGTCGGGCGGGTCATGACCTGTGTGCTGGGAATGGTAGTCCGCCGGGAACGGGAGATCCGCGCGTTTGTCAAAACGCCGTTTTACCGGGTGCTGGCGTCCGCGCAGATAGAAGACGCGGTGATAAAAGCGGAATGGAAGGCGGTGGAAGGCTCTGCCTATTTTCAGTCTCCGGTTCTCTACAAAGACAACGGGTTTAAGGAAAAAGATGCTGCCCTTGCTATGATTGACCGGCTTTCCGAGACGAAACCGATTCTGGCAGAGGTGGTATCGAAGGAACAGAAAAAGGAGAAAAAAGCGCCGCCGCTTTTATTTAATCTGGCGGAGCTGCAGAATACCTGTTCCAAACTGTATAAGATCAGCCCGGATCAGACGCTGCAGGTGGTGCAGGATCTCTATGAGAAGAAGCTGGTGACTTATCCCCGAACAGACGCGCGGGTACTGTCTTTGGCAGTGGCAAAGGAAATCGGCCGGAATCTGCGGGGACTGACAAAGATCCCGTTCGCGGCGCCGTTTGCGTCGGAGATTCTGGAAAACGGAGCGTATAAAGGGATTGGGAAAAGCAAATATACCAATGACAAGCTGATCACCGACCACTATGCCATTATTCCGACCGGACAGGGCGGCGGTGCTTTAAACAGCCTGCCTGCTCTGAATAAACGGATTTATGAAACCATCGTAAAACGGTTTCTTTCGATTTTTTATCCGCCGGCTGTTTATAAAAAAGCAGCGCTGGTTCTGCAGATCGGTTCGGAACAGTTTTTCGCTAACTTTAGAGTTCTGGAAGCGGAAGGTTATCTGAAAGTGGCGGGCGTAAGCGCGGAGCGGCGTTCCGAGCCGGAGGAAGAAGACAAAAAAGAAGGAGAAGAAAACAATCTTTCTATAAATAGATTGAATAAAATCCGAAAAGGTGATAAAATAGCCGTGTCCGAGCTTGGAATCAAGGAGGGAGAGACCTCCCCGCCCAAACGCTATAATTCCGGTTCTATGATCCTGGCGATGGAAAACGCGGGACAGCTGATCGAGGACGAAGAATTACGGGCACAGATCAAAGGAAGCGGGATCGGAACCAGCGCGACTCGGGCGGAGATTCTGAAGAAACTGATCCATATTAAGTATATCGCGCTGCAGAAAAAGACGCAGGTGATCACGCCTACATTGCTGGGTGAACTGGTATTTGACGTGGTAAACGGCTCTATCCGCTCCCTGCTGAATCCTGATCTGACCGCCAGTTGGGAAAAGGGGCTTTCTTATGTAGCGGAAGGCAGTATTACGCCCGAAGAATATATGGACAAATTAGAAGGATTTATCCGCCGCCGGACGGAGGTTGTGCTGCAGCTAAAGAATCAGGGCAGCTTACGGCAGTGTTTTCAGGCGGCAGCAGTGAATTATCAAAGATAAAATGGAGGATTTCAGTGTATGTGTGGAATTGTAGGTTATGTAGGCAGAAAAAACTGTACGGACATTTTGATCGACGCGTTGTCAAAGCTGGAGTACAGAGGATATGATTCAGCTGGTATCGCTGTATTTGAAAAGGGCAGCATCTCGGTTGAGAAGGCGCAGGGAAAGCTGAGCAATCTGTGCAGCAAGATGGAAAACGGACATAAGCCGGTGGGAAAGGTCGGAATCGGCCATACCAGATGGGCGACGCACGGAGAGCCCTCCGATATCAATTCCCATCCGCACGGCAATAAGCGGGTGACCATTGTACACAATGGAATTATAGAGAATTATAAGCAGATCAAAGAGTTCCTGGAAGAACAGGGCTATTCTTTTGTCAGCCAGACCGATACGGAAACGCTGGCAAAGCTGCTGGATTATTATTATGACGGGGATCCGGTGGAAACGATCGCGAAAACGCTGGCGGAAGTAGAAGGGTCTTATGCGCTGGGGATCATGTTCCGGGATTTCCCGGATCGGATCTTTGCGGCCAGAAAAGACAGCCCGCTGATCATCGGCGTGGGAAAAGACGAGAATTTTATTGCTTCCGACGTACCCGCAATTTTAAAATATACCCGGGATTACTATCTGCTGGAGCAGGATGAGATCGCTGTGATCCGGGAAAACGATATCCAGATCTGTGATCTGCATAAAAAACCGATCCGGAAAGAACTGCAGACGGCCACCTGGGATGTGGACGCGGCGGAAAAAGGCGGCTATGAGCATTTCATGTTAAAAGAGATCAATGAACAGCCGGTTGCGATCCGGACGACCATCGCCCCCAGAATTGCAGACGGCATGCCCAGTCTGGAGGAATGCGGACTGACCGCGGAGGAACTGATGCGTTTCCGCAGGATCTTTATTGTGGCCTGCGGTACGGCAATGCATGCGGGCATGGTTGGAAAATATATTATCGAGCGGCTGGCAAGAGTGGAAGTGACGGTGGACATCGCTTCCGAATTCCGTTACCGGAATCCGATCCTGACTGCAGAGGATCTGGTGATCCTGATCTCTCAGTCCGGGGAAACGGCAGATACGAAGGCAGCGCTGATGCTGGCAAGAGAAAACGGAGCAAAGACACTGTCCGTTGTGAATGTAAAGGGTTCTTCCATTGCGAGAGAATCCGACTATGTGATCTATACCCATGCGGGCCCGGAGATTTCCGTCGCTTCTACGAAGGCATATACCGTACAGTTGTCGGTGATGTATCTGCTGGCGTTTGAACTGGCTTATGCCAACGGCAAGATAACAGAGGAAGAGTGCAGACAGCACATCGCTTCCCTGCAGCAGATTCCTGAACTGGTGACAGAAACTCTGGAATGTGAAAAAGATTGTCAGATGGTGGCTTCCAAGCTGATGAACGCGGAAAGCCTGTTATATATCGGAAGAGGACTGGACTATGCGCTGAGCATGGAAGGCTCTCTGAAATTAAAGGAGATTTCCTATATCCACTCGGAATCCTATGCGGCGGGTGAGTTAAAGCACGGTACCATTTCCCTGGTGACCGACGCCATGCCGGTGATCGCAGTGGCAACCCAGATGGATCTGTATGATAAGACAGTCAGCAATATCAAGGAAGTAAAGGCGAGAGGCGCCAATGTCGTGCTGATCTGTAAGAAATCCGCAGAAGTGGATCCGGAAGCGGCGGATTATGTGATCCGGATTCCGGACGTGGAGGATCTGATGACGCCGATTCTGGCAGCAGTGCCGCTGCAGCTTATCGCTTATTACACTTCAGTATTAAAGGGCTGCGATGTGGATAAGCCGAGAAATCTGGCAAAATCCGTAACGGTAGAATAGGAGAATGTCATGTATCAGATTCAGGATTTATATGATTTAAAGGAAACCATAGCGGCCGATTTATTTACTGGCCTTACCTATCCGTGGGAGGCACTGCCGCTGATCGGAGCGTATATCTGCAGGCTGGGGGAAACCCTGGATCCCTCCGAGTATGAGAAGCGCGGAGAGAATATATGGATCGCAAAGAGCGCCAAAGTCGCGCCTACCGCGTATATAAACGGACCGGCGATCATCGGAAAGAATACGGAGGTTCGCCATTGCGCTTTTATCCGGGGCAACGCTCTGGTAGGAGAAGGCTGTGTGGTCGGCAACTCTACGGAATTAAAGAATGTGGTATTGTTTAACGGCGTTCAGGTTCCCCATTATAATTATGTGGGGGATTCCATTCTGGGGTATAAGTCCCATATGGGAGCCGGTTCCATTACTTCGAATGTCAAATCGGATAAAACATTGGTTACGGTTAATGTAAACGGGCAGAAAATAGAAACGGGCTGCAAGAAATTCGGCGCCATGCTGGGAGACCATGTGGAAGTCGGCTGTAATTCCGTGCTGAATCCGGGAACCGTGATCGGCAGAAACACCAACGTTTATCCGCTATCTTCCGTCCGGGGATTTGTCAGCCCCAATTCCATTTATAAGAAGCAGGGGGAAGTGGCAGAGAAGCGATAGCAGGATTGAATGGATGGATTAGAAATAAAAAAGGTGCTGCAAAACAACGGAATCTCAGTTGTTTTGCAGCACCTTTTTTATTCTGAATCTTTTCATTACGCACGCTCTACAGCGCCGGAACGTAAACATCTTGTACAAACATACATCTTCTTTGTACCACCGTTTACCTTTACTCTGACAGACTTCACATTAGATTTCCACATCTTGTTGGATCTTCTATGGGAATGGCTCACTTTAATTCCGAAATGAGCACCCTTATCACAAATTTCACATTTTGCCATGATTTGCACCTCCTTCACTGGAATTAGGCCATAACAGACCTGCAACAAATGACATTGTACCAGAAAGCATTTGAAAAAGCAAGCGTTTTTTTCATATTTTGACTTCACCGGAAGAAATTAAATATTTTGCTTTTCTTTTTGGGAGAAAACGGTTATAATGTATATAACTATATGACTTTGGGAAAGGAGTAGGCTTATGGAAGGACGAATGAACACGCAGTTGGGAACGATCACGGTAGATCCGGATGTGATCGCGCGCTATGCCGGTGCTACGGCTGTTGAATGTTTTGGTATTGTAGGAATGGCAGTTGTGAATATGAAGGATGGTCTGGTAAGACTGCTGAAGCGGGACAGCCTGGTGAAGGGAATCCGCGTAGAGATCGATGAAGAGAATGCCATAACCCTGAATTTCCATATTGTGATCGCTTACGGGGTGAATATTTCCTCTGTAGCGGACAATCTGGTTTCTAATGTAAAATATAAGGTGGAAGCCTATACGGGGATGAAGATACAGAAGATCAATATTTTTGTGGAAGGCGTTCGCGTAATTGATTAGCGGCTACAAGGAGGAACTTTAGAAGTGAGCAGTACAAGAATTGATGGAAAAATGTTTCGCGCCATGTTTCTGGCAGGAGCGAAGAATCTGGAAGCGAAAAAGGAATGGATCAACGAATTGAATGTGTTTCCGGTTCCGGATGGCGATACCGGAACGAATATGTCGCTGACGATCATGTCGGCAGTGAAAGAGATCGGCAATATTACAGATGAAGAGCCTACTCTGGAAGTATTGTCGAAAGCGGTTTCTTCCGGTTCACTGCGCGGTGCCCGCGGTAATTCCGGCGTGATTCTGTCTCAGTTATTCCGTGGATTTACAAAAGAGATCAAGTATCAGGAAGCGATTGACGCACAGATCCTGGCAGCGGCAGCGAACAGAGCGGTAGAGACGGCGTATAAGGCTGTTATGAAGCCTAAGGAAGGTACGATTTTAACGGTTGCCAAAGGAATGGCGGATAAAGCGGCGGAGATGGCCGAACAGACGGACGATCTGGAAGAGATGATCGCCGCGATCATTGAGGAAGGCGATTATGTGCTGAGCCAGACGCCGGAGATGCTTCCGGTACTGAAGCAGGCGGGCGTTGTGGATTCCGGCGGACAAGGTCTGATGCAGGTTATGAAGGGTGCCTATGACGCGCTTTTAGGCAAGGAGATTGATCTTTCCCTTGAAGAAGACCAGGAAGCGTCCGGAACGCAGGAAGCGATCCAGTATGGTTATTGTACAGAATTTATTATTATGCCGGAGAAACCCTATGATAAGGCAGCGGAGCTGAATCTCAGGGTATATCTGGAGTCTATCGGCGATTCCGTTTCTGTGGGATCGGAAGCCGGTACGGTTAAGGTTCATGTACATACCAATGATCCTGGTCTGGCAATCCAGAAAGGTCTGGAGTATGGTTCTCTGACAAACATGAAGATTGACAATATGCGGGAAGAACATAAGGAGAAGCCGTTCGCAGAGACGGATAAGAAGGCAGCGGAAGAAGAGAAGAAAGCACAGCCGGAAAAGCCCGCGGAGCCCCGGAAACCGGTTGGCTTTATTTCCGTATCCATCGGCAGCGGCATGAATGAGATCTTTGAAGGTCTGGGCGTCGACCATGTGATCGCCGGCGGACAGACGATGAATCCCAGCACAGAGGACGTGCTGAACGCCATCGACCAGGTAAACGCGGATACGATCTTCGTATTTCCGAATAATAAGAATATTATCATGGCTGCCAATCAGGCACAGTCCTTGACGAAGGACAAACAGATCGTCGTGATTCCGTCCAAAACGGTGCCGCAGGGCATTTCCGCGATGATCAGTTATGTGGAAGACGCGTCCGTGGAAGAGAATACGGAAGCGATGAAAGAAGCGATGGCGGCAGTGAAGACCGGACAGGTTACCTATGCCGTGCGTGATACCTCCATTGACGATAAAACGATTAAGGAAGGCGACATTATGGGAATCGGCGATTCCGGCATCCTTGCGGTTGGTTCGGACATTGCGGAGACTACGGTTGCCATGATCCGGGAACTGGTAGACGAAGATTCCGAACTGATCAGTATTTATTACGGAAATGATGTGTCTGAAGAGGACGCCAATCTGATCGCGGAACTGCTGGGAAAAGACTACAGGGATATCGATATCGAGGTGAATAACGGCGGACAGCCGATTTACTATTATCTGGTTTCCGTAGAATAGAAGACAGCAGAGTAAAGATTTGTTAGATAAGATAAGAGCTTTGCACCAGGAAGAACAGGCGCAAAGCTCTTTTTCTATCGTTCTGTTGTCAGCGGGCGGAAACGTTATCCGAAATAATCTTTCAGGATGGTCTCTGCCTTATCGGTATCGTTACATACGATCACAATGGTATATTCACCGGAGGTTTTACGGATCACATGCTCGATTTTCTTTACTTCCTCCGGCATATAAGAATCATAAGAAGTCTTCTGTGTATCCAGATAGGCGTCGATCAGACTGTCCGGGGTTTCAGAACTTTTCAGTATGGTAATTTCTTCCGGGTTCATAGAAGCGTTTCGGTAAGCGGTTATACAGGTTACTGTGTCGTCAAGCTCGTATTTGGCCTGCGCGATCGATGCGTCGACTTCGGCCATTTCCCCTTCAAAAATGCCTCCGTCAACCAATGCCTGTGCCAGCTCTTTTGCTTTCGCGTCGTCAAATGCGGCAGCAGGAGCAGTGGTCGTCGCTGCCTCATTGCCGGTCTGCTGCGTCGTTTCTTTGGTTTCTTTGGATTCACCGCAGGCAGTTGCGGCAGCCATGGAGCACAAAATCGCTCCGATTAAGATCAGTTTCTTCATTATGTATCACACTTACCCTTCGATTGTAATTCCTTATTTGTTGAAGTAGTCAACCAGTTCCTGAAGCCATATCGCGTATTTGGCGTAGACCAGATGAACGCCGTCGGAACTGTAATCCGCCTTCAGATATCCGTCTTTGTCAATCAGCTTCGGATTGACATCGATATAGAAGATGGTCTTGTTATCTGCCAGCTTCTTTAACGCATCATTAAATTTATTGACATTCTCACGCGTCATATACGCGTGACTGTCGGACTTGCTCTTTGATACCTGAATAATAGACTGGATATAAATTGGAGTATCCGGCTGATATTTCCGAATTTGTTTAATCATCTCCTGAT
Organism: uncultured Lachnospiraceae bacterium; assembly: GCA_947625465.1. Taxonomy (GTDB): domain Bacteria; phylum Bacillota; class Clostridia; order Lachnospirales; family Lachnospiraceae; genus CANQSA01. The sequence continues at coordinate 19,769 of CANQOK010000035.1, read as the reverse complement.
ATTTGTCAGAATAGACTTTCGCGCTCGGCCATCCCAGTTCATTCATGCCAAGGGCAATCAGAATTTTATCAAATTTCTTGCCCTGTAATGCCTGGATCACTGTCTTCTTGGTTTTTCCGTCCGTTACAAACTTTACAGTGTTAACCTGATCAACAGTAAGTCCGGTATTGGAATAAAAAGTCCCGCTTTTGATACCGGAAAACAGACGTAATCCTTCAGTACGGGAATCCCCGATAAACAGAGAGTTCTTAAAAAGCGTATCGGCGTCAAGGGCAGTGCCTTTTTTAGAGGTTGTCTCCCTGGCAGTCTCTTTTGGCTTCTTTGTCGTCGTCTCCTTGGCTGTTTTAGAAGTTGCAGAGGTGGTTTTTTCCGGCGTGTTCGTCGTCGCTTTCGTTGCTTCGTCCTTTTTCGTGGATTCCGCAGTCGATTTTCCTTCTGTCGATGTTTCCTTCTGTGTTGTTCCGGAAACAGAGTCCCGGCTGGTGTCCTCTGCTGTTGTTTCCCCGCTTAATTCTGTCGCCAGATCAGATGTTTCTGATGCTGATGGTTCCGGCGTCGATTCTGTACCCCTCGTATCATAGCTGATCCCATGTATGACTGCATACCCCAGAAATACAATCAATACAAACATGGTCAGTAATAATATCGGTAAAAATTCAGGAGAACGTGTGTCAGATGATCTCTTGCTTGACATCGTTTTTCTCCTTTCCGCTTCAGCGGTATTTGATTGTCCCATATAAAATATGGAAAATTCGGTAAAAATTCATTTTTTTTACCAAGTAGTATGATATACTATTTTTAAATAAGAGTAAAGCACTTTTTCAAAAATTTAAAATACTTTTAAAGTTTTGTAATTTTTTGACTGTTATTATGGAGCGTGGATATGGATATCAGGAAATTAAAAGGAATCGGAGATAAAACCGCACAGCTTTTACATAAACTGGAGATCGATACGGTAGAGGACCTGCTGCTGTTCTATCCCAGACGCTACGATCTGTATACGCCTGCGGTAACGGTTTCGGAGGCGGAGGAGGACATGATCGCCGCGATAGAAGGCGTACTCTCCGACTATGCGGTTGTAAGAAGAATCCGTCAGCTTACGATTACAGCGAGCGCCTTTCGGGATATGGATGGAAAGCGGGTGCAGATCTCCTGGTACAATATGCCTTACCTGAAGCAGCAGCTGCAAAAGGGCGACCGGTATATTTTCCGGGGAAAACTGAGTAAAAAAGGAAACGGCTATCTGATGGAGCAGCCTGCCCTGTACCGAGTCGAAGCGTATGCGGAGAAACTGCATCAGATGCAGCCGGTATATGCGCTGACGAAGGGGTTAAGCAATAACCTGATGATCAAGGCGGTGAAACAGGCGCTTTCCATGCATGTGCTGGAACCGGAGTATCTGCCCGCCTCCCTGCGGAGCGCATACGGACTGGCGGAATATAATTTCGCAGTCGAAAATATTCATTTCCCATCAGATCAGGAGGCCTGGCGGCTGGCCAGACGCAGACTGGTCTTTGACGAATTTTTCTTCTTTATTTCCGTCCTGCGGAGCTTTAAGAACCAGACGGCGGAACAGAAAAACGCATATGTGATCACGGATCATACGGCGGCGAAACAGCTGCAGGCGCATCTGCCGTATACCCTTACGCCTGCGCAGCAGCATGTCTGGGAAGAGATCCGGCGGGATATGGCGGGTACGAAGACGATGAACCGGCTGATCCAGGGAGACGTCGGCTGCGGAAAAACGATCATTGCCGTTCTGGCCCTGTGCAGTGTGGCGCAGCAGGGATATCAGGGGGCGTTTATGGTACCTACGGAAGTGCTGGCAAGACAGCATCTGGGGAGCATCACCGAATTACTGAAGCAGGCCGGTCTTCCCTATCATGTGGTGCTGCTGACCGGATCCATGACGGCAAAAGAAAAACGGGACGCTTATGAAAAGATTGCTTCCGGCATGGCGGATATCGTGATCGGCACACATGCGCTGATCCAGGAAAAGGCAGTATATCGGAATCTGGCGCTGGTCATTACAGATGAGCAGCACCGGTTTGGCGTGCGGCAGCGGGAGAATCTGATGAAAAAAGGAATGGAGCCGCATGTTCTGGTAATGAGCGCTACGCCGATTCCACGTACATTGGCGATCATCTTATACGGCGATCTGGATATTTCCATTATCGATACCATGCCGGCGAACCGGATTCCTATTAAAAACTGTGTGGTTACCGCCGATTACCGGCCGAGGGCCTATGCCTTTATTGAAAAGGAAGTGCGAAAGGGCAGGCAGGCTTATGTGATCTGTCCGCTGGTAGAAGCCAGTGAGATGATGGACGGAGAAGACGTTGTTACGTATACGCAGAAGCTGCAGCATGCGCTGCCGCAGGATATCAGCGTGGGCATGCTGCACGGAAAGATGCGGCCTGCCGATAAGAATCGGATCATGGAAGAATTTGCTGCAGGCAGGATCCAGGTGCTGGTATCTACGACCGTTGTGGAGGTGGGCGTCGATGTGCCTAACGCGACGGTAATGATGGTGGAGAACGCGGAGCGGTTCGGACTGGCAGCCCTGCATCAGCTGCGCGGCAGAGTGGGGCGCGGAAAGGAACAGTCCTACTGTATATTCATCAGTACCAACAGAAAGAAAGAAACCATGGAACGGCTGGAAATCCTAAGCCAATCCAACGACGGATTTCACATTGCCAGTGAAGACCTGCGGCTGAGGGGACCGGGGGACCTGCTCGGGATCCGGCAGAGCGGCGATATGGAATTTCATCTGGCGGATATCTATCAGGACGCGGAACTGATGAAAGCCGCATCGGAAGCCGCCAGTCGCTATGAAAAAGGGGAGCTGGAATGTACGGAACTGGAGCGCTTTCGCATCAGTCAAAAGCTGGCGGAGCGGATTGAGAAATATTCGGCGCAAATGAATTTATGAAATTGCATTTTAGGGAGAAATGCAGTATGATATACGAGAGAACAGATTCAGAAAGGATACCAATGAAATGGAAATAAATAAAATTGTAGTGTTGGCGGCCGGGACCAGTACCGAGCGGGAAGTATCTATCAACAGCGGGTACAATATCTGCAGCGCGCTGCGGACCGCAGGGTATGACGCCGTTCTGGTCGATGTATTCTTTGGATCGGAAGAGACAGCGCTCTTTGACCGGGGAGACGCTTATCCTCTGGAAGCGCAGGCGGAACAGATGCGGCAGAATACGCCGAAGGTAGAAGCTGCCCTGCAGGCAGGCGCGCCCCTGATCGGTACCAATGTGATCGAATTATGCAGGCAGGCGGATTTTGTTTTTCTGGGACTGCACGGACAGAACGGAGAAGACGGAAGGCTGCAGGCGATGTTTGATCTGTTGGGAATCCGTTACAGCGGAACCGGACATCTGGGCAGCGCTATGGCAATGGATAAGGGCGTTGCCAAGCAGGTTCTGATGGGATACCGAATCCCCACGCCGGAAGGTAAAGTCCTGAAAAACAGCGAACTCTCCGATGCCCTGCAGCAGCCGGCGCCCTATCTGCCCTGTGTGGTAAAGCCCTGCTGCGGAGGTTCCAGTATCGGCGTTTACATCTGCAGGACAGAGGAAGAATATAAAGAAGGTCTGAAACAGGCGTTTTCGTATGAAGATGAGATCGTGATCGAGCAGTATATTCAGGGAAGAGAGCTTTCAATCGGCGTCATTGACGGAAAGGCGCTTCCCGTGATCGAGATCATAGCGGACGGCTGGTATGATTATGAAAATAAATACAGCGGAAAGACAAAAGAGGTATGCCCGGCGGAGATCGATGAAGCGGTTGCGGCAGCCATGCAGCGGGATGCGGAGCGCGCGGCAGAGGCGCTGAAGCTGGAAGCATACAGCAGAATGGATTTCCTTTTGGACGCGGACGGCAGATATTACTGCCTGGAGGCCAATACGCTTCCCGGAATGACGGCGGTCAGTCTGCTGCCGCAGGAAGCTGGACAGCTGGGAATGGATTTTCCGGCCCTGTGCGACTATCTGGTAAAAGTTTCCATGAAAAAATACGAGAAAAATTAACAGGAAGGATACGAATATAATGATGAAGAATATGACGCTGGAGGCCATTGCGGGCGCATGTCACGGTGTATACCACGGGGACGGCGCGCTTGCCGGACAGGAAGTAGAAGGAATTGTGATCGATTCCAGACAGATACAGCCGGGATATCTGTATATCCCGATCGTCGGGGAACGGGTTGACGGGCACAGTTTTATTCCGGACGTATTTGCTGCCGGAGCAGTCTGTACGCTGACGGAACAGCCGCTGCCGGAGGAAACGCATCCTTATATTCAGGTGGAGTCCACCAGGCAGGCGTTAAAGGAGATCGCGGCGTATTACCGGGAGGTCACCGATATTAAAGTTGTCGGCGTAACCGGCAGTGTGGGCAAGACCAGTACGAAGGAAATGATCGCTGCGGTTCTGGGACAGAAATACCGGGTATTGAAAACAGAAGGAAACTTTAACAATGAGATCGGCCTTCCGCTGACGATCTTTCAGATCCGGCCGGAACACGAGGTCGCCGTATTGGAAATGGGGATCGACAGCTTTGGGGAAATGACGCGCTTAAGCCAGATCGCGAAACCGGATATCTGCGTGATCACCAATATCGGTTACTGCCATCTGGAAAATCTGGGCGACCGGAACGGCGTTTTGCGCGCGAAGACGGAAATTTTCACCTATCTGCGGCCGGAAGGAAGAGTTGTATTAAACGGTGACGACGATAAATTAAAGACCATTGCCAAAGTAAAGGGAACGCCGCCCGTTTTCTATGGGATCGAGAATCAGAAAGGCGCGATTTACGCGGATCATATCAAAGAACTGGGACTGGATGGCATTTCTGCCGATTTCCACATCGGCGCGCAGACCATTTCCGCAAAGATCCCGATTCCGGGCAGGCATATGATCCTGAATGCCATGGCCGGCATGGCTGTCGGACAGATCCTCGGGATGACGCCGGAAGAAATGACTGCCGGGATCACCTCGATTCAGACCGTCAGCGGGAGAAATAACCGGATTGAAACCGGTGTCTTTACCATTTTAGACGACTGTTATAATGCCAATCCGGTTTCTATGAAAGCTGCCATTGACGTGCTCAGCCAGGCGTCCGGCCGGAAGGCGGCGATCCTGGGCGATATGTTTGAACTTGGAAAAGAAGAAGAGGCGCTGCATGCGCAGGTCGGTGAATATGCCGCGATGCGGGCACTGGACGTCATTTTATATGTAGGAAAGCTAAGCCGGGCAGCCTATGACGCTTCGGTAAGGATTTCCGGCGGCCGGACAGTCCGGTATTTTGAAACCAAGGAACAGTTGTTTGCGGCGCTGCCGCAGTGTCTGCGGCCGGGCGATACGGTATTGGTTAAGGCGTCTCACGGAATGGAGTTTCCGGAGATCGTAGAATGGCTGAAGGCGAGGACGAAAGCGGACTTCCCGGAACCGGAGCCTGTAAAACAGGATATCTGGCACACCGCGGCGCTGCCGAAAATGACGGCGTTTTCCGGCGAAGCGGCAGAACCGGCAAAACCGGCAAAACCGGTATCCGAACCGCAGCCGGTTCCCAATCCGGTGTTCAATCCGGTTCCTGCCGAACCGGCGCCTTCCGCTGTGAAGAAATCCCGGGCCAATATTCCGGTTATGCTGCTGGGCTTATTGGCGGCGGCGCTGAGCTGTCTGCTGATCGGCGATACCCTATACAGACACAATGTATCGATGCAGTTAAGTTATTATTTTGTTTTACTGGCGTTTAGCATGGTAACCATTCTGTGCGGATTTTTCCGGGAATCTCTGTTCCGGATCTGCCGCGGTCTGTGTCTGCTGGGCCTGATCGAGGTGCTGCTGATCGTCAACTATTCTGTCTTAAACAGTATGCTGTTCGGCAACAGAGCGATCTCCGGGATCACTTCCTGGGTTTATCTGCTTTGGTTTTTCGCGGCGGCTTGCTGGATGCTGGCGGAAGGCTTAAAGGCGCTGCTTTTGCCGGAATCCGGAATCTTACTGTTTTTTGCGGAGCTGCTCAATGTTTTTCAGATCGTGCTGGGACTTTCCAATATCTTTTTGCAGTATGATTATTATGTCAATCAGGTTGCTGCGGTAGCCAGAGTGGATTTCTGGAAACTGGGACTGACTCTGGCCGTATACGGGATCTATGTCCTGATCGGTTTGGCGCATTTGATCCTGTCACCGCAGGAACTGAAGGACAAAAGGAAAAAAGACAGGGCTGTTTCCTAGCAGGATGCCGGAAGCAGAACGATAAAAAAAGAGACTGTTGTAAGCCTGTAAAACAGGGATGCAGCAGTCTCTTTTCATTTGCCCGGTCAGGTTACTTATTTACCGGCCATCTGTCTTTCCTGTGCTTCGATCATTTTCTTGACCATATAACCGCCTACAGAACCGTTCTGTGCGGAAGTTAAGTTACCGTTGTAACCGTCAGTCAAAGGTACGCCGATTTCATTTGCAACTTCCATCTTAAAACGATTTAAGGCACTCTTTGCCTCAGGTACATTTGTCTTGTTAGATGATGATGTCATAATAAACTCCTCCATTTCCGCGGCCTTGATTTTAGTGAAAACCGCATGTTGTTGTTTGTTACAGTCCTAGTATATGGAGTCTGAATGAAAATACACTGGTAAGTATTAGAACGCCAGTTAGGAAATGGAATTGTTTATTTTACTGTCATTAAAAAATCAGACAGGCTGACAGCATAAGCGGAAACGGCGTTTGGATCGCGCAAAAATTCATCGCCGGCAAAGAAACGCGAATAGCAGGTCGCTTTTGTCGCCGGCCGTTTTCTGTCTTTGGAGATCCCGGCCGCCAAGGACTTCGGAATGATCGTATCTTCAACCGGAAGATAGCAGTAGTCTTTATAATTTTCATAGTATTTATGGAACATACCGTCCGGACTGGTTTCCGTAATGCCCATCTGCGTCCCGCTCATTTTCAGATAATAAGCGTTTTTCTGGTATGTAACGGAAACCGGAAACGGGAGCCGGGACTGCAGGCAGAGATCCAGATGAAAACAGGGAGTTCCGTCTGCCGTATGGCCTTCGGTAACCTGCGCGCTTTTAAAATCAAATTCGCCGCGCAGGCAATTCCCGTAAGTAAGCATGGCAGGCAGAGCGGTCAGCCCTTCCACATCTTCTTTGTTATGTAATAACAGGCAGGCCAGCCCGCGGGGATCATGTGTCGTAAGATATTCCTGATATACGGCGATCAGCTGTCCCCCGTCAAAGGGATCTTTCCGAGTCCGCCTCAGAAAATCTTCCAGTGTCTTCTGTTTTAAGTTTGGCAGACCGAGCAGGGTTTTATACGGCAGCAGCAGTTTATAAAGGTCAATGCTTTCTATCCCGGAAAAGTCGTAGGGCAGGGCATAGCGCTGCCATTTATGAAGGATATACGGCATATCAAAAGTCGTTCCGTTAAAATGGATCAAAACGTCATAGGAGCGCATAAAATGATAGAACCGGATCAAAGTTTCCTTTTCTTCCGACGGGTTTTCCAGAAACCATTGTTTCAGATAAAAACGGCCGCTGCTATAGTATGCGCAGCCGATCAGATATAAATAACTGCTGCGGGCGGAAAGCCCGGTTGTTTCAATATCAAAAAATAAAATCTTGTCAGGCGGACAGCCGCAGACATTGTGCAGCGCCATAACAGATTGAGAAAAATCCGGAATTTCAATTATATTACATTTCATGGGAAAATCCTTTCTGTAGAAATGAGGGGTGTCAAAAGTCGGCTCTATTTGAGAATAACAACCGTCTGCCGCCGATAAAATGATTATAGCAGGCATGGAAAAAAAAGCAAGAACTGAAAAAGTACTTGCGAAATCTGTCGGTTTCCTATATGATAAAGTGTATGCAATTATGTATAAAGAGAGGAAAAGGTGCAAACAATGGCTAGACGCACATTTAAAGGCGGAGTCCACCCGGCGGATGGAAAATCCCTGACGCAGGAAGCGTTTATACATCGGTTAAGACCAACCGGGGATTTAGTCTATCCGATGCAGCAGCACATTGGCAAGCCGGCAAAGCCGATTGTGGCGGTTGGCGACCGTGTTCTGGCAAGACAGAAGATTGCAGAAGCAGACGGATTTATGTCCGTACCTATATACGCCTCGGTATCCGGTACCGTGAAGGCGATCGAACCGCGGATGACGGTATCCGGGAACCGGGTGCTTTCCGTGGTAATAGAAAATGACGGGCAGTATGAAGAAGCGCCCAAGCTGCCGGTATTGGAGCCGGGAACAGATGCGGCATGGAAAGAAATGCTGCTTTCCCGGATCGCGGAAGCCGGGATCGTAGGCATGGGCGGCGCCTGTTTTCCAACCCATGTGAAGCTGGCGCCCAAAGAACCGGATCAGATCGACTATGTGCTGGTAAACGGCGCGGAGTGTGAACCGTATATTACAGGGGATTATCGGAGAATGTTAGAGGATCCGGAAGGAATCCTGGAAGGCTTACATATTATTATGACCTTATTTCCCAATGCCAAAGGAATCATTGGAATCGAAGACAATAAACCGGAAGCGGTTCGGGAACTGACAGAAGCGGCAAAAGACTATGCGGATATTTCTGTCAGATCGGTTAAGACAAAATACCCGCAAGGCGGAGAGCGTACGCTGATCTATGCTCTGACTGGACGGAAGATCAATTCGGATATGCTTCCTCTGGACGCGCGCTGTATTGTATGCAATGTTGATACCGTATATGAGATTTACCGGGCTGTGATCAAAGGCAGACCGCTGACAAAACGCGTGATCACCGTGACCGGAGACGCGATTGCCGAGCCGGGGAATTTCTTAGTCCCGCTGGGCATGAATCACCGGGAAGTGGTAGAAGCGGCAGGCGGTTTTTCGGAAGTACCGGAAAAGATCATTTCGGGCGGTCCTATGATGGGAACGGCGATGCTGGCGCTGGATGTGCCGGTTGAAAAAGGTTCCTCCTGTTTGTTGTGTGTAAAAAAGGATGTGGTTTCCACCGCCACGCAGACGCAGTGTATCAACTGCGGCCGGTGTGTGCAGGTCTGCCCGGGCCGGGTTCTGCCGACTCGTCTGGCCAAGGCGGCAAGGAACCATGACGAAGAGACGTTTATCAAATTAAACGGCATGGAGTGTTGTGAATGCGGCTGCTGTTCTTATATCTGTCCGGCCAAGCTGGATCTGACGCAGACGATCAAGTCCATGCGCAAGGACATTCTGGGAAGGAGGAAGAAATAATGGATTCATTACTGCATGTATCTTCCAATCCCCACGTCCGTGACCGTATGACGACAGCGGGCATTATGTACCGTGTGGCGCTGGCGTTGGTTCCGGCGGCTCTGTTCGGCGTGATCCATTTCGGATTCCATGCGCTTTTATTGATCATTGTGACGATTGCGGCCTGTCTGGCAACAGAATTTTTATATGAAAAGGGAGTAAAACGTCCGGTGACGGTACGGGACGGGAGCGCCCTGGTGACCGGTCTGCTGCTGGCGCTGAACCTTCCGCCCAATCTGCCGGTCTGGATGGCGATCGTCGGCGCGGTATTTGCCATTCTGGTTGTCAAGCAGCTGTTTGGCGGTTTGGGACAGAATTTTATGAATCCGGCGCTGGGAGCCAGATGCTTTATGCTGATCTCCTTTGCAAGCGCCATGACGAATTTTTCTTACGGTACGTTTGACAGCCTGACAGGCGCTACGCCTCTGGCTGCACTGAAAGCAGGCCAGGAAGTAAACCTGCTTGATATGTTTATCGGCAATACTCCGGGTACGATCGGCGAGACCAGCGTGATCGCTGTTTTGGTCGGCGCCTGTTTCCTGCTGATCAAAAAAATCATCGATTTCAGAATCCCGCTTGCTTACCTGGCAACCTTTATTGTCTGCCTGATCCTGTTTGGCGGGAGAGGGTTTGACTATCAGTGGCTGCTGGCGCATTTATGCGGCGGCGGCATTATGCTGGGCGCGTTTTTCATGGCCACAGATTATGTAACATCTCCGATCAGCAGTAAAGGCAGGATTCTGTTTGGAGTCTGTCTGGGCGTGCTGACCGCGGTTTTCCGGCTGTTCGGCGGATCGGCGGAGGGCGTTTCCTATGCGATTATTTTCTGCAATCTGCTGGTACCGGTAATTGATAAACTCACCATTCCGAGCGCGTTCGGAAGGAAGAAGTCCGCGAAGGCGGCAGAAAGGAAGAGAAATGCCTAAGTTTTTAAAAGACGCGCTGATTTTGTGCGCGATCACCATTTCTTCCGGATTGCTGCTGGGACTGATCTATGAGGTGACGAAAGCGCCGAGGGCGGAGCAGGAGATACGGAAACAGCAGGAGGCCTGTGAAGCCGTACTGGAGAGCGCGGATACCTATACGGAATTGGATTATGACGCGGCTGCGGCTGCTTCGTATATAGAAGGGGCGGGCATTACGCCTTCGGAAGTAACGGTGGGTTCCGTGATGGAAGGTAAAGATGCGGCCGGTATGACAGTTGGTTATGTGATCACGGTCACGCCTTCGGAAGGATATGGAGGCGATATTGAATTTACCGTAGGAATCCTGAATGACGGTACGGTAAGCGGCGTTTCCATTTTGAGCATCGGAGAAACGCCCGGACTGGGCATGAAAGCGGATACGGCTGATTTTTTAGATCAGTTTGCCAATATTAAGACCAAAAAGTTTGTACATACCAAAACGGGAAAAGGCGAGCCGACAGAGGAACTGGCGGAAATTGACGCGATTTCCGGCGCGACTATTACCACAAAGGCGATGGTAAAGGGCGTCAATGCGGCGCTGCTTTGTTTTGACTATCTGACCGGAAAGGAGGATTCGGCAGAATGAAACGGGCATTAGAGCGATTATATAACGGGATTATCAAAGAAAATCCCACCTTTGTATTGATGCTGGGCATGTGTCCGACGCTTGCGACGACCACCTCCCTGATGAACGGAATCGGGATGGGACTGACGACGACGCTGGTTCTTGTTTTGAGCAACGTCGTGATCGCCGCGCTGCGGAATCTGATCCCCAACGGCGTGCGTGTCCCTGCGTATATCGTAATCGTGGCAACGATGGTGACGATCGTACAGTTTTTGCTGGAGGCATATCTGCCGTCCATCAATGACGCGCTGGGAATCTATATTCCTTTGATCGTAGTAAACTGCATTATCCTGGGGCGCGCGGAAAGCTATGCGTCCAAGAATCCGGTGATTCCTTCTTTATTTGACGGACTGGGCATGGGACTCGGTTTTACGGTGGCCCTGTCGCTTCTGGGCGCGTTCCGGGAACTTTTAGGCGCCGGTACTGTGTTGGGATACCGGATCATACCGGAGAACTTCAGTATTTCCATTTTTGTATTGGCGCCGGGCGCCTTCTTTGTGCTGGCCTGCCTGGTCGCAGCCCAGAATAAGATCCGCGCCGCAAAGGGCAAGAAGCCGCAGGAAGGCTGTAACGGCGACTGCGGCGGCTGCACAAGCAGATGCGGCAATCCGAAAGAGGAGGTAGAGGCATGAAAGAGTTATTGCTGATCGCAGTAGGTTCCGCGCTGGTCAATAATGTGGTGTTGAGCCAGTTTTTAGGTCTTTGCCCCTTCTTGGGCGTATCAAAGAAAACTTCTACGGCAGCCGGCATGGGCGCGGCAGTTATTTTTGTCATTACCATTGCCAGCGCCTGCACCAGTCTGATCTATACGGGTATTCTGGTTCCGCTGGATCTGACGTATCTGCAGACGATTGTATTTATTCTGGTGATCGCGGCTCTGGTGCAGTTCGTGGAAATGGTATTAAAGAAAATGGTGCCGTCTTTGTATCGGGCGCTGGGCGTATATCTGCCGCTGATCACGACCAACTGTGCCGTTCTGGGCGTTGCGATCCTGAATGTTCAGAAGGAGTACACGCTGCTGAAAAGCGTGGTAAACGGTCTGGGAACTGCGGTCGGATTTACCATTGCCATTGTGATATTGGCGGGGATCCGGGAACGGATCGAATATAACGATATTGCGCCGTCCTTTAAAGGAATGCCGATCGTGCTGGTAACAGCCGGTCTGATGGCGATCGCGTTCATGGGCTTTGCCGGTGTGATTTAGGAGGTGCCTTATGAGTATTATGGGAATTGTCAGCGCTACGCTGATCGTGGGCTGCGTCGGTCTGCTGATCGGACTGCTGCTCGGCGTGGCAGGAAAGAAATTCGCGGTTGAAGTAGATGAACGGGAAATTGAGATTCGGGAAGCGCTGCCGGGCAATAACTGCGGCGGCTGCGGCTATCCGGGCTGCGACGGGCTGGCGGCTGCGATCGCGAAGGGAGAAGCGCCTGCCAACGCCTGCCCGGTAGGCGGTGTGGCGGCCGCGGAGAAAATCGGTGAGATCATGGGCGTCGAAGTCTCTGCCGTGCGGCAGTTTGCCCATGTGCGCTGTGCCGGGGACTGTAATGCCACTACCGACCGTTATCAATACAGCGGCGGTCAGAGCTGCCGCGAGGCCTATTATGTAACCGGACAGGGGAAAAAATCCTGTATTTATGGGTGCATGGGTCTGGGAGACTGTGTGGAAGTCTGCGATTTCAGCGCGATCTCCATTATTGACGGAATCGCTAAGGTGGAGCGGCTGAAATGCGCCGGCTGCGGAAAATGCGCGAAGGTCTGCCCGAAACAGATCATTGAAATCGTGCCGGAAACGGCGTTAAGTATCGTCAACTGTGTTTCCAGAGATACCGGCAAAAATATGCGCACTACCTGTAAAGCGGGCTGTATCGGCTGCGGGATCTGTGTAAAGAATTGTCCGGAACAGGCGATTACCATCACCAATCATGTGGCGGCCATTGATTATGAAAAATGTACGGGCTGCGGAATCTGCAAAGAAAAATGCCCGAGAAATATCATATGGTAATGGAGGACAGACCTATGCTGAGGCTGCGGCCCTATCAGAACAGTGATGCGAAAAATGTGACAAACTGGATTCAAAATGAAAAATCGTTTTACCAGTGGAGCGCGGGCAGATTGGGCGCGTACCCGATGGCACCGGAGAATCTGAACGCATATTATGATTCTCTGAAAGAGCGGGAACCGTTTCAGGCGATGACAGCCTTCGATGAAACCGGCCCGGCAGGCCATTTGCTGATACGCGTTTTAGACGAAGAAAAAACAGCGCTGCGGTTTGGATTTATCATTGTGGATTCGGCAAAGCGCGGGAAAGGCTATGGAAAAGAGATGCTCAGACTGGCTCTGCGTGCTGTGTCTGCGATGCGGACCGTGCAGAAGGTAACCCTGGGCGTTTTTGAAAACAACCCGTTCGCATATCACTGTTATCGGACCGTCGGATTCTGCGAGGCAGATCCGCCGAAGACAGAATGGTATCATCTGATGGGGGAAGACTGGAAATGTATCGATCTGGAATACAATATTACCAATCTGTCTGACGAAAATTTTGTGCAGAATTGCCTTTGACAGAGCGGATATTCTTAAGTAAAATAAGGAATACAACGTGTAGCACTGTAAGCGTAAATCCGGTTGCGTGCTGTACGTTGTTTTTTTGTGTGAAATTTTATGGAAGAAAGGAAACGAAAATGGAAGCAGAAACAAATCAATTTTTAGGGAGTGAACGGATCGGGACACTTATGAAACAATATGCCATTCCCTGTATTATTTCTCTGCTGGTCGGCGCGCTGTACAATATTGTGAATCAGATCTTTATTGCAAACGCCGGTTATCTCGGTTCTTACGGCAATGCCGCCAATACGGTGGTATTCCCGCTTACAGTCATCGCTCTGGCTGTCGCGGTTATGATCGGAGACGGCTGCTGCGCGTTTGTCAGCTTAAGTCTGGGAAAGAAAAAAGTAAATGAGGCGAAGAAAAGCGTAGGAAATTCCATCGTTCTGATGATCGTAAGCGGCCTGTTGCTCTGCGCGGTCTATCTGATCTTTTCTTCTCCGATCATTACCATGTTCGGAGGAACGGTCAACGCGGAGACATTTCAGTATGCAAAGGAATACTTTTTCTGGATCACCCTGGGAATCCCGTTTTATATGTTTGGGCAGGCGATGAATCCGATCATCCGGGCGGACGGCTCTCCCAAATTTGCCATGGTCTCCACGCTGCTGGGAGCGCTCATCAATATCATTCTCGATCCCATTTTTATTTTTCTCTGCAAATGGGGAATGATGGGCGCGGCGGTCGCGACGGTGCTCGGACAGATTGCCACGGCAATCCTGGCAGGCTGGTATCTGTTCCGGATGAAGTTAGTCAGACCGTGGAAAAATGATTTTTATCCGGACCATTATATCTGCGGAAAGACACTGACGCTGGGCGTTACCAGTTTCCTGTCACAGATCTCTCTGGTTGCGGCTATGGCGGCGATCAACAATATGGTCCGAAAATATGGCGCGCTGGATGCGGTGTTCGGGCAGACGCAGTACGCGCAGATCCCTATGGCGGTGGTTGGAATTGTAATGAAATTCTTTCAGATTGTCATTTCCATTGTAGTCGGAATGGCGGCAGGCTGTATTCCCATTGCGGGCTACAATATGGGCGCGGGGCTGAAACATAGAGTGAAAAGCCTGTTTTCCAGACTGCTTGCCGCGGAGGCCGCTGTCGGCGCGGTCGCGCTGTTTATTGTGGAAGTTTTCCCGGGACAGCTGATCGCAATTTTCGGCGCCGCGAATGAAAGCGGGTATTATACGGAGTTTGCCCTGAAAGCTTTCCGGATCTATCTGTGTATGATCGTATTCGCCTGTATCAATAAAGCCTGCTTTATATTTCTGCAGGCCATGGGAAAAGCGGCGGCGTCTACGATGCTTTCCATGATACGGGAAATTGTATTTGGCGTAGGCTTCGCGCTGCTGCTCCCGCTGTTCTGGGGACTGGACGGCGTGTTGTATTCCATGCCTGTTTCGGATCTTTTAACCTTTGCCATTGCGGTTGTGCTGATCTGTAAGACCTACAGGGAACTGAGTGAAACAGCGGAACTGAGAAAAAGGAGCCTGGTTATGGAATAAAAAAGAAAAAATCGGAAATAGTACCTCTTATAATGGTTGCGTAAGCGCTCTGGAAAGGAGATACTATGTCTGATTTTTTTTATCCCAATGATTTTGATCAAACAGTGGAAGCCATGAACCGTACCCTGCGGATCGACAAGAATTTCGATCTGATCCACCGGGTGATCCGGGTCGGTACGAAACGGGGCTGCATTTACTGTGTGGACGGATTTGTAAAAGATGAGCTGATGGAGAAAATGCAGGAGTTCTTTTATAAGCTGACAGAAGCGGATATGCCTGCAAATGCCTATGAGATGAGCAAGTCGGCAATGCCTTATGTGGAAGTGGATCTTTCCGATGACGAAGCCTATATCATCAAGATGATCCTATCCGGCGTGCTCTGTCTGATCGTAGAAGGCTTCGACCGCGCAGTTATGATCGACTGCAGAAAATATCCTGCCAGAAGCGTGGAAGAACCGGAAAAGTACAAGGTACTGCGCGGCTCCCGGGACGGATTCGTGGAAACGCTGGTAAGCAATGCGGCGCTGATCCGGCGCAGGATCCGGAATCCGCAGTTATCATTTGAAATTTATACGGTGGGGGAAGCCTCCCAGACGGACGTGTGCATCTGTTATATGGAAGGCAGAGCGGATGAAAGCATGCTCGCCGCGATCCGGGAAAAGGTGCAGAATATCCGGGTAGACGCCCTGACCATGAATCAGGAGAGCCTGGCGGAATGCCTGTATAAGCGGAAGTGGTGGAATCCGTTTCCCAAATTTAAATATTCGGAACGGCCGGACGCGACAGCGGCGTCTCTGTTGGAGGGACATATCATTATGCTGGTGGATAACTCTCCGGCGGCAATGATCATTCCGACTACGATCTTTGATGTGATCGAAGAAGCGGACGACTATTATTTTCCACCGCTGATCGGAACGTATCTGCGGTTCGCGAGAACGCTGCTTACGATTACGGCGGTTGTCCTGACGCCTTTATTTATGCTGCTCATTCAGAATCCGCAGTGGATTCCCAACTGGCTTTCTTTTATTGAATTAAAGGAAGCCGTCAATATTCCGATTGTATTTCAGATCCTGATCCTGGAAATTGCCATCGACGGGCTCAAACTGGCGGCCGTGAATACGCCGAATATGTTAAATACGCCGCTGAGTTTGATCGCCGGTCTGGTCATCGGAGAGACAGCGGTGCAGTCCGGCTGGTTTAACACGGAGGTCATGTTATATATGGCAGTGGTAGCAATTTCCAATTTTACGCACGAGAGCTATGAATTCGGCTACGCCCTGAAATTCATGCGGATTGCTAACGTTATTTTAACGGCCCTCTTTGACTGGATCGGATTCGCGGCCGGAATCCTGCTTTTGATCCTTTCTATCGTCTGCAACAAAACCATTACCGGAACCAGCTATATTGAGCCGCTGATCCCGTTTCACGGCAAGCAGCTGTTCCGCCGGCTGTTCCGTGTGAGTCTGCGGAAGGTCAAATAGAAGACGGCTGTTATTTCCAGCCGATCTTTCCGGTGCCGGCGTCATAGGTCAGGCCGTCCGTGACGGAAATCTGTTCATTCTGATCGATAAAAACAGCTTCAATGCCATCCATTGTCTGTAACAGATGGATGGCATTTTCTTTGCCCAGTACATAACAGGCGGTGCTCAGCGCGTCGCCGGCAGCGGAGGAATCCGATAAAATGGTTACACTGTACAGGTCATTCTGAACCGGATAGCCCGTGGCGGGATCTAAGATATGGTGATAGAGCGTTCCGTCTGTTTCAAAATAGCGCTCATAGCAGCCGGAAGTGACAACAGAGCAGTCGCGGGTCTCCAGAAAAGCAATCGTGTTTCCGGATTCGGCAAACGGGCGCTGAATAGCGACTTTATAGGCGCTGCCGTCCGGTTTTTCTCCGAAAGTCAGCGTATTGCCGCCCAGATTGATGATGCCGTTTTTTACCCCGTGTTCGAGGAAATAGGTTTTCAGCTGATCCGCGATATAACCCTTGGCAATGCCGCCCAGGTCGATCTGCGCGCCGGACTGCAGTGTGATCGCATCCGGCGTTACGGAAATGTGGTGATAGTCGACCAGACTGCGGGCTGCGCTGATATCGGCGGCAGCAGGAACTGAAGGGTTCGTTCCCGTAAAATTCCAGAGCACGGAAAGCGGGGCGACAGAGACGTCAAAGGCGCCGTTCGTCATTTCGGAATAGGTCAGCGCCGTTTCCAGAATATCGACGGTGGAAGCGTCCGGATTTTTCAGAACCCCGGCTGCATTTAGCCGGCTGATCTCACTGGTCGATATCGTCCGGCTGAAACGCGCTTCATATTCCCCGCAGAGCGCAAACGCCCCGTCTATGCAGGCGGCGTCCGCTTCGCTGTATACGGTAACGGAAATTATGGTATCAAAATAAAATCCGGTTCTGGTGATCGGTTCCGCGGAGCGCAGACTGCAGCCGGACAGGATAAAAATACTGCTGAAAAGCAGAGCTGTGAATTTGTACCTGAGGAAAAATCGTTCTTTCATATTTCCTAGAATACACAAGAAATAGCGCTTTGTAAAGGAAAAAGAAAAAGATTGCAAAACCGCATATTCTGTGCTAGGATAAAGCAGTAAAACATTTGTTCGGAGCGGAATTTTGAAAACAAAGGACTGGATTGCAATCGGAATCGGAATCATAACAGTTATAGCCGGAATTCTTATCTGGCTGTTTCTGCCGTCCGCGGAAGGCAAAACGGTGGAGATTTACAGGGACGGCACGCTGATTGAACAGTTTCCGATGGAAGCGGAACGGACCTACCGCGCGGTACAGGGAGATGCCTATAATCTTGTCGTGATCGAAAACGGTGGCGTTCGGGTGACGGAATACTCTTGTCCGGACGGCCTGTGCGCGAAGCAGGGAATCATTTCCCATGCCGGAGAACAGATTGTGTGTCTGCCGAACCGTCTGGTGATACGGATCCGGGAGAGCGGGGCAGACGCGCCGGATGCTGTCGCGCAGTAGAATAAGAGAGAGGATCCGGATATGAAACGAATGGTGTTTACGGCGTTGTTTGCCGCCTTTGCCATGATCTTAAGCTATATAGAAGCCCTGATCCCGCTCCCGTTTTTCATTCCGGGGGCGAAGATCGGACTGGCGAATCTGGCGGTTGTGCTGATCCTGTTCTTATATGACTGGAAGATGGCTTGTATGGTACAGGGAATCCGTCTGATCTGTACGGCGCTGCTGTTTGGGAATCTGTTTTCCTTCTGTTTCAGCCTGGCAGGCGCCTGTCTCAGTCTGGCGGTCATGATCCTGATGAAAGGCGTTGGATTTCATATGGTGATTGTCAGTATGACGGGGGGAGCCGCGCATAACGCGGGTCAGCTGATCGCGGCGGCGTTTTTGATCGGAACAGATGCGATCCGGTATTATGCGCCCATATTGCTGGCGGCAGGCGTGGCAACCGGCGTGGTGATCGGAATCGTGTCGGACATCGTTTATCCGAGAATCCGGAAGATTGTTGTATAAAGGAGAGCGTTATCAGATGATTGCGTTTATAAAAGGGACGGTTGCGGCTGCAGCCGCGGACCGCGTTATTATTGAAAATCAGGGAATCGGCTACTCGGTTTTTGTGCCGGCGACTGTCATTGAACAGATCCCCCCGGTAGGAGAATCGGTAAAATTATATACATATATGCATGTAAGAGAAGATCTGTTGCAGCTTTACGGCTTTCTGACGCATGAGGATATGGAAATTTTTCAGATGCTTTTGAGCGTAAGCGGGATCGGTCCGAAGGGGGCGCTGGCAATCCTCTCGACCATTTCTCCGGACGACCTGCGGTTCGCCGTGCTGGCAGGGGACAGTAAAACCATCTCCAGGGCGCCCGGAATCGGCGGAAAGACCGCGCAGCGGCTGATCATTGAGTTAAAGGACAAGATCCAGATTGAAGATACTTGGGAACTCGCTGCCAAGCGGGAGAATGTCAGAACCGGAAAGGCAGAGTATGCGGGCAGCCCGGTCCGGCAGGATGCGATCGAGGCGCTGACGGCTCTGGGATATGGCGCCGCGGAGGCGGCGAAAGCGGTGAAGGCGGTAGAGATAACGCCCGATATGGAGACGGAAACGGTACTGAAAGAAGCCCTGCGGCATATCGGCAGGATGTAAGCGCAATTTAGGGCAAAGGAGCAGAGGAATGGAAAAGCGAACCATTACGACAGCTTATACGGAGGAAGATGCCGGAATCGAAACCCGGCTGCGTCCTCAGCTGCTGCGGGATTATATCGGACAGGAGCGCGCCAAAGCGAATCTGAAGATTTATATTGAAGCTGCCAAACACAGAGGAGAACCGCTGGATCATGTGCTGTTTTACGGTCCTCCGGGTCTGGGGAAGACTACCCTGGCGGGAATCATTGCCAACGAGATGGGCGTCAATATGAAGGTAACCTCCGGGCCTGCGATTGAAAAGCCGGGAGAGATGGCAGCGATTTTAAACAATCTGGCGGAAGGCGATGTACTGTTTGTAGACGAGATCCACCGGCTGAACCGGCAGGTGGAGGAAGTGCTTTATCCGGCGATGGAGGATTATGCCATTGATATTATGATCGGAAAAGGCGCGGCGGCCCGTTCTATCCGGTTGGAGCTGCCGAAATTTACACTGGTAGGCGCTACGACCAGAGCAGGTCTTCTGACAGCGCCGCTGCGGGATCGGTTTGGCGTAATGCACCGGCTGGAATTTTACAGCCAGGAAGAATTACAGACTATTATTGAACGCTCGGCTCAGGTGCTGCATGTGGAGATCGACAGTATGGGAGCCCTGCAGCTGGCGAAGCGTTCCA
>CANQOK010000034.1 GCA_947625465.1 uncultured Lachnospiraceae bacterium | reverse complement strand
CTGCTGATTATCCGGAATATATCCGGTTATGTAAAGACGGAACGGATATTGCAAAGGATATCAGAGAGGAAGGGCTGCAAGAGTTCTGGGAACGGAACCAATAGGGGATAGGCAGCAAATATGAAAAATGACTGGTATTTGTACAGAGAATACGGCAGAAAATTGAAACATCACGGAAAACTGTCTGGCACATTTGCGGTCATATCCGTTTTTGTGCTGCTGTTGGTCAGCGTAGTTTTCGGGACATTGAATCATTATGTGGAAACGGTACAGAACAACTGGAAGTTACGTACCCTCTATATCAGCGATGCACCCGGACAAGCGGTCTGTGAATTCCTGCGGGAGAAGTATGCGGAAGATCCGGAAATAGAAGGAATCTGGATGAATTATATTATTCTGCCGGATTCGATCGATGGGCCGGCAGGCTTTCCGGAAAGTGACTTTTCTCCGATCAGCGAACCCGTCAAAAACAATTGCAGGCAGATACGAAAACAGGACGATTTGGCAGAGGATCAGATGGTCATTCCCAAATATTTGCCGGTTGGTATCACCGGTCAGATTGATACGACCACAGTATCAGGGGAACAGTTTGTTGGAAAGACGGTATCCATACACTATGCGGGACAGACAAAAGAATTTGTAATTGTGGGAACATATGATAACGGGGAACTCCTGGATGAGGACGGCGGATACTATATTTCAGAAAATGCTGCCATTGAGATCGCAGAGGCACTGGGAGAAGAGAATGGGATCGGCTGTACTGTTCTGGTTAAAGACCGGGAGAAAGTAAAAGAATACCAGAAAGAAATCAGTGCTCTGATACATGAAATGTATCAGAAAACACAGACAGAAGAAGGGGCATCGATGGGGCCGGATCCTTCTGTTTATACGCCGTATTCGACCGCCAGACAGAATCAAGCGATCAGTTATCTTCAGTTTGTTTTCAGGATGGCGGCTATACTGGCCGGAATCGCACTGATGTGGACGGGATTTGGAATCTTGTTATCCCAGTTAAAACAGCTGAATCTGAGAAAGTCCGAGTTTGGGCTTTTAAAAGCCATCGGCTATCAGAACCGGCAGCTAAGCGGTATACTGCGAATGGAAGCGCTGATGTTTTCGGTACGGATTCTGCTGATCGCCGGGCTGCTGACGGTTGTGGCAGTCCTGCTCTATAGCGGCTGGGTATTTTTCTTCACGGGCGGACTGTATCATGCTATATTGCTGCCGAGGCTGCACTGGATCATGCTGCTGCTGATCCTGCTGGCGGCGATGGGAATCCCGCTTGCCGCTTATGAGTTTTCAGCGAGGAAACTGAAAAAGATCGTGCCGATCGAAGCATTGAAATAGGGAAAGTCATGGAAAAAAGAGTTTTGGGAAGAGAAGAATAAGAAAACTGTGAAATCTGAAAAAATGTATTGACATTGTATATCAAACTGAAGTATAATAAATAAAAAAAGAAAGAGGGTTCTGTTATACCATGGCTACAATACAAACGCAGATACGAATTGATGAAAAAATCAAAAAATCAGCAGTTGAATTGCTGGACGGACTTGGACTTAATCTTTCCGAAGCAGTAGATATTTTTTTGAGACAGGTGATTTTGCGCGGCGGAATTCCATTCGATATAAAGTACCCTGAATTTAAACCGGAAGTTATTGCTGCAATGGAAGAAGCAAAGCAAATCAGCAGAGATCCGAATGTCAAACGCTACAGCAGTTTTGCAGAGGCACTGGAGGATATAAAGGATGAAATATGACCTGGTATTATCCGGTCAATTCAAGAAAAGCCTTAAACTCGCAAAAAAATAATAAGAGAGCCCCGCGAATCTGACTTAAACTCGCGGGGCTTTTTAGCGCATTTATTTTTAGATCCTGCTACTGGATAACTTTGCTGACCAGTTGGTTTACCAGCCCGCCGTCAGCCTTGCCCTTTACAAGCGGCATCAGTTCTTTCATGATCTTGCCCTTGTCCTTCGCGGTAGGCGCGGTAATTTCCAGCTTGGTTAATACCTCTTGAATGACGGCGTTAATCTGTTCTTCCGTCATTTCCTCCGGGGCAAATTCCTGCAGGACTGCCAGTCTGCCGTTCATTTCCGCGATCAGTTCTTCGTGATCGGCCGGGCAGGATTCCAGAGTTTCCTTTAACTGTTTCATTTCTTTCTTAATGACTGCGTTTTCTTCGGCTTCCGTCAGATCCTCCCGTTTGTCGATGGCAGCGTTCTTTAACGCGGTAAGCAGGGCGGACAGCGCGTCTTTGCGCAGTTTATCTTTTGCTTTCATAGCAGCGACCATTTCGCCGCGGATTTTTTCAATCATTGTCATGGTATTGGTTCCTTTCTTAAATCGTATTTATTTTCTTTTCTGAAGATTCCGGTTTGCCGTTGCCAGCATCAGTTTGATCCGGTTGAGCTGATTGACTTCGCTGGCGCCCGGATCGTAGTCAACCGCCACAATATTGGCTTCCGGGTGCGTGTTCCGCAGCTCTTTGATCACGCCTTTTCCCACAATGTGGTTCGGCAGGCAGGCAAACGGTTGCGCGCATACGATATTGGGTACGCCGCTATGGATCAGCTCCAGCATTTCACCGGTTAAGAACCAGCCTTCGCCGGTCTGGTTTCCCAGAGAAACATAATCCTTTGCCATATTGGCAAGCTGGCTGATCGGACTGGGCGGCGTAAAATGTTTGCTGTTCCGGAGTTCCTCGGAAGCAACGCCGCGGAAGTGCTCCAGATATGTAATCGCCACATTTAGCAGAGCAGATGTGGATTTCTTCGTGCCTAAAAATTCGGACTTGAAATTGCTGTTGTAGAAACAGTAGAAGAAGAAGTCCAGCAGATCCGGCATGACGGCCTCCGCGCCTTCGGATTCCAGCAGCTCTACCAGATAATTATTGGCGGCCGGCAAAAACTTGACTAAAATCTCGCCGACGATCCCGACTCTTGGTTTTACGATATCTGTGATCGGCAGCGCGTCAAAATCCTGAATGATCCCGCGTACATTTTTCCTGAATTCACCCATATTGACGGAAGATTTGGAAAGCGAATCCGCGCAGGTCTTTTCCCATTTCTCATGCAGCGCGTTGGCGGAACCGGGGACCGCCTCATAAGGACGCATCCGGTACAGGCAGCGCATAAATACATCGCCGTAAACGATTGCCTGTACGGCTTTCAACAGGAGCTTTGGCGTAAATTTCAGGCCTTCATTCTTTTCAATCCCGTTTGCACTGATGGCAATGACCGGTATCTGAGGCATGCCCGCTTTTCGCAGCGCACGGCGGATAAATCCGGCGTAGTTGGAAGCGCGGCAGCCGCCGCCGGTCTGTGTCATGGCAACTGCCACATGATTGAGGTCATATTTGCCGGATAAGAGCGCGTCCATGATCATACCGACTACGATCAGAGAAGGATAGCAGGCGTCGTTATTTACATATTTCAGACCGGTATCCACAGCCGTTTTATTGTCGTTGTCCAGGATCACAAAGTTGTAGCCGCAGGAATTCAGCGCGGGCTGCAGAAGATTGAAATGGATCGGAGACATCTGCGGACACAGGATCGTATAACTGTCTTCCTTCATCGCTTTGGTAAATTCAATTTTCGTAATATTGGACGGCACAATGGTCCGTTTATATTGTTTCTTCTCCCGAACGCGCAGCGCCGAGATCAGGGAACGGATCCGGATCCGGGCAGCGCCCAGATTGTTGACTTCATCGATCTTTAATACCGTATAGATCTTGCCGGACTGATTTAAAATATCGCTTACGCAGTCTGTCGTGACCGCGTCCAGGCCACAGCCGAAGGAGTTCAGCTGGATCAAATCCAGATCGTCTCTGGTCTTTACGTAATTGGCGGCCTTATATAAACGGGAGTGATACATCCACTGGTCTAAAACGATCAGCGGACGTTCTACCTCGGCCAGATGCGATACGCTGTCTTCGGTCAGAACGGCAATGCCGTAGGAATTGATCAGCTCCGGAATGCCATGGTTGATCTCCGGATCGATATGGTAAGGACGGCCGGCCAGTACGATACCGCGGCGTCCGGTTTCTTTCATATAGGCAAGGGTTTCTTCTCCCTTTTTCTCAATATCCAGATGTGCCTGATTTAATTCTGCCCAGGCCTTATGTGCCGCAGCGGTGATCTCTGCTTTCGGGATCTGAAATTCCTCTGAGAAGATCTCTGCCAGCCGCTTGGTCATGGTCTTTTCATCGGTCATGGCTAAAAACGGATTTAAGAACCGGATATGTTCTGATTTTAATTCCTCGACGTTGTTCTTGATATTTTCCGCGTAGGATGTCACAATGGGGCAGTTGTAGTGGTTATTGGCGTCTGGCGTCTCATTCCGTTCATACGGGATGCAGGGGTAGAAGATCGTCTTGATCCCCTGCTTGATCAGCCAGGTAACATGTCCGTGCGCCAGTTTGGCCGGATAACATTCGGATTCACTGGGAATGGATTCGATTCCCAGTTCATAGATCTTCCGGCTGGAAAGCGGGGACAGTACGGTACGGAAGCCCAGTTCCTTAAAAAATACTGCCCAGAACGGATAGTTTTCATACATATTTAAGACGCGGGGAATCCCGATCTCTCCGCGGGGAGCGATATCAGGCGTCAGAGCTTCATAATTAAAGATCCGATCCAGCTTATAAGCAAACAGGTTCGGGATATTTTCTTTGTTCTTTGTCTTGCCGATTCCTTTTTCACAGCGGTTTCCGGTAATAAACTGTCTGCCGCCCGTAAATTTGTTGATGGTAAGCAGACAGCTGTTGGTACAGCCCTTGCAGCGCGCCATAGAGGTCTCAAATTTTAACTGGTTGATCTTCTCAATCGGCAGCATCGTGGTTTCTTTGCCGTCTTCAAATCGTTCGCGGGCCACTAAAGCGGCGCCGAACGCGCCCATGATACCCGCGATATCCGGACGGATGGCTTCGCAGTGGGCGATTTTCTCAAAGCTCCGGAGCACCGCGTCATTGTAAAAGGTACCGCCCTGAACAACGACCTTTTCCCCCAGATCTTTGGCGTCTGTGATCTTAATTACCTTATATAAAGCGTTTTTAATAACGGAATAGGCAAGTCCCGCGGAAATATCCGCGACGGTAGCGCCTTCTTTCTGCGCCTGCTTAACGTTGGAATTCATAAATACCGTACAGCGGGAACCCAGGTCAATCGGGTTCTGTGCGAACAGCGCTTCCTGCGCGAAATCCTGAATGCTGTAATTCAAAGATTTGGCAAAGGTTTCGATAAAGGAACCGCAGCCGGAGGAGCAGGCTTCATTTAACATGACGCTGTCTACGGTGGCGTTTTTAATCTTGATGCATTTCATATCCTGTCCGCCGATGTCCAGGATGCAGTCTACGTCCGGCTCAAAGAAAGCAGCCGCGTAGTAGTGGGATACGGTTTCCACTTCGCCCTCGTCCAAAAGCAGAGCGGCTTTGATCAGATGTTCTCCGTATCCGGTAGAGCAGGAGTAGGCGATTCTTGCCGTATTCGGCATCAGACTGTAAATCTCTTTGATGGCGCGGATCGTGGTGGCCAGCGGACTTCCGTTATTGCTGCTGTAAAACGAGTACAGCAGGGAACCGTCCTCTGCCACAACCGCAGCTTTGGTCGTGGTGGAACCGGCGTCAATGCCTAAGAAACAATTGCCCGTATAGGTGGAAAAATCGGCCGTTGCAACGGAGTGCAGATTATGACGGTCCACAAAGGCGTCATAGTCTTCCTGAGAGGCAAACAGCGGTTCCAGCCGTTTGATCTCAAAATCCAGCTTAACGCCGTTGGTAAGGCGTTCTTCCAGTTCCTGAATCGGCAGTTTTACATCTTCATGGAAACTCATGGCAGCGCCGGAAGCCGCAAACAGATGGGAATGTTCCGGTGCGATGATCTGCTTCCCGGTCAGGTGCAGGGTACGGATAAACGCCTGCCGCAATTCCGTCAGGAAGTGGAGCGGGCCGCCTAAGAATGCTACATTTCCGCGGATCGGCTTTCCGCAGGCCAAACCGCTGATAGTCTGATTGACCACTGCCTGGAAAATGGAAGCGGACAGATCTTCTTTGGTAGCGCCTTCATTGATCAGAGGCTGGATATCTGTTTTGGCAAACACGCCGCAGCGGGCGGCAATGGGGTAAATCGCTTGATAATTCTTCGCGTACTCATTTAAACCTGCCGCGTCTGTCTGCAGGAGGGAAGCCATCTGGTCGATAAAAGAACCGGTACCGCCGGCACAGATCCCGTTCATTCGCTGTTCTACGCCGTTGGTAAAATATATGATCTTCGCGTCTTCGCCGCCCAGTTCGATGGCGACATCCGTATGAGGCGCAAAATCATCGAGCGCCGTAGAAACGGCTACGACTTCCTGCACAAAAGGAATCTGCAGGTGTCTTGAAAGCGCCAGTCCGCCGGAACCGGTGATGACCGGAGAAATAGAGATATCGCCTAACGCTTCTTTGGCTTCCTTCACCAGCTGCGCCAGTGTTTCCTGAATGTTGGCATAGTGACGCTGATAATCGGCAAATAAGATCTGATTTGACTCATCCAGTACGGCTACTTTTACGGTTGTGGAGCCGATATCAATACCGAATGTATAAAAATCTCTGCTCATATTTTTATATGGCAAACGCCATATCCTCCTTTGTATCTATGTGTTTAATCTAACTTATGTGTTAATGAATGTGTTCATGTGTAAATAAGTGATCCTGACAGTATTCATGGTTTCCGTTGCATTTGGAGCAGTAGCGGAAGGTCAAGTTTTCATCGTCCAGTTCTGTTCTGCCGCAGACGGTACATTTGTGAATGGGCTGTCCCGCCGCCGGCTGCGCCTGCCGCATGCTCTGATTGAATTTTACCTTTTGCTTTACATGCTTCGGATTGAACCGGTACAGCTTCCGGGTCGCAAGAAAATAAATGATAAAGTTCAGCAGCGACATGATGATACAGATCCGGTAAGCCAGCGCCAGACTGCCTCCCATCCGGCCCGCAACGATAAAATGGTATAAGATCTGCGCGGCGTCCAGCCATGCGATCCATTTGATCTTAACGGGCAGGATCATATACAGGTAAAGCTGCTGATTCGGCGCGAGCGCCGCATAGGCAAAGAAAATCGTAGACAAAATATAGTAGGTGGAGAACATGCTGCCGACGATCATACCGGCGTACTGCGATAACAGGTTGCCGATCTCCAGATCATCCAGCCCCATATTGGTAAACAGCAGGACGAAATAGGCGATAAACGCGCCGATCATAGTAAACAGCATACCGGAGAAAATATAAACATTATAGAAGAACTTGCCCCAGTACTGTTCCAAAGCCGTTCCCAGGCTGTAGTACAGCAGGAACATAAAGATCAGAAAGATAAAGTTAATGTTGCTGGGCGGCATGATCAGCCAGGTGAAAAGACGCCAGATCTGACCGTGCAGGATGGCGTAGGGGTCCAGAGTCAGATACTCCAGGAAATCCGCATTGATGATCTCAACGGCATATCCGATCGCCCAGCCGACCAGCAGATAAACGGTCAGATTCGAGATCGCATACTTGCCGTATTTCCGTTCCCATTTATATAATCGATTACTCATAGCAAAAGTCCCTTCCTGTATATCATCTTTTTGTGGACTGCAGCATAAAAAAACATATACTTCCACAAGTACACGGACAATTTTACTCCATTTTTGAATCGATTTCAACTGTTTCTTTGTGAACAATATTTGGCACGGCGGCATGATGCGGCTGTAAAACCGTGAAAAAGCGGAAATTTACCGCAATCGCACAGTCTCACAGTGACAGGCAGGCGGGCCAATCCCCTCGGGGACAGTTCCGCCTGCCTGATTTTTTGGCGCAGGATTCAATTTAAGTTTTCGTATTCATCTTCCGATACATCAATATCCAGAAATCCTTCCGGCATTTCGGAAGGCATCGCGGTACGCGGCTGCGGTCTTGGAACCGGAATACACAACTGCCCGCCGACAGGCAGATTGTATACGTCAATATAAGGATTGGCTTCCATAATATCTTCGACGCTTACCTTGTAACTCTGACTCAGACGGTACAGGGTATCTCCCTGCTGGATCCGGTGTATGATTCCGTTGCAGGTGCGGCAGTAGCAGATGCGGCGGTTTGGCTGCTGTTGGTAATCCATATTTCACTCCATTCCGAGAACCAAATCTCATTAGAAAGTCTTTCCTTATAGATTATGCGCGGGTCCAAAATCCGAACCAGGGAATTTAAAAGTGGAAAATATGATTGACAAAAAGAGACTAAAATGAAAATGAAAGAAGGACTGAAATTTTTTATTGAAATCTCAGCCCTTCTTTATTATTTCCTTTAATTATGATGCTTTGTCTAATACCAGTACGGTTACCGAATTGCCAGGCAGATCGATATTGAAGTTATTTGCGTTTACTTCTATGGTGGTTTCCACCGGCTTAATCTGCTCGGAATCCCGCTTGTTGATATTCTTTACATCCAGCAGAGATTCATCTCCGGTCAGGGTAATCACCTTAGCGCTGGCGGCAACCTGCATATCTTCCAGACACAGATGGGTTAATTTGCTGTAATTGTCCGTATTGACCAGCTTCACATAATAATGTTTGTCGTCCATGGTAACGGAATTAAACAGGATGTTGTTATAAGCTTCCAGTTTGTAATCCAGAACCCGGCTGGTGGTGGTTCCGTCGGTATAGAAGCAGAGCAGCTTCTTACCGGTATCGCCGCCGAAGTCCACGGTGATGTGATAAGTGGTATTCAGTTCCAGCGGTTCAAAGCAGCTGCTCCGTAAGTTGCCAACACAGGTACTGGAAGAGTAGTCGCCCAGCGTATAGCCTTCAATTCCGTTTTTATAGACTTTAACACCTGTCGCATTGCCGCTGTAATCAATGGCGTATTCGATCGCTGTCTTATTTTCCCGGCTGATATCCGTTACGCCTACGCCGATATAGAACCCTTCCACGCCGTTCAGTTTCATGGCGTCTACTTCAACCCGATAGTCGGTCAGCTCCGGATCGATGAAATACAGGCCGCTTAAAGCCTCAGTTGTACCCTTCAGGATCAGACCCCGTTCACAGTCGATAGTATAACCGGTACTGCCCGGAATCATGTTCCATCGAATATCACCGCTGTTAATTCCTTTTCGGAAATCCTGATTCAGCAGCGTTTTGCCGTTTAGGTTGCTGATGATCTTAATGTTCTTAATGCAGATCTCGGAATCCTTGGCGGCCAGTTCTACACCGCCGCGCGGCACCAGTTCGATCTGCTCCCCGAATTCATAGGTGGAGAAGGAAGTGCCAAGCAGCTTTGTGCCGATATTCTCCGCGAACATCTGCTGAATATAGTAGTTTGGCGTTACCCAGGAAGTTTCATTGTCAAACCAGATACAGTCTGGCGTCCAGCGGTAGCTGGTATCCGTCAGGACTTTATTGAACAGCGGCGCGTAAGCGGCCAGCCGCACTACATCGGAATTATTCTCGAAACCGGTCATAACGGCAGCTTCCGCAATGGCGCCGGACAGCGTATTCTTATCGCTGGATGCGTATTCACCGACAAATACCTTGGAAGTTTTCTTTGGATCCGCATCACGGTAATAATAATTGTAGCGGTCTACATTATTTAACAGATAATCGTTGGAGCGGTAGTAGTGCTCATCTGCGATCGTCTCCATATAGTCATCCTGATAGGGATACCACTGAATATCTTCCGTATAGCTGGTTCTGCCGTCTGTAAATGTGATCGGAGCAGAACCCTTCCGGTTTCCGCTTAAGAACTTCCAGCCTTCCTGATAAGCGTCGTCGTCAGCCTGCGCGCCTACGGTGGACATAATGGTCAGGTCATAGCCCGGATAATTTTTTTCCATGAAATCATCGATCGCTTTTTTGAAGATCTGGAAGTTGGCAAAGAAACCATTGTCCCAGTTCTCATTGCCAACGCCTAAATAATGCAGATCGAAAGGCGCCTCATGTCCCATGTCTTTCCGGAGCTTCGCCCACTTATTATGTTCGAAATCCGTCCCGATCGCAAAATCGATCAGATCCGTAAAATTATCGATAAACTTCTGACGCAGCTCGCCGCCCGCCGGAAAAGCATAGCCGGAGCGAGCCTGACACAGAACGCCGCACGCCATGACCGGAAGCGGGGTTGCATGCAGGTCTTCAGCCAGCTGGAAGTATTCCATATATCCAAGCCCCAGAGTCATGCAGTAATCCCATACGTTGTAGTTTTCCTTCCGGACTTCCACAGGGCCGACAGAATCTTTCCAGTTATACACATTGTCCCAGATATAGGAGCCTTCTGAGATACAGCCGCCGGGGAAACGCAAAAACTTGGGATGCAGAGCAGCCATCTTTTCCACCAGGTCACGGCGAAGCCGATAATTGGGATTGCCCAGATAGTTGGTGTGCGCGCTGTCGGAAATGGATTCTTCCTCCCTGCCCCATACGTCTCTCGGCATCAGGGAAACCATATCAATGGAAATATCGCCCTCAAAGATCAGAGTCAGCTGTCCCATCTTGCTGTCGGTCCCGGTAATGGTGATCGGTTCGTCCACACCGTATTTCTTCCAGGTATCGCCCGCTTCTACATCAATGGTTCCTACCGTACTGAGCGGAGAGCAGAAACGGTCCATCAGCTGAATCACGATCGTACCGCCGGCTACGGAACGGGCCCAGATCGTAAAGTCATAATCCGCGTCTTTGGTGACCTTAATGGAACAATGTCCGTTAGAATCCGCAAAGCCTTTATTGAACAGGACGGCACCGTCGCCTACCGTAATATAGAATTCACTGACGTCCGGCTCCGTAATGCCGAATACTGTATTCAGTCCGCCGGAATTACGGGGAATGACGCGGTCCAGGTCACCGGACCAGCCATACAGCGGTTTGTGATTCCTGCCGTTTGAAATACCCAGCGGGCCGGCCTGGAAATTGTATGTATAATATTCAAAATTTTCAAAGGAGCGGTTCATCAGAAGCTCTGCGTACAGACCGCCGTCAGCGGCGTTGTTGATATCCTCATAGAACAGACCGTACAGCACATCGCTGATATCCAGCACCGGTTCCTTTCCGTGAACGGTCAGTGTATAAGGCGCCATCTGCTTCGGCATAACAGTCACATTGTAATTCTGTGTAGCCTTTTTATCGTTGCACTCCAGAATAGCGGAAACCGTGATGCCCTGCGGAGAGCTGACGCTGCCGATCTTGCCGTTGTCAAAAATCGTGCTGTCGCTGGAAGTCCAGGAAACCGATACCTTGCCGTCAAGCAGCGTATTTGGCAGCTTGATATCTTCCGACAGGATCATGGTCGGGAAGGTCAGGTATTTGCTCTTGGCAAGTCCCAGGATCTGATCGTTGGTCAGCGCGTCGCACATGATGTCGACGATCTCTTTTTCTTTCAGGCTGGTCTTGTAGACACGGAAGTCAGAAAGGGAGCCGGCGAAATCACCGTCGACCGGGAACTGGGAATGTCCGATAAAGTTGTTGCAGTAATTGTAAGGGTTGCGGAATGTATCAAAGAAACCGCGCAGCTTAGCGTACTGACCGCTGGAAGTCTGGCTGATGGAAGCGTCAACCAGCGGTTCTCCGTTGATAAACAGAATGGGGCCGGCGCTGCTCTTGGTTCCTTCCTTGGTGCCTACGATCGTAAAGGCAATATGGAACCAGCGCCC
Source organism: uncultured Lachnospiraceae bacterium (assembly GCA_947625465.1). Lineage (GTDB taxonomy): Bacteria > Bacillota > Clostridia > Lachnospirales > Lachnospiraceae > CANQSA01. Next base: position 16,677 of record CANQOK010000034.1, on the reverse strand, counting down.
CAGGTTTAATGTCTTGCCGTAGTCTGCCAGAATCTCATTGCCGGGTCCGGTAAATACGGAACCGCGCAGACCACGGGTCAGGAAAATGTAAGGCCCGAGGTTATCCCGTCCAAAGTCAAAAATACGCTCCCAGATATTATCTCCCCTGTGAAAACAGACCCAGGTGGCGACAGTAATACCCGTAAAGTCGCTGACATCTTTCAGCAGATCCGAAGGAAGCTGCAGATATCCGGAACCGGGTAATCCGCCGGGGAGGCGGACCGCTTTTCTGCCGGCAATGGTCTTGATCGTGACCGGGTTCTCACCCTTGACAACCGCGTGGTTCCCAAGACCGGAGCTGTCTTTGCCGATATGATCCGGATCGTTGAATTCATACTTCGCAATTAGTGCGTCATTATAATTTGCTGTGCTCATAAGTCCGTACCTTTCTTAAAATTTTCTTATCTTCCATTTTAACTTGTCCAAAGGGTAAAGTCAATGATTTTAGAAAAGTGTTTGCCTTGTTTTTTAAGTTGTGGTATGCTATAACAAGCAGAGACGAAAGGAGACTGAACAACATGGAGAAAAAGCCCTTTGTGACTTTGAAACAGTTACAGGAGATTGACAAGACTTATCCGACACCTTACCACCTGTATGATGAGAAGGGCATTCGGGAAAATGCGAAGCGTGTAAAGGAAGCCTTTGCATGGAATCCGGGATTTCGGGAATATTTTGCGGTGAAGGCAACCCCGAATCCGTTTTTGATCGGAATTTTAAAGGAATACGGATTCGGCGTAGACTGTTCTTCCTATACAGAGTTATATATGTCCGAGAAGATGGGATTTCACGGAAACGACATTATGTTTTCTTCCAATGCGACCCCGGCGCGGGAATTTCAGTACGCGAAGAAGCTGGATGCCATCATTAATCTGGACGATTTTACCCATATTGATTTTCTGGAGAAAACGGCCGGGATCCCGGAAAAGATCTGCTGCCGGTTTAATCCGGGCGGCACATTTAAGATCAGTACCAGTATCATGGACAACCCCGGCGACGCCAAATACGGTTTTACCAAAGACCAGCTGATCGAAGGCTTCCGCATTTTGAAGGCGAAAGGCGTGAAGACGTTCGGACTGCACGCGTTTCTGGCAAGCAATACCGTAACGAATGAATATTACCCTACGCTGGCGAAGGTTCTATTTGAAACGGCAGTGGAGTTAAAGGAGAAGACAGGCGTATCCGTATCGTTTATTAACCTGTCCGGCGGCGTCGGGATCCCGTACCGTCCGGATCAGGAGCCCAATGATATTCTGGTGATCGGCGAAAGCGTCCGCAAGGTATATGAGGAAGTGCTGGTGCCTGCCGGGCTGGGCGATGTAGCGCTGTATACGGAGATGGGCCGGTTTATGATGGGACCTTATGGCTGCCTGGTTACGAAAGCAGTGCATGAAAAGCATATTTATAAGGAATATATCGGCTGCGACGCCTGTGCGTCCAATCTGATGCGTCCGGCGATCTACGGCGCGTATCACCATATCACGGTGATGGGGAAGGAACAGGAACCCTGCGACCATAAATACGATATCACCGGTTCTCTGTGTGAGAATAACGACAAGTTCGCGGTAGACCGGATGCTGCCGAAGATCGACATCGGAGATTTTCTGGTGATCCACGATACCGGCGCTCACGGTTATGCCATGGGATATCAGTATAACGGAAAACTCAGAAGCGCGGAACTGCTGCTGAAAGAGGACGGAACCGTACAGATGATCCGCCGGGCCGAGACCGTGGACGACTATCTGGCAACCTTTGATTTTTGTGATATTTTTAAATAAGATGGATGCGCGGTGCGCTTCGGATTGGAGTAACAAGTGAAACGAATGTTAAAAGAGATTTCCCGGAAACAGAACCTGGAGGTGAATCTGCCGAGATTTGCGTCAGAACTCGCGTCGTTATATTACTGGTTTGCCTATGTGCATTTTTCTCTTAATTATTATGGATATTACGAGGTATTGACGGAAGAGCAGAGAGAATCCGCTCAGGATGCCCGCAGTCTGCTGTTAGAACTGAATACCGTGATCCGACAGGTGATGCTGCCCGGCGTCTGCGGAGAAGAACTGGTAGAAGCGGTTGCCGGCGTGGACGCACTCCGGCGTAAAGTGATCGACACGATGAAGGTCCTTACCGCATATACGGATCTCTTTAATTTATATGAACATGTATTGAACCGGGTAGAATACAGGTTTCGGGATGCAAGCTATCCGGAGAATTACAGTGATGAAGAATTCTGCTCCAGACTGATGCGCTATATTGTCAGTGAAGAAGACAATATGATGATGAATCTGAAGATCTTGAACGTGATCCGTCAGCTTCCGGTCCGTATGACCAAGAGCAGGTTTTTTGAACAGTTAAAGGCAGGCCTGTCTGTTTATGAGAATAACGCCATGGAAGGCCTGGACGATTTTCTGTATATGGTACGGACCAGCGCTGCTCTGGACAGGCCCGAAGGAATGGAACAGTACCGGGATCTGCAGGAGATCGCCGCCCGTCTGCAGGAAGCGGATTACGGCACTCTGGATGCGGAACAGTATGAAGAACTGAACCGGCAGATGCAGTACGCGGCGGATTTTCTGAAAGAATCGGTCGATCTGTATGTACAGCTTGCGGATCTGATGAATGATGTATACACGATCTTACTGATGCAGCCCTATGCGGCAGCGGATGCGGAAGAGATCGCGGTCTGCAGGCAGATCGTACAGCTGGTATGCCGCAGGCTGGAAGATGGCGCATCCGGTTCGCTGGGAGAGGACGCGCTGGAGCAGCTGATCGATCTGGAAGGCCGGCAGGAGCATCTGCAGGAACAGTATGAAAAACTGGAATACTATCTGGACGAGATCCTCACGGAAGAGGGCGAGCTGCTGAAAAGTCTTGCGATTGACGCGGAGTATCGGGCTCTGAAACGGGCTATGCTGCTGGAATCCGGCAGCCAGTTCGTGGAATTGGACAGGCAGGAGCAGTCCGGAGATTCGATTGCCCTGGCTGCCGATATCGAGGAGAGAGGGGAAGCGCTGATCGCGGAACTCACCGATTTGTTTGCCGGCAATCACAGGAAAGTCAACCGGGCTGTCATGTCCGCCGTATTAGCAGAGCTTCCGGTGTTCTTCAATAATTTACAGGAATTGCAGGATTATATTTACGAGACTTTGAAAAACTGCCGGGATGAGGCGGAAAAACTGGCCTGCGTGGAATTGCTGGAAGCGGAAATGAAGGAAATGTATGATAAGGAATAGAGAATAGGATCGGTAAAATGATGAGATGGCAGAAGCCTTTGTTTCTGACAGAGGAAATGAAAACCGAGATTAGGCGGGTGAAACGCAGCGTGCGTCTGCGGAAGCCGTGTCATGCCTGTGTGATCCTTCTGAAGCCGGAAGGCGGGGATCTGATGGAGATCGTACCCGTCTGTACGTTGTATCAGTCCTATTACCGGGAGGAATATCTGGATGTGATCGGCGTTTCCAAAACGCGGAAAGAAGCAATCGCTTTGGTGGAGGAGATCATAATGACCGTATTCCGGGAAACCGGAGGCTTTGATGTGCGGAGCTATTTCCGGTCCAGAAACGGAGGGCAGGCGCGGAAATGCTGCATGTGATATTGACTGTTTTAAAAATAATCGGAATCATCCTGCTTGTGATCCTGGCGCTTATTCTTTTGTTGATCCTTTCGGTCTTATTTGTTCCGATCCGTTACCGCGCGAAGATCCGGGTACATGAGGATATATATGTCCGGGCGGATGTGGGGTGGCTTGCTTATCTGGTGAAATTCCGTTACCGGCTTACTATGACCGGCAGGGATTTCAAGACGGCCGATTCGCAGACCGGTCTTCGGATTCTGGGGATTGCCGTTGGCGGTAAAAAATCCGAAGAAAAACAAGAAAAAGAAAAGCAGGGACAGGAAGACCGGCAGCCTGAAGATCAGAAACCGGAAGTTTGGCAGGCGGAAAACAGCACAGAGCAGGCTGAAGCCAGGGAAAAGCCGAAGAGTATCGCACAGAATGCGGAACAGCCGCAGATTGCCGTGCAGAGTACAGAGCAGTCGCAGAATGCGGAACAAATAACGCAGGGAACGGATCGCGACAGCACACCGGCAGAACCAGAGCCTCCTGCTTCGCAGAATCTCTGGGAAAAGATCTGCAAAACGGCGGAAGACCTGAAACAGAAGATCTTGTCAGCGGTGGAAAAACTGAAAGCGAAGATACAGGATCTGCTGGAAAAAAAGGAGCGTCTGCAAAATAAGCTGCGGGTCTGGTATGACTATTTGACAGATGTCAATAATAGAAATGCGGTTAAAACGGTTTTTAAGGAACTGAAAAAGTTCTTATCTTATATCAAACCGAACATTCTGTACGGACGGCTGATCTTCGGCTTAAAGAACCCGGCCGATACCGGTATGGCGCTGGGACTGCTTTCCGTTTTCTACAGCAGATATGTGGAAGATATACAGATCCTGCCGGATTTTCAGACAGACCGGCTCCGGCTGGAAACCGATCTGACTGTTAAGGGCCGGCTCCGGCTGTACCGGCTGCTGATCATCGCGGTCCGCTTATATCGGAACAAAGAGTTCCGTTCACTTTTGGATACGTTTCCCCGATAGGGAATGAATCAGATAGATAAAATAAAGGAGGTTTGCGGCAATGGCAAATAACAATGGAGATACCGTACACAATCTGTTAACGGGACTGGAAAGCTTTTTAACGACCAAAACGGTTGTGGGAGAACCGATCAGCATCGGCGATACCATTATCATTCCAATGGCAGATGTTTCTTTTGGAGTAGGCGCCGGTTCTTTTAAAAACGGTGCGGGCAAGGACAACAATTCCGGCGGCATGGGCGGTAAGATGTCCCCGTCCGCTGTGCTGGTGATCAAAGACGGGACAGCCAAGATGGTAAATCTGAAAGAGCAGGATAAAGTAGGAAAATTGTTTGAAATGGTACCCGAATTGATCAATAAGTTTACCAAAGGCAAGAATAAAGGAAATGAAGCGGAGACCGAAGCAGCAGCAGCGGAAACAGCTGAAACGGCGGCAGAAGAATAGGGATGATTCCGCTGAGACGCGCATATCCTGTTAGTAAATGCGGGAGATTGGATGATGCAGAACAGAGGATATGCGCAGGCTAATCGGATTTATTTTATTTTGGATTGCGGTGGGAATGGCAATTTCACTGTTTATTGAGAGCGCATTTTTGAATGTGATCCTGATTTTGGCATTCCTGCTGGCAGGCTTTTGGCTATTTTGCAATTAGGTTCAGTTCCTGTAACTGAAATACCTGAAACAGAAATGGAGAATACCAATGAATATGCAGGAATTATTCCGGGACGGGCGTCAGGTCCTGTCCTTTGAAGTGTTTCCGCCGAAACGGACAAGTTCTATTGAGACGATTTACAACACACTGGAACAATTAAAAGATCTGGAGCCTGACTTTATCAGCGTTACATACGGAGCAGGCGGGAATCCGGCTGATTCCTCTACCTGTCAGATCGCTTCCGTGATCAAAAACCGCTATCATGTCCTTCCTGTAGCGCACCTGACCTGTGTCAGCACGACCAAAGACAATCTGGAGACGATCCTTAAACAGTTTGAAGATGCGGGCATTGAAAATATTCTGGCATTGCGGGGGGATATCAATCCCGATATTCCGCCGGCAAAGGATTTTATCTATGCTTCCGATCTGATCGCGCATATCCGGAACCGGGGTGGCTTTGACATTTCGGGCGCCTGCTATCCGGAAGGGCATACGGAAGCCATGTCTATCGTGACGGATGTACTGAATCTGAAAAAAAAGGTAGAGGCCGGCGCGACGCATCTGATGTCCCAGCTCTTTTTTGACAATCAGGTCTTTTATGATTTTATGGATAAGGTAAAGATCGCCGGGATCGATGTGCCGATTGAAGCCGGTATTATGCCGGTTACCAATAAACGGCAGATTGAACGGATGGTATCGACCTGCGGCGCCAGCCTGCCGCGGAAATTTACCCGTGTGATGCAGCGGTATGAAAACAATCCGGAAGCGCTGCGTGACGCAGGAATCGCCTATGCCACGGATCAGATCGTAGATCTGCTGGCAAACGGGGTCAACGGAATTCATTTGTATACGATGAATAACGCTTATGTGGCAAGGAAGATTACGGAGAGTGTAAAGAATCTGCTGCACAGATAGCTGGAAAAGCAGAACTGGAGGAATTTATGTATCCGGTAACCATAGAGCGATTGAATCAGGAAGAAGCGCTGCGCTATATGGGAATGCGCGGCGCAGCGGCAGAAGACAGGATCCTGCGGGAGCTTAACGCCTGTGAATCCCGCCTTCTTCCTGTTTTAAAGCCTGCCTATACGTATAAAGTATTTGAATATAAGGCTTTGAATCTGCCTGGAAACAGCATTAAGGAGCACCTGAAGGGCTGTGAAAAGGTGATTTTTTTATGTGCGACAGTCGGCGGAGGCGCAGACCGTCTGATCCGGCAGGCAGAACTGACGGAAATGAGCGCGGCGTTCCTGTACGATACGCTGGCAAGTGTAGCGGTAGAACAGGTCTGTGAGCGGGCGGAGCAGACGATCCATTCGGAAATGCCGGAATGGTATATGACCTGGCGGTTTGGGGTAGGATATGGAGACTTCCCGCTGTCCTATCAGCCGGAGTTTCTGCGCCTGACAGACGCGTCCAGACAGTTGGGGGTTACACTGACGGACAGCAATATCCTGCTGCCGAGAAAAACCGTGACCTGCATCATCGGTTTGTCCAAAAAGCCGGTTACACAAGAAAAAAAGGGATGCCAGAGCTGTAATTTAAAGGACCGCTGCGCATTCCGAAAGCGGGGTGAACATTGTGTTTTCTGAACTACTGAAGGAAAATGAATTTATTTTATTGGACGGCGCTATGGGTACGATGCTGCAGGCGTCCGGGCTGCAGCTGGGCGGGATTCCCGAAGAACTCTCCGTGACGAATCCGGAACTGCTCGTGCAGATCCATAAACAGTATATAGAAGCCGGCAGTCAGATCATTTATGCCAATACCTTTGGCGCGAACCGCTATAAAATAGCGGAAAGCAGATATGATGTGAAAACATTGATCCGGACTGCGGTCGCCAATGCCAGACGCGCCTGCGAGGGCAGCCGGTGTCTGGTGGCGCTGGATATCGGCCCCATCGGACAGATGCTGGCTCCGTCAGGCAGCCTGAGTTTTGAAGAAGCCTATGATATGTTTGCGGAAGAAGTGGAGGCCGGAACGGACGCGGATCTGATCGTGATCGAAACCATGACAGATCTGCTGGAAACCAAGGCCGCGCTTCTGGCTGCAAAGGAGCATTCGGAAAAACCGGTGCTTTGTACCATGACCTTTGAGGAAAACCGCCGGACCTTTACGGGCGTTTCCGTGTCCGCTATGGCGCTGACGCTGCAGGGACTGGGGGCAGACGCGATCGGATTTAACTGTTCGCTGGGTCCGAAGGAGATGAAACCTATTGTAGAGGAGCTGGCGGAGTGGTGCCGAATCCCGATTATTTTGAAGCCAAACGCCGGACTTCCGGATCCGCAGACGAATACCTATGATGTCACGCCGGAGGAATTTGCGGCATATATGGAGGAATGTGTGACGCTTGGCGTGAAGCTCTTTGGCGGCTGCTGCGGTACAACGCCTGCTTATATTTCGGCTTTGCGGGATATGCTCGGCAGACACCGCTGTCAGCCAAATCGGCCGGCTGCACGGGCGGCTGTCTGTTCCCCGTCCCATACGGTAGTGATCGACGGCCCCCGGGTTATCGGGGAACGGATCAATCCGACCGGAAAGAAACGCCTGAAAGAAGCCTTGCTGAATCACGATATGAGCTATATTCTGAATCAGGGAATCGAACAGGTGAACGGCGGCGCGGAGATCCTCGATGTAAATGTGGGACTGCCGGGAATTGATGAGCGGGCGACGATGGTAGAGACGGTTTTACAGCTGCAGAGTATTCTGGATGTACCGCTGCAGATCGATTCCACCATACCGGAGGTACTGGAAGCGGCACTGCGGCATTATAACGGGAAGCCGATCGTCAATTCCGTCAATGGAGAACAAAAATCGCTGGAGACGGTGCTGCCGCTTGTAAAGAAATATGGCGCGGCTGTAGTTGGGCTGACACTGGATGAGGGGGGAATCCCCCGGACGGCAGAAGAAAGATTTGCGATCGCCGAACGGATCCTGAACGCGGCGGCAGCCATCGGGATTCCCAGGGAAGACATTTATATTGACTGCCTGACGCTGACTGCGTCCGCAGAACAGGCGGCGGTCATGGAAACGGTCAAAGCCTTAAACCGGGTAAAAACAGAACTGGGATTAAAGACTGTTCTGGGCGTGTCCAATATTTCGTTCGGACTGCCCAATCGGGAACTGATCAATCAGAATTTTCTTGCCATGGCGCTGGCGGCAGGTCTGGATCTGCCGATCATCAATCCCAATGCCGCCATGATGATGGGCGCCGTCCGCAGTTACCGGCTGCTTGCCAATATCGACCGGGACGCGAAAGCCTTTATCGACGCCTATAAAGAGATTACGCTAACCGGTACCATGACGGCAAAAGGAACTGACGCTGTCGGAACCGCTTCGGAAAAGAAAGCAGAGGAAAAGGATATTTTCTATGCCATTGATAACGGGCTGAAAGAAGAAAGCGCGGCGATCACCGGGAAACTGCTGGAAACGACGGATGCCATGGAGATCGTCAACCAGATGCTGATCCCGGCGTTAGATGAAGTGGGAAAACGGTTTGAAGCCGGAACGGTTTTCCTGCCGCAGCTGATCCTTTCCGCCGAGGCTGCGAAAGCCGCGTTTGCGGAAATCAGGGCGTATCTGACTAAAAACGATGCGGCTCCGGTGAATAAAGGAAAGATCGTCCTTGCCACTGTCAAAGGAGATATTCATGATATCGGTAAGAATATTGTAAAGGTTTTGTTGGAAAACTACGGATATCAGGTGATCGATCTGGGAAAAGACGTGCCTTATGAAACTGTGGTCAGTGCGGTAAAGCAGCATCATGTGAAACTGGTTGGTTTGTCGGCTCTGATGACAACGACGCTGGTTTCCATGGAAAAGACGATCGCCCTGCTGCGGGAAGAAGGGCTTGACTGTAAAGTAATGGTGGGAGGCGCCGTGCTGACACCGGAATACGCGAAACAGATTGGAGCCGATTATTATTCCAAAGACGCGAAAATGTCCGTGGATATTGCCCGAGAAGTATTCGGTATATAGGCGGGAGCGCGTAATTTGTAAAATTTATGCAATCTGCAATATTGACAAGGAAAGGAAATAATGCGATAATAGCGAAAGCTAGTTTTTCTATTATGCATGATCGGCAAGACCGATCCGCAAACATCATTTTTGAAATGGAGGTAACTAAATATGGAGACATATGGAATTGAAAAGTTAGGCATTATCGGTCCGAAGGCGGTTTACCGCAATCTGACTCCCGCACAGCTGACAGAGGCTGCGCTTCGCCGCGGCGAGGGTACGTTAAGCAATACCGGCGCTTTGGTTGTTACAACCGGCAAATATACCGGACGTTCCCCTAAGGATAAATTCATTGTTGATACGGAGACGATCCATGACGAGATCGCCTGGGGCAGCGTGAATGTTCCGATCAGCCGGGAGAAGTTCAACGCGATCAAGGCTAAGGTAGCCGCATATCTGCAGGGCCGTGAGATCTTCTTATTTGACGGCTTCGCAGGCGCAGATAAGAAATATACGCAGAAGTTCCGTATCATTAACGAACTGGCAAGCCAGAATATGTTCATTCATCAGCTGCTGATCCGTCCGACCGCGGAAGAGCTTGCTGATTACGGCGAGCCGGATTATACCATGCTGGTAGCGCCCGGCTTTAAGTGTGATCCGGAAGTGGACGGCGTACACAGTGAAGCCGCTATTATGATCGATTATGAAGCGCATATGATCGTAGTCTGCGGTTCCCAGTATGCGGGCGAGATCAAGAAGAGCGTATTCTCTACCATGAATTATGTTATGACTAAGAAGAACGTTCTGCCGATGCACTGTTCCGCGAACATGGATCCGGAAACCGGTGAGACTGCCGTATTCTTCGGCCTGTCCGGAACCGGTAAGACGACTTTGTCAGCTGATCCCGCGAGAAAACTGATCGGTGATGACGAGCATGGCTGGTCCCCGGATGGCGTATTTAACTTTGAAGGCGGCTGCTACGCAAAATGTATCAACTTGTCCGCAGAAAATGAGCCGGATATCTACAATGCCATCAAGTTCGGTTCTCTGGTTGAGAACGTGGTAATGGATCCCGAAACCCGTGAATTCGATTTCTATGACGGAAGTCTGACCGAGAATACCCGTGTCGGCTATCCGGTAGATTATATCAATAACGCGCAGATCCCCGGTGAAGGCGGAATCCCGAAGGTTGTTGTTTTCTTAACGGCAGATGCATTCGGCGTACTTCCTCCGATCAGCCGTCTGGATAAGGATGCGGCAATGTATCATTTTGTTACCGGATTTACCTCTAAGCTGGCAGGTACCGAGCGCGGCGTAACCGAACCGCAGCCTACATTCTCCACTCTGTTTGGCGAGCCGTTCATGCCGATGGATCCGTCCGTATATGCAGAAATGCTGGGCGAGAAGCTGGAGAAGTACGGCACAAAGGTTTATCTGGTAAATACCGGATGGGCAGGCGGAAGCGCTGCTGACGGTGCAAAACGTATGAAACTGTCTTATACTCGTGCCATGGTCACCGCTGCACTGAACGGTTCCTTTGATAATATCGAGTTTAAGCATCATGATATCTTCAATGTGGACTATCCGGTAAGCTGCCCGGGCGTTCCGGACGAGAAGCTGGATGCGCGCGGCATGTGGGCAGATAAGGCTGCTTATGACGCACAGGCGAATAAGCTGGCTAAGATGTTTGAAGAGAACTTCGCGAAGAAGTATCCGAACATGCCTGCCGAGATCACGAACGCCGGTCCGAAGGCAAAATAAAATCCTGTTTTTTCAAGAGCTGTCGTAAGAGATTTATGACAGCTCTTTTCAGTTTTAACATATTTTAGAAGAAAAAGTAATAGTTGCGAAAACAGGCTTTTTGTGATATATTTTCTTTGAATCAAAACGAGTTATATGTATGGGGAGACAGATGGCATTTCTAAAAGCCGGCTTTTTACAGCGGTTTTCCAATCAAAAAAAAGAACAGGAAAAGAAGACGGAAAATAATAAAGAGATCGGGCTTTGTATGCGTTATGATATTCACAGTCATATTTTACCCGGAGTAGATGACGGCGCCAAAGATCTGAGTATGGCGGCTGCCATGGTGAGGCAGGCTTATGCGGAAGGAATCCGTCAGATTGTCGCGACGCCGCATTATACGCCGGGGAAACAGAATCCTTCCGTGAAAACGCTGCGGGAACGTCTGGATATGCTGCAGACAGCTGTTTCAGACGAGTTTGCGGATCTGGAGATTTACCTGGGAAATGAGATCTTCTATTCTCCGTCCGTGATCGATGATCTGGATATGGGTAAAATCATGATGATGCCGGAAGGTATTGCGGGAATGATGGATCATACGGTTTTGGTGGAATTCGCGCCGGGAGAATTATATCCGATCATTTATGATGCCGTTAAGCGGCTGACTTTGTACGGATATATTCCGATCCTTGCCCATGTGGAGCGGTATCGGGAGATCGAAGCGCGGAACGCTTATCAGGAACTGAAGGAAGCGGGGGCGCAGTTTCAGATAAATACCGCCGGCTTGAAAAACGGATACCAGGCACAGTTTACCAAAACAGCCAGGAAACTGATCCGGGACGGCTGGGCGGATTATCTGGGAACAGACGCTCACAATCTGAATCTCAGAAGGGCAGATACAAAAGAGACTGTGGAATATATTTCCAAAACATGCAGCGTACCATACAGAGACCGTTTGTTGTACGGTGAAGTACAAGCATTCTGATGAAGAAGGAGTAACGATTCATGGAAACAAATCAGGTGAAAGACGAATCAATTGAAATCAATCTGCAGGAATTATTGTATGTCCTGTTAAGAAAAGCCTGGCTGATTATTCTGGTTGCCCTGATATGCGGGGTTGGCGCAGGCGTGTTTACAGAGTTTTTTATCACGCCGGTCTATGAATCCACATCGACCATTTATGTGTTGTCCAAGTCGACGACCATAACATCAATCGCAGATCTGCAGGTCGGTTCTCAGCTGACAGACGATTTTATGGTGCTGATCAAGTCCCGGCCGATTGTGGAGACCGTCATTGGCAATCTGGAGCTCAATGATATCAGCTATGACGAAATGTGCAGTAAAATTACACTGACGAATCCCGAAAATTCCCGTATTATCAATATTACGGCATCGGATCCTGATCCTGAGGTCGCAAAAGATATTGCGGATGAGTTTGCGGAAGTAACGAACTCCCAGACAGCTTTGATCATGCAGGCAGATCAGTCGTCTATTGTACAGAAGGGCGTGGTTGCGCAATATGCTTCCAGCCCGAGCCTGAAAAGGAACTGTCTGATTGCTGCGCTGATCGGTCTTTTACTGACATGCGTTATCATTGTACTCGTTTATAAACTGGACGACAGGATCAAGAGTACCGAGGATATTGAAAAATATCTGCAGCTAAATACACTGGGCAGTATTCCGATCGAGGGAGATCCGAAGGAAGCCAGAAAGAAAAAGAAATAGGAGGAAAGAGCTATGAACCGAGTTGCATTTCGCGGTGTGGAGCCGCTTTCCTTTCAGGGAAAAGAAGCCTATAATACACTGCGGACCAATATTCAGTTTTGCGGAAAAGATACGAAAGTGATTTCGATTACCAGCTGCCTTCCCGGAGAGGGAAAATCTACTGCAGTTTTTCGGATCGCGCAGTCGATGGCAGGCACCGGAAAACAGGTTTTATTTATTGACGCGGATATCCGAAAATCTGTGATCGTCAGCCGTTACCGGGCTACCCGTGTACCGAATGGCTTGTCAGAATATCTGTCCGATCAGTGTGAGATCGACAATATTGTCTGCGAGACCAATATTGAAAATATGTATGCGATATTTACCGGCCCGGTCGCACCGAATCCTTCCGCGCTTCTTGGCAATGAAAATATGGATAAGCTGATCGCGTTTGCCAGAAAAAATTTTGATTATGTTTTTATTGACTGCCCGCCTTTAGGAGCCGTGATCGATGCGGCGATTATTGCCCAGAAATGCGACGGCGTTATTTTACTGATCGGAAATGAAATGGTAAGCTATAAGCTGGCGGATCGGGTGAAAAAACAGTTGGAACAGGCACAGGTAAAGATTTTAGGCGCTATTTTAAATCGGGTGACGGTTCAAACTAAAAATAATTACGGCAATTATTACGGAAACTATTATGGGAAGGCAGAAGAATCTGTTTCCGGCAGCAAGCATAAGGAAAAATGAGATCCTTAAACAATAGGGAGTGAAACAGTATGGGTTTATACAAGATTGCCGATCTGCCGGTTCTGGCAGAAGTTTCCTATCCCCGATGCAGCGGACAACTGGAAAAATATCGGCTGAATTCTGAGGATGCAGGTACTGCCCCCTTTATCCGGGTTACAGTCACGCAAAAGATGATCGATGACTACCGGGAAGCCGGGAAGGACAGTGAGATCATTAAAGACTGGTCCGTGGAAAAACAGAGGGACGAAGTGGAGTATATGCTTGCCGGCGCTGTATTTTACCGGGAGCTGCTGTCTTATCAGGGAATGCTCCTGCATGCTTCTGCTGTTGTCGTAGACGGAAAAGCCTATCTGTTTTCCGGAAAAAGCGGAACCGGCAAATCTACGCATACCGGTTTATGGCTTCAACATTTTGGCGAGCGCGCCTATATTTTAAATGATGATAAGCCCGCCATTCGAATGGAGAACGGCAGATTATACGCATATGGAACGCCGTGGAGCGGAAAGACCAATCTGAACGTGAACCGCAAGGCGCCGGCTGCCGGCATCGTGTTTTTGGGGCAGGCAGCAGAAAATCAGATCAGGCGCCTGTCTGCCAAGGAAGCGTTTTCCGCCATGTTTGAACAGACACAGCGCAATCTGGACGGGAAAGATATGATCCGTTTGTTGGATCTGATGGAGCGGATTATCGAAACGGTTCCGATCTATCATATGGATTGTAATATCAGTGCGGATGCAGTATTGCTTTCATGGAATACCCTGCAGAGAGAGGAGAAATAAGTGATGCAGATTAAAGAAGGTTTTATGATGCGGAAGGTTGCCGATCATTGTGTGGTTGTACCGGTTGGAAATGAAGTTGTGGACTTCAATGGTATGATTAATCTGAATGAACCCGGAGCGCTTTTATTTGAAATGCTGCAAAAAGGTTGCAGCAGAGAGGATCTGATTCAGACACTGCTTGATACTTATGAAGTAACAAGGGAACAATGTGAGCGGGACGCAGATTTGTTTTTAGATAAGCTAAAGAAGGCAGGACTGTTAAAGTGAAACAGAAAGTCGCAATGGATGATATCATGCCCCTGATTCAGGAGCAGCTTATGAGAAATGGCCGGGTGGCATTCTCCCCTGCCGGTATCAGTATGCGGCCCATGCTGGAAAGCGGAAGAGATACAGTGTATCTGGAACGGATCACTCCCGAGCAGCTTCATAAATGGGATGTAATTCTGTACCGTACTTCCGGAGGACAGTATGTGCTGCACCGACTGATTAAGAAGACAGAAACCGGTTTTATTGCCAGGGGAGATAACCATTTTTATCCGGACAGTCCACAGCCGTTTGACACTCTGATCGGCCGAGTATATCGGTTTGAACGCAGCGGGAAACCGTATTTGGTTCAAAGTTTTTCTTACCGATGTTATGTATGGTTCTGGATGCTGAGTTATATCCCGCGGAAAGGAATCCACTGTATCGCCTGCCGATGTAGGAAACTGCTGAAACATAATTAAATCAATAGGTGCGCTTTTTAGAGGCTGTCAACAGTGAGAATTTACACTGCTGACGGCTTTTTATATTAAATAAAAAATATATTGACAATCTACGACTTATAATATATTATAAAAACAAAAAGTGATTATATTTAAAGACTGTAAAGTTGCCTGAAATGCAAATTAAATCTTGAAATATATTTTATTATATTATATAATATGAGGAGGATGAATGGGGAAAAAGGATATTTTCAGCAGTCAATATATGGGAAATCGGAAAACTTTCGCAGATGTTTTTAATATGCTGATCTATGGCGGAACGGAAGAAATAGAACCGGAAGCCTTGCATTCGCTGAATACTTCTCAGATCATTATTCCGGAGAGTGTTCAGGGAAACAGCCTTCCGATTCAGAAGATCCGGGATACGCTTAAGATTTTGTCCGCTATGGAGGATGCAAATGCGGTTTATCTTCTGCTTGGGATAGAGGCGCAGTCGGAAGTTAATTATGCCATGCCGGTGAAAACTATGCTGTACGACGCCATTACATTGGCTCAGCAGGTGGAACGGATCGCGAAGCAGCACCGGCAATCCGGTGAATATGGCAAAAACAGAGGAGAGTTTTTATCAGGATTTTATAAGGAAGATAAATTGATCCCGGTTATAACCGCAGTTGTTTTCTTTTCGGAAAAGAAGTGGGACGGACCGCTCTGCCTTCATGATATGTTGGAAACAAAGGATCCGAGGGTCTTATCTATGGTAGATAATTACAAAATTCATTTGATTGCGCCGGCTGAGCTGACCGAGGAGGACTTCTCACGGCTGCATACAGATCTGCGGGCTGTTCTGAAATGGATCAAATACTCTAAGGATAAGGAACATTTGCTGCAGGAAACTCGGACAGATCCCTGTTTTCGCCAGATGAGTGATGAAGCAATCAATATGATAGAGGTTTATACAAATTCTAAAATCCCGCATCAAAAAAAGGAGGAAGGAGGGACAGTGGATATGTGTCAGGCGTTTGATGAGATTTTGGCGGATGAAAGAAAAGAAGGGCGAGCAGAAGGACGTATAGAAGAAAGGCGCTCCATGATAAATCGTATGTCAGAGAACGGCATGTCATTACCGGATATCGCAAGAATGATCAATCTGGAAGAAGCAGAGGTGAAAACAATCTTAGCGGTATCATAAGGATAAAAATAAGTGGAGAATTGAGATCACAGTCAATTCTCCACTTATTTCTTTCTTTTTGATCGGCCAACCAGATAATCTAACGACACATCGTAGAAATCTGCAATCTTGATCAGAATGTCAATCGGAACGTTGATTTTTCCTAATTCATATTTGGAATATGTAGTCTGCATGACATGCAGATATCTGGCCAGCGTTTCCTGCGTATCGTCGTGATCTTCCCGCAGGTTTCGTATATTTTCAAAGACCATTGCGTTTCCTCCGATGTTTAATCATTTGTGAGACCTACCCGGCGAACGGTTAACAGTTCAGCCCACGCCATTCGCAAGCCCGTGCTGCGCACTTTTCGCTGCAAAGCAGCTTCGGCTTGCTCATAAACGGGCGTTCCCTCAGAAAAAGTACAAAGTCAGAAATATGTGCAAGCACAATTTCTTGACTTTTGCCTTTTTTGGCGAACTGTAAACAGTTCAGCCCACGCCATTCGCAAGCCCGTGCTGCGCCCTTTTCGCTGCAAAGCAGCTTCGGCTTGCTCATAAACGGGCGTTCCCTCAGAAAAAGTACAAAGTCAGAAATATGTG
>CANQOK010000033.1 GCA_947625465.1 uncultured Lachnospiraceae bacterium | reverse complement strand
GGTCCTATTATCCGCTACCATGATGTGGCGGCGCAGATCGACAGTCGGTCCGCTGATTTTGAACAGATCAAGCAGGGAATGTACCGGTTTATCTGCGGCCTGGGAAAGAAGATCCTGATCTCGAATGCGATGGGCTATGTCGCGGATACCGTGTTTGCCCTGCAGAACCAGGAGATCGGATTTTTGTCTGCGTGGATCGGCGCAGCTGCGTATATGATGCAGATTTATTTTGACTTTTCCGGTTATTCCGATATGGCGATCGGGCTCGGAACCATGTTTGGATTTCATTTTCAGGAGAATTTTCAGTATCCCTATATCGCCTGCAGCATACAGGATTTCTGGAGAAGATGGCACATTTCTCTGACCGGCTGGTTCCGGGAATATCTCTATATTCCGCTGGGCGGAAACCGCGGCGGGAAATGGAAGACCGCACGCAACCGCTATCTGGTTTTTTTAGCGACCGGATTCTGGCATGGCGCCAACTGGACTTTTATCCTCTGGGGCATGTTTCACGGAACGCTTCTGACTGCCGAGCAGTTTAAGATCATTCCCGCAGAGCGGTGCAGGAAAAGCAGGCATTTTCTGCCGAAAATTCTGGCACATTTATATACAATCCTTGCGGTTCTTCTGGGGTTTGTGCTGTTTCGCGCCGACAATCTGGCGCAGGCAGGCAGCTTTTTCATGGCGATGGCCGGTTTTGGCTCCGCAGGCGGCATTGGATATATCACGGCGGTCAAACTGCTGGCGCCGTATTACCTGTTTATTTTTGCCCTGGCTTTGATCGGTGCGACGCCGTTTCCGAAATGGCTCTGGCTGAAGCTGTATCGGCCCGGGCAGAAACGGATCCGGACAGAGCTGCCGGCGATGGCCTGCTCCATTGTTGTTTTGCTGCTGTGCTTTATGGCGCTTGCTTCCGACAGCTACAATCCGTTTATCTATTTCCGTTTTTAGGAGTGGCCGGGGATTTGCACACTGTGCGTTTTGATACGCGGAAAAGAGGAAATACTTGAAAAGACTGAATGTGCTTTATTTTATTGTCATGATCCTGCTGCTGGCGCTGCCCGCTGTTTCCATGCCGCTGTTTACCAATGCGGATTCCACGGAAAACAGGGAATTAAGTCCGTTTCCGCAGCTGCGAAAGGCGGACGGGAGTCTGAATACCGGGTATATGGAAGAGTTTGATCTGTGGATCGACGACCATATCGGGTTCAGAACAGTTCTGGCGGAGGCCAACAGTATATTGCAGACTGCTTTATTCCGGCAGTCTTCGGAAGAAAGTGTGATCGTAGGATCGGACGGCTGGCTGTTTTACGCGGATACCGAGGCGGATTATCTGAATGTTGCGACCTTAAGCAGACGAAATATCCGAAATATGGTCCGTACGCTGGAAATGATGCAGAATTATACGGAAAAACAGGGCGCTTCCTTTGTTTTTACCGTTGTTCCTAATAAAAATACCCTGTATCCGGACGCAATGCCGTTTTATTATCGGCCGCTTTCGGCAGACGGGAATCTGGAACTTCTGGAACAGGCGCTGGCGGATTCCGATGTAAATTATGTCAGCTTGAAATCTGTTTTTTCGGAACAGGATGAAATTTTATATCAGAAACAGGACAGCCACTGGGATTACCGGGGCGCTTTGCTGGCCTATCAGGCGATTACCGGACGGCTCGCAGACCGGGATCAAAAGAGAAGCCTGACCTTTGACGATCTTTCTTTTACGGAACGAAAAGACTGGAATGCGGATCTGGCCGCTATGCTGTATTCCCATCAGGCAAAGCCGGATACACAGTATTATCCGGATTATGCGTTTCACTATGCTGTCCTTTCCCATGAAACTGCCCCGGATGCGCTTTTTCTGGAAATGGAAAATAAAGACAGGCCGGAAGAGAGTTCGCTGGTTATGTTCCGCGATTCCTTCTGCAACGCGATGCAGGTCTTTCTGGCGGAAAATTACGGGCATACCGTGCTGACGCGGTCTTATCCGTATCCGATGGATTATATCGATGCTTATCATGCGGACACCTGCATTCTGGAGATCGTGGAAAGAAATCTGGATAATCTGGTAAAGAAAGCCCCGGTCATGCCGGCGGAAAAAGTGAAGGCGGATGTTAACGCGGCGGCGTTGTATGGAGATGAATTTGCGGTTTACGCCGCCGAACAGGACGGGTATGCGCATATTTACGGGACGATACAGGAGGAATATCTGGGAGAAGCTTATCAGGCGTATATTCTGACAAAACATGGAGATGCCGTTACTGCTTATGAAGCGTTTCCCATCTATGAGCAGGAACTGCTGCATACAGACACACAGGGCGATAATGGATTTTCCGCTTATATAAGCGAATCCGAGTGGGAAGAAGCGGAGGCGTATGCGGTACTGATCGCTTCCGGACAGAATCATTATGTCAGTCAATTCTTTTTAACAGATTCGATTGCGGTATCCCCCTGAAAGTTGTATAATCGAATTGGAAACCGATCTTTAGGAGGCGCGCGTATGAACTGCCATGAATTTCAAACTCTGATTCAGCCTTTTTTGAAAAAAGAAGAAATGCCCCCGGAGCAGCTGGAGGCCTTTCTGGAGCATGCCGCCGTCTGCCGGGAATGTTATGACGAACTGGAGATTTACTATATTCTGCAGATCGGTTTGAATGAAGCGGAACATTCCGATACTTCTCTGGATTTCAGAAGCGAACTGAAGCATTTTCTGTGGCGCGCCGGAAGAGACTTAGAATATCTGAATCGGTTTTCCTGGCTGCGCAACACCATTGTGGTTTCCGCGGAAATTATAACCGTTTTTTCTCTGATCTTATGTATGATCGGATTATTTTAAATGAATTTGAATGGAGAAGCTATGGAAAAAGCAGTGCTGATTGACGGACACAGTATTTTAAACCGCGCCTTTTACGGCGTGCCGGATCTGACAAATTCGGAAGGCAGGCATACCAATGCGGTTTACGGTTTTTTAAATATTCTCTTTAAGATCATGGAGGAGGAGCAGCCAGATTACCTGATCGTTGCATTCGATGTCAATAAACAGACCTTCCGCCATCAGATGTACGATGCCTATAAGGGAACCAGAAAACCCATGCTGCCTGAACTGCGGGAACAGGTGCCCATGATCCAGGAGGTACTTCGCGCCATGCAGATCCGAATCGCGGTTCGGGAGGGGTATGAGGCGGATGATGTGCTGGGAACGCTTGCGAAACAGGCGGAAAAAGAAGGCTGCCAGGTTTCCGTGATCTCCGGCGACAGAGATCTGTTGCAGCTTGCCTCCGGCAGTATCAAAATCCGGATTCCCAAGACAAAAGGCGGAAAGACGGAAATCGAGGACTATACGGAAAAAGAAGTTCTGGAAAAATATCAGGTGACGCCGACGCAGTTTATCGACGTAAAAGCGCTGATGGGCGACGCGTCCGACAACATTCCCGGCGTTCCGGGGATCGGGGAAAAAACGGCGATTAAACTGATCGCGGAATACGGCGATATCGAAGCCGTATACGCGCATGCCGCGGAGATCAAACCTTCCCGCGCGTCTTCTGCGATACAGGAGCATTTCGAACTGGCGCGGTTAAGCAAGACGCTTGCCACGATCCGTACGGACGTATCCCTGGACTGCTCCGTTCAGGACGGCCGTCTGGAAACAATCTATACAAAAGAGGCGTTAGATCTGATCCGGCGTCTGGAATTTAAGAGTTTTTACCATCGGTTTGAGCATATTCAGGAAGAAAATGACGATCTGACAAAACGGTTTGTCCGGATTTCCGAAAAGCAGGACTTTGCGGAAATGGAAAGACTTGCGAAAACCGCGGAAAGAGGGGCGCTGCATTGGGTGAGCAGCGGGGCGGCTCCGGTCGGACTCAGCGTGACCTGGGGAGACTCTGTTTACTGGATCCCAGTGACGGATGAGATTACCATGATGGACATTCAGATCTTTTTAAGCGGCTGGCTTTCCGGACTGCAGCTGTTATCTGTTATGGATCTTAAGGCACAGCTTTCCTGGATCCCCTGTAAAGTCGGGGATCCGATACAGGATCTGTCGGTCGCGGCTTATCTGCTCAATCCGTTAAAGGATTCTTACGAAGGGGAAGATATTGCCCGGGATTATCTGGATACGGCAGTACCGAATTACAGTCAGTTCTTTGGAAAACAGCTTCCATTGGAGGCTGAGAATGAGAAGCCGGAACTGTTTTGCCAATACGCCTGTTATCAGGCCTGGACCGCGTATGCGGCACAGCCGGTTCTGCTTGCAAAACTGACGGAGAGCGGTATGCTTGCTCTGTTTGGGGATGTGGAAATGCCTTTGGTCTATGCGTTGTTTGATATGGAGCAGGCCGGAATTGAAGTGAATAAAACAGCGCTGCAGGAATATGGCGCCAAACTGGGAGAGCAGATCGCCGTATGCCAGCAGCAGATTTACGATACAGTCGGCAGAGAATTTAATATCAATTCTCCGAAACAGCTGGGTGAGATCCTATTTGGAGAAATGGGGCTGCCCGGCGGCAAAAAAACGAAAACCGGATTTTCCACCTCGGCGGAAGTGCTGGAAAAGCTGGCGCCGGATTATCCGGTTGTACAGAAGGTCCTGGATTACAGGCAGCTGACAAAGCTGAAATCTACTTACGCAGACGGGCTGGAGGTATTTATCGGCGCGGACCGGCGGATCCACGGGAAATTCAATCAGACCATTACGGCGACCGGCCGGATCTCCAGTACGGAGCCGAATCTGCAGAATATTCCGATCCGCATGGAACTGGGCAGGGAAATCCGAAAGGTGTTTGTACCCAAACCAGGATTTGTGTTTATTGACGCGGATTATTCTCAGATCGAGCTGCGGATCCTGGCGCACATGTCCGGAGATCAAAATCTGATCGAAGCGTATAAAAGCGATCAGGATATTCATCGGATCACGGCCGCTAAAGTATTTAAAGTACCGATTGCGGAGGTGACGCCGCTGCAGCGCCGAAACGCGAAAGCCGTCAATTTCGGTATCGTATACGGGATCAGTTCTTTTGGCCTGAGCCAGGATCTGAGTATTACCCGAAAAGAAGCCAACGAATATATTGAGAAATATTTTGAAACCTATCCGGGTATTAAAAAATTTTTGGATGAAAGCGTCGCGAACGCCAAAAAGCAGGGCTATGTCACCACGATGTTCGGACGCAGAAGACCGGTTCCGGAACTGTCTTCCGGCAATTTCATGCAGCGTTCCTTCGGCGAACGGATCGCCATGAATTCTCCGATCCAGGGAACTGCGGCGGATATTATGAAGATTGCCATGATCCGTGTCGCGGCTGCCTTAAAAGAGGCGCATCTGCAGTCCCGAATTGTACTGCAGGTACATGACGAACTGCTGATCGAAACGAAAACCGAAGAGATCGATACCGTGAAGGAGATCGTCAGACGGGAGATGTCCGGAGCAGCGGATCTGGCTGTTCCGCTGGAAATCGGCATGGAGTGCGGAACGAACTGGTACGAGGCGCATTAGTTCGCCTGCTGCCGTATGCGCACTTTGGAATGGAGGTTTAGATGCAGGATCAGGTTATCGGCGTCACAGGCGGCGTCGGCTGTGGAAAATCGCAGGTGCTTGCGATCTTAAAAAATCGGTGGAACGCCGGCCTGGTAGAAATGGACTCCGTCGGGAAGTTTCTGATGGAACCCGGACAGCCGTGTTATCAGGCTATTTGCACTTGCTTCTCGGATATCGCCGGACTCTGCCTGCCGGACGGAAGACTGAACCGGGAGGTTTTATCCCAGGTCGTATTTGCGGATCCCGACAGGCTGGCACAACTGGATGCCATCATTCATCCTGCCGTGATGCAGTTTGTACAGGAGCAGATCCGGTCGTTCAGAGCCGGCAGTACAGGTTATTCCTGTCTGGTACTGGAATCCGCTATTTTATGGGAAGCCGGATATGCCCCGCTCTGTGATCAGATCTGGTATGTAACGGCAGAAAAAGAGGTCCGCATCCGGCGGCTGATGGAATCCAGACAATACAGCAGGGAACGCTGCGAAGCGGTTATGGCAAATCAGTCCTATACGGAATTGCTCGCCGGTCCTTATCCGGTCGTACAGATCGAAAACAACGGTTCTGTCTCTGAACTGGAATGGCAGATTGAGAAATTATTTCAGACTTTTTGCATAAAATAGACCAAATCGTTGATTTGGAGATTTTTATGAGTGACTGCAGGGAACAACACAGATCGTTGTTCTGTTATGAAATATGTCTTTTGATTTTGTGTGCTGCCGTGCTTCTGACGCTGGGAATGGAACAGATGATCCTGACCGTCAGGCCGCCCGCCCTGCCGGAGCCGATTCTGGAGCAGGCGCAGGTCCGAAGTCTGCAGATTGCGCCGGAGGCCGTTTTAGCGGCGCGGGAATGGGCAGAACAGGAAAATTTTGACTGGATTACCGTATTGGCCGTCTGTTACGGCAGAAATGAGCTGAATCTGACGGATTTCACCGTTGACGATCTGCCCGGACGGCAGGAATATCTGGCCGATTATAACTATTATCAAACGTATCAGAATACACAGTTTTTGCTGTTATGTGATCTGTTTTCCGCATTGTACGGAGATTTACAGTATTTTCCGGTGGCAAGATCCGGCCATCAGAATGCGCCCTGGATCAATTATGTGGATTCCTGGGGATTTGAACGTACTTACGGCGGCAGCCGGAGCCATGAGGGGACCGACCTGATGGGCGATCTCAATGAACCGGATTATTATCCGGTTGTCAGTATGACAGACGGCGTGGTAGAACAGATCGGCTGGCTGGAAAAAGGCGGCTGGCGCATCGGGATCCGCAGCCGGAACGGCGGGTATTTTTATTATGCACATTTGTCCCGTTACGATCCGGATATGAAGAAGGGCGTAAGCGTAAAAGCGGGCCAGCTGCTTGGATTCATGGGAAACACGGGCTACAGTAAAGTAGAAGGGACGTCCGGTAATTTTGACGTACACCTGCATATGGGAATTTATATATCGGACAGTACGGGCAAAGAGATCAGCTTTAATCCGTATTGGATCATGAAGCTGACGGAAAACCGTACAATTACGGCAGACTATTGATGAAACGGAGGGAAAAGCCATTGGAAATTCAATTATGGCGGGAAATACTGACGCCTTACGAACAGGCGGTGGACGAAATACTGGTGAAGTTCCGGCATCTGATCCAGGAACATAAAGCAATGGGGGAGTACTGTCCCATTGAGGCGGTCAACGGCCGCGTCAAAAAGATTTCCAGTATTTTGGAGAAAGTGCAGAAAAAGGGAATCTCGATGGATGAGATCGAGACAGAGATCGAAGATATCGCGGGAATCCGGATCATTTGTCAGTTCGTAGAGGATATCGACCGGGTGGTGTCGCTGATCCGGCAGAGAAGTGATATGCAGGTCGATTCGGAAAAGGATTATATCACCCATGCCAAAGTGAGCGGTTACCGAAGCTATCATTTGATCGTACACTATACGGTTGAGACCATGCGGGGCCGGAAAATGATACCCGTGGAGATCCAGATCCGGACGCTTGCCATGGATTTCTGGGCTACGGTAGAACATTCCCTGCAGTATAAATATAAGCAGAATATTCCGCTGCCGATCAAAAAAAGACTGCTGGGCGCGGCGGAGGCAATCGTCGCGCTTGACCGGGAAATGACTTCGATCCGGAGCGAGATCATGGACGCGCAGAATTCCTTCCAGATGAAGGCCAATATTGTAGCCGAGATCTTAAACAGCATCCAGAATCTCTACCATGTGGCAAATAAGCGGGAAATCGTTAAGATCCAGGATGAATTTTACCGCATCTATGCGGAGGATAATATCGAGGCGCTGTCCAAATTCAGCAAGGAACTGGATATTATCGCGGAAGGATATCGGGCACAGGGACTGCGGCTGTAACCGCGCAGGGATCTGTACTGCGGATATAAATGGAGAATTGTATGCGGTTAGATAAATTTTTGGCAGAAGCGGGCGTCGGCAGCCGCAGTGAAGTAAAGCAGCTGATCCGAAAAAAAGCCGTGACCGTGGACGGACAGACCGCAGTCGGACCGGAACAGAAATTACGGGAAAATGACCGGGGCGTTGCAGAAACGGTTTGCGTAAACGGAAAATCGGTTTCTTACAGCCGGTTTGTCTATTATATGTTAAATAAACCGGCCGGTTACGTCTCTTCTACAGAGGATCCGGCGTCTGAGACCGTGACAGAACTGGTGCCGGCGGACCGGAACGTATTTCCGGTCGGAAGGCTCGATAAGGATACGGAAGGACTCTGTATCCTGACGAATGACGGCGCCCTGGCGCACCGGCTTTTGTCACCCGGGCGGCATGTGGAAAAGTGTTATTATGCAGAAGTGGACGGTGAGCTGACGGAGCACCATGTACAGCAGTTTCGGGCAGGAATCGTGATCCGGGATAAAAACCATGATGAGAAGCCGGTCACGCTGCTGCCTGCAGAACTGCGGATCCTTTCGGCAGAACCGGACTTTTCCAGAGCCGAGGTTACGATCTGTGAGGGAAAATATCATCAGATCAAGCGGATGTTTGCCGCAGTCGGCTGCGGCGTTCTATATTTAAAACGGCTCTCCATGGGCGGGGTAACGCTGGACGGGCAGCTGCAGCCGGGCGCATACCGGCCTTTGACAGACGGAGAGATCGCGATTCTGAAAAACGGAGGAAAGCGGAAATGAAAATTGCATTGATCACAGGCGCGTCTTCCGGCCTGGGCGCGCAGTTCGCGCGGGAAATAGACCGGACGATGCCCGGCATTCAGGAAATCTGGCTGATCGCCAGAAGAACAGAGCGCCTGGAAACCCTGGCGGAGGAATTACAGAAATCCTGCCGGATCCTTTCGGTGGATTTAAGCACCGATGAAGGAATTACCTGCATCCAACAGGAATTGGAAAGAAAAAAGCCCAATATCCGGATCTGCGCCAACTGTGCCGGATACGGAAAAGTCGGATCGGTCGCGGATATTTCTTATGCACACAACACCGGTATGGTACAGCTAAACTGTGTGGCGCTGACCGCGGTGACCAAACTGGTGCTGCCTTATCTGCAAAAAGGCTCTCTGCTCATTCAGATCGCTTCCTCCGCTGCTTTTCTGCCGCAGCCGCAGTTTGCCGTTTATGCGGCATCGAAATCCTATGTACTCAGTTTTTCCAGAGCGCTGCGGGAAGAACTGCATGGGACAGGCATCCGGGTGACGGCAGTATGTCCCGGACCGGTGAAAACGGAATTTTTCGATATTGCGGAAGAAGGCAAAAACATCATCTGGTACAAACAGCTGATCATGGCGGACTGTGAAAACGTGGTGCATCAGGCGCTGACGGACGGCAGAAAAGGCAAAGCGGTTTCTGTTTACGGCGTCTGGATGAAGGCGTTTTATCTGCTCACAAAGCTGGTTCCGCAGCAGATGATTCTGTCTGTCACGCGGCTGTTAAACCGGGATCATTCCTGAACGCAGAAAGGAAAACCGTATGAAACACAGATCCAAACAGAAAAAACAAAAGGGACAATACGGGTATTTAAATGAACAGAAAACGAAGCGTCTGCTCCGCACCTGTGCGGCGCTGGCGATTGTGATCGCTGTATTTGTGTCAGGCTTATTGATCTTTCATACCAACGCGACGATTTTTTCTGTCATAGCCGCCGTGGGTTCGCTGCCTGTGGCGAAGCTGGCTGTGGCGTGGCTGATCCTGGTCAAACGCCGGACGCCGCCCGCAGAGCAATATAACGCATTAAAAGAGATCGTGAAAGAAGAGGAACTTCTGTCCGATCTGGTATTGAGTTCTACGGAAAAGACCATGTCGATTGATTTTCTGATCGTACATAACAGTAAGATCTATGGCTACAGTACGGAACAAAAAGTAGAACTGAAAAAGATAGAAGAGTTTCTGGGGCAGTATGTAAAACGGGAATACCGGTACCACGCCCTGAAGCTGTACTCGGATTTTGACACATTCCGGGCCATGGTGTCCGGCTGTATGCAGGAGCCGTCGGAAGAAGCGGACAGCAAACGGGACGCGGACATCCGCGCGGAGATATTGCTGT
This sequence comes from uncultured Lachnospiraceae bacterium, assembly GCA_947625465.1. Taxonomy (GTDB): domain Bacteria; phylum Bacillota; class Clostridia; order Lachnospirales; family Lachnospiraceae; genus CANQSA01. The sequence goes on along the minus strand of CANQOK010000033.1, from coordinate 19,723 downwards.
ACTGTATATAAAGAAAGCGGGGAGAAGCTATGCGCGAAATCAAACAGATCTATGCGAAAGAAACGGACCGAAACGTCCGGTATACGCCCAATGTGGTCTATGCGGTCAAAGACGGCACGGAACTGAAACTGCAGCTGCTGCAGCCGGTCAGCTATGAATACGACCGGATTCATCCGAAGCTGCCCTGCGTGATCTTTGTACAGGGTTCGGCATGGCTGGAGCAGGACATCTATTTTAACGTACCGCAGATCGCCGCGTTTGCCATGCGCGGTTATGTGACCGCCATTGTGCAGTACCGGCATTCCGGGATTGCGCCGTTTCCGGCACAGATCATGGATGTCAAAACCGCGGTGCGCTTTCTGCGGATGCACGCGGATGCGTACGGGATCGATCCGGAGCAGATGTTTTTATGGGGAGATTCTTCCGGCGCGCATTCCGCGATGGGCGCTGCCTTTACAGCTGCCAGAGGGATCCTGGATGACGGCGTATACGGAGAGGTATCGGCTGAAGTAAACGCGGTGATCGATGTGAATGCGCCGGTGGATCTGTATGCCATGCGGGAAGAAGAAAAGCAGTGGAAGGATATTTTCGGTTTTCCCAAAAGCCCAAGGGCGATGTTTATCGGCGCCGCTTCGGTAGGGGAAGACCGGGAGCTGACAGACCGGACCAGAACGGCCGCGCTGATCACAAAAGACGATTCCATTCCGCCTGTCCTGATTTTCCACGGAGATCGGGACAGCGTTGTCCCTTATTCGCAAAGCGAGCTTTTAAAAGAGGCGCTGGACGCGGCAGAAAAGGAATATGAGATGTACGCCGTGATCGGTTCGGATCACAGCGGGCCTACTATGTTCAGTAAAGAAGTCTATGATATCATGGAGAACTTTATATGCAGGAATATGAAATAAAAGATTCCGACGCCGGGCAGCGGCTGGATCAGTATTTGGCGCGGATCCTGCCCGACGCGCCGAAAAGCTTTTTTTATAAAATGCTCCGCAGGAAAAATATTACGCTGAACCGGAAAAAGGCAGAGGGCGCCGTGCGGGTTCAGACCGGCGATACGGTCACGCTTTGGCTTGCCGATGAGACCATCGCAAAGTTTCGGGCAAGCCGGGAAAAGCAGACGGATCCTGCGGAATTTCACAGTGCCCGCGCCGCTGTCGCAGGTCCGTTTCCGGTCATCTACGAAGACGAGACCATACTTGTGATGAATAAGCCCGCCGGTATTTTAAGTCAGAAAGCGGCTGCTTCCGATCTTTCCATGAATGAGGCGATGTTAGGGTATCTGCTGGAATCCGGACATGCCTGGAGCCCGGAATTCAAACCGGGCGTCTGCAACCGTCTGGACCGGAATACCAGCGGATTGCTGCTGGCGGGGCTGACGCTGCCGGCCAGCCGCGTATTAAACGATCTGATCCGGACACGGGCGATCCGGAAATTTTATCATACCGTTGCAGCCGGCAGTCTGCGCGGAACCCGGGAAGTCCGCGGGTGGCTGAAAAAGGACGCCGCGGCCAATCGGGTGACCGTAAGCGAATGTCCGCCGGACCCCGCAGATCCTGCCTGGAAACCCATCGAAACGGTTTACCGCAGTCTGAAGAGCGGCTCCGATCTGTCCTTTCTGGAAATTGAACTGATCACGGGAAGGGCACACCAGATCCGGGCGCATCTTTCTGCCATAGGACATCCCATAGCCGGTGATCAGAAATACGGCGATCCCGCTTTGAATCACAAACTGCAGGCGCAATACGGAGTCCGGCACCAGCTGTTACACGCCTGCCGGATCGAGTTTCCCAAAGATCTGCCGGAACTGCCGCAGCTGGCGGGGCGGGTATTTACGGCGCCTTTGCCGGAGCCGATGAAACAAATTGCCGCAAATATTTGACAGAATCGAAAAAATACCATACAATGAGGTAGTTATGGCAACTTGGAATACCAGAGGTCTCCGGGGCTCCACTCTGGAGGATCTGATCAATCTGACAAATGAAAAATACCGGGAACAGAAGCTGGCGCTGATCCAGAAAATCCCGACGCCGATCAAGCCCGTGCAGATCGACCAGGCGACCAGACACATTACACTGGCGTATTTCGATCAGAAAAGCACCGTGGATTATATCGGCGCCGTACAGGGCATTCCGGTCTGTTTCGACGCCAAGGAATGTGCGGCAGATACGTTCCCGATCATGAACATTCACGCCCATCAGGTGGCGTTTATGCAGGAATTTGAGGAGCAGGGCGGAATCGCGTTTATCATTGTATTCTACTCGCATCGGAATGAAATGTACTATATGCCGTTTCAGATGATCCGGAAGTATTACGACCGGAGCGAAAACGGCGGCAGAAAGAGCATTACCTATCAGGAGATGCAGGAGGCGATCCCCATCGGCCACGGTTCCGGAACGCCGGTTCATTATCTGGAAGCGCTGCAGCGGGATCTGGAAGAACGGGATTAGCAGAATGAAATTAGCGGAATGGGATTAGCAGAACGGAGGAAAGCATGGATAAAGGATTGCTGCATACGCCGGAAGGCGTGCGGGACATTTATAACGGAGAATGTCTGCGAAAATTGAATCTGGAAGATCGGATCTGGAAGACATTCCGACATTACGGCTATCGTCCTATTCAGACGCCGACCTTTGAGTTTTTTGATATTTTTAATAAAGAGCGGGGAAGCGTTCCGTCCCGGCATATGTATAAATTTTTTGACCGGGAAGGCAATACGCTGGTACTGCGTCCGGATATGACGCCGGCCGTGGCGCGCAGCGCGGCCAAATATTATATGGACGAAACCATGCCGATCCGGCTGTGCTATAAGGGAAATACCTATCGGAACAACTCGGAGCATCAGGGAAAATTAAAGGAAACCACGCAGATCGGCTGTGAACTGATCGGAGACGATTCCGCGGACGCGGATGCGGAACTGCTGGCTATGGCGATCGAGTCCCTTTTAAGCGCCGGACTGACGGAATTTCAGATCGATCTGGGACAGGCGGATTTCTTCCGCGCCTTACTGGAAGAAGCCGGCGTTTCCGCCGAAACGGAAGAAGCGCTGCGGGATCTGATCGTACAGAAGAATTATTTCGGCGTAGAGCAGCTTCTGGAGCCGCTGCAGCTTCCGGCCCATCTGGAAGAGATCCTTTTAAAGATGCCGAAACTGTTTGGCAGCATTGAGATCCTGAAGACAGCGGAAACGCTGACAGACAACAGGCGGGCCTTGGCCGCGATCGAGCGGCTGCGGGAGGTATATTCCATTTTAACGGAATACGGCCTGGAGCGCTATGTTTCCGTTGACTTGGGTATGCTGAACGATTACAATTACTACACCGGCATTATTTTTAAAGGCTTTACATACGGAACCGGCGCTGCCATTGTAGGCGGCGGCAGATACAACAATCTGCTCGCCCAGTTCGGAAAGCAGTCTCCTGCGGTCGGGATCGGCATTCAGATCGACCGCCTGATGATCGCGCTTGCGGCACAGAAGATTGCGATACCGGAACAGGAAACCCATACGGTGCTGTTATATCCGGCACGGCTGCGCGCGCAGGCCGTCAAACTGGCAAAGGAATGGCGCAGCGATACCCGCTGTGTGGAGCTGATATTGAGACAAGAAGACATTTCTCTGGAAGATTATCTTGCGTATGCCGGGCGAAACGGCGCGACGGAAGTGTATGATCTGGAAAATGAGAGGGAGTTTTCGCTATGAGATATTTAACCATCGCCCTCGCGAAGGGGCGGCTTGCCAGACAGGCAATGGAGCTGTTGGAGCAGATCGGCATTACCTGTGAGGAGATGAAGGACAAGGATACCAGAAAACTGATCTTTGTCAACGAAGAATTGAAATTAAAGTTTTTCCTGTCCAAGGCCAGCGACGTGCCCACATATGTGGAATACGGGGCTGCCGACATCGGGATCGTCGGAAAGGATACGATCTTAGAAGAAGGACGCAAGCTGTATGAAGTGATCGATCTGGGGATTGGAAAGTGCAGAATGTGCGTCTGCGGTCCGGCTTCCGCGAAGGAACTGTTAAAGCACCACGAGATGATCCGGGTTGCCAGCAAATATCCGAACATTGCCAAAGATTACTTTTACAATGTGAAGAATCAGACGGTGGAGATCATTAAGCTGAACGGCTCGGTCGAACTGGCGCCGATCGTCGGACTGTCTGAGGTGATCGTGGATATTGTGGAAACCGGTTCCACCTTACGGGAAAACGGACTGGAAGTGCTGGAAGAGGTCTGCCCGCTCTCGGCCCGCGTGGTGGTAAACCAGGTGAGCATGAAGATGGAAAATGAACGGATCGGACAGATCATTCACGGCCTGCAAAAAGCAATCGGCAAATAAACAGAGATAAATGGAGAATTACTGCTATGCGAATTTTAAAATTAGAGGAAAAGACAAAACAGAATATTCTGACGGATCTGCTGAAACGCAGTCCCAATCAGTATGGGAAATACGCGGATACGGTCAATGCGATCCTGGAAAATGTAAAGGAAAACGGAGACGAAGCCTTATTTTCCTATACCAGGCAGTTTGACAAGGCAGAGATCAGCGCGGATACCATTGAAGTTACCGAAGAAGAATTTGCCGAAGCATATGCTGCTTTGGAAGATCCCGAACTGGTGGAGATCATTCGGAAAGCGAAGGCGAATATCTACGATTATCATGTAAAGCAGCGGCAGTACAGCTGGTTTGATTCCAAACCGGACGGCAGTATTTTAGGGCAGAAGATTACGCCGCTTGCGCGGGTTGGCGTCTATGTGCCGGGCGGCAAGGCGGTTTACCCGTCCTCCGTTCTGATGAACGTGCTGCCTGCCAAAGTAGCCGGCGTAGATGAGATCATTATGACGACGCCGCCCGGACCGGACGGCAAGGTATACGCGACCACGCTGGTTGCGGCCAGGGAAGCCGGCGTAGACAAGGTATATAAAGTAGGCGGCGCGCAGGCGATCGGCGCGATGGCTTACGGGACAAAATCCATTCCCAAGGTGGATAAGATCGTGGGACCGGGCAATATCTTTGTGGCACTGGCGAAAAAGGCGGTTTATGGACATGTAAGCATTGACTCTATCGCAGGCCCCAGCGAGATCCTGGTACTGGCCGACGAGACCGCCAATCCCCGTTATGTCGCCGCGGATCTGCTGTCTCAGGCGGAACATGACGAACTGGCGTCCGCGATCCTGGTAACGGCCAGCATGGAACTGGCTGAGCGGGTATCCAAAGAGATCGACGGCTTTGTCAAAGTACTTTCCAGAAAAGAGATCATTACGAAATCGCTGGATAATTACGGATATATTCTGGTTGCCGCCGATCTGGAAGAAGCCATTGCCGTAGCCAATGAGATCGCTTCCGAGCATTTGGAGATCGTTACGAAAGATCCGTTTACGGTAATGACGAAGATCCGCAATGCCGGCGCGATCTTCCTGGGAGAATACAGTTCGGAACCGCTGGGCGATTATTTCGCGGGACCGAACCACGTGCTGCCGACCAACGGAACGGCTAAATTCTTTTCTCCGTTAAGCGTAGACGATTTCATTAAGAAATCCAGTATCATATCCTTCTCCAGAGAGGCGCTGGCCCCGCTGCATCAGGATATTGAAAAATTCGCAGCCGCAGAGAAGCTGACCGCACATGCAAATTCCATTGCTGTCCGGTTTGAAGATAATCAGAAATAAAACAGGAGGATAGCGATCATGGCACTAACAACCCAATGTATCACACGGAAAACAAAAGAAACGGATATCACGGTGGAACTGAATTTAAACGGGACTGGACAGTATCAGATCGATACCGGGATCGGATTTTTTAACCATATGCTGGAAGGTTTTGCCAGACACGGACTATTTGACCTGAAGGTAACCGTAAAGGGCGATCTGGACGTAGACTGCCACCACACCATTGAAGATACCGGGATCGTGCTGGGACAGGCCATTGCCGGGGCGTTAGGCGATAAAGAGGGAATCCGCCGATACGGCCATATGATCCTGCCGATGGATGAGGCGTTGGTGCTGTGCGCGCTGGATCTGTCGGGCAGACCTTATTTTGTCTTTGACGCAGACTTTTCAACGCCGCAGGTAGGCGGATTTGATACGGAAATGGTACGGGAATTTTTCTATGCCGTTTCTTACAATGCGGGCATGAATCTGCATATCAAGCAGCTCAGCGACTCCGCAAATAATCACCATCTGATGGAAGCCATGTTTAAGAGTTTTGCCAAGGCGCTGGATATGGCGACGCAGACCGACGATCGGATCACAGGCGTCCTTTCCACCAAAGGCGCTTTGTAGAATGGAGATAACAATGAAGATACAACTGGTTCACACCATTACCCTAAATCACGGACTGCAGCTTGCAGAAGCAGTGCAGGAAGCCGTCGACGCCAATTTAAACGGCGCGGACGCGCTTTTAATCTATGACCGTTCCGATACCGACGCGGAGCATGACGGCAATATCGGCGCGATCAAGAAAATGGCGGACGCGATTGATATTCCCATGCTGATCGGCGGGGGCGTCAGGCGGCTGGAAGATGTGAAAAAATATCTGTATGCCGGAGCGAAAATGGCGGTTCTGGATCTGGCAAAGCCGTCTAATGCGGAATTGGTAAAAGAAGCCGTCAGCCGGTTCGGTTCCGATAAGATCGCCGTCGAGTCGGCAGGACCGCTGCCGCAGGAAGCATATCGGACGGTAAAAGAAGAAGGAGCCGGACTGCTGATCGGACCGGCTGCCATGCTTGGAAATCCGGCAGAACTGCCCGTTTTGGTCCGGGACGTAACAGAGATAGGCTGGTTTGCGAAAACGGATCTGAGCGGCGTTTACGGCGTAAATATAACCGGTTTATGCGGCGGGACCGGCGCGGCGCGGCTGAAACATCAGCTGGCGGCGCAGGAAGTGCCTGTTTTCGCGTTTACCGCCAATTATCAGTGGGCAGACTTTAAGGTAAACAGTGACGGGCTGCTGCCTGTCATCGTGCAGGATTACCGGACCAATGAAGTGCTGATGTTAGCCTACATGAACGAGGAAGCCTTTTTACACACCATGGAGACCGGCAGAATGACTTATTACAGCCGCAGCCGGCAGGAACTGTGGGAAAAAGGACTGACCTCCGGGCATTTCCAGTATGTAAAAGAAATGTCCATGGACTGTGATATGGATACCATGCTGGCAAAGGTATACCAGGTGGGAGCTGCCTGTCATACCGGAAAGCGTTCCTGCTTTTTCAATACGCTGGCGAAGAAGGAATATACCGAGCGGAATCCGCTGAAGGTATTTGAGGAGGTCTTCCAAACCATTCTGGACCGGAAAGAACACCCAAAGGAAGGCTCTTACACGAACTATCTGTTTGACAAGGGAATTGACAAGATCCTGAAAAAAGTAGGAGAGGAAGCCACCGAGATCGTCATTGCGGCGAAGAATCCGGATCCGGAAGAGATCAAATATGAGATTTCGGATTTCTTATACCATGTAATGGTGTTAATGGCGGAACGGGGCGTCACCTGGGAAGAGATCACGACGGAGCTGGCGCGCCGGTAATGTTATAACCGCGTTGGATTCAAAAACAGGAGAGGTGCTTTGCGTAAATTAGCGTTATCAGATGAAATTTTATTGACAATTGAAAAACCGGCACGGTATATCGGCAACGAGGTCAACATGATCGTGAAAGACCCGAAACAGGTGGATATCCGGTTTGTCATGTGTTTTCCGGATGTCTATGAGATCGGAATGTCTCATTTAGGCATCCAGATTTTATATGATATGTATAACAGCCGGGAAGATATTTACTGTGAGCGGGTTTATTCCCCATGGACGGATCTGGATCGGATCATGCGGGAGCAGAATATCCCGCTGTTTGCCATAGAATCCCAGGATCCCATTAAGGAGTTTGATTTTCTGGGGATTACCCTGCAGTATGAGATGTGTTATACCAATGTTCTGCAGATTTTGGATCTGTCTCAGATTCCGCTGCTGGCGAAAGACCGTACAGAGGACGATCCCATTGTAATCGGCGGAGGCCCATGTACCTATAATCCGGAACCGCTGGCAGACTTTTTTGATCTGTTTTATATCGGAGAAGGCGAAATCTCCAATATGGAGCTGATGGATCTCTATAAGGCCAACAAGGCGGCAGGCGGAAGCCGGCTCGACTTTTTGAAAGCGGCGGCAAAGCTGTCCTGTATTTACGTCCCCCGGTTTTACGACGTCACCTACCATGCGGACGGTACGATCGCGTCGTTTGAACCGAATACGGAGGGCGTTTCCCCTACGGTAAAAAAAGACGTCGTTATGGACGTCAGTCATACCTATTATCCGAAAAAGCCGCTGGTTCCCTTTATTCAGGCTACCCAGGACCGGGTTGTGCTGGAAATCCAGCGGGGCTGTATCCGGGGCTGCCGGTTCTGTCAGGCGGGGCAGGTCTATAAGCCGGTTCGGGAACGGAGCCTGGAATTTTTAAAAGAAGCCGCGGTTTCCATGCTGGATTCCACCGGACATGACGAGATTTCCTTAAGTTCCCTAAGCTCCAGTGATTACAGTAAGCTGCCGGAGCTGATCGATTTTCTGATCGATCACTGCGGTTCCAAACGGGTTAATATTTCCCTGCCTTCTCTGCGGATCGACGCGTTTTCTCTGGATGTGATGAAGAAGGTACAGGATGTGAAAAAGAGTTCCCTGACCTTTGCGCCGGAAGCGGGCAGTCAGCGGCTGCGCAATGTGATCAATAAGGGCCTGACAGAGGAGTCTATCTTAAACGGAGCCGCCATGGCGTTTCACGGCGGCTGGAACCGGGTGAAACTGTATTTTATGCTGGGATTGCCTACTGAGACACCGGAAGATGAGGAAGGGATCGCGCTGCTGGCGGAAAAGATCGCCATGCTTTACTATGATGAGATTCCCAAAGAACAGCGCCAGGGCAAGGTACAGGTAACCGCCAGCGCCTCGTTCTTTATTCCGAAGCCGTTTACGGCGCTGCAGTGGGCGCCTATGTACACCTGTGAGGAATATGACCGCAGGGCCCATTTTGTCAATGATAAATTCAAAGAACAGTTAAATAAAAAGAGTTTGAAATTCCAGTGGCACAATGCGGATGTTTCCGTATTGGAAGGCATTCTGGCACGGGGCGACCGCCGGGTGGGCGCGACAATCCTCAGCGCTTACCGGAAAGGCTGTATTTACGATGCCTGGTCGGAATCGTTCCGCTATGACAAATGGCAGGAAGCCATGGCGGAGACCGGGGTGAGCGAGGAATTCTATAATCTGCGTACCCGGGATCTGGACGAAATCTTCCCCTGGGATTTTATTGACACCGGCGTGACCAAGGAATATCTGAAACGGGAGTGGAAGCGTGCCTTAGAGGAAAAGGTAACGCCTAACTGCCGGCAGGCCTGCGCCAACTGCGGAGTCAAGGTGTTTGGAGGAGGTGTCTGCTTTGAAGGTCAGAATTAAATTTGCCAAGCGCGGCTCCATGAAATTTGTAGGACATCTGGATATCATGCGGTATTTTCAGAAAGCGATCCGCCGCGCGGATATTGATGTGGCGTACTCGGAAGGGTTCAGTCCGCATCAGCTCTTGTCGTTTGCGTCTCCGCTGGGCGTGGGGATTGAAAGCGAGGGAGAACTGTTTGATATGACACTGGCCGGCAGACAGGAGCCGGCGTGGATCAAAGACGCGCTGAACGCGCAGATGAATCCGGAAATGGAGATCCTGGAGGTTTGGGAACTGCCGGAGGACGCCAAAAAATCCATGTCGTTAGTCTCTGCGGCAGACTATCAGATCGGCTTTCGGAACGGCTATGCACCGGATGTCGATCTCGCGGAAACGATTGCGGCTTTTTACGCGCAGCCGGAGATTAAGGTGATAAAAAAGACGAAATCCAGTGAAAAAGAAGTGGATATCAAACCGATGATCTATGCGCTTTCCGCAGATACGGATTATAAAATTTACCTGAAAGCAGCCGCGGGCAGTGTGGAAAATCTGAAACCGGAGCTGGTTATGGAGGCTTATTTTACGTTTCTGGGAATCCCATTTTCCCCATTTGCCTGCTGCATCACAAGACTGCAGCTCTATTTGGACGAATAGATTTTATCCGGTTGGAGGAACTATGAACCGACACATTATCACACGGACCGAGCATCTGATCTTATCTGCGCTTCTGGAAGACAGGAAGCCGCTGGCCCTATCCTGCTATGAAGAGGAAGGTTCCATTTTAAACCATATCTATGTCGGGAAGGTTCGGGATGTGGTTCCGTATCTGCATGCGGCGTTTGTCTATATTTCCCCCACGCAGCGCGGGTATCTGGATCTTGCCCACGCCGAACACTGTATTTTTCTGAATTCAAAACAAAGTGAGAAGCTCTGCCAGGGAGATGAGATCCTGGTGCAGGTTTCCAAGGACGCGGTTAAAACCAAGGATCCGGTATTGACCTGCGATCTGCAGATCGGAAATAAATATGTCATACTGACTTGCGGCAGGAATTTTCTGGGCTTTTCCGGTAAAATCCAGGATGCTGACTGGAAACAGGAAGTCCGCGCGCTGGCGGAGCAGTATGTAACTGCGGAATATGGCTTTATTATCCGTACCAACTGTCAGGATCTGTCACCGGAAGAAACCGCCGCCCAAGTAAGAAAACTGTCTGAACGGTTTCAGACGCTGAAGGAGACCGCGATCCACCGCCCCTGCTATACACAGGTGTATGGGGAACCGGCGGGCTATTTACAGGACATCCGCAATCTGTATTCGGAAGAAGTCGATGAGATTCTCACGGACTCTCCGGAACTCTATGCCAATATCAAAACCTTTCTGGAAGAAGAGCAGCCGGGGGATCTGCCGAAGCTGCGTCTCTATACAGACGAGCAGTATCCGCTGATCAAATGTTATAATCTGGCCGGGATCTATCAATCTGCGATTGCGCCCAGGGTTTGGCTGAAATCCGGCGCTTATCTGGTGATCGAACCTACGGAAGCTTTGACTGTCATCGACGTCAACACCGGCAAATTTCAAAGTAAAAAGAAAAATCAGGATGAGGTCTTTTACCAGATCAATAAAGAGGCGGCGGACGAGATCGCCAGACAGCTTCGGATCCGCAATATTTCCGGTATTGTGATCGTGGATTTCATCAATCTGCCGCCGGAATATGAAATGAAGCTGGTATCATATTTTTCCGGTCTTCTGAAGCAGGATCCGGTTCCGGTGCATCTGGCCGGCATGACCGCTCTGGGGCTGGTAGAGCTGACCCGGAAGAAAACGAAGGCAGTGCTGTATGCGTGGAAGCAGCAGATCAGGGATCTGTGACCGGAGAAAGCGTACGGAATATGCGTGCCAGCACGATCATGGCAATCACGGCAAGGATCAGTTCCGCCGCGGGCTGCGCGCAGGCCAGACCGTAGAGAGGCCAGACGGCGTTTAAGAGAAACAGTGCGGGGATTTCCAGCACGATCTTTCGCAGGAAAGCGAACAGTAATGCTTTTCCGCCCATACCGCACGCCTGAAAAACGCCCACTGCCAGAAAATCCATGCAGAGAAACGGCTGCGCAAGACACAGGCAGCGTAAGAAGGTGCTGCCATAGGAGATAACGGCCTCATTTTTCATGAACAGTCGGGTTAACTGCCCGGCGCCAATCTCATAGCCAATCGTGACAATCACCAAAAAGATCATGGATATTTTCAGCGCAAACAGGATCGAGTCTTTCATTCTGCGGTAATTTTTGCTGCTGTAATTGTAGCCTACTAACGGCTGGAGCCCCTGAGAGACGCCCATGGCGATATACATCGGGATCATGGAGATCTTTTGGGCAATCCCCATTGCGGCCACGGCGTCAGGTCCGAAGGGAGAAGCAAAGTTGTTTAAAATCGTCATGCCGGTAACATTTAACAGGTTCTGTATCGAAGCCGGAACGCCCACGATGAATACCCCGGCCACAATGTTTTTGCGGGGCCGGGCCATTTTGGGATGGACGCATACATAGGTCTTTCCGCGTTGCAGAAAGAGCAGCACAAAGAAGTAGCCGCACGCAAAGCAGTTGGAGAGACAGGTTGCCAGACCCGCGCCGGACGCTCCCATGTTAAGCCCCCAGGGCAGAATAAAGATGGGATCCAGCAGGATGTTCAGCACGCAGCCGCTCATGGTGCCGATGCTGGCGTGCAGCGATGCACCTTCCGATCGTACCAGATAGGCCAGGACGACATTCAAAATCGCCGGAGCGGCGCCGAGGCTCACTGTCCATCGCAAATAAGCGGCGGTGGCTTCCGTCGTTTCCGCATCTGTACCCAAAAGAGCCAGCACAGGCGTTTTTAAGAGCATGTAGGCCGCTGAAAAAAGCAAGGCGCATGTCAGTGCGCAGTAAAAGCCGAAAGCAGAGCTTCGCCGGACCGTATCATAATCCTTCGTCCCCAGCGCCCTGCTCATCATGGACGAGCTGCCCACCCCAAAGAGATTGTTCACCGCATTGAAGGCTAGCAGAAGCGGTGCGGCAAGCGTCACAGCCGAAGTCTGTACGGGGTTATTTAAAAGCCCTACGAAATAGGTATCCGCCAGATTATAAAGCACCATCACTAAAGAGCTGACGATGGTGGGAACCGACATGCTCATAACTGCTTTCGGAATTGGAAATTGCTCAAATATATCGATTCTGCCGTACTTTGCCATTGTATACTTTCCTCACATAACAAAATTGAAATGTCACTCTATTATACAATGCAATCGGATATTCTTCAATCATATTTGCGCTAACAAGGAAATTTACAGATTATAAATTTTTGAAAATTTTTCTGTCAGATAATCCGCGTACACAGCAGGATCAAATTCCCCGCAGGCGTTTTTCACTACATCCGCAGGTTCCATAGAGCTGCCGTACTGGTGAATTTTCTCGCCAAGCCATGCGGAGACGGCGGAAAGATCGCCTTTTCCAACGGTTCCCCACACATCGACTTCTTTCTCCATATTTTTTAACATCTGCGCGCCGTAAGCGCTGCCCAGCGCGTAAGAAGGGAAGTAGCCGAAGGAACCGCCTGCCCAATGGGAATCCTGCAGGCAGCCGTGTTTATCGTCAGGTACCTCTACGCCCAGGTACTCTTTATATAATTTGTTCCAGGTCTCCGGGATATCCTGTACTTTCAGGGAACCGTCAATCAGCTGTTTTTCAATCTCGTACCGCACCATGATGTGCAGGCTGTAAGTCAGCTCGTCCGCTTCAATCCGGACCAGAGACGGTTGTACCTTGTTGACTGCGCGGTAGAACTGCTCGGCCGTTACTCCGTTTAACTGTTCCGGGAAAAATTCCTGCATTTTTGGAAAAATGGCCTGAATAAAAGGCAGGGAACGTCCGATGATATTCTCATAAAAACGGGACTGGCTTTCATGGACGCCCATGGAAACGCCGCCTGCCAGACAGGTGTACTGCATATCGTCCCGAATCCCCAGCTCATATCGCGCGTGGCCGCTTTCGTGAATCACGGAATACATGGAGCTTGCCACATCTTCTTCCTGATAATGTGTGGTAATCCGCACATCCTTATTGTTAAAATTCAAGGTAAACGGGTGCTCGGATTCTCCGATGGTACAATGTCTCCGGTCCAGTCCCACAACCTCCATCAGATAATCGGAAAACCGTTTCTGTGCCTCGATGGGGTAGTGCTTGTGCAGAAATGAATCGTCCGGCTGTTCTTTTTCTTCAATTGCTTTTAAGAGCGGCACGATCCGTTCCCGCAAGGTCGCGAAAAACTGATCCAGATATTCCATGTCTACGCCGCGCTCAAATTCATTTAACAGTGCGTCATACGGCTTCTTTTTCCTGTCATAATATTTCGCGAATTTCTGATTGAATTTCACCAGTTTTTTTAACACCGGCTCGAACTTTGAAAAATCACTTTCTTCTTTGGCAGTTTCCCAGACTTCATTGGCCTCATTGGTCAGACTGGCATATTCCATGTATTCGTCTGCGGGAATCCGAGTCAGCTGTTCGTAACTGCGGCTCAGTTCTTCCACCTGTCTCTGCACCAGTCGGCTCAATTCCGCCTTATGTTTCGTCAGATATTCCAACAGTTTGCCCACTTCCGGCGCGGAAAACAGCTTGTGGCGTTCTCCGGCCAGTATACTCAGGGCAACGCCCCGTCCTTCTCCCGTACCTTTTGGCGCTACAGTAACGCCGTCTAAATATAATGCGTTCGACGCGGCGTCGTAGGCGTACATTTTACGCTGCAATTCTTCCAGTTGGGTTAATGCATCCTCTAATTTCATCTCTGCCTCCAGTTGACAATATTTAAATCTATTATACATTTTTTCAGAGATATTATACCAGCGGGGAAGAAGATTTGCAAATTTATGAATAAGCGATGAAGGATGTTTTTGTAAAATAAAAATTTTTTATATTTTGCAAATAGGTTGATTGAAATAAAGACATAATTATGTTATAATTTAACCACATTACATTTAGAAAGGAGAGATGGAAAATGCCACAAATTATTCCTATTAAGGATCTAAAAAATACTTCGGAGATTTCCGAAAGGTGCCATAAGTCAAATGAGCCCATTTATATTACAAAAAACGGATATGGAGATATGGTTATTATGAGCATGGAGATTTATGAAAATACCATGCGGCTGCTTTCGGTATACAAAGATATTGAATTGTCAGAAGAACAAGTCAAAAACGGTCAGGTTATGGATGGAAGATCGGCTTTAGCAGAGATGAGGAAAAAGTATGGCTTATAAACTGGTAATTACAGAGCATGCAGATGAATTGTTGGATTCTGCTTTGCGTTATCTGATATATCAACTTAAAAATGAACAGGCAGCTGTGCATTTGCTGAATGAAGTTGAAAAAATATATGGTCGTCTGGAGGAGAATCCCATGCAGTTTCCAATTAGCCAAGACACTTATCTGGCAGGCAGAGGGTACCATGAGGCAATTGTTGGACAGATGAATTATACTATATTGTTTCGCGTCGAAACGGATATTGTGATAATAGCAGGGGTATTTCATCAGTTGGAAAATTATTGGGAAAAACTTTGATACACATGGTATCTGCTTAGGTATTGCGCTCGGTGTTCTTATATTTGTGATGTAAATCTGGATTGGAAAGGAAAGGGATGGTTTAATGGTATTTTCAATGGAATTTGGAATTTTATTTTTGGTGGCGCTTGTGTGCTGCATGATCGGTTTTTACAAATATGTGTATTTTATCTCCATCGGGTATGGGCTGGCAATTTCCGGGCAGGGAGCAGCGATGCTGATCTTGCTGCGCGACAGGCTCAGCATCCCGGTGGTAATCAGTTGTCTGATCCTGATATTGTACGGGTTACGGCTCAGCGGCTTTCTGCTGTATCGTGAAGTAAAGAGCAGCAGCTACCGCAGACATATGACGACGGAAATTAAGGATGGCTCCGGTATGAAGCTGTGGCTGAAGGCCATGCTTTGGATTTTTTGCGGTATTTTGTATTTGTTTATGATATCACCGGTTTTCTATCGTTACGATAACGGCAACACTGGCTGTTCGGTATCTTTTGTGATCGGCACAGTGCTGATGGCGGGCGGGATCCTGCTGGAGTCTTTGGCTGATTTAAGCAAGAGCCGCCAGAAAAAGAACAACCCGAAGCGCTTTTGCGACAAGGGACTGTTTCGGCTTGTGCGTTGTCCGAACTATCTCGGAGAGCTGATTTTGTGGACCGGTGTGCTAGTGGTCGGGATCACATCTCTTCAGTCGGTGGGACAGTGGATCGTTGCGCTGCTGGGTTATGTGGGAATTGTTTTTGTGATGTTCAGCGGAGCCAGACGTCTGGAGGTGCGGCAGAATA
Source organism: uncultured Lachnospiraceae bacterium (assembly GCA_947625465.1). GTDB lineage: Bacteria > Bacillota > Clostridia > Lachnospirales > Lachnospiraceae > CANQSA01. The sequence continues at coordinate 3,944 of CANQOK010000033.1, read as the reverse complement.
AGAATTACGGCTCCGATCCGGAGTATCAGGAGTATGTAAAGACGGTTCCGATCCTCCTGCCCTTTGTGCCGCTTTACAGTGTGGAAAAATACAAATTTCTGATATTGTAGAACTTGTTGGATTGAAAAGCTTGACTTAGTCTCATATTATGCTGTTGCTGATATCGCTCCATATGCTTGTTCCGCAACTTACGGTTGACAGATTGCAAGTCTCACTTGGTGGTATGCAACCACAAAACAGGCTATGATTTTTATTGCGGACGGCGTACAAGTATGCAGAAACTTTTGAAAGAAGGCGATTATGCGCTTCGAGACCAAAGAAAAATCCATATCAGGGAAACCGTTTCGTCTGTTTATTGGCTAAGTGCGACCGCTATATATCTCGGTTGGAGTTTTGTGACGAACGATTGGGAAATTACTTGGGTTGTATGGCCGGTTGCCGGGATATTGTTTGCTGTTGTCATGTGCCTTTGCAATCTGTTTATGGATAGAAAAAAATGAGTGGGAGGCAGTGTTCTTAAATGGATATTAAACATTTTTTTATAGAAAAGGGGCATGGGGAATCTATGATCCTTCTCCATGGAAACGGAGAAAACAGCAGCTATTTTCAAGGCCAGATTGATGTGTTTTCAAAATTTTATCATGTTTATGCGATAGATACCAGAGGACACGGGAAGACGCCAAGAGGCACTATGCCGTTTACAATACGGCAATTTGCAGACGATCTGCTGGGATTTATGGATGAGCATAAGATTGCAAAAGCGCACCTGCTCGGTTTTTCAGATGGCGGAAATATCGCTATGGTTTTTGCCATGCAATATCCGGACCGTGTCAGCCGATTGATACTGAATGGGGCAAATTTGAGTGCCGACGGCGTAAAACGAACCACGCAGATTCCCATTGAGATCGGATATAAAATCGCAAGGAAATTTTCGGACAAAAGCGACTCCGCCAGAAAAAAATCGGAGCTGTTGGGTCTCATGGTCAATGAGCCAAATGTGACGCCGGAGAAACTTACGGAAATAAAGGCGAAGACCATGGTCATTGCCGGAACCAGAGACATGATTCGGGAAGACCATACGAGATTGATTGCGGAACATATTCCGGGTGCTGAACTCAAATTCATCAAGGGAAACCATTTTATCGCGAGTAAACGGCCTAAGGAGTTTAATCGGGCGGTCCTGGAATTTTTGCGCAGCTAGTTTGTGCGCTTTTCGAACTGTTCTTGCTGTGAGTTAAAAGATTTTGACATCATTTTTGGCGGGATGTCAAAGAGATTTGATAGACTTTGCCCATTCTATTACTTATGATATAGGCGATAACGGAGGTGAGATTGATGGAAATAGGCACCAAAATGAAGAATGCGCGGCTCTCGGCACAGCTTACCCAGGAACAGGCGGCAGAAGAACTTGGAAGTAAAAAGAAATTAGCTCAGTTAATTATTGTTATAATCTATTTGGTGATTTGGGTGTTTTCGCTTATTGCTTTCTGGTTTTTTACAAGTCCTTCCGACGCAATGGGATATAGTCTGATGTTTCTGTGGATTCTTCTGCCGGTTACAACATTTGTCCTTTCTTTGTTAATCGGGAAAAATGATTACTGGGGGAGATGGAAATGGATCTTTGCGATTTTCTTTGGTATTATGTATATGCTTGCAGAATACGGAACATTTTCTCTTGCAAATATGATTGCATTTCACAGAACGAATTTACCCAGCTTTGGAATGATTTTAAACGGTGCGATTGTTTCTCTGGTTGGGCTTGGAATCGGTATTATTATTTACAGGAGAAAGGAAAATGATATTGAATCCGGAACCTAAAATCGGTATAATAAAATATAGACTTCGGATAACAGTGAGGTGAAAGCTGCTCATGAACATCAATAATATCAATTTTACGTCCTTTATTCGCGTCGCGGAGGCAGGCAGCTTCAATAAGGCCGCCGAGAATTTATATATTACCTCCACCGCGCTTATAAAGCAGATCAATCTGTTGGAAACCGATTTGGGCGTGCGCCTCTTTGAACGGACGCATCGGGGGCTGAAGCTGACAAAAGCCGGAGAGTCTCTTTACAAAGACGCCAAGTACATAACGGAATACTGTCGGGAGGCGGTCGAGCGCGCAAGAAGTGCGGAACTTCAGCAGGATCAGGTGATCCGCATCGGGACTTCTCCCATTATGCCGGCTCAAATGCTGATGGACTTATGGCCGAAAATCCACGAATATTGCGCCGACGTGAGCTTCAAGCTGGTTCCCTTTGAAAATACCTCAGACAATGCCAGAGAAATCCTGAAAAACCTGGGGCAGAATATTGATGTTGTTGTCGGCTTTGTGGACGAGCTTTTGATGGAGCAGCGGAATTGTCAGGGACTGCTGATTGAGAACGAGCCGCTTTGCTGCGCGGTATCCATCTATCATCCGCTGGCATCAAAAGAGAAACTGACAGTGCAGGATCTGTATGGAAAAGACCTGATGATGATTCATCGCGGGTGGTGCCGTCATATGGACGATCTGCGGGATGATCTGACGGAAAATCATCCGCAGATCAATCTTGTGAATTTTGATCTGTACGATGTGGGTGTTTTCAATCGCTGTGAGGAAAACAAGGATATTCTGGTCGTTATTAAAAGCTGGAGCATGGTGCATCCGCTGATGCGCGTGATCCCGGTGGAGTGGGATCATATCATGCCCGTGGGGATTCTGTACTCACCACAACCGACAGATGTTGTCCGCCGGTTCCTCTCCGCGCTGGAAACGGTACTGACCTCTCCAAAAGAAAATACTCGGTAATAACCTGTAGTTAGAACTGATTAACGAATCGAGACTTCTTCGGAAGCCTCGATTTTTTTATAATGACAGCAGTGGAAATTTTAAAATCCAAGGATTTTAAAGAGAAAAGCAAATTGCCTACGAAGAAGGATGGTAAGGATGAAACAAGAAATTGCGATTTGCCTGATTATTGCCTTGCTCTTGATGCTGCTCTGTGCCTGTAACGGAAATCAGTCAGGCGTTGGAACGCCGGCGGAGGGACCGTCTCAGAAAACGGAAGCAGGCGGGGATTCAGAGAAAAACAGTACACCCGCCGGGGACGAAGGATCAGGAATGAGCGACATGGAAATACCACAGACCGGCTGGACGGAAGCGGTTCCGGCAGACTACACCAAGGCGGCAGCCGAACAAGGAAACGTCGTTCGCCTCGACTATGAATCTGAGGACTATGTTCGGGACAGCAGCGCTATCACAAAAACCGCCTATATCTATACGCCTTACGGCTACGATGAGGGCGACACCGAAACTCGGTACAACATTCTCTATCTCATGCACGGCTGGGGCGGTCATGCCGGAGAATATTTTGATTTTACCGCAACGAAAAATATGTTTGACAACCTGATCGCAAACGGCGACATTCCGCCGCTCATCATCGTGTCAGCGACATTCTACAACGAAAACAGCAGTACGGATTTTTCGAGTTCCATTGCGGAATTTCGGGCTTTTCATCAGGATTTTGAAAATCACCTGATGCCCGCGGTTGAGGGGAAATTCCATACCTACGCCGCATCTACATCCCCGGAAGATCTGAAAGCTTCCCGTGACCATCGGGCATTCGGCGGCTTCTCCCTCGGCTCGGTCACCACATGGCTCCAGTTCTGCTATGATTACGATTATATCCACTGGTTTCTGCCTATGAGCGGTTCCTGCTGGTACTACGGAACCTACGGCGATTTCCGTTTTGAAGACAACGTGGACTTTATTGAGCAGCTTGTAAAAGACGAAAACCTTGATGAGCGCGGGTATTTTATTTATCATGCCGTCGGCACCGAGGATGCGGTAAAGAGCCAGTCGATCGGTATGGTGGAAGAAATGATGTCCCGGGAGATCTTTACGCCGGATCACTATGTTTTCTATCAGAAGGACGGCGGCTACCACGACTTCAACGCCGTGCAGG
>CANQOK010000032.1 GCA_947625465.1 uncultured Lachnospiraceae bacterium | reverse complement strand
GAGATAGTCGATCTCGTCCTGCGTCAGTTCCAAATCAACCGCCTTTGCCGCACCCTCTACATGGGAGAATTTTGTCGCGCCCACCACAGGCGAGGTCACTTTCGTCAGCAGCCACGCCAGAGAAATCTCTGTCATAGAGACGCCCCGCTTGTCGGCCAGTTCTGCCACACGAGCGATAATCCTGCCGTCCGCTTCGGCTGTAGCGTCATATTTGAATTTCGCGTAGGCGTCCTGTTCCAGCCGCTTAGAGGTCTCGCCGGAACGCTTGGAGAGCCGGCCGCCGGCCAGAGCGCTGTATGGCGTCATGGCGATATTTTGATCTTTGCAGAAAGGGACCATTTCCCGTTCTTCCTCGCGGGCGATCAGGTTGTAATGTCCCTGAATGGATATGAACTCTGTCAGGCCGTGTTCACGGGCATAGAAATTAGCCTTGGCCAGCTGCCAGGCGAAGCAGTTGGAGATACCGATATAACGGGTCTTACCGGACTTCACGGCGTTATGCAGTCCTTCCATGATTTCCTCCATAGGCGTGTGATAGTCCCACATGTGATAAATATAGAGGTCTACATAGTCCATTCCGAGATTGCTGAGGCTCTGATTCAGGTAATTCTCGATGTGCTTCTGTCCGCTTATCCCGGCGTCAATTTCGTCCTGTGTCCGGGGTGTGAATTTGGTGGCGATCACATAATCGTCCCGCTTTGCGAAGTCTCTGAGCGCCTTGCCCACATACTGCTCACTGGTGCCGTTCTGGTAGACGATGGCAGTGTCGTAGAAATTGATGCCCAGTTCCAGACCGTGCCTGATGATTTCGCGAGTCTGTGCCTCATCCACCGTCCAGCTATGCTGTCCTGTAGCGGCGTTGCCAAAGCCCATACAGCCCATGCAGATGCGGGAAACGGTCAGATCGGAGTTCCCGAGTTTCGTGTACTTCATTCTCCATGCCCCCTTATAGAACTGTCTCTGCCCATGCTTTCAGGCTTTCCGCCGTCTGCCGGCCGTTCAGCACCTTCCCCTCCGCAATCACAGTGTCTGCCGCTACAGATGATTTCAGCCCGGCTGCGGTCTTTCCGAACCCGCTGCCGCCGGAAGTGGCAAACAACACGATTTTTTTACCGGAGAAGTCATAACTTTCCAAAAAACTGTTGATTATGGTCGGAGCTACATACCACCAGATAGGGAATCCCAGCAAGATGGTATCATAAGCCACAATATCGGCGTCATGATCTGCCAATGTGGGACGGCTCGATTTGTCGTTCATTTCCACAGAGCTGCGGGATTTCTTATCCATCCAGTTTAAGTCAGCTTTCGTATACGGCACAGCGGGCTTAATTTCATAAATGTCCGCTCTCACAGCCTGTGCCAGTTCCTTTGCAACACGCGCCGTTTTTCCACTGGCGCTGAAATAGGCTACTAATGTTTTACTCATGTTTTTTTCACTCCTCCTTATTTTTCCGGTGTCTTTTTGAAAGACAGGCATTTTCCAATTACTTCGCCGGTTTTCAGATATTGATAGGTAGGGAACTCAAACAGCACCGGTTTCAACGTCGCATAATCGACTTTGCCTTTTTCATTCAGATGTTCTTCTGCCACATAGGTGTTGTCGATAGTGCAGATAAAACTTTCAAAATTGGGGGTGTTATAGACATCTTCAACACTGCACTCTATTGTCAGCGGAGATTTGCGGATGATCGGTGTTCCCGCCTCCCCAAGTTCGTATGCAAACACAGCGGATTTATCCGTCTTCGCCCCACTGACCGATCCCACATAGTCCGCCTCCGGCAGCATGGTCTCGTCCACAAGATTGATTGAAAGCTTTTTCGTCTCCTTGATGCACCCGTTGATAAAATGCGGTGCGGCGAGACTGACCAATACCCGGTCATGGCCGATAATTCCGATATGGGCAACTAACGTCCATGTGGGCTTTTCTCCGTTCATAGCACCGATAATCGTTACAGGCGTGGGATAAAGCGCAAGCAGCGATCCGACATTTTTCTTCATGGTCTGTTACCTCCTGACTCGTTAATATATTCTGACACTATGTCAGCATAGTTAGTATAACATCATTCTGACACAGTGTCAATATATTTTTAAAAAATTTATATGAAGAATACCGCATCCCTCTGATACATGAAAAAACCGAACGGGATTTTTCCCGTCCGGTTTTTCCATGTCTTATGCGTAAATATTTCTGGTAAGAAACTTATTTTTCCGGCAGTTTGATCTGAATATGCACATCTTCCAGCTGCTTTGCTTCCACTTCAGCCGGCGCGCCCATCATAATGTCCTGCGCCTGCTTATTCATCGGGAACGGGATCACTTCGCGAATACTGTCCTCTCCGGCCAGCAGCATCACCATTCTGTCTACGCCCGGCGCGATTCCCGCATGAGGCGGCGCGCCGTAACAGAACGCATTGTACATCGCCGGGAATTTTGCCTTCACGGCTTCTTCTCCCAGACCAACCTTATTAAATGCCTTCACCATCAGTTCCGGATCGTGATTCCGCACGGCGCCGGAAGACAGTTCAACCCCGTTGCAGACCAGATCATACTGATAAGCCAGCACTTCCAGCGGATCCATGGTTTCCAACGCTTCCAGGCCGCCCTGCGGCATGGAAAACGGATTGTGGCAGAATTCCAGTTCTCCGGATTCCTCTCCGATCTCATACATCGGGAAATCCACGATCCAGCAAAATTCATAACATTCTTTATGGAAATGGCCTTCTGCCTGCATGCCCAGCATTCTGCGCAGTACGCCCGCAGTCTTCTGCGCCGCCTGCTTATTTCCCGCGGTCACGCCCACAAAATCACCGGGCTTCAGATTCAAAGCCGCACTGACTACATCCCGTTTCTCATTTAAAAATTTCGCAATGCCGCCCACATAATTGCCGGTGTCATCTACTTTAAACCAGAACGCTTTGTTACCGGCCTCTACTTCAACCTCGGCGCACAGTTTGTCGATCTCTTTCCGGGTCGCCGTATAACCGTCTGTCACAACCGCCTTGATCACGCTGTTCTGGAAAGGTCCGAATTCCGTACCGCCAAACAATTCCGTTACATCGGTTACCAGCAGATCGATCCGCAGATCCGGCTTGTCCGTACCGTATTTCTCCAACGCTTCCAGATACGGGATCCGGACAAACGGCGCTTTGGATGCCGTCTGATATGTGCCGTATTTTTCAAATACCGGCGGCAGCACCGTCTCCATAACGCTGAATACATCTTCCTGACCGGCAAACGCCATCTCCATATCCAGCTGATAAAACTCACCGGGCGACCGATCGGCTCTGGCGTCCTCATCCCGGAAACAGGGCGCAATCTGATAATAGCGGTCAAATCCCGACGCCATCAAAATCTGTTTAAACTGCTGCGGCGCCTGAGGCAGCGCGTAAAATTTACCCGGATGGTTTCTCGCCGGAACCAGATAGTCCCTGGCGCCTTCCGGAGAAGAACAGGTCAGGATCGGCGTGGTGATTTCCACAAAATCCAGCGCGTTCATCCGTTCTCTTAATTCCGTCACGATCCGGCTCCGCATCAGGATCCGGTCCTTCACTTCCGGATTCCGCAGATCCAGATACCGGTATTTCAGGCGGAAATTCTCATCCGCTTCCTTAGACTGCCGGATCTCAAAAGGCAGCGCCGGATAGATGCATTTCCCCAAGACCTGAATCCGGCTGGGTACTACTTCAATATCGCCGGTCGCCAGAGAAGCGGTTTTATTGGACCGCTCCCGGACAACGCCCTCCACCTGAATCGTGGATTCTTTATTGACCCCGTCAAGAGCCTGCATCATTTCTTCCGTCTCAATGACCAGCTGGGTTACGCCATAAAAGTCACGCAAAATCAGAAATCCCAGATTCCTGCTCACTTTTCTCATGTTTTCATACCAGCCCACAAGGGTTACCGCCTTGCCGCAGTCGGCAAGCCGCAGTTCGTTACAGGTATGAGTTCTCGACTGCATCATAACGATCTCCTTTATTTTCCGTAGTAAGCCTTCAGGTACATTTCCTTGATCTCACTCATCAGCGGATATCTCGGATTTGCGCCGGTGCACTGGTCGTCAAATGCCTGCTCAACCATTTCATCTAATGTATCCAGGAAATATTTCTCATCAACGCCGTAGTCTGCGATCGTCTTTTTAATGCCGACCGCTTCTTTTAATTCTTCAATCTTCGCGATAAACTTCTTTAACGTATCCTGATCGTCCTTTCCGCTGATTCCGCAGAAGTTCGCGCATTCTACATAACGGGACAGCGTATGCGGATACTGATACTGGGAGAAGGTTCCCATCTTGGTCGGGCACTCAGACGCGTTGTATTCTACAACCAGACTGATCAGCAGCGCGTTGGCAATGCCGTGCGGCAGATGGTGGAATGCTCCCAGCTTATGCGCCATAGAATGGCAGACGCCCAGAAACGCATTGGCAAACGCCATACCTGCCAGACAGGACGCATCCGCCATCTTCTGTCTGGCTGCCACATTGGAACCGTCATTATAGCAGATCGGCAGATAGTCAAATACATTTTTCATGGCTTTCAGGGCCAGACCATCCGTATAATCGGTCGCCATCACGGACGCGTAAGACTCCAGCGCATGCGTCAGAACATCCACGCCGGACGCGCTGGTCAGGCTCTTCGGCTGGCTCATCATATTGTCCGTATCCACGATCGCCATATTCGGCAGCAGCTCATAATCCGCCAGCGGATATTTGATTCCCGTTTCCTGATCGGTAATAACCGCAAACGGCGTTACCTCGGAACCGGTACCGGAAGATGTCGGGATTGCGACAAAATATGCTTTTTCTCCCATTTTCGGGAACTTGTAAACACGTTTCCGGATATCGATAAACCGCATTGCCATATCCTGGAAATCTGCTTCCGGATGCTCATACAGTACCCACATGATCTTAGCCGCGTCCATAGCGGAACCGCCGCCCAGCGCAATGATCACATCCGGCTGGAAGCTGGTCATGACTTTCGCGCCTTCCTGCGCATTCTTTAAGGTAGGATCCGGCTGCACATCATAGAAACAATGATAACAGATCCCCATTTCATCCAGTTTATCGGTGATCGGCTTGGTGTAGCCGTTCAGATACAGGAAAGAGTCGGTAACAATAAACGCTCTCTTCTTATTTAATTCACTTCTCAGTTCTTCCAAAGCAACCGGCATACAGCCTTTCTTATAATATACCTTCTGCGGTACCCGCAACCACTGCATATTTTCTCTCCTCTCCGCAACTGTCTTAATGTTCAGCAAATGCTTCACGCCTACGTTCTCGGATACGGAATTGCCGCCCCAGGAACCGCAGCCCAGTGTCAGGGAAGGCGCCAGTTTAAAGTTGTACAGGTCGCCGATTCCGCCGTGGGAAGAAGGAGTATTGATCAGGATACGGCAGGTCTTCATAGCCGCCGCATGCTTTGCCAGTTTTTCTGTCTCATTTACATCACAGAACAGAGACGCGGTATGGCCGTAACCGCCGTCCGCAACCAGCTGCGCCGCTTTTTCCAGCGCTTCGTCAAAGGTCTTTGCCTTATACATCGCCAGAACCGGAGACAGCTTCTCGTGCGCGAACTCCTCAGAAATATCTACGGACTTCACTTCGCCGATCAGGATCTTTGTATTTTCCGGCACATCTACGCCTGCCAGCTTGGCAATCGTATGCGCCTTCTGGCCTACGATCCTCGCGTTCAGCGCGCCGTTTATGATCATGGTCTTACGAACCTTGTTTAGTTCCTCGCCTTTTAAGAAATAGCAGCCTCTTGCCGCGAACTCGGCTTTGACCTGATTGTAAATCGGTTCCAGTACCGTAACGGACTGTTCGGACGCGCAGATCATACCGTTGTCAAATGTCTTGGAATGGATAATGGAGTTGACCGCGTTCTGAATATCCGCCGTCTCGTCGATAATCGCCGGCGTATTTCCCGCGCCGACGCCCAGTGCCGGTTTGCCGGAAGAATAAGCCGCTCTTACCATGCCCGGACCGCCGGTAGCCAGAATAATGTCCGCGTTCTTCATTACTTCATTCGTCAGTTCCAAAGACGGAACATCGATCCACGCGATGATCCCCTCCGGCGCACCTGCTGCCACAGCTGCCTCCAGTACAATCCTGGCCGCCTCAATGGTACACTTCTTCGCGCGGGGATGCGGGCTGATCACAATTCCGTTTCTGGTCTTTAAACACAGCAGTGTCTTAAAGATCGCCGTTGAAGTCGGGTTCGTGGTCGGAATAACTGCTGCCACCAGTCCGATCGGCTCCGCGATCTTCTTGATCCCGTATTCCTTATCTTCCTCGATCACGCCGCAGGTCTTCGTATTGCGGTACGCGTTGTGAATATGCTCAGCCGCATAATTATTCTTAATGACCTTATCTTCCACAACGCCCATGCCGGTCTCTTCCACCGCCATCTTTGCCAGCGGAATCCGCATCTTATTCGCCGCGGTTGCCGCCGCCAAAAAAATCTTATCTACCTGTTCCTGTGTATAAGCAGAAAATTCTTTCTGTGCCGCTCTTACTTCTGCCATTCGAATCTGTAACTCTTCTACGGTTTCCACGATCTTGGGAGAAGTAACCTTTATCTCCTTCTTAGTCATTCGAATCCTCCATTCCGAGGGCAGTCCATTCTATAATATATGCCCACTGTATTGTGTACCTTATTGTACTGTCTTTTTTGAAATTTTACAAGAAGATTTTTCTATTTTCTCCGATATCCTCCTTATCCTCCAAATCCGGGAAATGGGGCTTGACAGATTCTCTTTCGATTATTACAATTAGAAAATAGCTGAAACGTCATTATTCAGGAGGATTCCCATGATTGATATTAAGTTTTTACGAGAGAATCCGGAGATTGTAAAACAAAATATCCGGAATAAATTTCAGGACCAGAAGCTGCCCCTCGTGGATGAAGTGATCGGGCTGGATGCGCAGGCGCGCAAAGCGCAGCAGGAAGCAGATTCCCTGCGGGCTGCCAGAAAGCAGCTCTCAAAACAGATCGGCGCGCTGATGGGCCAGGGAAAGAAAGAGGAGGCCGAAGCAGTAAAGGCCGAAGTGAACGCGCAGGCGGAACGCCTCGCCGAACTGGAAGCTGCCGAGCGGGATCTGCAGGACAAGGTATTGACTATCATGATGCAGATTCCCAACATTATCGATCCGTCCGTTCCCATTGGGAAGGACGACAGCGAAAATGTGGAAGTAGAGCGGTTCGGGGAACCGGTGGTGCCGGATTTTGAGATTCCCTACCATTCCGAGATTATGGAGCGCTTTAACGGTCTGGATCTGGACAGTGCCAGAAAGGTAGCCGGAAACGGTTTTTACTATTTAATGGGTGATATTGCCCGTCTGCATTCCGCAGTTATTTCCTACGCGAGAGATTTCATGATCAACCGGGGCTTTACTTACTGCGTACCGCCTTTTATGATCCGCAGCAACGTGGTAACCGGCGTGATGAGTTTTGCGGAAATGGATTCCATGATGTATAAGATAGAAGGCGAAGACCTGTATCTGATCGGAACCAGCGAACATTCCATGATCGGCAAGTTTATTGATACGATTCTGCCGGAGGATACGCTGCCCCGGACACTGACCAGTTACTCTCCCTGCTTCCGGAAGGAAAAGGGCGCGCATGGCATTGAGGAGCGCGGTGTTTACCGGATCCATCAGTTTGAGAAGCAGGAAATGATCGTGGTCTGCAAGCCGGAAGACAGCCCGATGTGGTTTGACAAGCTGTGGCAGAATACCGTCGATCTGTTCCGCTCCATGGATATTCCGGTGCGGACGCTGGAATGCTGTTCCGGCGATCTGGCCGATCTGAAGGTAAAATCCATCGACGTGGAGGCCTGGTCTCCCCGCCAGCAGAAATATTTTGAAGTCGGAAGCTGCTCCAATCTGGGAGACGCGCAGGCCCGCCGCTTAAAGATCCGTGTTGCAGGCAAGGACGGCAAATACTTCGCGCACACCCTGAACAACACGGTTGTAGCTCCGCCCCGTATGCTGATCGCATTTCTGGAAAATAACCTGAACGCGGACGGCAGCATCAGCATCCCTGAAGTTCTGCGTCCTTATATGGGCGGCATGGAAAAGATTACCAGCTAACATTTGTATAGATTGATTGTCCCAGTAGCTCAGCAGGATAGAGCGACCGCCTCCTAAGCGGTAGGTCAGAGGTTCAAATCCCCCCTGGGACGCCAGAAAAATTACGCCGAGATCCAGGTTAAATGGATTTCGGCGTTTCTTTTATTTCTCTTCTGAAATGCTTTTTGCCTGTTCTTCAAGTTCCAGCATATACCTGTCAAAATCAGACAGAAAGAGTCTGTCCTGAATAATGCGGTATTTTTCAAATTCTGTCTCAGCATGAAGTTTCGCAATCTCAGCAGAAACCATTCTGTCAAGCTGCCCTATTTCTTCTTCAGACAGTTTTTTCCATCTTCCGCAGTTATTAGAAATTTTCTAATAACTGAATCCCGCTGTAATTCGCTGTCTTTGAAAATTTTTTGGATATGATAGTTGATGGTAGGGACTTCCACATCATATAAGACTGCCATCATTTTTTGTGTCAGCCATATATTTTCATCTTCATAACGCATTTCAACGCTGCTTTCTTCGCCACCAACCGAAGCGACATAGGTAAGATACTCCGCAGCGCTTGAGCGGATTGTAATTTCGTTCTTTTTCCTTTTCGCCATAGGTAATTTCTTCCTTTCTTTCCCCAATTATTTCAAATCCTCACTTAAACTCTCCGGAATCCCTCTCGGTCCTCTTACCGCATTGATCCCATATTTTTCGCGCAGCACAGCAAATGTAAACTGATCCCGTTTATAGCGTTTCAGCAGTTTTATCCGCATAATACTTTTCATATGGACTTCTTCGTTATTAAAACGGAACGGAATATCCGTTTTCGTTACCCTGCATTTATAAAGGATCGCTGATACCGGAGCGGCCACATACAGGAACACGGTATCTCCCGTTTTAATCCCCCTGCCCTGTTTCCAGTCAATCTCATTCTCTTTAGAAAAAGCCGCTTCTACATCATAATAAGCCGGATTGGCCGGAATAATCCACTCTTTTGCAGGCCTGAGCGCCTGCTTTGTTTTTGCGGATGCCGTCGACATATAACCTTCTTCCAGCCACTTGCAGATCTCGTCAAATCTGACTGCACCATTCAGCAAAATAGAGATCCAATTTCCCTTACTGATATGATAGCCCCGGAAAAAGCCTTCCTGCTGCACCAGAATATCCGCAAGAAAGGGATCCGCGATTTTCACGTTCAAAATATCCACAATTTCTTTTGTTTCCAGTCCCAGCTTATTTCCCGGCACATCCATGACAAGCGCAAACCACTTTTGATTATCCGCATGCCGAAAAACCGCATAGCCCGGATACCGCCTCCATAAGGATTCCGGAGCGGTTTTATATTTTTTCTGTATATAAGCAAATAGTTGTTCTCTGAAAGATTTCATATATGGTTCCCGTTATTTCTCAAAATGCTGATAATCCTTCGGATCGTCCCAATCCCCGCCCCAGGTGAACCCGTGGGCAGTAAAGATCTGATAACAGATGTCCTCATGCGAAATCATGTGATCCTGTTTTTTGTTCCGGTCTATGTAATCGTCCGCATTATCGTTATACCAGGTAGGGGTTCCGTTTGCATACGTGACATACGGATTCTGCTGCGGATTGATATCAATGGCGCGTCCCAGCGCATGGTTAGACAACGATCCGCCGCCGGTAATGGTCCGATAGCAGAATGCGGATGTATTGTTGGCCTGCATGGAATCATGATCTGAACTCTGTCCCTCTCCCGTCCAGAAATCATCGATCAGGTACATGGACTGAATCTCATATTCATTCTCATACAGTTCCTCAAAGATTTCCAGATAGTCTTCCGCCAGTTCGGCATTGACGATCAGCTCGCCCACCTGCACTTTATGGGAAAAATTATAGTGCAACACCTTCAGATACCGAAGCTGCGACAAACTGATATCCGGATTCTCGACATAAGATTTTCCGTTGATCCGCTTTAACACTTCCCCTTTGATCGCGTAGCTTTTAAAGCAATCGGCTGTCTTTACGTTTGCAAGCTGCATTTTCGACACCAGGCTTCCCGCCTTAGCCGTATCGATCTTCCAGGGGACTTTGCTTTCTGTTTCTCCGGCCGTTTCTTCTCCGGTTGTTTCTTCCCCAGCCGGTTCTTTTCCGGTCGTTTCGGTTTTTTCCGTTTCCGGCTTTCTGTCCGGCTCCGCAGAGGTCTCCGACAGTTCAGAAATCTGGCTCTGCAGTACCGCCTGCGCTTCTCTGGCCTGCTCCAGCTCCTGCTTCAATCCGGAAACCTTTTTCAATAAAACCACGTTGACCACAAGCGCCGCCGTTACAAACAAAACAAACAGAACCATACCGGTTATCTTCAGCGCCTTTTTCTGAAACGCTTTCTTTTTTAACGCTTTTTGTTTTTTCTTAACCAAATTCTTCTACACTTCTTTCATTCGGTCCGTCCTTATTTTCCTGCTGTCAAACCTGTTTGTGAAAAAGTCCCTTCTTTTCATATGGCATGCTTTCTACAAGGAGCGCCTTATACCCTGTGGCGTCAATGGCAGCCCGAAGGGCGGTCTCATCAATATCCGTTTCCGTAAGAATAACTGCCTCTCCTTTTGTATGGGAAGACTTAACCTTTTTCACCGGGAAAGCCTTACGGATCGCCTCATTTACATGGGCCTCGCACATCCCGCACATCATGCCCTCGATTTTAACTGTAACTTTATTCATTGGTTCTGTCCCCTTTCTGTTGCTTTCAGTCTTTAACGATCTTCGCGTCGTTTTACCTATATATTACATAATATTTTTCTTTCAGTCAAATAAAAACTAACCGATTTCGGCTTTCGGAAACAGTTATGCGGTTGAAAGCAGGGGGCGTTTTTGATATACTCAAAGAAAAAAATTGGGAGTTACAAGGTAATAAATGGAGATTCAACAAATACGAATTGCAGGAGGATCAATCATGGGATTTTTGTTTGTCGCCTTTGGCGGCGCATTGGGCGCGACAGGAAGGTATGCGATCAGTCTTTTGCCGGTTAAAACAGATTTTCCGATCTTAACGCTGCTTACCAATATCATAGGGGCAATGTTGATAGGATTTATTACAGGTATTGTAAGTAATAATAATGAAGTGTCTCCGAATACCGTCTTGTTTTGGAAGACAGGTATATGCGGCGGATTTACAACCTTTTCTACTTTTTCACTTGAAGCGTTCACGCTGTTTGAAAACAAGGCTTATCTGTCTGGAGGAATTTACATATTTTTAAGTGTTGTATGTTGTCTGGCAGGTATTTTTTGTGGGAAAAAACTATCAATGCTGGTTCATTAAAAATCCTTATTTTCAACGGAAGACTGCCCTATTCATTACTTATAAAAACAAGATACTCCAAAGACTGCGGTAAATCGCTTCTGTGTCATGTATGATATTCTCCGGAACGCTGTCAAACGGAATGACACCGTTTTCCGTGTGTGCCATCAGCCAATCTCTTAAAAGCTGTTTGTCATATGAACGGGGCGACGTTCCGACTGCGTACTCCTGAAGATCCCAAAATCGGCTGGAATCAGGCGTGAAAAGCTCATCTGCCAGAGTAAGCGTCCCGTCTTTATCTATGCCAAATTCAAATTTTGTGTCTGCTATAATGATCCCTCTCGACAAAGCATATTTTGCGCAGGTATCATAAAGCCGGAAACAGATATTCGTTATCTTCCGCGTCGTTTCTTTGCCCAGTTGATTTTCTAAACCGGCAAGATCAATATACTCATCATGTCCCGTATCCCGCTTGAGTGCCGGCGTCAGGACCGGCGTTTTCAGCTTCTGCGCCTCACTGTATCCGTGCGGAATGCAAAGCCCGCAAAAATCAATGCCTTTCTGATAAGCGCTCCACATACTTCCAAACATATATCCGCGTACCACAAATTCAAACGGGATCATCTTTAATTTTTTTACAAGGACAGTTCTGTCTTTGAATTCTTCCCTTTGGAAGAATTCCGGCATATCCTCTAGATTTTCTGAAATGATGTGATTAGGCACCATGCGGTCAGTTTTTCTGAACCAGAAATTTGATAGTCTGTTGAGAATGATACCTTTGTTTTTTACTGTCTGCGGCAATATCTGATCAAACGCAGATATTCTATCTGTGGTTACGATTACGAGTTTATCGCCTGAGACGTCATATATTTCCCGGACTTTTCCGCTATAAATCGGTTTCACAGAACCTCCCCCTCTCTGATCTTCTGCGCGATTAGGCTATCCATGCAGTGCTTGTGAGGCGTGCCGCCGCTCATGCAATCAAAAATATCTTCGCGGCAGGTGTGAAACAGCCAGTCGTGATAGTATCCAAAAAGCTCTCCAGAGTGCCACAGGGAACGCAGAGACTCATCCCTCGTGCCGTCAGGCGCGCGGACAATGAACGGCTTTTGAACAAATACGTTGAGGACATTGAAGCCATTGGGCGTCGTATGGGCCTTTAGCCTTGCACATAACTCTTCGCGGCAGGATGGACGGACGAAATGCAGGACGCCGCTGGAAAAGATGATGTCATAGTCACGGTCAAAATGAAAATCCATGACGTCCACTTTATGAAGGTCTACATGAACACGGTTGTGTTCAGCCAGTCGCTTTGCTTTTTCAATCCCCACCTCTGAGATGTCAAATGCCGTAACGATATACCCGCACTTTGCCAGAAAGACAGCGTCCTTGCCCTCGCCGCAGCCGACATCCAGAACATGATAAGGCCTGACAGGGGGCAATAACTGCATGATCTCAAAGCAAAGTCTGTTTGGCTTGAGTCCCCAATAGTAATCTTCGGCGGCATATCGGTTGTCATAGTCAGTTGCGACTCCTTTGTACCCAAGCAGAACGTCTACAGATGTTTTGAGTGCCGCAGCAAGCTCCGGCAGTTTCTCTATGTCCGGATATGCGGCGTTATTTTCCCATTTGCTTACCGACTGAAACGAAACATTCAGGACGCTTGCCAGCTGTGACTGTGTCATCCCCAACTCCGTCCTCTTTTTGTTGATGATTTCACCGATCTTATTCATCTCAGCACCTTCCTTTCCGCATTGCCAACAACTCAATCATCGTCATTATTATCTCATGGCGCTGAGCGAAATACAATAACGTGCTTTGAGAGTTTTTAAGAACGGATTCTACTTCCGGTTGAAACAGCCTGCCGGCAATTGTGTACACTCACGAAAGGATTGCCTGTGAAAATAGCGGACATGATAGCTCTGCTGATTTTGCTAAGGTCAGCAAAATCGTTGAAGCGGGCGCTGCAAGCAAACCGGTGAAGGATTATGAAAAAAGCAGATGAATCGACTCAAGGAGAAAGCCAAAAAGGAACGCTGATGCTTGATGAATAAAAAGTACAGGAAAAATTTGAGCAAACACTTACAAACTTATTTTAATGAATGCTAATGTATTGTTGGAGATTGCAGTTATGCGGTTGAAAGCAGTGGGTATTTTTGATATACTCAAAGAAAAACCGGGATTTAAGGGAGTGGTGATAAAATGAAACCGATTATAGGTGTCATGCCCTTGTGGGATGATGAAAAAGAAAGCATATGGATGCTGCCGGGATATATGGACGGCATTTGTCAAGCGGGAGGAATCCCTGTCATATTGCCGTTTTCAACAGATGAAACCGTGATAAAACGATTGACAGAAATGTGTGACGGATTCCTGTTTACCGGAGGACATGATGTTTCTCCGGAATTATACCATGAAGAACCGTTAAAAGAACTGACCGTGTGTTGTGAAACACGGGATTTAATGGAGAAGCTTTATCTTCAGGAGGCTGTCAGCACGGATAAGCCGGTACTCGGTATCTGCAGAGGCATCCAGTTCATCAATGCCGCCCTTGGAGGCACACTGTATCAGGATCTGCTGCTTCAGCATCCTTCATACATAGAACATCATCAAAAGCCGCCCTATCATGTTCCAATCCATGAGGTGACGGTTGAAAAAGAATCTCCTCTATACCGCTGCCTGCAAACAGAAACGCTTTCCGTGAATAGTTACCATCATCAGGCAGTAAAAACGGTGGCAGACAGTCTGCAAGTGATGGCCGCCGCACCGGACGGTATTATTGAGGCTGTGTGTATGCCCGGACACCGTTTTCTATGGGCTGTGCAGTGGCATCCGGAATTTTCATGGAGGACAGACGAAAACAGCCGCAAAATATTCCAAGTCTTTATCGGGGCCGCCGCAGGTATAACGAAATAGAAACACAGCGCCGCCAATGATCAGAAACGCGCCCGCGATCTGAAGCGGCGTCATTCTTTCATGGAGGATCAGCCCGGACAAGAGCACTGCGAACAATGGCTCCAAATAGCCGCAGATCGCTACGGATTGCGCAGGAAGATCGCCGATCGAGGAAAAATAGCAATAACAGCCGACGCCCGTATTGACCAGACCAAGCAATAAAATAGAAAGCCAGTCGGCTGAAGCAATCTCCATAGAAAATCCTTGTTTGCAGCCGACAAAAGTCCGAGCAACAGCGCAATTCCCAATAGGGAACGCAGCAGGACAATCTCATAACTGGAAAGATGAATATAACTTGCGATTACTCCATTTGAGCCAAAAAGCAGAAGTCCCACAAAGTATTTTAAATAGGCTTTTTTCATATCAATCTCCTTGCAATCTTGATTTTGCACCTGATCTATTGTATCATTGTGCTATGAATTTGAAAAACAAATTTATCAAATAAAATGCATTTGGAAAGCAAATGAACGATATGGAAATGAACCTTCAAAAATATTTATCTTTTGTAAAAACAGCGGAATGCGGAAATTTTACCAAAGCGGCGGAACTTTTGAATTATTCACAGGCCAGTATCAGCAGAATGATCAGCGATCTTGAAAAAGAATGGAACGTATCCCTTCTTGAACGCAGCGCAGGCGGCGTAAGGATTACCTCGGACGGAATGAAACTGCTGCCATACGCAAAAAATCTTGTGGCAGAGTTTGAAAAACTGCAATATGGAAATAGACGATCTGAACGATCTGCATTCCGGCCTAATCCGAATCGGTACTTTTTCAAGTGTGGCAACCCACTGGCTGCCAAATATCATTAAGGAATTTCAAAAGGATTACCCAAACATCGATTATGAACTGCTGCTCGGAGACTATACAGAAATTGAGGAATGGATTTTAGAAGGGCGGGTAGACTGCGGCTTTCTGCGCCTGCCCGCGCGTCCCGGACTTGAAAGCATTTTTTTTGGAGCAGGACAAGCTGATGGCTATTATTCCCGAGGATCATCCGCTTGCAGATCGAGAAAAATTTCCCGTTACAGCGCTCTGCGGCGAGCCGTTTATGCTGCTTGAAAAGGGAGCAAAAGCAGAGATCTCTGAAATATTTGAACGATACCATTTAACGCCAAACGTGCATTTTACTACCTGGGACGATTACGCGATCATGTCCATGGTGGAAAGTGGCCTTGGGATCAGCATATTGCCGCAGCTTATTTTGAAACGAGTGCCTTATCGGATCGTCGCAAAGGAACTGGATGTCCCCGCATACCGCAATATCGGGCTTGCGTTCAAAAGCAAAAAAACCGCCTCGATCGCAGTGAGACGGTTTTTTGACTATTTACAATATCGCTAAGGGCAAAGCCGCCGGCAAATTCATTGCGGGTTGTCTTATTTCAAATCTCCATATTGTTCCTCATCGACCGGCTCCAGCCACTCATTGGAACCGTTCTCTCCCGGCACCTCCACGGCCAGATGGCTGAACCAGCTGTCCGGCGCGGCCCCGTGCCAATGCTTGACGCCTTCCGGAATGTTAATGCAGTCGCCCGGTTTCATCTCTATAGGTTCTTTGCCCCATTCCTGATAATAGCCGCGTCCGCCGACACAGATCAGGATCTGTCCGCCGCCCTTATCGGCGTGATGAATGTGCCAATTGTTCCGGCAGCCCGGCTCAAAGGTTACATTGAAAATTCCTACTTGCGTTCCCGATACCGGAGCCAGATAGCTCTGTCCGCTAAAATATTGCGCAAAGCCGTCATTGGGCGCGCCAATCGGAAACAGGATCGTATTCTGATATCTTTCCTTCTCCGTCAACGCTGTCTCTGTCTCTTTCCATACGTCCTTTGCCAGACGGAACACCGCCCACGCCTTCGGCCAGCCCACATAAAAACCGACATGGGTCACGATGGCGGCAATCTCCGCACGGGTCACGCCGTGGCTTTTCGCGTTTTCCAGATGATAGATCAGCGAGGAATCCGTGATCCCGGAAGACATTAACGCCACCACGGTAAGGATACACCGGGTTTTCAGGTCAATGTCCGGATTATTCCAGTTCTCGCCAAACAGAATATCGTCGTTAAAATGGGCAAAATCCGGCGCAAAATCGCCAAGCTGATCTCTGCCCGCAGTCTGAGTGATCTTTTCCATTTTGTCGTCCTCCTGTTATTTCGTAAATTTCCCGTCTTCTAAGAGCTTTCTTACGCAGTTATAAGTGATCTCATAGATCGTCATAAATACATAATTGACGCCTGCCTCTTCCATCGCGGCCCGCTGTTTTTCGGTAACAACGGTATACGGATAGATCCCGAACATGAACGGGAAAAAGGTATAGATAAAATCCTGTTTCCGCTCGATCGTCATATCCGGAAAATACTGTTGAAGCGCGTCCGTAACTGCGCGGATTGATTCTCCGTAGGCCACCTTAAAGTCTCTCAAATGCTCCGGACGGCTGCCGGTTTCCATATCGTAGTGGTTCATCGACATGATTTTCAGAAGCTGGGCGCGTTCTTCCAAAGAATGCGCCAGCATGGACGCAAATTCGTCCGTTGTCATTGTTTTGACTTGCTTCATGGTCTGTCTCAATGACGCGATCCACAGCTCGTACTCCCGTTTCAGCAGGGCCAGAAAGATTTCTTCCTTCGTCTGAAAATAATTGTAAATAGAAGTCCGTGTGAAGCTGGTTGCATTTCCGATCTCCTTTATCGTGATTTCCTTGAAGCTCATCGTCTGATAGAGTTTTTCACAGGCGTTGATGATCTCTTCCCTGCGCGCCTCCGTCAGTTCAGGCGATCCCTTTGGCATTTTGCGTCCTCCTCATCTTCCGGTATTTTGTTCTGACACTATGTCAGCGCTATTAGTATAACATCATTCTGACATGATGTCAATATCTTAAATAAATTTTCCCTCTATGCTTTGTTTATATAATATTAAAAGCACCCATAAACATGGATGCTTTTCTATGATCAATAACTTGCCCCTACGATTGCCTCTGTTACTAAATCTTCTGCCGTAATTCCTACAGGATTTCCTACTATCTTTGCGTCTGTCATATAAGAGTTCTCTGAATTGTCATTTACTACAAAACTTATTTTTACCTTTCTGTTCACGCCATCTACTCTGCGCGTCCCTTCAAACTCAACCGAATGCAAATTTCCATCCTCCAGTGCATCCGTACAAGACCACTCCGGCTGATTAAAATAATTTTCAAATGCCTCCCCTATCATTACATTGGGATAGTCATCAAAATTTCCTTCTTTTACGAGAGAAATATAGTAAAATTCTTTTACTTTGGAGACTATAAACATTACGAGAAAAAGGGCTGCCACACATGCAACAATTATAAATACTACTTTCCTATTTGATTTTACTTCCCTTTTAGCGAAATTTCCTATTGGCGCCGTTACCGGCCCTGCCGCAGCTCCCATATCGGTTTCTTTCCCACAGAACGGACAAAGTTTCGCATCCTCCGTTATCTCTTTTCCGCAATTTTTACAAAACATAATGATCCTCCTTCTTTTGTAATAGTTACTTTTCATTTCATGATTATTTTCCCTATATTATGTTTTTCATTAAAGAAAAGCGTAAATCGTTTTATACTCCTTTTCCTGAACATCACTTGCAGCAAGGCTTTCATCGTCTTTTTCTTCAACTCATCCGGCTGTAAAAAATACCCTTTTTCTTTAGACGCCTTAAACACAATCTCCTTTGCAGTAAACCGCTGCTTAATCAGGTTCACTAACTCTTTATATGTACTGACAAAGCTATTCGTGCTATAAAAATAATTCAATCTCGTTGCCTCACATAACGGAAGCTCCACTATAGGCTGATGATCCAGCAATATATCTTTTGTGGTCACGTTAAAATAATCATAACTAATATGGCGAACTTCCCCATCATATAAGTTATCCCATGTAACATCCACATGATAAGATTCCTCTCCGATTTTTACGAGATTCCAGGCATGATAGTCATCCTCTCCATAAATTCCGTCTTTATTGGCTTTTCCCAGAACAACAATACATTTGATTCCATATTCATTACATAAAAGTTTGAATGCTTTCGCAATTCCTTCGCAGACAGCTTTTCCATCCAAAAACGCTCCCACTATAGAATGCGCATTAAAACAATCTTCCTTTTTCAGAGAATCGTAGTCATACGCTACACTTTTAACTACGCTGTCATGTAAACATTTTTCCAGCCGGAACTCATTGCTTTTAAAAGTGTCTGCTCTTACTTTTATCTTATCTACAACATTTCTTATCTCCGAATTTATCCTGCTGATCTCATTGCTTGTATACAGATATTCCGGCAAAAGGCTCCAGTCTCCCTGTCTTCCCTGCATTCTGATTACAGTTTGATTTATATAATAAAACAGAGGATTGTCGTATAATACTTTTATATAGATCTCCTGAATTTCATCCGGTGATAACTGCGTCTGTACCGTAATATGATCAATATGCTTTTTCAACCCGTCAAAAATCACCTTATATGCTTTTTGCTCGTCGGATGACATAATGCTGTAGTAATATCTTTCATTTCTCATCTACTGTCCCCTTCGCCAATCAATATCCTCCGCCATGCAGGTCAAACGTTTCTCCTATGGTTAGTTTCCCGGAATTACCGCACCATGCACAAGTAAAAAACTTTTCATCATCATCACCACAACATGTCAGCTTTCCGCACTTGCCGCAGCTAACCCATTCATAGTTTCCGCAATATGGGCATCCCGGATACTCAGGATCGAAATCAACTCTGCCTGATATCTTTGTGTCTCCATATCCTTCATTCGAAGCACCTGTTTCCGTAATGGGAAATGCCCAGGTACAATACCATATATTATCTTCTCTTTTTTCAACCCGAATCCCATAAATTTTGTGGGATCTTCGACATTTAGCCAAAACAACATTTGCCTCTTTTACGTCCTCTCTCATATAGTTTTTCCTCCTAACCTTTATTTTTTCTAAGCGATCCTTGCTGCAATCCCGCTTATACTTTTTTCCACTTTATTCCGTGCATCCTGCAATAAGTTTCAACGTACGCATTCTCCTTAACGGATATTTCAACGTTAGGACAATCAGCAAATGCCTTATCCCCTATAAATCTTACATTTTCCTGTATTACAACACCTGACAGCGACTTGCAGCCCGCAAATGCCATATTTCCTATATCGTTAACGCTTCTTGGGATACTGACTGTTTTTAAAAATTTACATCCTAAAAATGCGCAATCTCCGATTTTTATAATACCTTGAGGAAGCATCACGCTAACCAGCTTTTTACAATACTGAAATGCCCTTTCACCAATTACTTCAACATTTCTCGGCAGCAGCACATTTTCTATCCCTATGCAGTATTCAAATGCATTTGCTTCAATTTCTTTTAGCTTTCCGGCAAATGTAACCGAACGGAGTTTGACTGCGCAGCTAAAGGCCTTCCTGCCAATCTTGATTACTTCATCTTCTAAGTAATACGCCCCATTCTGTTTCCCCTGCGGATACCTTATCAGCTTTTTTCTATTACGGCTATGAAGGACTCCGTCAATGCTGCAGTAAGTTTTATTGGATGTTTCCACCGTTATTTCCTGCAGATTCATTGTACAGGCAAACGCATCTTCCTCTATCTCATTAACTGTACCGGGTATTTTTATATGTTCAGTGCTATCCTTTTCAAATGCTTTTTTACAAATAATATTGATTCCGTTTATCACTGATACTGATGTGCTTTTTCTATTTGTACTCCGAATCAGCATCTTCTTGTTTCTGTCGATCAACAAACCATTCGATACTGTATAGTTCGGATTATTATTGATCGAGATATCCTCCAGTTGAATGCAGCCATCGAATACGCCTTGCCCTATGGTTTCCAGATTCTGGCTTAAAGAAATTTTTTTTAATCCAATGCAGTTTAAAAACGCTTTCGGATAGATCTTCGTAATGCTTTCCGGTATCTCAATTTCCGTGAGCTGGTAATTTGAAGCAAATGCTTTATAGCCAATGCTTTCATACTCCGTCAATTTTTCTTTATGTACAACCGGTTCAAAGGGAATCGACCCTTTTATCAGCTGTTTTCCCCTCGTAATACTGCTGCCGGCTGAAGGTTCCGTTTCGCCACCTCCAACATATCCAAGCGAATATAAGATTACATTCACCGCATACCGGGCTGCATTCTCCGTAATCCACATATCGGATACAAGCATCGCTGCGCATTCCCGCGCCGCATCTTCTGTCCTTTTACCTTCTTCCTCTATCCCTCTTTTAAGCTGAATCAATATCCCTTCTTTTAATGCATTGATGACTAACTTTCTTTCTTTTGCCATATCCGGAACATAATCCATAAGCAATGCATTCAGACAAGAAATGTTATCGATTACATCCTCGCCATAATCTGCCATGATACGTTTAATTATTTTTCCGAGATTTTCTTTGCTGCATCCATTCCCATCCACGGTTTCGCCGCAGTATGGGCAAACATAGGTTACGCTTGTGATCTTATTCGAGACATCCCACTGTCTCCCGCACTTCGGACACTTCATAATTCACCGTAAAAATGCAGATATATCTCTTAAAACAGCGATATATCTGCATTCTCCTCAATCTGAACAATCACTTAAAACTTATCGCTTTGCTTTTTTCGCTTCTTTTCCCGCATTTTTCTTAACCCGAATTTTCTCCTTTTTTCTACATCTGCTTTTTGTTTTATTTCGCTTTCACTTTCTGCTTCCTCTTCGTTTTCCGATAGTTCCATATCATCTGACGAATTCTCTGCATTTAAATCTTCTTCGATTTCTTCTGCAGCCTCATTATCCAAATGAACATCGTTTTCATTCTCTTCATTCAAATAAGAAATTTCTTCATTTTCTGTAGTTTCATAAGCAGAGACAGTTTCTTCCTCCTCCGAAAAATCAGTATCTTCCTGAACTTTCTCGGCCGCCTCTGTCTTTTCTTCCTCTGTATCAACAGGAACTACCGCGTCTTCTGCAAAAATCTCCTCCTCGCTTTGATCGACAGACTCCATATCCCGTTCCGAAAAGAATGGTGCAATTTTGATTACCTGCATCTCCTGTTGTTCTTCTGATTCTTCAGCGTAATAAATCTTGCTTCCGCAGTTACTGCAAAACTTAACTCCCGGTCTGATCCGTTCGCCGCAATTATCACAAAATTTAGGCAGCTTTACTTGATAAGGTTTCTTTGTCTTTGCATTGTTCTGCTGTTGGAATCTCAAATGTTCTTCTTCTACCCGACGTTTTTCCGCTTCGTTTTTTTCTGCTTCTTTTCTGGCATTTTCCTCAACTCGGGCTTTTTCCTTTTCCCTGTCATACTCTTTTACAATAGACAAATCCGGAATCAGATCCAGATCAAGCAGAGCCGCAATGGAAACATCGTCACCACTGCCTTTGGCAGATAGTCTGGGAAGATAGTCCGCAAGCCCTTCACAGGCTTTGTCGAAATCTGTTGTAGCAAATGAATATAAAACTGTTTTATAAAGATTATGTAACTGCTCATTATTAGTAAAACAGTCGTCTATTCCGTCCGATCCCACAAAAACCGCTGCCGGCAATTTTTCAGAATAAAAATGCCTGAATCTTTCTATCGCATCTGAGTCACATATGGAAGTAGTCGCATTTAAAAAGCACTTCGGATCCCATGGGATCGGCTGCTTAAATTCACCCGCCGGATTGACCGCCACACATTTCCCGTCACCTATATGGATCCCAAACCAATAATCCTTATTCATAGCAACAGCGATCATCGTTGTCCCGTATGCGCTCCAGATTTTCCCGTCATCACTATATTTTTTGCGTGCCCTTTCAGAAACAACGCTTAATTCACTCTCCAGAAAAGGATTTGCGCTGTGATATGCGGCAATAGATTCATTCCATTCATTGATAATGCTTGCTTCCAGATTTTTCAGATACTTGTCCGGATCTGATAAAAAAGTATCCTTATCCATGTCAGAAAAAAATTTCTTTATATTTTTCTCCGCAACAGCACACCCGATCTTAGAGCCGATCGCACTGCGCACATAATCGTCTCCCCCATGCCCATCGCACACAATCGCTATCGTACAATTTTCATCCTGACAACTGGACGATGCATCCTGGCACTCCTTATTTTTCTTTATATGACTCGCACCTTGGGCTGTTAAATGGAAGGATTTTGCATTCATACCAATGCCCTCCTTTCTTACCACTGTATGCCATCGTCATCAAATGAATCCCAATCTGAAGCCTCCGCTGTCTGTGTTTGAATTTCCTTTACAAACTCATCTTGCTTACTTACAATCTCAGAAGCAGATTCTCCTGTTCCCGCATTGGAACTCTTGCTTCCAATTTCAGAAGCTCTGACACTGACAAATTGAATCCACTTTTTCAAAGCCTCCGGCGTATGTACCGTTATAACAGCCTCTACGTTGCCCGTAAAGTCAGCAAGAACCGTTTTATTTGCATCTTCGCCTATGGCAACCGCTACTTTAATCGCTTTCTTAAACCAATTATTCTGTTTCAGCTTCTCTAAACCATGCTTATAGTTATCAGTAGGTTCTCCATCCGACATAAGAAAGATCGCCGGCGCAAAAGAACCGGTTGCGTCACTCATAAAAGCCTTTCTTGAAAGTTTTTCGTTCAGCTGATTGCACGCTTCTCCCAGGTCTGTCACTCCATTTGCATCCAGGTAATTCCATCTGAAATTTTCCGCTGCTACCGGAGCGCTGTCTACCCAATGCGCCCCTGTAGAAAACGCAAGTGTTGCAACCTTAATCTGAGCATCTGCATTACTCTCAGAGATATCTTTAAGCTCAGGTACAATTTCTTCAATCGCAGAATTTACCGTACCGATCTTCGCGCCTCCCATACTTCCGGATGTGTCTACTACAAAGAACAAAACCATCGTTCTTCTGGGTACCTCTACTACTTCATCATATAATCCCATGTAAATGATCCTCACTTTCTTAATTTTTAAATAATTTCTCCTTGATTTCCATTGCCGAAGTTAATCTTCAGTCCTTTTCCAATCTTAATCACCTGATTCTTAGAATACGATTTTGTTGTGCCGTTCGGCAAACTTGCATTCCATGTATTTTCCGAATTATTTTTTAATCCGATTAACGATGGATCCGTTCGGCTTGTAATAACTTCACCCTTGATTTCTTTAAAGTCATCACTATCGTGAACGACATGACAAGCATATACTTTTTTGCCCGGAGCCATTACAACATTATATTTTTTTACTTTCAAAACAGGAAGTCTGGTGATATCCTGTCCGCAGCTGATACATCTGCAGGAATTCTGAGATATATCAATAAAAGTTTCTCCCTTGCATTTCGGGCAATTGATCATTATATCCCTTAAAGCCGTAAATACTTCCTGCCACTTTTTTTCCTGTACGCGGTGCGTGGTGTCTGTTCCCACCATAGATTCATGGCTGAATGCTTCTTCAAAAGTTTCACGGACAAACTTCGGATATACCGGCCAGAACTTAATTTCATTTACATGTACGCCTCTGACCGGTCTGTTTGTATCATCTGCCGGATCCCAAACAAACACCGGCTCACTTCCGTAAAGCTTACGTTCTAACTCTTCCGTCAGGCAGGGACACATGGTTTTTTTGCCTTCTAAAGGATGATTCAGGAATAATAACAAATACAAAACCACAGCAAGCGAAAAACGATCTGTATGGATATCCGGGCGTTTTTTACCCATAACGACTTCCGGAGCCATATATCTGCATTTTCCTGCAATTCCTAAATTCTCGCCATAAGGCGCAACATTATCATTATCACAGATCAACACATCTCCCGTCTTCGGATTGACAAAAAAGTTCCCATCGTTAAGATCTTGATAACTGAATCCACTTCTATGAAGTTCCCGAAACCCGTTAGTAATACAAAGCGCTGCATTGATCAGTGCGTCTATACTTGCAAATTTTGCCTTTGCCAGCAGGAAAAGAGAAAAATCCTTATATTCCGGAGGTCTAAGCTCCATCAGATATCCAAAACTTCCCTGAAAATATTCTGTTATTTCAAGCGGCCACAAGAATGCACTGGTGGGCGCTCCCTGTTTTATATTGTTTTGAATATTTCTGTAAAATTTATCTGCATTGTTCAATTTATTGCCAAAATACCACTTTAAAGCCAGCTGCTTACCATTATAGTTTACTTTATAAACAACGCCCTGCCCACCTTCGCCAAGTTTCTGCAGCACTTCAAGTTCTCCGCCTGATGCGGTTTTAATCCTTTGACCTTTCTGAAATTCTTTCAAGCAATTCACCTCTTTCCTTTCGTTGATCTATTACACATTGCCTCCGAAGGAACGAACGATTGCTTCTAACCCGCCTTGATAGCCCGCTGCGACTGCATTGAATTTCCATTCTCCGTTTTTTAAATAGATTTCAGCAACAACGAGAGCCGTTTCAATAGAAAACTCTTCCTCCAGATCAAATTTAAGAATTTCCTCCCCAACTGTATCAAATTCGTCTTCCATTTTCGCGATTCTAATATATGCATTTGAAACTTGTCCGAAATTCTGACCACGCGCAGCCGCATCATAAATCGTGACACAGATTGCGATTCTCTTAATATCATCAGGGATTTTTGTAAAATCTATTAAGATGACCTCATCATCGCCTTCGCCATCACCGGTAAGATTATCACCTGTGTGAATAACTGCTTTATTGCGGCTTTCAAGATTATTGTAGAAAATAAAATCTTCATCTCTCCGGAGCTTACCGTTTTCATCAAGCAAAAACGCTGATGCATCCAAATCAAAATCATACCCGCCGTCATAACGGTTGGTATCCCATCCCAATCCTACTAACGCAAGTTTCATGGAATTATCAAGAGAAACCTTTTGTCCTTTTACCAAACTAATTGCCATTTTTACCCTCCTTTAATGGTATTTCTTATAAATTCAATATTTCCGTACCTTCGCTTACATATTATTTTTTATAGATACAGACGGATAAGCGCATCCAATCTGCTGGCCTCCTGTACCGGCTGACCAATGGCATTAAACTTCCACTCGCCGTTTTTTCTGTAAATTTCTCCAACAATAAGACCAGTCATGTTATTGTAATTGTCAGACAGATTATAACGGCATATTTCGGAATTATTCTCCATGTTGACAAGGCGAATAAACGCATTCCTGATCATACCGAAATGCTGATGCCTTACCCTGGCGTCATAAATATTCACGACAAATACAATCTTATCAATATCCGCAGGAACCATACTCAGATTAACCATAATCTGCTCATCATCCCCGTCTCCTGCGCCGGTCAGGTTATCCCCCTGATGAATAATTGCTCCGCTGCTATGCCTCAAATTGCCATAATAGACACAGCACTGATTGGCATTATTACTTATTGCCTTTCCATTCGCACCGCAAAGGATTGCAGATGCGTCGCAGTCAATCGCCTGTGACTTGTCTCCTCCGAAAAGACTTTTCAAAAACCCACCCCCGCCGCTCTGCGGCTGTGCTTCGTCCCAGCCAAGGCCAACCATAACCTGCCTAAGGCTTCCGCTGCCTTTAGTCAAATCAATCTTTTGACCTTTCTGTAAGCTAATGCTCATAATCCTACCTCCTTATATAAAAATAACTCTATGCCCATAAAAACATATTCAAAATAATTAAGACTTCTGAACTCTCACTAATGTTTTTGTTATTGCTTTTCTAAGCATATCCACCGGAATCATAGTAAATGCCAAGCCAAAGACGATTACCCATCCTGTAATTCCAAAAGGCACACAACTAAACATTGAGCTGATCCATTTAAAGGCTTCGAATGGTATCAAAGCCGCATTAACTATAAACGCCTGAACGATAACAATGGTTATCCATACTTTCATAAATCCGGGATTTTCATTTAATCCGTTAAAAATCCTAAATCCATTATCCCGAACATTAAATCCGTTAAATAGTGCGGCTACGACAAAAAGTACAAAATATGCAGTGTGGAGCTTTTCCTCCGAACCAAATATATTAAGGAAAATCGGCATCTTAAGAAAACAGAAACTCAAAATTGTCATCCAAACTGCCATCACGCCAATCTGTATGGCCATATCTTTGCTGATAATGCTCTCATCTCTCCGCCTCGGCTTTTCTGTCATATATTTTTCAATCGCCGGTTCATTCCCCAACATAATCGCTCCGAGGCTATCCATAACCAGATTAACAAACAAAAGATGTGTTACTTTTAGCGGCTCCACAATTTCAAAAAATGGACTGATCGCGCTTATAATTACTGCCGCAACATTAATCACAAGCTGAAACTTACAGAACTTTAAAATATTGTTATATATCGTTCTTCCGTAGAGGATCGCATCCTTTATGGACCTAAAATTATCATCGATGATAACAATTTCTCCGGCCTCTTTTGCCGCTTCCGTACCGCTGCCCATCGCAAAACCAACGTCGGCCCGCTTTAAAGCAGGGGAATCATTAACCCCATCTCCTGTCATTCCAACAACAAGATTCATTTCCTGGCAAATCTTAACCATTCTGGATTTATCAGTCGGAAGCGCCCTTGCAATGACACGAATATCTTTCATGATTTTTTTGACCTCTTCATCGCTCATTGAATTAAGCTGCGCTGAAGTAAGTGCCCGATCTGTATCAGCCTTCATCAATCCCGCGTCTTTTGCTATGGAAACCGCCGTCTCTAATCGATCTCCCGTTATCATCACGACCTGTATTCCCGCCTTTTGAACTTCCCGAATGGCCTCTTTCGCTTCAGGTCTGACATCATCTCTTATTGCCGCCAATCCGATTAAAACTACATCTTCATTTATCATATTTTCTTTGAAAGGACTGTTTGAATATCCAAAAGCCAGGACGCGCATCGCCTTAGACGCATATTCGTTGATCTTTTTATTTACAACATCAGGATTTAGATCGACAACATTTCCTTCTGCATCTAATCCTTTTTTCGCAACAGCGAGGAATCTTTCCGGAGCGCCTTTATAAAAAACTTGTTTTAATTCTTTGATTTCCGCCTGACTAAATTTATTCGTTGAATTAAATCCCTGAGATGCCCCCACATTATAGGCGGTTTCCTGCTCTATTCCTCCGGCCAAAAGTCTGTATTCTTCTTCTCCCAGAAATCTCATTAAAGCCTGATCCGTAGCATTGCCGCCTATTACACGATGCTCTCCGTCAAACATAGAAGCCGTATTTTTGCCAATCGCTATATCCAGCATAGATTTTACTTTTCCATGATTTTTTATCTCATCTAAAGGGATACTTACGCCATCGAGAGTAAAAAATTCTACTACCTCAAGACTTCCTTTCGTAATGGTCCCGGTCTTATCGCTAAAAAGGATATTCAAAGAACCGGCGGTTTCTATTCCAACCGCTTTTCGTACAAGAACATTATGATCCAGCATCCTGCTTGTGTTCTGCATTAAAACAAGGGAAATCATCAGCGGCAGGCCTTCAGGAACAGCACAAACCACAATCAGAATGGCTAACGAAACTGCCTCTATAATATTCATTAGAATACTGCTCCATCCGGTTGCGGCATATCCGGAAAATCCGCCTGCTTTTATAACAAAATAAGCCATGTAAAGCACGACAATAGCAGCTGCCGATACATAGCCAAAAACAGATATTTGTTTTGCAAGTTTTGCAAGTTTTACCTTTAATGGAGAATCAGGCTCTTTATCCTGCATATCTTCTGCCATTTTCCCCATCATGGTCTTCATTCCGACTTTGCGTACATCTAAAATGCCTTCGCCGTCAAATATAACCGCTCCGCGAAATAAAGAATGCTTATCAACAAAAGTATCCCCTGTCAGTTCCTCCGGAAACTCCATTTCTTCAGAAGCCGCATATTTCCTGCATTCCTCTGTTTCTCCGTTTAATACGGAATTATCAACTCTCAGCTCCCCGCTCACTAAAATTCCATCTGCCGGAATCTTATCTCCCGATTGAAGGATAATCTTATCTCCGACTACTACATCATCAACCTCAATGACCGTAATGATTCCGTTCCGATAAACTTTGCATGTATCTTTCTTTGTACTGTCTTTCAGCTGCCGATATTTTGTATCGCTTGCAACAGCAGTTTTCGCCGTGACAAAAGCCACGATCAAAACTGCAACGATCGTTCCTATAGGTTCGTATATTTCCGCATGTCCTAAGAAGAACATAACCAGCATGATCACTACTATAGCAAGCAAAATCCTAATCATAGGATCACTAAACGTCTCTTTAAATTCGTCCCAAAAAGTAGTCGGCTCTGAATCAGGGATTATGTTAGAGCCATACTTTTCTCGTGACTCACTTACCTCTTTGTCACTTAAACCTTTTAATTTCACTATTCCTTCCTCCTACTCTGTAAAAGCCCAATTTTGTCAGTAAGATCCGCAAAATATCGGTTACACTACTTATTAACAGACAATTTGCTTTCTTCCATTTAATTTTGCATAATGCGACCTTTTCGTAGAGTGATTTACTCTACGAAAAAGCCGTCATAACCCTTGAATATATGGGCTCTGGCGGCTTTTGACGGCTTATAATGACGGCTTATTTTGTGGTCAAAAAATCTGAAAGCAACTCCATGTTTTTTTGTTTTAATTCCATTGATGGATGCACATAACGGTTCAGTGTGATATTCACACCCTTATGCCCAAGGATCTCGCTGAGACTCTTAATATCAAACCCGAGTTCAATACATCTTGTCGCAAATGTATGACGAAGTGCATGAAAATTCACATTCCAGATTTTGCACTCTTTTGCAGCAGCCTTAAAATGGTTTTCCATGCTGCGGGGTTCTATATAGTTATGAGTCACGCCTGTCAATAAAAAAGCACCGGCACTTTTTTGAGATAACCGCAAAATTTGAAGCATTTCACTTGGAATAGGTATTTTTCTTATGGAACAGTCACTTTTGGGCGTTTGGATGACAACTCTGGTTTTTTTATCAGGCATTCCGGGGATCTGAATTCGCTGCATTGTATGATGAACATAAAGATATTTTTCGGCAATGCATATATCCTCCCATTTTAATGCGCAAATTTCACCGATCCTTAATCCGGTATAAAGGCAAAGCAATATCCCCAAGTGACAGGGAGAAAGATTGGATAGAAGAAATTGGCTCAATCGCTGTTGTTCATTTCTACTAAGAATTCTCATTGGTTTTTGGGGTTGTTTAACTGATATATCTGATATTTCTGCTACCGGAAAGTTTTTCTCGCGTTTGGCGTATTCAAAAATATTTTTTAATACCGAAAGGATGCTATTGACAGTCTTTGGAGCCAGTCCTTTTCCTTTGACTCCTCCGGATATCAGAAGTTCCCTGCTAAAAAGTACAACATCACTACGAGAGATTGCCGCAATAGCCTGCCCTTTGAATTTAGGGATAAGATATGAATATAGCGTGTTCGAATATTTTGCAATACTTGATGCTTTTAACTCCGGAGACAAAACTTGAAGCCATTCTTCGGAAATAAATGTAAATGAATCCGTTATACAAAGATTTTTATAATCGAATAAATGAATTGTTTCATCCAACTTCTGTTCAGTTTCTTCATAGCTCTTTCCAAATACATAGCCATATTGAATTTTTCCATTCTTATTACCCGTCTTTCTGCGAAAGACACCGATGCGTCATGAAACTAATGCACTGATCTTTCGCTATCAAATTTGTTT
>CANQOK010000031.1 GCA_947625465.1 uncultured Lachnospiraceae bacterium | reverse complement strand
AGGCTTACTGCAGCGAGACAGGCGGGCATAGAAACGGCGCCATGCGTTATTATCGAGGGCATGAGCGACAAGGACCAGATCACAACGATGTTGGTCGAGAACATGAACCGCAAGGATTTGAAGATTTACGAAGAGTCGGCGGCAATCCAGATGTGCTTTGCAGATTTCGGGTTTGGCATGGAAGAGATGGAGCAGAAAACCGGACTTTCCAGGACGACAATCAACCACAGGCTGAATGTGGCAAAGTTGGACGAAAAGGTGCTGCGTGAGAAAGCAGAGAGCGCAGAGTTCCAGTTGTCGCTTGCAGACCTTTACTTATTAGAGAAGGTCGAGAGTGTCAAGACGAGGAATAAGATTCTGAAAGAGGCAAGGGATTCGAGAGACCTGGCAAACCAGGCAAGATTAGCGGCGAGAGAGGAGCAGCAGGCAAAGAACGAGAAAGAGTTTATCGCACTCTGCAAGAAGAGAGGCATTAAGGCGGCCCCGAAAGAGGCAGATAGCGAGTTTTACTCCGGAAAGTGGGAGAGGATTGCAGATTACGCCCTCTATGATAAAGTGCCAAAGCAGTTGAAGGTAGGGAAGGACGGAGAGCTGTTCTATCTGACAAGGTACAATACATTTTACATCATCAAGAGAGCGGAGAGTACGAAAAAAGAGCCTACAAAGCAGGAGTTAGAGGAAAGAGAGAAAAAGAAAAATAAGAGAGAACTGACGGCAAAGTACAAGGCCATGTTTGAGGATATGGGCGATTTTGTCCGGAACATTCTGGACGGCAAAGTTGAGCCGGTGAAGGAAACCGAGAAACTGGATCAGATGATTTGGGAGCTGTTCATGCGTGACTCTACATGGATCGGGAAGAATAATATCACGCAGACCATTCTCGGAAAAGAACTGTATGCGAATGGTATAACCGAGGAAGAGAGAGCTGCTGCAGAGGAAAAGGCGGGCAAATTGCCTATTCTGCATCAGAAGATAGCGGTAGCATACTGGATTCTGAAAGATTTGAATTTAATGGAATGGGATAACTCATTCAGGGCGGGTTCCGGAGAAAAGATAAGAAGATTTTATGCTATCTTGCAGATGTTCGGATATTCGTGGCCGAACGAGGAAAATGACAGAATTGCCAATGGAGAGCATGAACTGTATAAAAAGAAAGAGTGATGAAATGGCAGAGGTACATACAATATTCTTGATCGGGCGGCAGGCGGTTTGTCCTGCCTGCTCCGGAATGATAACGCAATATGGAGAAATGCAGTTTAGATGTGTGGATTGCCATGAAAGATACGAGGCAGTAGAGCCGGGAATGTCTGATAGTGAAATGGTAGTCAAACGCATAAAGAAGGAAGGTGCGCAGAGTGAAAGCGTTGGTTGTTAAAAAGGAGTGGCTCGACCTGATCCTGGATGGCGACAAAAGCGGAAAGAAGGACTGGGAAATCAGAGGCAGCAATACAAGAGTCCGGGGGAGGATTGGCTTGATAGAAAGCGGAAGTGGGCTTGTGGTAGGCGAGGCTGAGCTAACGGATAGCTTTAAGGTGGGGCTTTACACACTGGAAGAGAATAAGAAAAGGCACAGAATAGAGGTCATTGAGGCAGAAAAGATGTACGATGATCCTCATGTATGGGTGTTACGAAACAGCAAGAGATATGAGAAACCGATCCCATATAAGCATCCGCAAGGGGCCGTAATATGGGTGAACCTTCCGGATGAACTTTTGAAAGACGAGGCGCCGGTGTGGATGGTAGACTATGGCGGCATGGGATATGTTCCTGCAGATTTGTGTACCATAGACCGAGGCAATGAACCAGATGATTTTGTCGGATGCGGAAAGTGTTTTGAGTGTGACGAAGGAGCGGACTGCGGAACGTGCATTGTATCAAGAGTTTTTAATGATTATGCGAGGCTGACAGGACAGACGGGGAGGTAGATTATGGCAAAAGACGGTATAGCAAGGTGTAACGAGTATATGTTTCAAAAAGTCCGTTGCAAAGCGTACATGAGGAAGATCAATGACGGAAGGTGTATAGTATTGATGCCAGGCGACCAAACGGAATCGGGAAGGCCGGCGTACTTCTATACCGAGAAAGGAGAAATGCGAGAAGTTCCACTGGAAGATTGGGGCGGCGGCGATTTCGTCAAGACATATTACGAAAGAACGGAAAGAGAATTTTCCGGAATTGTAATAGGAATGAAGATGGCGACAATAAAAGCTGAGCTGTTCTGCGATACTGACTATGGGTACAATGGATCAGAGAGAGATTATGTTGGAAAGAACATAACGGAGCAGGCAAAGGTTGTGGTTGTAGCGTATGGGTGCAACAAAACAAGGCTTGTGACAATGGATGATTTTGAGATAATAGGGAACGACACACGATAAAAGTATGAAACAAAGACGGAAGGCGAGGAATGATATGGCAAAACAGGTATTGAACAGAAAAGAGTATAAGGACATCAAGAAGATGGACCACAATCAAATGAGCGACTTCATGGAGAAGATTTATATGCGTGGCTATGAGGCAGGAAAGAAATCCGCATCTGGTTTATCAGAAGAGGAAACAAAAGATGCTATCCTGCAGATTAAAGGAATAGGGGATAAGAAAGCGATGGATATTGTCGAGGCTCTGAGGGCTGCTCATGAGGCAAAAGAAACGGGGTGACAGGATGGAAAGGGAAGAACAGAGAGTCTATCTCGCAATCCCGGAGTTCAGTGGGGCAAATATCCCGGTGGCAGTTGCAGCCAGGGTAATGAAAAAGGACCAGCAGTTTATCAGACAGGGGATCATATTGGGGATACTGAAATTTGGAGTGGCTTTTAAGAAAGACGGTAGCTCCCAATACGATTACTACATATCACCAATGAAGTTTTGGGAAGAAACCGGATATGTCTACCGGGGAGAAACAGAGTAGTACTAAAGTCAACGTGAGGACAGCACAGATAGGAGCAAATCGATATCAGTTGAAAATGGCGGGCGGCTTCCGCTGGCATAGTTATCCAGGTACTCTTGGCACTCAGTAACGATCTTCTTTGTGTTTTTATCAATGATGGTTTTATACATAGTTGCTGAAAGGTTGCCTTCCGTTCTGTATCTTATAAGATAGCTTTTTGTGACTGGAAACATTTTTATGTAATGCAGGCCATGCCTATTAAGAGGTCTTGTTGTTGCTCTTGGAGGCAACGGGAAATATTGATTTTTAGGCGCAGCGGAAGGTATATTGGATCGGAAAGGAACTCCGAAATCATATAGGTGCCCTTTATATTTTAACCGTACAATAAGGACGCAGGGACGATTTGATTTTGTCAGCATTTCAGGATCAACAGTATATTTAGCAAGTAAGTCTTTATGAATGGAAACAATCTTCATTGTATAGCCGCCTTTGTAAAAATAGTGAAGCCTACCGTTTGGTAGGCTTCTAAACGTGGGAGATATTCTACGTGATACACACACCCCGTCGCCCGCGGAAGTTAAACATACACGTTCATTATATTCTGGCCGTAATGAGCGGCAAGCATTTCTGCTTACTATTATTATATGCGACAAGGGACAAAAAAGCAATATTTTTATTTACAAATTTTGAAAAAGGGGTTGACTTTTTGTGAGCACATATAATATAATTATTGTGAGGACAAAAAGCGAGGTGATGAAATGAGTCCGCAGATCGGGAGACCGCCAATAGATAATCCGAAATCCGATAGATTCAATATCAGGGTGAGTCCAAATGAAAAGAAGGAAATCTTAAAATTTTCCAAAGAATCCGGAAAAGGATTACTAGATTTAATAAAAATTGGGATCGAGACGGTGAAAAGTGAAACCAATAAATAGAGCAGTTGCCCGCTACCAACGAAACCAACTGCTCAGAACACAAGGAAATTTCCCTGCATGAAATATTATATCATGTTTGGAGATTTCTTGCAATCAAAAGATTGGAGGAAATTTTATGTCAGAGAGAACAGAGATATTCAGTAATGATGAATTTGGAGAGATCAGGACAACGATGATTGATGGCGTTCCGTGGTTCGTAGGGAAGGATGTGACAGCGGCCTTGGGATATAGGAATACGAAAGATGCGTTAAAATCCCATGTCGATGTAGAAGATAAAATTATGGGGGCGCGAAACGCTACCCCATCCATTACAGACAGTATGGGACGTACACAGAAACCTACATGGATCAACGAGTCCGGCCTGTATGCGCTGATCTTCGGCAGCAAGCTCCCGTCCGCTAAGAGATTCAAACGGTGGGTAACATCCGAGGTCCTTCCGACACTGAGGAAGACCGGGACGTACAGCATGCCTCAGGCACAAGAGCAGCTTCCAGCGCCGGTAGCGGAAAAGCAGGTTCCCTCATGGCTTACGGATGGCGATGAAGAACGCCAGGCGATCAATCGGGGTATTGTTCTCGGGATCTACCGCACAGAGATGGCCTATAGCGGCGAGACGGTTTCAGATATCTATGCCCGGCTCAGCGCTCGGGGTAAGAAAGCCGCAATGGAGTTGATCTTCGGGGAGGGCTGCTGATGGATAATAACTGTAAATACGTGCGGGGGGGGGTATTGCCTATGTGGTGCCTGCCAGTCTATGAGAGAAACCATAGACGAAATAGAGAAAATCGACATGAAGGAAATATTTCGGCAGGCCGAGATGGACTTTGAAAAGATAAAGCAGGAAACAGGATATATACATGACGGAACAGAAGAATAACGGAACAGGGTTCTGGCAGGTAAAAAACCGGAATGTAACAAAGCCAGTAAGACACAGAAGGTCCCTGTTTTTGCACGAAAGAAGCCGTGAGAAGCGCTCGCAAGTGAGAAAATTTGCTGAGTAGGTAACACATAGGTAACGAAAAAGCCCAAAAAAGCCCTAAAATCAGCTTTAGCCGTTTCGATCGAGGAAGCTGCCAAGACTGGGAAATTCTAAAAAAGAAAGAGAATAGGTCGAGAGGTTCAAAATGCCGCAATCTCCAGAGGTTGCGGCATTTTTTTACGTTCAGTAATTCTCTATTTTCCCATACCTACGGATTACAGCGCTTGCACGGATCGTAACCCATTCCGATAATTTCTTCCCGGCTTCCGCTGTATTCCCATTTATTGGATTCTTTCATCTGTTTAACGGAAGAACAGGAAGGATAGTGGAACTTCTTTGTATTGGTATTTAAAATGTAACTGCCGGTGCCTGTGAGGACAGGTTTCCTGGTCGTGGTCTGCTTTTGTGTCGTAGTGGCAGCGGGCGCAGAGCTCAGACTGCTGGCGCCGGTCGCGTAATCAATGGTGACGCCGGGCTCGTTATTATAGGCAAAGACGCAGAAACAAACGCCGTCGCCGTTGTCTTCCATGCTTTTGGCTTCCATGACTACGCCGCGGGCAACCAGATCATTTCCCTGAAAAACGGGAGTGACACGGTACAGTACGTGGTTTCCGGTTTCTTTAACGTAGTCGGCAACCATGTTTTCAAACGGCAGCATGCCTTCTGTGTTCATGCTTCTGGTTCCGGTGATCAGATTTCGCTCGTTGGCGTTTTCCCCGCTTAACTGATAGCCGATTAAATGGCAGCGGTTATACAGACTTCCACCGTCTACGAAATCGTATTGAACAGAATGCCAGCCTGAGGGTTTCACGGAACTGATATTGCCTCGCTTTTCGGTTGGCATCAGATCCTTGCCAACACAAGCCATTACTGTGCCGCAGCGGCCCAGTTCATCCAGCTCACTGTAAGTTTCAAACGATTTAGCGGCATAATCGGCAATGTCGAAATAAGGCTCATTGTTATGAAGCGAAATAAAAGGATCGTCCGCATAGGCGGGGATCTGATCAGGAGAGAATATTACAGAATCTTCGCTTGCGGATTCCGTCGGATCTGCTTTTGATGCGGTTGATTCACTCTTTGTAACGGTAGGTTCTTCTGCCGTGTTTTTTGTGGCTTCAATTCCTGCGCAGCCGGAAAAGAGCAGGCACAGGGACAGCAGCAGAACCAGCAGCTTTTTAATTCTTGTCTGCATATATGTATCTCTCCTTTGTAATGGTTTCATGGGAATTGCCGGCAAATTCGGCAGAGGAGCTTAACTGCCATTGCGCCGGATCCGTAATATCAAGATCAAAAAAGAAATCTCCCGGATATCTCCGGTTCCATTTATACAGGATAACTTCCTGGATCCGATCGGCATATTCCGCCACATGCAGGTTTTCTACAAAACAGTAATCTTCCTCATTTGCAAGGGAGAGCATGTCCTCCGCGACTGTTACGGTCTGACCTTCAAACAGCGGAGCAGAGTAAGCGTTGATATAAAGCCGGCTGCCTGCTGTCATGGCAAGGATGTCTGCAGTTACGTTTTGATCCCGGCTTTGCCGTCTGTGGTTAAACAACATTCCGTTTTTGTCGTCCAGACACACGATCAGTTTCATTGGCAATCAGTCCTCCTTTTCGTTGCGGATTGCAGATCACTCTGCTGTAATCTAAAAAAATAATATCATAAATTATGGATCATTGCAATCAGAATTTACAGAAAGATATGTGGTAATGCCTCTTCCCATATTGGGATGAAAATAGGAGGAAACGCAGTCCAGTGAAAATAAAAGCAGCAGAAAGGCGCAGAGAAAGATGCGGAGCTGCCGGGGGATCCGCAGAAAGAAGCGCAGGATCCGGGGAGCAAAGCCGTAGATTAAAACCATACCGGCCATACCGAAAAGCAGCGCGCCGATCAGACAGATCCTGCCGTTTAAGTTAAAGCTGTAACTGCTGTAGTCCCACCAGCGGTTTCCCCACTGGTATTCCATCCAGCAGCTGGTGGCGTATTCCAGAATACTGGAAAGCGTCATGGCAGAGAAAAAGGTAAGGACTGGCCGGTCAAACAGCGGTTTTAAAAGCAGCAGCATGGCAAGTCCGCCGGTTCCGTAGATCGGCAGCCACGGACCGGACAGGATGCCCCGTTTGGCAAAGGAACCGGATTGCAGCCAAAATAAAAACACCTCCCAGAACCAGCCAATGACTGCCAGTACAAAGAAAAGTAATACCAGAGAAGAAATATCGTAAGAAATCTTTGGTATGTGGTTTTTCTTATGGGAGAGTGTTTTCGCGTGCATATAAATGATAACTGCCTCCATCCGCTTGCTGCAGATCTTAAAACCGCAGGCAGAGGAAAACGACGAGGGCAGTCTGCAGAAGAAAAATAAGCGGGATGCCGATGGAAAATTTCCACTTATTCGTCTTGTGGTGAAACAGATGCATGCCGGCAAAGGCGCCGACGCTGCCGCCGATCAAAGCAAGGATCAGCAGGGTCTTCTCCTGGATCCGCCACTTGTCCTTTATGGCCTTTCGTTTATCCACACCGTAGGTGATCAATGTAGTTACGTTAATTACGATCAGGTAGATCAGTAGTAGTTTAAGCCATAATTCCATAGGTTATCCATCCTTTCCGAATCCAAAAAATGCAAGGAATGTAAATTTTTGTTTCCAAACAGAAATTTTTATGTTATGATTTAGTTTATCACAGCCATACGAAGAATGGAAGCAGAAAATCCGGACATACTCTTAAAAAAGACAGGAGTATGAAAGATGCGGAAAGATTTTTTGAAATGCGGTATGATCGGGTGGTGTCTGGAAGTGGTCTGGACCGGGATTTACAGCGGACTTCACCACGACCGGCAGCTTACGGCAACGACTTCTCTGCTCATGTTTCCCATTTACGGCATGGCGGCGTGGATCGGCCCGATCTCCCGGCATATGAAGCGGCAGAGCGTTCTGGTCCGGGGACTGACCTACACGGCAGGTATTTATCTCACGGAGTTTTGTACCGGCAGTTTTTTAAAGAAATACGGGATCTGCCCGTGGGATTACAGTCATTGCAAATATAACATGAAGGGGCTTGTGCGGCTGGATTACGCGCCGGCGTGGTTTCTGACCGGGCTGCTGTATGAAGGAGTGTTAAACAGCGGGAACAAGCCAAAGACATAGCAGATATAGTTTTTGAAATGGAGAAGATTATGGCAGGTTCATCATTTGGAACAATTTTTAAGATCACGACATGGGGGGAATCCCATGGAGCGGGGATCGGCGTGATCGTAGACGGGTGTCCGGCGGGGATTTCGCTTTGCGAACAGGATATCCAGATCTATCTGAACCGGAGAAAACCGGGGCAGTCCCGCTTTGCGACGCCGAGAAAAGAGGAGGATTGCGTGGAGATCCTGTCGGGTGTATTTGAAGGGAAAACCACCGGTACTCCGATCTCTATGCTCGTGAAGAATCAGACGCAGCGTTCAAAGGATTACAGCGAGATCGCGTCTTATTACCGTCCCGGTCATGCGGACTATACATACGATCAAAAATACGGTTTTCGGGATTACAGAGGCGGCGGACGTTCTTCCGGACGGGAGACGATCGGACGGGTGGCAGCCGGCGCGGTTGCGGCGAAGGTATTGGAAACGTACGGAATTACGGTAACTGCTTATACAAAATCCATCGGAACCGTTTCAATCGATCCTTCGCATCTGGATTTTGACGAGATGTGGAACAATGCGCTGTATATGCCGGATGCGGCAGCGTCGAAAGCAGCGGCGGCTTTATTAGAGGAGAAAATGAAGGAAACGGACTCTGTGGGAGGCGTGATCGAGTGTATCGCCCGCGGCGTTCCGGCGGGCGTGGGTGAACCGGTGTTTGAAAAGCTGGATGCCAACCTGGCAAAAGCAGTGATGTCGATTGGCGCGGTCAAAGGATTTGAGATCGGGGACGGATTTGCGGCAGCGCAGTCCTTTGGCTCTTTCAATAACGACGGTTTTCGTTCTGAAAACGGGGAGGTCCGTAAGACCTCTAACCATGCGGGCGGGATCCTGGGCGGGATCAGCGACGGCTCCGATATTATTCTGCGGGCGGCCGTGAAACCGACTCCGTCGATTTTTAAACCGCAGGAAACGGTAAATCAGGATGGCGAGAACATTACAGTACAGATTAAAGGACGCCATGATCCGATCATTGTACCGCGCGCAGTTGTAGTTGTAGAGGCGATGACAGCCGTTACGATACTGGATATGCTGCTGATCGCAGGGAGCTTCAAGCATTCCGGAACGGAGGCCCCATGTACCGAATAATCGCACAGGACGGCAGAGCAAAGCGCGGAGAACTGCATACAGTGCACGGTGTGATCCAGACGCCTGTTTTTATGAATGTGGGTACGGTGGGCGCCATCAAAGGGGCGGTTTCCACTATGGATCTCTATGAGATCAAGACGCAGGTGGAACTGTCCAATACTTATCATCTGCATGTACGCCCGGGCGATCAGCTGATAAGAAAGCTGGGCGGCCTGCATAAGTTTATGAACTGGGAAAGGCCGATCTTAACGGATTCCGGCGGCTTTCAGGTGTTTTCACTGGCAGGACTCCGGAAGATCAAAGAGGAAGGCGTATATTTTCATTCCCATATCGACGGAAAGAAGATTTTTATGGGACCGGAGGAGAGCATGCAGATCCAGTCCAACCTGGGTTCTACCATTGCCATGGCGTTTGACGAATGCATCCCCAATCCGTCCGACTGGGAATATGTACACAATTCCGTGGAACGGACGACCCGCTGGCTGGTGCGGTGCAAGGAAGAACTGCAGCGGCTCAATACCCTGCCGGATACGGTCAATCCGCATCAGATGCTGTTTGGGATCAATCAGGGAAGCACTTATACGGATATCCGGACAGAACATGCGGATATCATTTCCGAACTGGATCTGGACGGGTATGCCATCGGCGGTCTGGCTGTAGGGGAAACACACGAAGAAATGTACGCGGTTCTGGATGCCACAGTTCCGCATTTGCCGCTTGCTAAGCCTACCTATCTGATGGGCGTGGGGACACCGGCCAATATACTGGAAGCAGTAGACCGGGGCGTGGATTTCTTTGACTGTGTTTATCCGTCCCGGAACGGGCGGCACGGTCATGTGTATACCAACCGCGGGAAGCTGAATCTGTTCAATCAGCAATATGAGGCGGACGCGCGTCCCATCGACGAGACGTGTCAGTGTCCGGTATGTACCCATTACAGCAGGGCATATATCCGGCATCTGCTGAAAGCAAAAGAAATGCTGGGAATGCGATTCTGTGTCTTGCATAATTTGTATTTTTATAATACAATGATGGAAGAAATTCGGGAAGCGATTGAAGAACATCGCTACCAGGATTATAAAAAGGCGAAGCTGCGCGGCTTTGCCGGTGAATAATTTTTGACAGGCAGGAGGAAAACATATGTCTTTATTAGCTACAGCAAACGCGGGAAGCGCGACAGGCTCTATTATCATGCTGATCGCTTATATCGTGATCTTCGGCGGAGCGATGTATCTGATTCTGATCCGCCCGCAGAAGAAGCAGCAGGCGAAGGTAAAGGCCATGGTAGACGCTATGGAGCCGGGTGACAGTGTAATGACGACCAGCGGATTTTTTGGGGTTGTGATCGATATTACAGACGACACCGTGATCGTAGAATTCGGAAATAACAAGAATTGCCGGATTCCGATGCAGAAGGCTGCGATTACGGAAGTAGAGAAGGCAGCGGAGAATTAAACGCTCCGAATCCGGTTGGAACATAGTTTGCATCAGAAAAACAAAAGGTATAGAATTGCCGATTTCGGCGATTTTATACCTTTTTTGGTAAAATAAAGCATTGCAATCTGAAAAAAATTGCAGTATGATATGTAAATGTATCACGTCATTTTCTGCGTGGAAGTGACAGAGGAAGTGAGGTAATCGTATGAATTATAATGTAGCAGTGATTCCGGGTGACGGAATCGGTCCTGAGATCGTGGCGGAAG
The DNA here is from genome assembly GCA_947625465.1 of uncultured Lachnospiraceae bacterium. GTDB lineage: Bacteria > Bacillota > Clostridia > Lachnospirales > Lachnospiraceae > CANQSA01. The sequence goes on along the minus strand of CANQOK010000031.1, from coordinate 21,995 downwards.
CGCGCAAGGTGCTGGATGCCGTCGGGGAGAGATTCGGTCACACATTTTCGTATACCGAACTGTTGATGGGCGGCGCGTCCATTGATGTGCACGGGGTGCCCCTGACAGACGAGGCGCTGGCGGCAGCCAAGGCAAGCGATGCAGTGCTGCTTGGCGCGGTGGGCGGCGTCGTGGGTAAGGATAGCTGGTACGAGCTTCCTCCCAATTTAAGACCGGAAGCAGGGTTATTGGCTATCCGTAAAGGTTTGGAATTATTTGCGAATCTGCGGCCTGCTTATTTATATGATGAACTGCGGGCGGCATGTCCGCTCCGGGACGATATTATCGGAGACGGCTTCGATATGATCGTAGTCCGGGAACTGACCGGCGGCGTTTATTTCGGAGACCGGAAGACGGAAGAGATCGACGGCGTGGTAACGGCAGTCGATGAGATGAAGTATTCGGAGGAAGAGATCCGCCGGATTGCCATAAAGGGATTTGAGATCGCCAGAAAGCGCCGTAAGAATGTGATCTCCGTAGATAAGGCCAATGTTCTGGATACGTCCAGACTGTGGAATCGGGTCGTAGCGGAGGTGGCGAAGGAATATCCGGATGTGACGCTGACCAATATGCTGGTTGACAACTGCGCGATGCAGCTGGTGAAGAATCCCAGACAGTTTGACGTGATCCTGACTGAGAATATGTTCGGCGATATTTTATCGGATGAAGCAAGTATGATCACCGGTTCTATCGGAATGCTTTCCTCAGCGAGCCTGGGCGCGACCAAGCTGGGGCTGTATGAACCGAGCCACGGCGCGGCGCCGGATATCGCGGGACAGGATAAGGCGAACCCCATCGCTACGATTTTATCGGCAGCCATGATGCTGCGGTATTCGTTTGATCTGGATCAGGAGGCAGATGCCGTGGAAGCAGCCGTGAAGCAGGTATTGGCAGAGGGTTACCGGACAGTGGATATTATGTCGGAAGGACAGAAGCAGGTTGGATGTAAGGAAATGGGCGATCTGATCGCTGCCAGAGTTTAGATATAAGGAGAAAATTATGAAGAGTGACGCAGTAAAAAAAGGGATGCAGCAGGCTCCGCACCGGTCATTGTTTAATGCACTGGGCTTTACAAAGGAAGAAATGGAGAAACCGCTGGTCGGGATCGTAAGTTCTTATAATGAGATCGTACCCGGTCATATGAATCTGGATAAGATCGTAGAAGCGGTTAAGATGGGCGTGGCGCTGGCGGGCGGCGTTCCCCGGGTATTCCCGGCGATCGCGGTCTGTGACGGGATTGCCATGGGCCATATCGGTATGAAGTATTCGCTGGTGACCAGAGATCTGATCGCCGATTCCACAGAAGCGATGGCGATCGCGCATCAGTTTGACGCGCTGGTCATGGTGCCCAACTGTGACAAGAACGTACCGGGACTTTTGATGGCGGCTGCCAGGATTAATGTTCCGACTATTTTTGTAAGCGGCGGCCCTATGCTGGCAGGACATGTAAAAGGGCATAAGACCTCCCTGTCCAGTATGTTTGAAGCGGTAGGCGCTTATTCCGCGGGAAAGATGACAGAAGAAGATGTTACGGAATTTGAGAATTTCGCATGTCCCACATGCGGTTCCTGTTCCGGTATGTATACGGCAAACAGCATGAACTGTCTGACAGAAGTGCTGGGAATGGGACTGCCGGGCAACGGCACCATTCCGGCGGTTTATTCCGAACGGATCCGTCTGGCAAAACAGGCAGGAATGCAGGTTATGGAGCTTTGGAGACGCAATATCCGTCCGAGAGATATCATCACGGAGGACGCGATCCGCAATGCGCTGACGATCGATATGGCGCTGGGCTGCTCTACCAACAGCATGCTGCATCTGCCGGCGATCGCGCATGAGATCGGCATGGATTTTGAGATCGCGGAAGCCAATGCGATCAGTGAGAAGACGCCGAACCTGTGTCATCTGGCACCGGCAGGCCCTACATATATGGAAGATCTGAATGAAGCAGGCGGCGTTCGCGCCGTTATGGCTGAGATCCAGAAGCTCGGTCTGCTGCATACGGAATGTATGACCGTAACCGGCAAGACGGTAGGGGAAAATATCGCGGACGCAGTCAATAAGAATCCGGAAGTTATCCGTACCGTTGACAACCCGTACAGTACGACAGGCGGTCTGGCAGTCCTGAAAGGGAATCTGGCGCCGGACGGCAGCGTTGTAAAACGTTCCGCTGTCGTTCCCGAGATGATGCGGCACACCGGCCCTGCAAGAGTATTTGAATGTGAGGAAGATGCAATTGACGCGATCAAATCCGGTAAGATCGTGGAAGGCGACGTGGTCGTGATCCGGTACGAGGGACCGAAAGGCGGACCGGGTATGCGGGAAATGTTGAATCCGACTTCCGCGATTGCAGGCATGGGACTGGGCTCCAGCGTAGCGCTGATCACAGACGGCAGATTCAGCGGCGCTTCCCGGGGCGCTTCCATCGGGCATGTTTCCCCGGAAGCGGCAGTGGGCGGTCCGATCGCACTGGTAGAAGAAGGCGATCTGATCGAGATCGATATCCCGAACCTGACTTTGAATGTGAAAGTCAGCGAGGAAGAATTGGCGGCAAGAAAGGCCAAATGGCAGCCCAGAGAACCGAAGGTAACTACCGGATATCTGGCGCGCTATTCATCCATGGTAACCTCTGCCAACAGAGGCGCTATCCTGGAAATACCGAAGCAATAAGGAGGAGACCATATGCAGCTGACAGGTTCAGAAATTGTAATTGAATGTTTGAAAGAACAGGGCGTGGATACCGTATTTGGCTATCCCGGCGGAACGATCTTGAACATTTATGATGAATTATATAAACATTCCGATGAGATCACGCATATTCTGACATCTCATGAACAGGGGGCCGCGCATGCGGCGGACGGATATGCGCGTTCTACCGGTAAAGTAGGCGTCTGTATGGCGACGTCAGGACCGGGCGCGACCAATCTGGTAACCGGGATCGCCACCGCGTATATGGATTCCGTACCCCTGGTTGCTATTACGGCCAACGTGGCAAAGTCCGGCCTGGGGAAGGATTCCTTCCAGGAGATCGACATTGTGGGCGTTACCCTGCCGATCACCAAGCATAACTTTATCGTAAAGGAGATCGACAGTCTGGCAGATACGATCCGGCGGGCATTCTATATCGCCAAATCCGGCAGGCCCGGCCCTGTCCTGGTAGATATCACTAAGGACGTAACGGCGGCGACTGCGGAATATGTGCGGAAAGCGCCGAAACCGGTTGAACGGGAGATCCGGCATTTGAAAGAGGAGGATATCGATACCGCGGTAGAATTGATCAAGAAAGCGAAAAAACCGTTTATTTTCGTGGGCGGCGGCGCGACGATCTCCGGCGCGTCCAAAGAGTTAAAGGAATTCGTCGGCAAGGTAAATGCGCCGGTATGCGATTCTCTGATGGGAAAGGGCGCGTTTGACGGCAATGACGACTTGTACATGGGTATGCTGGGAATGCACGGCACCAAGACTTCCAATCTGGGTGTAACCCGGTGCGATCTGCTGATCGCCATTGGCGCGCGCTTCAGCGACCGTGTTGTGGGCAATGCCAGCACATTTGCCAAGAATGCTAAGATTCTGCACATCGATATTGATCCGGCTGAGGTCAATAAGAATATTAAAACCTATGCCAGCGTGATCGGCGATGTCAGAGAGGTTCTGGCGCGGCTTAACGTGAAATTGCCGCAGTTGGATCACAGCGAGTGGATCCGGGATATTAAACGGCTGCGTGAGCAGTTCCCGTTAAAATATGACGATTCCCGTCTGACCGGCCCGTATATCATCGAGACGATCAGTAAGGTAACGGAAGGAAATGTGATCCTGACGACAGAAGTAGGCCAGCATCAGATGTGGGCTGCACAGTTCTTTAAATATGATAAGCCGAGAAAGCTGATCACCTCCGGCGGTCTGGGTACGATGGGCTACGGTCTGGGCGCTTCTATCGGCGCCAAGATGGGAAATAAAGATACCACGGTTATCAACATCGCGGGCGACGGATGCTTCCGGATGAATATGAATGAGATCGCGACTGCGACCCGTTACAATATCCCGATCATCCAGGTGGTTGTGAACAATCATGTGCTGGGTATGGTCCGGCAGTGGCAGACGTTGTTCTACGGCAAGCGCTATTCCAATACGGTGCTCAATGATGCGGTAGACTTTGTAAAACTTGCGGAAGCAATGGGTGCAAAGGCGTATCGGGTGACGAAGAAGGAAGAGCTGGAGCCGGCGCTGAAAGAAGCCATTGCGTTAAATGTTCCGGTTGTTATCGATTGTCAGATCGAGCCGGACGACAAGGTATTTCCGATGGTTGCGCCCAATGCGTCCATCAGCGATGTGTTTGCGGAGGAAGATCTGGCCGCAAGAGGATTAAGTGAATAATTAAAATTTATCATATTTATGTGAGAGCGAGAGATTCCGCTCTCAGAATGGAGGAAGAAAATGGGAAGAGTTTATAATTTTTCCGCTGGACCGGCAGTATTACCGGAAGAAGTATTAAAGGAAGCAGCAGAAGAAATGCTGGACTATAAGGGAAGCGGCATGTCCGTAATGGAGATGAGCCACCGGTCCAAAGAATTTGCTGCGATCATTGAGGAGGCAGAGCAGGATATCCGCGACTTAATGCAGATTCCGGATAATTATAAGGTACTGTTTTTACAGGGCGGCGCTTCACAGCAGTTTGCCATGATTCCGATGAACCTGATGAAAAACGGCGTAGCCGATTATATCATCACCGGACAGTGGGCAAAGAAGGCATATCAGGAAGCGCAGAAATTCGGTAAGGCAAATGCAGTCGCATCCTCCGCGGATAAGACATTTTCCTATATTCCGGACTGCTCCGATCTGCCGATCGATGAGGACGCAGATTATGTTTATATCTGTGAGAATAATACTATTTACGGTACTAAGTTTAAGACTTTGCCGAATACAAAAGGAAAAACACTGGTTGCGGATGTTTCTTCCTGTTTTCTGTCCGAACCCGTTGACGTAACCAAATACGGCGTGATCTACGGCGGCGTACAGAAGAATGTAGGACCTGCGGGCGTTGTGATCGTGATCATCCGGGAGGATCTGATTACGGAGGATGTGCTTCCGGGCACGCCGACCATGCTGCAGTATAAGACCCATGCAGACGCGAAATCTCTGTATAATACCCCGCCGGCTTACGGAATCTATATCTGCGGCAAGGTATTTAAATGGATCAAAAAACAGGGCGGCCTGGCAGCGATGAAAGAGCGCAATGAAAAGAAAGCAAAGATCCTGTATGATTTTCTGGATCAGAACAAACTGTTTAAAGGCACCGTTGTGAAAGAGGACCGTTCTTTGATGAATGTTCCGTTTGTAACCGGTGATGAGGAACTGGATGCCAAATTTGTCGCAGAAGCAAAGAAGGCAGGCTTTGTAAACCTGAAAGGACACAGAACCGTAGGCGGTATGCGCGCCAGCATTTATAATGCGATGCCGATTGAAGGCGTTGAGAAGCTGGTTGCGTTTATGAAGCAGTTTGAGGCTGAAAACCTGAAATAGACAGACACAGAATTGAAATAGAAAGGCTTGGAAAAGACTATGATCAAAGTAAATTGCTTAAATCCGATCGCCGCAGTCGGGATGGATCTGCTGGATGATAACTATGCGGTAACAGAGGATTTCGCGGAGGCAGATGCCGTTCTGGTAAGAAGCGCGGCTATGCATGACCTGGAACTGAGCGAGAACCTGAAAGCAGTTGCCCGCGCCGGCGCCGGCGTCAATAATATTCCGTTGGATCAGTGCGCGGAAAAGGGAATTGTGGTATTTAATACGCCGGGCGCCAACGCCAACGGCGTTAAGGAACTGGCAATCGCAGGCCTGCTGTTGGCTTCCAGAGATATTGTAGGCGGCGTGAACTGGGTACAGCAGGAAAAGGCAGATCCCAATATCGCAAAGTCCGTAGAGAAAGGCAAAAAGAAGTTTGCCGGTACGGAAATCGCAGGAAAGAAGCTGGGAATTATCGGCCTGGGCGCAATCGGCGGCCCGCTGGCAAACGCAGCTTTGAACCTGGGCATGACCGTATATGGCTGCGATCCGTTCCTGTCGGTCGATGCGGCATGGAATCTGTCCGGTCAGATCAAACATGTTAAGAACAGAGAAGAAATTTATAAGGAATGTGATTATATTTCCGTACATGTACCGCTGAATGACGATACGAAGCATATGATTAATGCGGAAACGCTGGCAATGATGAAAGACGGCGTAATCATTCTGAACTTTGCGAGAGATCTGCTGGTAGACGACGACGCCATGGAGGCAGTGTTAAAGAGCGGAAAAGTCAGAAAGTATGTCACCGACTTCCCGAATGCGAAGAGCGCCAATATGGAAGGCGTTATCGCGATCCCGCACCTGGGGGCTTCTACCGAAGAGTCGGAAGATAATTGCGCGGTGATGGCTGTAAAAGAGATCATGAATTATATGGCAAACGGAAATATCGTAAATTCCGTAAATTATCCGAACTGCGATATGGGTGTATGCAGCACGGCAGGCCGTGTAACAGTATGCCATAAGAATATTCCGAACATGATCACGCAGTTTACTGCGGTATTTGCCAATGCGGGCGTCAATATTTCCGATATGACCAATAAGTCGAAAGGGGAATATGCCTACACCATGCTGGATGTGGATTCCGCAGTTACAGACGCGCTGGTTGACGCGATTCAGGCAATTGACGGCGTAATCCGCGTCAGAGTTATTAAATAAAGAGAACTTTACAGAAAAGCACCCGCTGTCAAAAGCAGAGGGTGCTTTTGGAATATTACTGACTTTATCGCCGCTGAAAGCACACCTTTCCACAGACGGAAAGGGCTGATAGAAGGGAGAAATGCAAATGAATAAAATTATACGCCGTGTTTTTACAGTTTTGCCGGCTGTTTTGCTGCAGGTCCTCTGGCTGCTTATCGTATTTCACTGGCTCGCGCCCTGGGCGGCTCTGATCAGTGCAATCCTGTCAGTCCTTGCGCTTTTATTTGTTCTGTATCTGATCATGAAGCAGGACGAAAGCACATATGTAATCCTATGGCTTCTGGTGATTCTTACCGCTCCGCTTCCCGGTGCGCTTTTGTATCTTATTTTCGGAAACAAGCGCACTACAAGGCCGCTGAAGAAAAAGCTGGATAAGACTCCGCCGCTGCCGGCGGACGATACCGATACCGAGCCGGTCTATACGGCGCTGTCCGCTGAAAACAGGCGGCTGGCGCAGACGTTTCGCTGGGTGGAAAACAGGACGGGATTTGTTCCACATAAAAACCGAAACGCCAAATACTATCCGCTCGGAGATGAAATGTTTCCGGATATCCTTACAGAACTGAAGAAAGCAAAACGCTTTATCTTCGTAGAATATTTTATCATTGAAAACGGCGTGATGTGGGATTCTATGACGGAGATTTTGGAGGAAAAAGCCGCACAGGGCGTCGATGTGCGCGTCATGTATGACGATCTGGGCAGTATTTCCACATATACGAAAACGGACGCGGAAAAACTGAAAGCGAAAGGCATCCGCTGCATATCGTTTAATCCGCTTGTCCTGATCAAAGGGACCCTGAACTGCCGAGATCACCGCAAAATGCTGATCATTGACGGAACGGTTGTGTTCAGCGGCGGTGTCAATCTTGCCGATGAATACATCAACCAAATTGAAAAATACGGACACTGGAAGGATATCGGCTTCAGACTGACCGGAGAAGCAGTCGGAAACTATCTGAGAATGTTTGCGGAATTCTGGAATGCGTTTGCAGGAGAACGGATTCCGGACGAATATCTTACAGGATGCAGGGCTTCTGATGCAGATGCAGCGGACGGACTGGTTTTAAGTTATTATGATTCCCCGCTGTATTCCGATGCCGTCTCCAATGAACTGTATATCGATCTGTTGTCGCAGGCACAGGAAACGGCGTGGTTCTATACGCCTTATCTGATGCCCGGGAATGCCCTGCTGGATGCTTTTATCAGGGCTGCACGCAGAGGCGTGGATGTACGGATCATTATGCCCGGTATTCCGGACAAAAAACTGGTTTACCGGATGTCCCGCAGCTTTTACCGGGTACTGCTGGAGGCCGGCGTCAGGATCTACGAATACACGCCGGGGTTTGTTCACGCTAAGGCTACTCTGATAGACGGCGTCGTGGGAACAGTGGGAACGGTCAATCTGGATTATCGGAGCCTGTTTTTGCATTTTGAAAATAATTCACTATTTTATCGGGCATCTCTATTGGACGATCTGAAAGCGGACTTTCTGGAAACACAGGAAAAATGTGTGGAACGAACAGTTGAGAATATCGGAATGAGCTTTAAAAAGTGGCTTGTCGACGGGCTCCTGCGGATCATTGCTCCGCTGTGCTGACAGCCTGTGAAAGAACCATTTTTATGATTGCGGTCAGAATATGGAAAATATCTGACCTTTTCACACCAAAAGAGAAGAACGGCTCTTTACTTTTACATCGGAGTCTGATAGACTCAAAAGAAAACAAAACAATCAATTTGGACCGGACTGGAGGAAAGAACCGCATATGCTGAAGCCGTTTGCACTGGATGAAATTATATTGAAAGACCCATATATGGAGAATGCGCTGGAGAAGGAACTGCAGTATCTGCGCAGATATGAGGCAGACCGTCTGCTGGCGGGATTTCGGGAGATCCGAGGGTTAGAACCCAAAGCGAAAAAATATCCGGGCTGGGAGTCGACACAGATTCGGGGCCATATCCTGGGACATTATATGACAGCGGCTGCTCAGGCTGTAAAAGGGACGCAGGATGCGGAAATTGCCGGGAAGCTTGCTTATATCATAGAGGAGCTTAGCCTGTGTCAGCATGAGAACGGATATCTGTCCGCATTTCCGGAGAAGATGTTTGACAATGTGGAACAGGAGAAGCCCTGCTGGGTTCCCTGGTACACCATGGATAAGATTATAATGGGCCTGCTGGCCGTTTATCACCTGACCGGGAATGAAACGGCAAAGCATATCGTGACAAAGCTGGGAGACTGGGTCTATGAGCGGACCGCCCGCTGGGACGATAAAATGCAGGAAACCGTACTGGCTGTCGAGTATGGCGGAATGAATGCCGCTATGTATCAGGTATATGAACTGACCGGAAATCCCGACCACGCGAAAGCCGCGCATGCATTTGACGAGATTTCTTTATTTGCTCCGATCCATGACGGAAACGATATTTTAAACGGAAAACATGCCAATACCACGATCCCCAAGTTTTTGGGCGCGCTGGAGCGGTATATTGCTCTGGGCGAAGGGGAAGAATGGTATCTGGAGGCAGCGGAAGCGTTCTGGGATATGGTGGTGCAGCATCATACTTATATTACGGGCGGAAACTCGGAATGGGAACATTTCGGAGAGCCTTATATCCTGGATGCAGAGCGTACCAGCTGCAACTGCGAGACCTGCAACAGCTATAATATGTTAAAGATGTCCCGCTCTTTATTCTTTCTTACGAAGAATCCGAAATATATGGATTTTTACGAACGGACATACCGGAACGCGATCTTGTCATCGCAGAATCCCGAAACCGGGATGACGACCTATTTTCAGCCGATGGCGACCGGCTTTTTCAAGGTATACAGCACGCCGTTTGACAGTTTTTGGTGCTGTACCGGCACCGGCATGGAGAATTTTACCAAGCTGGGTGACAGTCTGTATTTCCATGACGGATCGGTTATTTATATCAATCAGTACGTATCTGCGGTGCTGGAAGCAAAGGAACTGGGCGTGACGCTTACCCAGAGCAGTGAGATCCCCCGGAAAGAGACCAGTGAGATCCTGGTGGACGGTGACTGTACCGTTGCACTGCGGGTTCCGGACTGGGCAGCAGGGGATATGACGGTTCTGGCAGACGGGAAGCCGGCGGAAACGGTCTTGAAGAATGGATATCTGTTTGTGGACTGCTCCCGGCACACGGTGCTTTCGGTTACGATTCCGATGCGGATTATGATGGAACGGCTGCCGGATAATCCGGATGTGGTTGCTTTCCGCTACGGCCCGGTGGTTTTAAGCGCAGGGCTGGGACAGGAAGATATGGCAGAGGACAGCACCGGCGTGGACGTTACGATTCCCACCAGACATATGCAGATCCGTGACTTTGTCGTGACGGCGGATAAGGAGGAATGGATCGCAGCGTATGAGCGGCATATCGTTCGAAACGGAGCAAAACTGGAATTTCATCTGGTCGGAACGGATCGGGACGATCTGGTATTTGCGCCGCACTATCTGAAGTATAAAGAACGCTACGGTATTTACTGGCGCGTGATTACGGACGGTTCCGATGAACTGAAGGCTTATCTGGCAGAGCAGGTGCTGCGGGCGAGACGGGAAGCCGCCTGTGTGGATGTGATTCCGCTGGGGAACGACCAGTACGAACTGCTGCATCATATCAAAGGCAGGAATACGGGAGCGCTGACCCGTGCCGGCTATATGCTGCGTCATGCATGGGGCAAAAAGGGCTGGTTCAGCTATGAGATGAAGGTAAGCGCGGATTCGGAGAACTATCTGCTGCTCAAGCTCTTTAGCGGCAACGCGGGCAATGCGTTTAATATCTATGTGGATGATGTGCTGCTGTGTGAGGAGACGGTTGCCGAAATGGAGCCGGTTCAGTTCTATGACAGCTACTATCGGATCCCTGCGGAACTGACCGCGGGAAAGGAAAAAGTTACCGTGAAGTTCGCGGTGCGCGGCGACGACGGCCATGTGGGAGGTCTGTTTGACCGTCTGTATATCGTAAAGGAGAAGATCGAATGTTAAAAAAAGATGTAAAAGAAGCGATTGAAATGGCGGAATTTGATCTGCAGCTGAATTTGGAGAACAATTACCGGGAAGACGCTTACCGGGATTTTCTGCACTATGTGACCGTAGTCAAGGAGCTGCGGGATGCAGGCAAGATCCCGCCTAAGGATATGAAGAAGCTGGAGACTAAGATCAGCGATTATCAGGAGTATTTTGTGGAATGCGGCAGTTATGTGCGCGGAAAACGGGAGTGAATCGCGTTCAGAACCCGCTTTTTGTCGGCGCTCCACAGAGGCGCCAGTAAGATTGATTTCGGCCCATCGCCTGTCAGCCGGTGTACGGTGACAGACGGTGGGATTTTTTCTAAGCACAGTTCCAGAATATCCAGATAGGCTTCCAGGCTTAACGGTTCATAGGCGCCGGATTCATAAAGGGCGGCCAGCGGGGTATCTTTTAAGACATGCAGAAGCTGGAGCTTGATCCCCTGGATCCCGCTTCTGCAGACGTAGTCTACCGTTTCCGCCATTTGGTCTGCGGTTTCGCCGGGCAGTCCTAAAATAACATGAACGATCACATCGATGTTTCGTTCGCGCAGCTGTTTTACCGCTGTATCATAAACCGGAAGCGCATAGCATCGGTTGATCAGCCGTGCGGTCTGCGGATGGATCGTCTGTAAGCCAAGTTCCACCCAGACCGGTTTGATCTGATTGAGTTCTGCCAGCAGGGAAAGCACTTCCGGCGGCAGGCAGTCCGGGCGGGTAGCGACGGACAGAACGGAGACAGCCGGATGCGAGATGGCTTCCGTAAACAGAGCGCTAAGATGCTCCACGGGCCCGTATGTATTGGTAAACGCCTGAAAATAAGCAATAAAATGCTTCGCTTTGGTTTTGGACCGTATCCGGGAAATCCCGGCGTTCAGTTGTTCGGTAATCGAAAGCGTCCGGTTTCCGGCAAAATCCCCGGATCCCTTTGCGCTGCAAAAAATACAGCCGCCGGTGCCGAGGGTGCCGTCCCGGTTAGGGCAGGTCATACCGCCGTCCAGCGCAATTTTATATAATTTTTCGTGAAACCGTTCCTGCATAAATTGATTTAACGATGTGTATGACATAATTCCTCTATTCCGGCGTGCCGGCAAGTAATTTGCGAAACTGTACCACAGCCGGTATTTCATAGTGATCTTTCAGAAAAACAAATCCCACCTTGCGCGGGGCGATCGGTACGGATAACGGGATTTTTACCAGTGTGCCTCCGGCCAGCTCTTCGGAGACAAATTCTTCGATCACGCAGCCGATGCCCAGACCGATCCGGGCAAAATCCGCGATCAGAACCATGTTATTGATCTCCATAGGCGTTCCGACCGTAATGTGCTGTTCGTTGAAATAGGCGTCAACGTGCCGGCGAGACGCGTTTTCTTTGTTTAACAGCATGATATTGCCGTTTTCCAGCAGCTCCCGCGGGGCGGTAAAGCCGCGGGCCTGCATATTCTCCAGATAAGCGGGCGAGGCGGCGAAAATATAGTGTACATCCTGCAGATAGTGGAACTGTTCGGAAACCGGAATATCCGGCAGGGCGATCAGTCCCAGATCCAATTGTCCGGCGTGCAGCGCGTTCAGCGTAGAGGTCGAGGAGTGGCAGAGCACATTCACTTCAATGTTGGGATTCTCTCGGATATAGCGCCGCAGGTAGGGGAGCAGAATATGCTTGCACATGGTGGAACTGGCGCCGATCTGAATCCGTCCCAGCCCCAGCTTCTGATACTGCATGACCTGCTCTTCTCCCTGGGAGATGGCGCGAAAAGCGATCGAGATCTGATCGTAGAGCAGCCTGCCCGCGTCTGTCAGAGTCACGCCCTTTGCGCCCCGCAGAAACAGGCGGGTATCTAACGACTGTTCCAGCTTTTGAATCCGCTTGCTGACAGCGGGCTGGCTGATAAACAGTCTGTCGGCAGCCTTGGAAAAACTTCCGGTTTCCGCCGCCTGATAAAAAATATGATAAAGGGATAAATCGGTATTGAAATCCATTCCGTCTTCTCCTATCCTGGATATAATATATAGTTATGACAGATATTAAAAATATATATTGGCATTATAGCATTTTTTATGATAGAATTGCAATATCTTAATGAAAGAAAGTGAGGCAGACAGTATGGGAATGACAATGACCCAGAAGATTCTGGCAGCGGCAGCCGGGCTCAGTGAGGTAAAGGCCGGGCAGCTGATCGAGGCGAAACTGGATTTGGTATTGGGAAATGATGTGACGAGTCCGGTTGCGATCGGGGAAATGAAGAAAATGAAGAAGAAGGGTGTCTTTGACCGGGAGAAGATCGCGCTGGTCTGTGACCATTTTACACCCAATAAGGATATTAAGTCCGCGCAGCTCTGTAAATGTACCAGAGAATTCGCGGCGGAGAATGGCATTACGCATTTTTATGAGACCGGAGAAGTCGGGATCGAGCATGCCCTGCTGCCGGAAAAAGGACTGGTTGTAGCCGGCGACGTGGTGATCGGCGCGGATTCCCATACCTGTACATACGGCGCGCTGGGCGCGTTTTCCACCGGCGTGGGCAGTACGGATATGGCAGCCGGCATGGCAACGGGAGAAGCCTGGTTTAAGGTACCCGGCGCGTTAAAGTTCGTATTGACCGGAAAACCGGCTCCGTGGATCAGCGGAAAAGACGTGATCTTACACATCATCGGTATGATCGGTGTGGACGGCGCTCTGTATAAGTCTATGGAGTTTACCGGAGACGGAATTCAGTATCTGTCTATGGACGACCGGTTTGCCATGACCAATATGGCGATTGAGGCCGGCGGAAAGAACGGGATCTTCCCGGTAGACGAGAAGACCATCGAATATATGAAAGAACATTCTGTCAAAGAATACAGGATTTTTGAGGCGGACGCGGACGCGGAATATGAAGAAACTTATACCATTGATCTGTCTGCGCTTCGTCCGACCGTAGCGTTCCCGCATTTGCCGGAGAATACCAGAACGATTGACGAGGTAGGCGATATCCCGATCAATCAGGTTGTGATCGGCTCCTGTACAAACGGGCGGATCGAGGATATGCGGATCGCGGCGAAAATAATGGAAGGCAAACATGTGGCAAAGGGCGTCCGCTGTATCGTGATCCCTGCAACCCAGGCGGTATATCTGCAGGCGTTGGAAGAAGGGCTGCTGGCGACCTTTATCAAAGCGGGCGCGGCAGTCAGCACGCCGACCTGCGGCCCGTGTCTGGGCGGCCATATGGGAATCCTGGCAGAAGGCGAACGGGCGGTATCCACGACCAACCGGAATTTTGTAGGCCGTATGGGCCATGTGGATTCTGAGATTTATCTGGCAAGTCCGGCAGTGGCAGCCGCAAGCGCCATCGCAGGAAAAATAGCAGGTCCCCAGGATTAGAAAGAGAGGTAACGGGTAATTATGAAAGCATGTGGAAGCGTTTTTAAATACGGAGATAATGTAGATACGGATGTGATCATTCCCGCGCGGTATCTGAATGTTCCTGATATGAAGGAACTGGCGGTGCACTGTATGGAAGATATCGATACGGAATTCGTAAAGAAGGTTAAAAAAGGCGATATTATCGTGGCGCAGAAGAACTTTGGCTGCGGCTCCTCCCGGGAGCATGCGCCTGCCGTGATCAAAGAAAACGGCGTTTCCTGCGTGATCGCAGAGACATTTGCGCGGATCTTCTACCGGAATGCCATTAACATCGGGCTGCCGATCATTGAGTGCCCCGAGGCAAGCAAAGGCATTGACGCCGGAGATGAAGTGGAAGTGGATTTTGACAGCGGTATGATCTATGACAGGACCAAGGGAACCAGTTTCCAAGGGCAGGCATTCCCGCCTTTTATGCAGAAGATCATTGAAGCAGAAGGACTGATCAATTACATTAACAAGCAATAAACGGAGGCAGATATGAATTTACTGTACCAGAGTACCAGAAGTGAAGACGTAAAGGTAACCGCGTCCCAGGCGATCTTAAAGGGCCTGGCTGACGACGGCGGCCTGTTTGTGCCGGAACGGATTCCGGCATTGGACGTTCCGGTGGCAAAGCTGGCCGAAATGTCCTATCAGGAAGTGGCTTATGAGGTTATGAAGCTCTTTTTAACGGACTTTACCGAAGAAGAACTGAAAAGCTGTATTGCGAAAGCGTATGACGAGAAGTTTGATACCAAAGAGATCGCGCCGCTTGCAGATGTGGACGGCGTATATTATCTGGAGCTGTTCCATGGCGCCACGATCGCGTTTAAAGACATGGCGCTGTCGATTCTGCCGCATCTTCTGACTACAGCGGCCGGAAAGAATCAGGTGGATCGTGAGATTGTGATCCTGACCGCAACCTCCGGCGATACGGGGAAAGCGGCTATGGCAGGTTTCGCAGATGTACCGGGCACCCGGATCGTGGTATTTTATCCGAAGGGAGGCGTCAGCCCCATTCAGGAGAAACAGATGCTGACACAGAAGGGAGACAATACCTTTGTCGTAGGGATCAAAGGTAATTTTGACCAGGCGCAGAGCGCGGTTAAAGCGCTGTTCAATGATAAGGCGCTGGCCGCGGAACTGGCAGACAAAGGATTTCAGTTTTCTTCCGCTAATTCCATTAACATCGGACGTCTGGTTCCGCAGATCGTTTATTATGTATATGCGTATGCCAGACTGCTGGCGCAGGGGAAGATCGCAGAAGGCGAAATGATCAACGTAACGGTACCTACCGGTAATTTCGGCAATATCCTGGCGGCTTATTATGCAAAGCAGATGGGACTGCCGATCGCGAAGCTGATCTGCGCGTCCAATGACAATAAGGTGCTGTTTGATTTCTTCTGCACCGGAACCTATGACAAGAACCGGGAGTTTATCCTGACTACGTCTCCGTCCATGGATATTCTGATCTCCAGCAATCTGGAGCGTCTGATCTATCGGATCGCCGGGGCGGACGCCGGGAAAAACAAAGCGCTCATGGAATCGCTTGCGAAGGAAGGAAGCTATTCGATCACACCTGAGATGAAGGCGCAGCTGTCGGATTTTTACGGGAATTTTGCCGATGAGCGGGAAGTAGCCGCCATCATTAAAAAGACCTATAAGGATACCGGTTATATCATGGATACCCATACAGCCGTTGCCGCCAAGGTATACAGCAAGTATGTGGACCAGACCGGAGACCGGACGCCGACCGTGATCGCGTCTACGGCCAGCCCGTATAAGTTTACTCGGAGCGTCATGAACGCCATTGATCTGCAGTATAATACCTGGAGTGATTTTGAACTGGTCGATGAACTGTCGAGAATCTCCGGGGTGCGGGTTCCCAACGCAATCGAGGAGATCCGGACGGCGCCGATCCGCCACAACACCGTATGTGAAGTAGAAGAGATGGAAGCGGTTGTAAAGCGGTTTTTAGGCGTATAAAAGAATTGCCTGTAATGAAAAATCCCTGCCTGCGGCTTTATGCCGGCAGACAGGGATTTAAAAATATCAGATCTTATTCTGCGGGAAATTCCTGGGAAATGACTTCCTTGCCGTCTTTGTCCTGATAGGTTACGACAACGATCGGATTGTCGGACTGAACTTCGCTCTTCAGGGATGCGGCGACAGTTTTAAAAGTATCCGCCTGAGCAGTAAAGATGTCTTCTTGTATTTCTTTCTTTATGTCATCGGTGATTTCTCCATTCATCTTATAGGTGTAGATTAGCTTATCGCCCTCTCCGGTAATGCTTAAAACCATGCCGGCGTCTTTCAGGGATTCATTCAGAGTGGTTACACTATCCTGAACTTTTTTGGATTCCGCATATTCCTTCATGGAAGAAAACTGTGCGGCGCCATCGGAGGCATTGTCATCCGCAGCGGGTGTCGTCGTAGTGGCTGCGGCTTCTGTCGGAGTAGTCTGGGAAGCGTTGTCTTTCGCGTCTTCTTTGTCACCGCAGGCAGTCAGTGCCAGAACGGAAACAGTCAGGACCGTCAAAACGGTTAATTTGATTTTTCTCATGTTTCTTCTCCTTTTTATGTGAAAAAAATTTCATTTTAATTATAAAGGATATTGGAAAAATGTCAATAGGATTCATTTCCCTATCACCATATCGACACATTCCCTGTGTAAAATACATGAAAAGAATCGCAAACGGAAAGGAGCGCATGCCGCCATGTTCCATATTTTAGTTGTAGATGATGAAGAGAAGATCCGCAGGATCATACGGAAATACGCGGAATTTGAAGGCTATACCATCGAGGAGGCCGGAGACGGAATGGAAGCGATTGAAATCTGTAAGAAACAGGATTTCGATCTGATCATTCTGGATGTGATGATGCCGGAACTGGATGGGTTTTCTACCTGCCGGGAGATTCGGAAGATCAAGCCGATCCCGGTTATTATGCTATCCGCCAGAGGAGAGGAATATGACCGGATCCACGGATTTGAACTGGGAATTGACGACTATGTGGTAAAACCGTTTTCACCCAAAGAGCTGATGATGCGGGTGAAAGTAGTGGCTTCCAGGAATAAGCGCATTCTGGAGGATGAGCATACCCATGAGATTTTCCGAAAGGAAGGACTGGAAATTGATTTTACCGGCCGGATCGTAACGATAGACGGGAAGAAGGCGGAGATGACGCCGAAGGAGTACGATCTGCTGTTTTTCCTGGTGCGGAACCGCGGAATCGCGCTGACCAGAGAGAAGCTGATCACGGATGTATGGGGTTATGACTATTACGGAGACGACCGGACACTGGATACCCATATCAAGCTGCTGCGGAACAGTCTGGGGGAATACCGGAAGTTTCTGGTTACATTAAGAGGGGTAGGATATCGGTTTGATGCATAACGGAAGAAAAAAGAAGCCGCGTAGAAAAATCAGTATCACATGGATCCTGCTGGGGACACTGGGGATTTTTACGGTTCTGATGCTGGGCAGCCTGTGGCTGCTGCAGACCGTCTATCTGGACAGCTTTTACCAGCGGATCAAGCAAAACGAGATCGAAACAGCGATGGAGAATGTATCCGACGCCATTTCGGACAGCGACCTGGACGCCGTGCTGGAACAGCTGGCAGAGGATTATGAGATCTGTTCCCTGATCGCGGATGAAACGGGAACGGAAATCATGGGAGCGGAGGCTTCCTTTTCCTGTGTGATCCACAGATGGGATCCCAGACTGTTGTATACCTATATGGAACAAGCAGACAGCGGAGAAACGGTTTCCGAGATTTTGGATCATGACTGGAACCAGCGGTGGCTGAAGGAGAAAACGCTGACTGACGGGAATAAAGACAATACGGGAGGGATAGAACCGATGCGCCCCGATAAACCGAACCGGCTGGACGGGATGCCGAATGTAGAGGATACCAGAAAGATCCTAATGGTGCGCAAGGTAACCACGCAGGCGGGGGAAAGCAGATATATCTTTTTAAACTCCATGATCTCTCCGGTGGACGCTACGGTGCATACCTTAAAGATCCAGCTGATCTATGTTTCGGTTATTATGCTGGTCGTTGCATTTTTGCTGGCGGTTCTGATCTCCAGCCTGGTCGCAAAGCCGATCATCCGCCTGAACCGCGCCGCCAAACAGCTGGGCGGCAGAGATTTTGACGTTCAGTTTGATTCGCATGAATACCGGGAAGTCAGCGAACTGTCGGAGACGTTAAACCATGCGGCAGTGGAACTGGGAAAGGCGGAGCGCCTGCAGCGGGAGCTGCTTGCCAATGTATCGCACGATCTGCGAACCCCGCTTACCATGATCATGGGATACGCGGAGGTGATGCGGGATCTGCCGGGAGAGAATTCCCCGGAGAATATTCAGGTGATCATTGACGAATCCAACCGGCTTACAAGATTGGTCAATGATATGCTGGATATTTCCAAGATCCAGTCCGGCGTGGCAAATATCGAGAAAAAGATCTATAATCTGACAGGCAGTATCGGAATTGTAATTGACAGATACGCGAAAATGATGGAAAATGAAGGATATACCATCCGGTTTGAATATGATTGTCCGGCTTATGTGGAGGCAGATGAATTTAAGATCTATCAGGTGATCTACAATCTGGTCAGCAATGCCGTCAATTATACCGGCGCGGATCGGACTGTGCTTGTGAAGCAGCGGGTACAGGACGGGATCGTACATGTTTCCGTGATCGACAGCGGCGCCGGGATCCCGGAGGAGGAACTGGAGAATGTGTGGGAACGCTATTATAAGATCGACAAGACCCACAGGCGTGCCATTATGGGAACCGGACTGGGCCTTTCGATCGTACAGGGCGTTCTGAAGCTGCACGGAGCCGCCTACGGGGTAGAGAGCGAGATCGGAAAAGGAAGCTGCTTCTGGTTTGAACTGCCGACCGTCGCGCGGCCGGACGAAGGAGCGGAAGGAGGAATCGAAGATGGCGATTGAGACGTTTCAGCGCTACGAAAAGAAGTTTTTGCTGGATATGGATCTGTTTCACCGGGTTACGGAGCGGATTTTAGACTGGATGGAGCCGGACCGCTACAATGTGGGCGGAGAAACCTATTCTGTTGCCAGTATCTATTATGATACCCGGCAGGACGATCTGATCCGCCGTTCTCTGGAAAAACCGCTCTATAAAGAGAAGCTCCGGCTTAGGGCGTACGGCGTTCCCAAACCGGAGGATAAGGTGTTTCTGGGCATTAAAAAGAAATATAAAGGCGTAGTCAATAAGCGGCGGACAAAGATCCGGCTGCAGGATGCGTATTCCTTCCTGGAAACAGGCGTGCTTCCGGAATATCAGCCGTTTATGAACCGGCAGGTTATGGATGAGCTGGCTTATTTCCGGCGGCTTTATGAAGTATATCCGGCCCTGTATCTAAGTTATGACCGCTATGCTTTTTTTGCCAAAGACGATCCGGAGTTTCGGGTTACGTTTGATACGAACATCACCACCAGACGGGAGGATGTGCGGCTGGAATCGGGATCCTACGGGACGAAGTTGCTGCCGCCGGATCAGTGGCTGATGGAAGTGAAGGTGCAGGCCGCCATGCCGCTGTGGTTTGTCGATATTCTTTCAGACTGCGGCATTTATCCCAATTCGTTTTCCAAATATGGAACTGAATATACACAAAGAATACAGAATAAGGAGATAGTTTATGTTTAAGACAATTTTGACAACGGAAGGCGGAATGACGATTCCCGCGGTGTGTACCTGTTTACTGGTCGCTCTGGTGCTCGGCGGCGTGCTGAGCCTGGTATATGTGTTAAGCGACAGCCATAAACGCTATTCGTTAAACTTTGCGGTTTCTCTGGTGATCCTGCCGGCGATCGTAGCCCTGGTGATCATGCTGGTAGGCAGTAATGTGGCCAGAGCGTTCTCCGTAGCGGGCGCATTTACCCTGATCCGGTTCCGAAGCGTACCCGGCAATTCCCGCGATATCACCTGTATCTTTTTTGCCATGGCGATCGGACTGACCTCCGGCGTGGGCTATATTTCCCTGGCAGCAGTGATCACAGTCGTGGTCGGCGCCTTATATGTAGCGCTGATGCGGAGCCCGTTTGCCAAACATAAAGAGGGCGTAAAGCAGTTGAAGATCACGATCCCGGAGAATTTAAACTACGAAGGCGCGTTGGACGAAGTGTTTGACGCTTATACCAGACAGTGCGTACTGGAAAAAGTCAAGACCACCAATCTGGGCGCGTTATACGAACTGACCTATCATATCGAATTGAAAAAAGGCGTCAGTACGAAAGAGTTTATTGATAAGCTGCGCTGCCGCAACGGCAACTTGAATATCGCGCTGGGCATGGTGCCGGAAAAAGAAATGGAATTGTAGACAAGTCCTGCGATTTGTGTTAGGATAGAAACAGGAAATTTCAGTTGCAGGAGGTACATATGGAAGTAACAAAAACAGTGTTCGGAACGACAAAAGATGGTCAGACGGCTGACCTGTATACGATTACCAACCGGGCGGGCACCAAAGCGGTTTTTACCAATTACGGCGCTATTTTAGTGGAGTTCTGGGTTGCGGACGCCAAAGGGAATCTGGCTGATGTGGTATTGGGGTATGATAATCTGGAGAGCTATTTTGTAAACGGTCCTAATTTCGGTTCTACCATCGGACGGCACGCGAATCGGATCGGCGAGGCGAAGTTTACGTTAAACGGTGTGGAATATAAACTGGATCAGAACGATGGCAGGAATAATCTGCACGGCGGCTTTAACGGCTACCACAAGCGCCTCTGGAACGGCAGGACCTATGCGGCGCAAGACGGGCAGGCAATGGAATTTACATATCACAGTCCGGACGGCGACCAGGGATTCCCGGGAAATCTGGATGTGAAAGTAACTTATACGCTTACGGAGGACGATCAGTTAAAGATCGCTTATGAAGCGCTTTGCGATCAGGATACGGTACTGAATCTGACCAATCACAGCTATTTCAATCTGGCCGGACATGATTCCGGGACGGTGCTGGATCAGCTGGTGTGGATCGACGCGGATGAATTTACCGTTGCGGATTCGGAATCCATTCCTACCGGCGAGATCGCCGCAGTGGCGGGAACGCCTATGGATTTTACGACTGAGAAGCCGATCGGACAGGATATCAACAGCGATTACCAGCAGATTGTCTGGGGAACCGGATTTGATCACAACTGGGTATTAAAGACTTCCGCGGATCATTTTGATCTGGTGGCGAGAATGACGGATCCGAAGAGCGGCCGTGTACTGGAAACCTGGACCGATATGCCGGGAATTCAGTTCTATACGGGCAATTTTCTGGACGGCACAGAGATCGGAAAGGGCGGCGTCTCCTATGTGCAGCGCAGCGCGGCCTGCTTTGAGACGCAGTATTATCCCAACGGCATCAACCGGCCGAACTTCCCGCAGCCGGTATTGAAAGCGGGCGAAACCTTCCATTCCACTACGGTTTATAAATTTTATACAAAATAACTGGAAAAAATAGTCAGAACCTATTATACTGAAAGGAACTGGTGCGGAATCCTGCTTCAGTTCCTTTCTTAATATTCAGAAAACGGAGGGTGAGTGCATGTACACATTTTTTGCGAAAATATCCAGAATGAAATACATCAACCGGTGGAGCCTGATGCGGAATACCGTAACGGAGAATATTGCCGAACACAGTCTGGAAGTGGGAATGATCGCCCATGCCCTGGGCGTGATCGGCAATACCGTATTCGGAAAACAGATCGACTGTAACCGCCTGGCTGTTCTGGCGCTTTATCACGATGCGACAGAGATCATTA
>CANQOK010000030.1 GCA_947625465.1 uncultured Lachnospiraceae bacterium | reverse complement strand
TTCTATTGACACGAACTTAAAATGTAGTATAATTATCTTCAGATCATGCAATTTTTATTCATAGAATTAGATATTCTACGAATAATAGCGGAATGAATATTTACAATATTATAAAATATTTGGCGAAGGTAAGGGAGGAATGAAAGTGAAACTAAAAATCATGAAAAACGGAAAAAAATTGCTTTCTTGTATTATGGCAATCGCTATGGTGATCACAATGGTGCCATATACGGACGTATCGGCAGATGACACAACGGCAGCGGTATCGCCGGCCGCCGCTGTGGAAGACAGCATCGTTTTAGGGGAACCCCAAACAGTAACGATCAGTGAACCGGGCGAAATCTGTAAATTCTATTTTACGCCTAAGGAGACAAAGCTGTACCGGTTTTACTCAGAAGGAGAAGAAGATACATACGGGTATCTTTATGATGAAAATGGAGAAGAAATTATTTCTGATGACGATGGTAATGAAGTAGGTAGTAATTTTCAGGTTAATTGGAGATTGGAAGCGAATACAACTTACATTTTGGGTGCAAGGCTTTGGAATCCTGAAGCAACCGGAAGTTTCTCTGTTATATTGGAAGAAGCAAGGGAATGGGAATACGAAACTTTAGAGGATGGAAATATAGCAATTACAGCTTACAATGGAATAGATACAGAGGTGAGGATTCCTGCACAGCTAGACGGAAAGCAGGTAACGGAAATCGGAGAATCTGTGTTCTATGATAATGATGAAATCACGCGTGTCGAATTCCCGAATGGGCTTATAAAGATTGGGGAATATGCTTTTTCAGACTGTGATAGTTTGCAGGAAGTGCAATTACCGGAAACATTAACTTCTATTGGTAGATTGGCATTTTCATGGTGTATAGGCCTAAAAGAGATTATGATACCTGGACAGGTTACAGAACTGGCCGAAGAGGTTTTTGCTAACTGTGATAATCTTGCTAAGTTTGAAGTGGCTCAGCAGAATCCGGCATATAGTTCTCTGAATGGCAATCTGTATGATAAAGAACAGACAACATTGATCAAGGTTGCATCGGGAGAGAAAGTGAAAGAAAACTTTACAATTCCGGATACGGTGCAGACGGTGAAAACGGGCGCATTTTCCGGGTGCTACATAAGGGAGATTCGGATACCGGCCAGCGTGAAGCGGATAGAAGAGGAAGGCAGGACGTTAATTTGTGGAGATCTGCAATCAATCACAGTTGCAGATGAAAATACAGTTTATGCGACTAAAGAAGGATGCCTTTATAATAAAGCGAAGACGGAGTTATTGTTCTACTTATTCAAAAATGAAAACCGTGAAATGGCAGTGATTCCGGATGGCACCACAAAAATTTGTGAATATGCTTTTTATTTATGGTCCGGCTCTGTGTTTGTACCAAATAGCGTGAAGGAAATTGAAGAGAATGCATTTGATGAGGATATTTATAGTATAACCTTTTACGGGGAAAAGGGCTCCTATATAGAACAGTATGCAAAAGAAAGGGGAGCAACCTTCAGGGAAATGCCGTCTTCTATTTCCATAACCACTATGCCGGATAAAACAAAATATGGGATTGGACAAAAATTAAATCTGACCGGGCTGGTCGTAACGGCGCAGTATGCAGACAGCAGACAAGAGAAGATTACGGAAAATTTAATAATTAGTGAATTAGATTCTTCAAAATTAGGAGAAACCTCAGTAACGGTAACATATATAAATCGGACAGCAAAAATCCCATTGGAAATCGTAGAAGATCCAGAAAACGATTTTGTCCTCGGAGAAGAAAAGGCAGTTGTCAAAGTAGGAAATAAAAATAATTCTTACTTGTATTATATGCCGGAAGAAACAGCACAGTATGTATTGCGGGCAGTTGGAGAACATGCAGAAAATGTTACTTGTGAAGTATACAGACAGGGTTCGTGGATAGGAAGCGGATATGGATATCCAGACGAACCTATGATTATGGATATAACTCTGCAGAAAGGGTATATATATGAATTTGAAATAAATCCGTATGAAGGTTTGGTTTCATTGATCCTCGAGAAGAAACCGGAATGGGGATATGAACCGTTAGCAGACGGCAGTGTGGCGATCACGGCGTATAATGGCGTCAATTCCAATGTCGTGATTCCTTCGGAACTGGATAAAAAACCGGTTACAGTAATCAGAACCTCTGCTTTTGAAAATAACTATGATTTAAACGAGATAGAGATTCCGGCCGGGATAAATACAATAGAAGATGGAGCATTTTCCGCATGTCCTGAACTGAGATATATTCAGGTGAGTGATAATAATAAGTTCTATAGTTCCCAAGATGGATCTCTGTATGATAAGAATCAGACAAAATTGCTCCGGGCTATACCTGCAGAATATGGATATGCAAGTGAGTTTATTATCCCGGATACAGTGCAGACAATCGGAACGGGAGCATTTGCTTATTGGAATAATCTGGAAACCATCATAATTCCGGCAGGCGTAACTTCGATTGGAGAAAGAGCATTTTATGGGTGTGACAATCTGAGAGAACTCAGTATAGCGGAGGAGAATACAGCTTATCTGGTTGAAAATGGATGCCTTTATAATAAAAATAAGACAGAACTGCTGTTGTGTTTCCTAAGCGCAGATGGAGATGAACCGCTGGAAATTCCGGATGGCGTAACAAAGATAGCAGAGCAGGCTTTCGGCAGGAATACTTCAATCAGTTCTATTATTGTTCCGGCAAGTGTTAAGGAGATTGGAGAGAATGCATTCCCCAGTATGGACGATATTATCCTGGTGGATTTTTACGGAGAAAAAGATTCTTACATTGAAACTTATGCGCAGGAACATAATGCCACCTTTAATGAAAGACCGGTTAGTATTTCTGTTGTCAGAATGCCGGACAAAGTAAAATATGGGATCGGACAAAAAGCAAATCTGGCGGGGCTGCAGTTGAAAGCAAGCTATTCCGACGGCAGAGAAGAGATTATAACCTCCGGATCTGTATTTGGTAAGTTTAATTCCTCCAAGCTGGGGGAAACACTGTTAACAGTGAATTATGCGGGCAGAACAGTGGAGATTCCGGTAGAAATTGTTACGGATCCGGGAAATGATCTGATTCTGGATGAATGGAAAACATTTGATATTTTAGGTGCTCAATCTTACTGCTACTTTTATTTTACTCCGCAGGAGACTGCAAAATATCGGTTTTCTATATCTGAAAACGAAGGCGCATCTTGGGATATCTCTATTAATAGAGACGATGGTGACATAATTGCAAATGGGTATGGGAATTCCGCAACTGGATTGCTGCAGGCTGGAATGACATATGAATTTGAAGTGCATAATCAGAATAATTATGGACAGCATAAAGCTATTTTGGAAAAGCTGCCGGAATGGGAATATGAAAACTTAGAGGATGGAAATATAGCAATCACAGCCTACAATGGAACGGATACAGAAGTGACAGTTCCTGCACAACTGGATGGAAAAACGGTAACAGAAATAGGAGCATTTGCATTTTCATCCTGTGAGAACTTGGAAAAAGTTACAATACCAAAAGAAATTACAAAGATAGCATTATTTGCCCTTAAGGGTTGGTTTCTTAGTATGATTGAAGTTGATGACCAGAATCCGGTATACAGTTCATTGGATGGCAATCTGTATAATAAAGATCAGTCCGAGTTGTTGCGGTATGCGATTGGAAAAAGAGAAGCGTACTTTGTTGTGCCAGAAACAGTAAAACGGATCGGTTCAGGGGCGTTTTCTTGTCCTAGTGGATTTGGTACTGTTATGAGCCATATAGTTGAAATACCGGAGACTGTAACAGACATTTCTGATGGAGCTATTGGTTGGATGTTTACCTTGAGCGTAAATCAGGGATCATATGCGGAATACTATGCTAAAACTCATGGATGTAATTATTATGTAATTCCAAGTGAAATACGGATTAATACGCCGCCGGAGAAACTTATTTACGGAGTTGGACAGGGATTGAACCTGACAGGTTTGACATTGACTGCCAGATATGCAGATGGAACAGAAGAAGTAATTACAGAAGGATTTACTGTCAGTAAATTTGATTCTTCTAAGATTGGAAATTCTACGCTCACCGTGGAGTATTTGAGACAGAAAGTAAGTTTTTCGGTGCAAATCGTTTCGGAGGTTGAGGACGATCTTATTTTAAATGAAGAAAAAACGATCACAATTCCATCTGAAAACGAAAAGTGTTATCTGTATTTTACACCGAAAAAGACCATGAAATATGAATTTCAGTCTATCGATCCTGATCGACCGACTACCGGAACTGTCTATGACAATACCGGATCCATAATTGCTTGTTACTACGGAGATGACGGAATATTTTCTACCGTTTGTACCTTAGAGGCCGGTAAGACCTATAAGCTGGAAACCGGATTTTTCTATGGTATTGAGACCGGCAGTTATCAGGTGGTCGTAAAAGAGGCAAAGGAATGGAGTTATGAACTTTTAGAAGATGGGACTTTGGAATTAACTCGTTATAATGGCGATGCAGAGGATCTGGTTATACCGAAAGAGCTGGATGGCAAACCGGTTAGCAGAATTGCAAGTAGTGCAGTTGCTTGTCGTGAGGATTTAAAGAGTATTATGATTCCGGCCTCCATTGTCGAAATTGGAGCATATGCCTTTAACGGATGTAATAATCTGACAAAGATTTCGGTGGATAAACAGAACCCAAATTATAGTTCTTTGGACGGCAGCCTATATGATAAAAATCAAACCATGCTGATTCAATATGCCCTTGGCAAATCGGAAACTGCATTTACGATTCCGGCAAGTGTAATCGGAATTGGAAATTCAGCTTTTGCCGGCTGCTCTGCATTAAGCAGTGTGATGATCCCTGAGAATGTAGAAGAAATTGGAGCGTATGCATTTGATAGCTGTGAAAATCTGAAAGTTGTATCAATGGAGGAAGGATTAAAGACGATAGGGGACAGAGCATTTTGGGGCTGCACCAATCTGGGACGGATCACAATTCCAAAGAGCGTATACAATATAACACCCGAGGCATTTGCTCTGAAGTGGGATTATGAGTCAGATCAAAATTGCTATGTCCCGGTTCGGGTATATGAAGGTTCTTATGCAGAAACGCAAGCAAACGCAGTTGAAGAGATGGATTGTAAAGTAATTTCTGAGTTGGACGGAGTTACCGTTTCTGGAACGGTTACTTCTTATGATAAATCCACGGATGCAGTAATCCTGCGGCTTGTGGATGGTACAGACGAAATTGATGTGATCGGGACAACAGGAACAGCATTTGAATTTACATCTGTACCGGCAGGTAGTTACACGTTAGAAGTAAGTAAGAAAAATCATGTGACCAGAACCTACGAGATCGAGGTTGACGATGCGGATGTGACGCAGAATGTGAAAATTCATCTGCTGGGAGATATCAATGGGGATGGGAGAGTAACTGCTATGGATTATGGCAGGGCTTTAGCACATGTGCAGAAGCTTCAAACATTGACCGGTTATGAATTGCAATGCGCAGATACAAATCAGAATGGATCGATAACCGCCATGGATTATGCGCAAATTCTTGCACATGTACAAAAGGTATCATTACTATGGTAAAGGAGAGGAGAAAATGAAACGATTTTTAACATTTTTATTGTCAGCTGCTTTGCTGATCGGACTGTTTCCGGCATCAGTCGTAACTGCTTCCCAGAATTCAGAAGATGCAACAGGCCATGTAATTATGACTGTAGAAGCTGATAAACAGGTAGCAAATCCGGGAGATGTGCTTACGTTTACAGTTTATCTTGAGCAGACAGGGCATATTGCCTCATTGCAGATGTGGCTTGATGTTCCAAAAGGACTTACTTATGTGAGTGGATCGGGGAAAGTTGATTCTGATATTCAGGGAAAATTACAGACAAGTTTTCCAATTACCTATACAGATTCCAGTCGCATGATTGTTTGGGCAGATCCCAGCCATTGCTGGTCTCTGACTGAAAAACAGAGACTTATTGAATTCCAGTGTAAAGTTGATGAAACAATAACTGGAGGAGAATATCAAGTGACATTGGGGGAATTGGAGTTTGCTACATTACAATGGGTAGAAAAAACGTATGAGGTAAAGCCGGCAGTCGTCACTGTCGAGCTGCCTAAAGTAGCAGTTACCGGCGTTACGGTTACCCCGGCCGAGTTGAAGCTGACGAAAAAGGGAGAGCAGGCTGCATTAGCAGCATCCGTATTACCGGCCAATGCGACCAATAAAAATGTAACCTTTACAAGCAATCAGCAGGATGTAGCTTCCATAGATTCCAAAACAGGAGTTGTGACGGCGGGCAAAAACGGAACCGCAGTCATTACGGTTAAGACAGAGGACGGCGACTATACGGCAACCTGTACAGTAACAGTGGATATCGCGCATGTTCATAGTATGGAGACCGTGCCTGCGAAGGAATCTACCTGTACAGTACAGGGAAATAATCAGTATTATCACTGCAAGGAATGCGGAAATTATTACAAGGATTCGGATGGAAAAACGCAGACAACCGCGGAGGCGGAGAAACGGGAATTGAAACCGCATACAGGCGGTGAAGCTACCTGTACCAAGAGGGCAGTCTGCACAGTCTGTGGCCAGGAATACGGTGATCTGGCAGCGCACAAGTTTACGAAGGAAGTCGTTGAAGAGAAGTATCTGAAGACAAAGGGTACCTGTGTAGATGAGGCAGTATATTTTAAGAGCTGTGAAGTCTGCGGGGAAGCAGGGACCGAGACTTTTTTGGGAGAAAAGGATCCGGCAAACCATGTAGGCGAGACCCGGCTTGAGAAGCAGAAAGAAGCAACCTGCCAGGAACCGGGTTATACCGGAGACAAATACTGCAACAGCTGTGGTCAGCTGATTGAAAAAGGAAAGGAAACGCCGCTGGGTGATCACAATCCTGCGTCCGTTTGGACTACTGATGAGCAGAGTCATTGGAAGGAATGTCAGACAGCAGGCTGCGGCAATATTTTCGAGAAAGCAGAGCACAGCGGCGGAGAAGCAACTTGTACAAAGCAGAAAGTCTGTGAAGTGTGCCGCGTAGCGTATGGCAATACAAATCCGGAGAACCACAAGGGCGAAACCGAGATTAGAGACGCAAAGGATGCAACCTGCACGGAAGATGGTTATACAGGGGATACATATTGTAAAGATTGTGGTGAAATGATTTCGAAAGGTGAGACGATCCCGGCAGGGCACAAGCTTGAAAAAGTTGAGGCAACAGAGGCAACCTGTATCAAAGAAGGAAATATTGAGTATTATCAGTGTACAAACAGCTGTAAGAAACTGTTTAAGGACGCTGAGGCGAAGGAGGAAATCGAACTTACTGCAACTGTAATCCCGAAGGATCCGAAAAACCATGCAGGAGAGATCGAGATTAAGAATGCGAAGGACGTAACTTGTACCGAGGACGGTTATACCGGAGACACCTATTGTAAAGATTGTGGTGAAATGCTTGCAGAGGGTGAAATAATTGCGGCAGCCGGTCATCAGCTTAAAAAGGTAGAGGCCAAAGCAGCAACACAGACGGAAGAAGGAAATATCGAGTATTATCAGTGCCCGTCTTGCGGCAAGTTGTTTAAAGACGCTAAAGCGAAAGATGAGATCAAGCCGGAAGACACAGTTATTTCCAAACTGCCTCCGGAAGAGAAGCCTTCAGATGAGCAGAAACCGGAGAATCCAAGCGGCAATCAGACGGAAACGCAGCCGGGCGGAACAGATAAGGAGACGCAGCCGAGCGGAACGGATAATCAGAAACCGGGAACCGGAGACGACAGCCAGATGCTTCTGTGGAGTATTGTACTGGCAGCGGCTGCTCTGGGTGTGGCAGGCGTAGTGCTTCGTTTCAGAAAGAGAGAAGATGCGTAATCAAAAACATGGGATCAGCGCGTTAAAAAAGAAAAACAAGATCATTTTAATTACTGCCGGCATTGTGCTTAGCCTGCTGGCGGCAGCGCTGATCCTGTTTTATATCCTGGAAGAAAACCCGGATCCTGATTTAAAGGGGCTGTGGGTGTATGATGAATATACCAGTTATGAGTTTACTGAACAGGGAACCGGAGATATGTACCTGGATGATCAGCGATATGAATTTACCTATGAGACGAGCTTAGACAGCCTGAAAATGGATTTTGCGCTGCCGGAGATTCTGGACTGTACTTATGAATTTCATGTTCGCGGAAATATCCTGACTCTCATCGGAGAGGAAGGAACAATCGGCGGTACTTATACCCTGTATCGGGAATAAAAGCGAATTCGGCAGATGAACGCGATTTGCAGTTCATCTGCCGAATTTTCAATAAGAATACCGGTTTCAATCATTTTCGTGACCTCACGAAAATGGTCGGAGACCTCAATTCCACTTGTTTCACAGGACTCAATTGCGCATAAAATTGCCTTATTAAACATCTGATATTTGCAAAAAGTTATAATTATGCTTATAATAATTGTCAGATCCTATCAGATTGGAGGAGCGGGCCGGCTGCATGGAGCATTTGATATATCCTATCGCATACATTTACAACGATTATACAGAGAAATTCGGAATCCCCAGACAGAGCGGGCTGGCACCGTCTGTACAGTCCCGGATCGTATTTGAACCGGAATATCGCAATGCGGATGCGCTGCGGGGATTGGAAGGTTTCTCCCATCTCTGGCTGATCTGGCAGTTTTCAGAGGTCGGTGAGGCGGCCTGGTCGCCGACGGTACGTCCGCCCCGTTTGGGCGGTAATACCCGGATGGGCGTTTTCGCGACACGATCTCCTTTTCGCCCCAACAGGATGGGGTTATCCTGTGTGAAACTGGATGCGATTGCCGATGAAGCGGAGGGCCCGGTACTCTATGTATCAGGCGCGGATATGATGAACGGAACGCCGATTTTTGATATCAAGCCGTATCTGCCGTATGTGGACAGTATTCCGGATGCGTCGGGAGGGTTCGCGGAGGAACATGTCGGCGATCGGCTGGATGTGGATTTCCCGGAAGAACTCTTGCGGCAGATTTCCGATGAGAAGCAGGCAGGACTGCTGGAACTTCTGGCGCAGGATCCCAGACCAGCTTATCAGGAAGACGCGGAGCGGATTTACGGCGTATCCTTTGGCGGATATAATGTGAAGTTTACAGTAGAGGGTGGCGTACTGAAAGTGCGTGAAGTAGAAAAATGAGATACAAGTAACGGAGCAGAATCCCGCTTGTGCCGGAAGGCAGAGACGGGATTTTTTGAACCATAATTGAAACATATGGAAATGAAATGTTATAAAAATATAACATTTGCACCTTGACAATAAGAAGAATAATGATAAAATAGTAATATGCAGGATCGGAGGAATTAGAATGAATGAATTATTGGGAAATCGAATCAAGAATTTAAGAAATGCTAAGAATTTTACTCAGGAGCAGATTGCGGAGAAGATTGGAGTCAGCAGACAGAAGTATGCCCGTATTGAAAATGGAACGAATCGGATTACTTTGGATGTCCTTTCTAAAATTGCAGTTGTTTTAGATGTGACAGTTGGAGATATTACAAGAGTGCTTGATGAAGAACCGGTTGTATCATATAGGGTAGGAGAGAAACATACATCTGCAGAATCAATATTTGATATGATTGATTTATTTTATGCAAATAAACATCTGTATCAGAAGCTTCGGCATAAAGACTCGATATGATATAGGAGGATTGCAATGACGGAAGACAGAAAATGGGAGATTCGGATAGCAGCGGATGAATATAGAGCAAAATGTAAAGAGAGCCGGTTTGGAATTATTGACTTGTTTAGAGAATGTGAAAGAAGCGGATATAAATTGATTCGCTGTCCGCTTGGAGAAAATGCTGATCTTGGTTTTACGTTGAAAAGAGATAAAGATATAATTATTTTTACTAATACTTCCAGCCGTCTTTCCAGAGAAATATTTACTCTGGCACATGAGATTGGTCATGCTGTTTTGCATATGGAAAAAGGAAATACATTTATTGATAATTCTGCTACAATTTTGGGCAAAAGTTCAAATGAAAAAGAACAGGAAGCAAATTACTTTGCGGCGTGTCTGCTGATGCCTGTGGACAGCGTGGAAAAATTTATGGATTTTAAGCTCTCGGGATCTGATAAAAATAGGCTGTCAGCAATGGATATTGCCCGGATTATGTCTGAGTTTGGCGTGAGTTTTGATATGGTCTTAAACAGGTTGGAGAATTTAGGAAAGATCAATAGTGCGGAAAGACTCAGGCTTGATAATGAAAGAATAGAGAAACGGGTAGGGAATTTACTTCAGAGTGTTGGGGGAAATGCCAGACTGAATCGGGCAAGTAATGAGACTTCTATTCCGTATGAGTATATTGATTATGTTATTTATAATTATAACCATAATGCAATTCCGAAGGAAACGCTGGAAAGGGTATTGAACTGTTATCGATTAAACATAGAAGATATCAGTGACAGATTGGAGGAATCCATATCGGAAAAAAGACACGATATGGATTCAAAAGCTGATCAATGATAACCATATTATGGCACAAGATAAATTTAAAGTATTGCGTAAAGTAATTTAAATCTGATAGGAACTGACAGCATGGGCTGGCGCTATGATCCGATTTTCCTCGATGCGCGGCATTCTGTGGAATGGCACATTTCCGAATTTGCGGAGGTGGCTGAGAATCTGGCCGGATATACAAAGACCTGTGTGATCTGTGTGATCAGTTTCATTGATCTCTATGAAAAAGTAAAGCGGAATTTTCCGGCTGTAAAGGCGGTGCCGAGGGCTAACCGCCTTACTTTGGGGAAAAGCTATGTTAAACTTAACATATGATGAATATAACCTTTCAATCCGGATATTGTATGAATTCCAAAGTCTTTGTCGATTTGTTCATAATAGACTTTAATAGAATCCTTTGGCAATATTTCATGGGAATAAATCCCATCTGCGTAACCCTTCCGGGCCTGTTGCCAGGGCACTTCATTATGCGTAATCTGTTCTAAAGTCTTGCCACTATAAATACCAAACGAATGGATGACAAGATCTATCAATTCTTTTTCTTTGGTTGTCAGTTCGTTGAATTTATCATGTAAAATTGCAAACCTGTTGTCTTCTATGGGATTATATTTAAAATCACGAAATAAGTTATAGACGTCTGGATAGACCGGGCCATGAATCCAGGCTTCGCAATCTTCTTTAAACATCGGAGTACCAAAGAAAACAAGGTGAAGCCCCTGAACAAAGTAAAGCAGTTTCTGAAGCATCAGCGGAGTTACCTCTTCCATTGTTTCAAAGACATAAGATATGGTTTGTAATATCTTTGGAGATAAAGAAAAAAGTCTTTTCAAATTCCGAGCAGCAGACAGCGTTTTACAATATGCGGCATCAGCCAGCTTCGATTTGTTTTTGGTAAGCATATTCAGCATATAATCCGGAGATTCCAACGCATTCTTCATAATGTCAGAATATTCTTTAGAAGGGACCTGCCCGGAAAGATATCGGGTTACGGTAATTTCACCAAAGCCCAGAGCTAAAGAAAGCGGCGTTTTTCCTATCTTATAAATCTTCATTAGCCTTTCAATATCGCTAATGGAGATCAATTTTTCCATGGAACGATATTGTGTATCAATTTCCCGAATATTCTGATCAATCAGTCCGGGAAGACTCATTTCTTCTCCGCATTCTGCACAAACTGCAACAGTTATTTCAAACCGGTATTCTTTATCCCGGATCATTTTGAAGATAGTTCTTTTTTGCAATACATATGCTGTATTTTTCCTGCATTCCGTACAGAACTCTGTCCTCTCTTTTGCCATAAAATCATCCTCCTATGCTTTATTTAAAATAATATGTCAGAGGAAAGTTTTGCTTATGAAATGAAATTACGATTACAAAGGGAAAAGGCGTCTCCAGCTTGTTGATTTTAATATATAAAGAAACAAGCGTGTCTTTTCCGGTATATCGTTCAGTGAGCAAAACATCCTTGCCGAATATGTATAATTGTTCATGTTCATAACCGATATGTTCGTTCTGTACAACCGCAGAAAAATCCTGCGGGGTAAGATTGAGTAATATTTCTTTTGCCTGTGGTTCATCTAATATATGGGTTAAAAATAAATCTAAGTTATCTTCTCGTCTGGCATTGCGTTCGATTCGGTAAGCGCCGCTATTGATCAGCGTCTTAATCTCTGCCAGGTATTTTTCTATGTCATTTTGCTGTATGTGCAATCAGTATGCTCACCTCCTAAACAGATATGATAGGATTTTTAGGTTTTTCTATCATTATAATATACCGGAAATTAGGAAATGTCAATAATAAAGTCAAAAAAATATATTAAATATCAGCTAATAAATTAACCATAAAATTATGTTCACAGAAAAACCGGAATATGCTATAATTTAATATGTATGCAGTGTTTACATCAAATTTTCAGTTAAAAGAAAGTGCCTTCCTATATACATTACGACTGCTATAGACGCCTTCAAAGGCAGTCTGACTTCGCCGGAAGCCGGAACTGCGGTGGCAAAAGTTGAACAGGTAAAATAAATGCAGGAGAAAAAGAATCCTATATGATCATACAAACAGGAATGCGGACGGATATTTCGGCATTTTATTCCAAATGGCTTCTGAACAGAATCAAAGAAGGATTTGTGCTTGTGCGCAATCCGTATCACCCAAGTCAGGTGACGCGCTACAGCTTATCGCCGGATGTGGTGGATCTGATCGCATTTTGTACCAAGAATCCGGCGCCGATGCTGCCGCATATGGACGCATTGAAGCCGTACGGGCAATATTGGTTTGTAACCATCACACCTTACGGAAGTGATATAGAGCCGAATGTTCCGGATAAACACGAGGTTATGGAAACGTTCAGGCAGTTGTCAAATCTGGTCGGCGCTGACAGTATGGGCTGGCGCTATGATCCGATTTTCCTTGATGCGCGGCATTCTGTGGAATGGCATACTTCCGAATTCGCGGAGATGGCCGAGAATCTGGCCGGGTATACAAAGACCTGTGTGATCAGTTTCATTGATCTCTATGAAAAAGTAAAGCGGAATTTTCCGGCTGTAAAGGCGGTGCCGAGGGCTGACCGCCTTACTTTGGGGAAAGAACTGATCCGAATTGCGGCGCAGTACGGCATGACCGTTAAACCCTGCGCAGAGAGAGAGGAGCTGGCGCCTTATGGAGCGGACTGCTCCGGCTGTATGACCGTTCAGACCTATGAGACAGCCCTGCATGCACATCTTGCCGTACCCGCGCGAAAGACCAATCAGAGAAACGGACAGTGCGCCTGTCTGCTGGGCGTGGATATCGGGGCTTATGATACCTGCGGCCATCTATGCAAATACTGTTATGCCAACGCGAATCCGGATCTGGTAAAGGCAAATCGGAAGAAGCACGATCCGTCGTCTCCGTTTTTGCTGGGAGGCAGTCTGCCGGGGGATGTGATCCACGAGGCGCAGCAAAAGAGCTGGATCGACCGGCAGGTAATGCTGGAATTGTAAAACCGTGAGATTTGCTGTTCACAGGAAAACTGCAATATGCTATAATTAGCTAGGAAAATTACAATTATAAATACAAAACAGGGAGAAAAATGATGTTCCATAATCTGTATGATGGATTTCAAACCGGGATGATAGATTCAAATTATAATTCCAATCTTGCATATCGCCCACAATTTTTATCCAATGATTATAAACATGGAAGAAAAGTATTAGCAAATCTGGAAGAGGAATTGCTGCATTGTGATACTTTTATTATTAGTGTCGCATTTATAACCGAGGGTGGAATTGCGCCGCTTTTACAGACATTTCGGGAATTGGAACGCCGCGGTGTGCAGGGGAAAATACTGACGACAGATTATTTGACATTTAGTGAACCCAAGGCATTAAAGAAATTAGATGCTTTTTCCAATATTGAGATTCGGATGCATGTTGTAAATCCGGATTCTAAAGGGTTTCATACTAAGGGATATGTTTTCTATAATCAAGGGATCCTGAAGACGATTATTGGAAGTTCGAATCTGACATTGAGCGCATTGACACAAAATCGGGAATGGAACGTAAAATTTGTTTCTACAGAGCAGGGCGAAGTGATTCAGGATATTTTGACTGAATTTTATGAATTATGGAATCAGGCTGCCTGTGTATCTGATCTGATTGAGACATATGAAAAGATGTTTCAAGAACATAAGAGCGTGTTGCGAAGAACAACAGTGCCATCGATTGCGCAATATCAGTTAAAACCAAATTCTATGCAGTTGGCTTTTATTCATAATTTGGAGCAGCTGCGTAAACAACAAGCTGAAAAAGCCTTATTGATTTCTGCTACAGGTACAGGTAAAACATATGCGTCTGCATTTGCGCTTCGGAATATGAACCCTCCGCGCGCGTTATTTTTAGTACATAGGGAGCAGATCGCAAAGCAGGCAATTATCTCGTATCGTCATGTTTTTGGTGATACGAAAACATTTGGTTTGTTATCCGGAAACTCGAAAGAGATGGAAGCGGATTATCTGTTTTCTACTATGCAGATGATGGCAAAACCGGAAATTATGAGTCAATTTGCAGTTGACGAATTTCCGGTTATTATTATTGATGAAGTACATCGTGCCGGAGCAGAAAGCTATCAGAGAATCATGAATTATTTTAAACCCAGATTTTGGCTGGGGATGACGGCGTCGCCTGATCGGATGGACGGATATGATATTTATGGGTTGTTTGATCATAATATTGCGTATGAGATCCGGCTCCAGCAGGCGTTGGAGGAGGATTTATTATGCCCGTTTCATTATTTCGGAATTTCAGATTTAGAGATAGATGGAGAAACATTTGATGATGCAGCCGGGCTTCGGAATTTTAATTTGTTGACATCGAATCAGCGGGTTGATTATATTATCAAACAGGCTGCATATTTTGGCCACAGCGGAGATCGGGTAAAAGGCTTGGTTTTCTGCAGCCGCAAGGAAGAAGCCAAAAAACTGTCAGAGAAGTTCAATGCGCGTGGATTTCATACGGTAGCGTTATCCGGAGAAGATTCCCAGGCATATCGGGAAGAGATGATTGAGCGGTTGGCAGCAGACGGCGGACCGGATTATTTAGACTATATTTTTACAGTGGATATTTTTAATGAAGGCGTGGATATTCCTGAAGTTAATCAGATTATTATGCTGCGTCCGACGGAATCTCCGGTTATCTTTATTCAGCAATTAGGACGTGGCTTGAGAAAAGCGAATCAAAAAGAATATGTAATTATACTGGATTTTATTGGGAATTATCAGAATAATTTTATGATTCCCATCGCATTGTCCGGAGATCGCAGTTATAATAAAGATACGATCCGGAAATATATTCGAGAAGGAACCAGAGTAATTCCCGGCAGTTCCAGCATACACTTTGATGAAATATCCAGAAAACGGATTTATGCCTCTATTGATCGGATGACGACAACAAAACGCCTGCTGACAGAAAAATATTTAATTTTGAAGAATAAGTTGGGTCGAATACCCAGTTTGATGGATTTCTACAACAATAGCGAAATTGATCCGCTTTTATTTATTTCCTATGCGGGAAGTTATCATGGCTTCTTAAAGAAAATTTATCAGGCAGAAAAGGATTATCATGTAGAATTTACATTGCAGCAGGAGAGAATTCTAGAATTTGTTTCTTCGGTATTGGCAAATGGAAAGCGGCCTCATGAATTATTGATGCTGCAATGTATTTTGTCAAAAGAAAAATTTAACCGAGATGAACTGGATAAGCTGTTGGAAGCATATGGAATAGAAGGAAATACGACTGCGCTGGAATCTGCTTATCGGGTTTTAAGCGGGCAATTCATGAATACACAGACAGAAAAAGAAAAATACAGCATAGTGGAGTTAATTAAGACAGATGAGATCGGCACTTATATCAGAGCATGGAAATTTTATCTTAGTATGCAGACCAAGGAATTTACAGAGCAGATGAAAGATGTGGTTGTGTTGGGATTGCAGCGGTATCGGGATATTTATATGCCGAATGCAGATGAGAGTGGGTTGTGTTTATATCAGAAGTATTCCAGGAAAGATGTATGCCGATTATTAAATTGGCAGCAGGATGACAGCTCAACTATATACGGGTACCGGATAAAATACAATACATGTCCGATTTTTGTCACATATGAGAAAAAGGAAGATATTACCAGCAGTACAAAATATGAAGATCAGTTTATCAATAATCGGGTGTTTAGCTGGATGACCAGAAGCCGGGTATCCATAGAAAGCAGTGAAGCTCAGGAATTGATCCATTTTGAGGAAAACAATCTGAAACTTTATCTGTTTATTAAGAAGAGTGATGGAGAAGGTTCAGACTTTTATTACATGGGACAGGTCATACCGAAAACTTGGAGAGAGACTACAATTCAAAATGATAAAGGTCAAAACCTTCCGATCATGAATTTTCAGTTGGAATTGCAGCATGCGGTTAGAGAAGATATATATGATTACATTTCGGACGGGGTTTGCCCCGGTGACGAAACGGATCGTTAATAAAGTGAGGTTTACCTATGAAGTCAATTAAAGTAGCAGCCGCGATTATATGTCGGGATCATAAAATCTTCGCAACGCAGCGGGGATACGGAGAATTTAAAGATGGCTGGGAATTCCCGGGCGGGAAAATAGAGCCGGGAGAGCTGCCGGAGCAGGCATTGGTGCGCGAGATCAAAGAAGAACTGGATACGGAAATCGAGGTGGAAGAATATTTCTGCACGGTGGAATATGACTATCCGAAGTTTCATTTAACCATGCATTGTTATTTGGCGGCAATTAAGTCAGGAAATTTATTATTGAAAGAGCATGAAGCGGCAAAATGGCTGACGCTGGATAATCTGGACAGCGTTGACTGGCTGCCGGCAGATTTAGAAATCATCGCTCGGTTAAAAGAAAGGACCTCCCTATGCACATTACGATTGCCATAGACGCCTTCAAAGGCAGTCTGACTTCACCGGAAGCCGGAACTGCGGCGGCAGAAGGCATCCGGCGGGTATATCCGGATGCGAAGATTACAATTAAACCTATAGCGGACGGTGGAGAAGGCACAGTGGAAGCCTTGACGGCCGGGCTGGGCGGTACGCTGCGCCGGATCACAGTGACCGGCCCGCTGGGAAAACCGGTGACTGCCGCTTACGGGATCGTTGACTTAGAGAAAATGCGGGGAACGGAAGAAACGCCGGAAGAAGCGGCAGGCAAAACAGAAGAAAAGCCTGCGGCGGGGCAGGACCGGCTTGCGGTGCTGGAAATGGCACAGGCGGCGGGGCTGACACTGGTGCCTGAAGAAAAGAGAAACCCGCTTTATACTACGACCTATGGAGTGGGAGAATTGATCCGGGACGCCATTGCGCAGGGCTGCAGGCGGTTTCTGGTAGGAATCGGCGGCAGCGCGACCAATGACGGCGGGATCGGGATGCTGCAGGCGCTGGGATATGACCTGCTGAATCAGGCGGGAGAGCCGGCAGTGTTTGGCGCGAAGGGATTGTCGGAACTGGCGGCAATCGGA
Source organism: uncultured Lachnospiraceae bacterium (assembly GCA_947625465.1). GTDB lineage: Bacteria > Bacillota > Clostridia > Lachnospirales > Lachnospiraceae > CANQSA01. The sequence continues at coordinate 15,991 of CANQOK010000030.1, read as the reverse complement.
ACAGCGCATGTGATACCGGAACTGAAAGACTGTACCTTTCGGATCGCCTGTGATGTAACGAATCCCCTGTGCGGAACACAGGGCTGCAGCGCCGTATTCGCGCCGCAGAAAGGCGCCGATGCGCAAATGACCGCGGATATGGATCGCTGGATGGAACACTATGCGAAGCTGATGGAGAACTTTTTACGCAGCAATGGGCTGGCACGGGCAGACGGTGCATTATCGCACTGTCCGGGCGCGGGCGCGGCGGGCGGTCTGGGCTTCGCGTTTCTGGCGTTTACCAATGCGTCGCTGGAATCCGGTATTCAGATCGTACTGGAGGAAAGCGGATTGGAACAGGCAGTCCGACAGTCGGACCTTGTAATCACCGGCGAAGGGCGGCTGGACGCTCAGACGGCTATGGGAAAAGCGCCGGCGGGCGTGGCGGCGCTGGCAAAGAAGTACGGGAAAGCGGTGATCGGATTTGCCGGTTGTGTGGCAGAAGATGCGGGCACATGCCATCAGGCGGGAATTGACGCCTGTTTTCCGATTCTGCGGCAGGCGGTCTCAGAGGCGGAAGCCATGAATCCCGAACGGGCAAAGGCAAATCTGGCGAATACGGCGGAACAGGTATTTCGCCTGATCCGGACATGGAATGAACATAAAATGGATTTATAATAGCCGTAAACACAAAGAAACAGAATAAAATGGAGAGGTAACATGTGGTTTTTTGAACGATATTCAAACTGGTTTGGCGGGAAAAATCCGCTCTTATATCTGATCGTGGGAATTGTATTGCTGATCTGGCCGCAGGTGACAACCATTACGGCCTGTATTATAGTCGGAGCGGTACTCTGTATTTATGGGATCATCTCCGTCCTTCAATACCGGAAGAGCCCGGAACTTGTGTTTACAGAGCTCCGGCTGATCGTGGGGATTCTGGCGCTGATTGGTGGCGTACTCCTGCTGCTTTTTCCGAAATTTTTCCTGTCGATCATACCGTTCGTGTTCGGAATTTTGGTAGTCGTTCATGGAATCCTGGAAATTCAAAAGGCCATGGATCTGAAACGGATGCACACGAAGACCTGGTGGGTTACTGCGGCAGAAGGCGGGATCGAGATTATTTTGGGACTGCTTCTGATCTTCAACCCATTTTCAGCGACCGTGATCGTGGTGCGGATCCTGGGAGTGTTGCTGATCATAGAAGCATTTATATAGGAGAAACGGAGTAGGAGAGACAGATGCGGAAAGAAATCAGAGAACGGCTGCAGGCACAGGCGGAGCCGGGATACCGGGATTTTTCTCAGGCCCTGATTCCGGAGAGCAAACCGCTGCTGGGCGTGCGGCTGCCGGCGCTGCGCAAGATCGCGAAGGAAATCGGAAAAGGCGACTGGCGTGCGGAAATTACGGTTTATGATGGGGAATACGAGGATCTGTATTTTGAAGAAACCATGCTGCGCGGCATGGTGATCGGCTACGGGACGGAAAGGGGAAACGTAAAAGAGGGGCTTGCCCTTGCGGCACAGTTTATTCCCCATATTGATAATTGGTCGGTGTGTGACAGCTTTTGCAATACGTTCGGACTGGCAGGCAGACACCGGGCGGAAACATGGGAATTCTTACAGCCTTATCTGCACTCGGATCGGGAATTTGAGATGCGGGTAGGGCTGATTACTTTATTATGTCAGTATTTAAAGCTGGATGCCGCGGGAAAGAAACTGCCGCGGAGAAGGGTGGTTACGACGACAGATCTGGAAGAGGCGTGCGCGGCTGAAGCGGCAAATCCTTATCTGGAACGAATTCTAAAACTGCTGAACCGTCCGTATACCCAGGGCTATTACGCGCAGATGGCGGCGGCGTGGACGGCGGCCGAGGCCTTTGTAATGTTTCCCCATGCGGTGATGCGGATGCTGGAAACGGACTGCCGGATGGATTCGTGGACGTACCGCAAAACGCTGCAGAAAATCTGTGAATCCCGGAACCCGGAGGAAGCTGTGAAAGCCCGGATCCACAGTCTGAAACGAAATCAATAGAGATTCCCATAAATTTTTTATAAAAAGGGTTGACAAACGAAATAAGCAGGAATATAATACCACTATCGATAAAACCTAGTAAATCAATAGGAAAACTAGGAACAGAAGCGGAAACGCTTCAGAATGGAGGAAAATATGGCAAATATTTACAAGGGCACATTGGGGCTGATTGGAAATACCCCTTTAGTAGAAGTAACAAATGTGGAGAAAGAACTGGGACTGGAAGCGACGCTGATCGTGAAGCTGGAATATTTCAATCCGGCCGGCAGTGTTAAGGACAGGATCGCGAAGGCAATGATCGAAGATGCGGAACAGAAGGGTCTGCTGAAGGAAGGCTCCGTCATCATCGAGCCGACCTCCGGCAATACGGGAATCGGTCTGGCGGCCATTGCGGCAGCGAAGGGATATCGGATTATTCTGACCATGCCGGAGACGATGAGTATAGAGAGAAGAAATATATTGAAAGCATACGGCGCGGAGCTGGTGCTGACCGATGGTGCAAAGGGAATGAAGGGCGCTATTGCCAAGGCGGATGAACTGGCAAAAGAGATCCCGGACAGCTTTATCCCGGGACAGTTTGTGAATCCGGCCAATCCGGAGATCCACAGGAAGACGACGGGACCGGAGATTTGGAACGATACCGACGGCGCGGCAGACATTTTTGTGGCCGGGGTAGGAACCGGAGGCACCCTGACCGGTGTGGGTGAATATCTGAAGAGCAAGAAACCGGAAGTAAAGGTTGTAGCGGTAGAGCCGGCATCCTCTCCGGTACTGTCTGAAGGTAAGGCAGGCCCGCATAAGATTCAGGGAATCGGCGCGGGATTTGTTCCGGATGTATTAAATACCAAGATTTATGATGAGATCATTCCGGTTGAGAATGAAGACGCATTTGCAGCCGCGAAGCTGTTGGCAAAGCAGGAGGGCGTACTGGTGGGAATTTCCTCCGGCGCTGCGCTGCACGCCGCGATTCAGCTGGCAAAACGTCCGGAAAACAAAGGCAAGACCATTGTGGCACTGCTGCCGGATACAGGCGACAGATATTATTCCACACCATTATTTACTGACTAACTGAGCAAAGGAGATACAGAATTATGAGCAAGATTACACGGGAACAGAGAGAATTAAAATTTGAGACATTACAGCTGCATGTAGGACAGGAGAAACCGGATCCGGTTACTGACGCGAGAGCGGTACCGATTTACCAGACTTCTTCCTATGTGTTCAGAAACAGCGATCATGCGGCAGCCAGATTTGGTCTGGCAGATGCCGGCAACATTTACGGTCGTCTGACCAATCCTACGGAGGATGTGTTTGAACAGAGAATTGCGGCATTGGAAGGCGGTGTTGCCGCGCTGGCAGTTGCTTCCGGCGCCGCAGCCATTACATACACCATTGAAAACCTGGCGCAGAACGGCGACCATATTGTATCCGCAAAAAATATTTACGGCGGTTCCTATAACCTGCTGGCGCACACATTGCCGCAGTATGGGATTCAGACCACTTTTGTAGATATTTTCAATTATGAGGAAGTGGAAGCGGCCATTCAGGAGAATACCAAGGCGATTTTCATTGAGACACTGGGCAATCCCAACTCTGACGTAGTAGATATCGAAGCGATTGCGAAGATTGCGCATGCGCACAAGATTCCGCTGGTTGTTGACAATACATTCGCTACGCCGTATCTGGTAAAACCGATCTCTTACGGTGCGGATATCGTGGTTCATTCCGCCACCAAATTTATCGGCGGCCACGGAACTACGATCGGCGGCGTGATCATTGACAGCGGTAAGTTTGACTGGGAGGCGTCCGGCAAGTTCGCGTCCCTGACAGAGCCCAACCCCAGCTATCACGGCATCAGCTTTACCAAAGCAGTGGGCGCGGCGGCATTTGTAACCAAGATCCGGGCGATCCTGTTAAGAGATACCGGCGCAACCCTGTCTCCGTTCCATGCGTTTTTCTTCCTGCAGGGTCTGGAAACCCTGTCCCTGCGTGTTGAGCGCCATGTGCAGAACGCATTGAAGGTTGTGGAATATCTGAGCAATCATCCGCAGGTCGAGGCGGTGCACCATCCGGCAGTTACCACGGACGAGAAGCAGAAAGCGCTGTATAAGAAGTATTTCCCCAACGGCGGCGGTTCTATTTTCACCTTTGAGATCAAGGGTGACGCACAGAAAGCAAAGGATTTCATCGATAATCTGGAACTGTTCTCGCTGCTGGCGAATGTCGCTGATGTCAAATCGCTGGTGATCCATCCGGCAACGACCACGCACAGCCAGTGCACCGAGGAAGAACTGGAAGATCAGGGCATTCGGCCCAATACGATCCGTTTGTCTATCGGTACGGAGCACATCGATGATATCATTCAGGATCTGGATGAAGCATTTAAAGCAGTTTTATAAAGAAATAACTGGACAAAAACGGGCCTTCGGTGATACGATCATGGAGGCCTGTTTTTTGCGCGGATCCTGGGGAGCGATCCGTGAGCTTTTTACAATAAGAATTTTATGGAGATGTGTGTTTACACGAGAAAAGGACAGTTATGATCGCAAATAGGAATATACTTGAAATGAAGGATCTCATATGGGAAGCAAAATTTGGAATTGAAAAAGAAAGTCTGCGGGTTACCCCGGAGGGCTTTCTGGCGCATACACCGCATCCGTTTCCGGACAATCCGAAAATAGAACGGGATTTCTGTGAAAATCAGGTGGAGGTGATCACCGGCGCCGACAACAGCGTGGAGGAAATGTACGCGGAGTTGTGCAGACTGCAGACGGCGGTGCTGCGCACGCTGAAGACGATGCCCGGCGGCCCGGAATATCTCTGGCCGTTTTCCAATCCGCCTTATGTGAAAGGAGAGGCAGATATTCCGATTGCCGTGTTCGAGGGAGATCTGAAGGAGGAACAGATTTATCGGGAATATCTGGCGGAGAAATACGGCAAAAAGAAAATGCTGTATTCCGGCATCCATTTTAATTTCTCTTTTGGAGAGGAATTGCTGAAACGCGGTTTTCAGAAAAGCGGACAGGCCTCCTATCAGGCGTATAAAGATCAGGTATATCTGGAATTATCCAAGAAGATGACGGCATACAGCTGGCTGGTGGTGTATCTGACAGCGGCAAGCCCGGTGATGGATGCATCTTTCATTGAAGGCGAAAATATGGATCGCGGAACTTTAGCGCGCTATGCGTCCGCCCGCTGCAGTGAAATCGGATATTGGAATCCGGAACCGGTTGTTTTTGATTTTCACAGCCCGGAAACGTATCTGGCGGGACTGCAGGCAGAATTGGACAGCGGCAGGCTGCGGGAACTGGGTGAATTCTATTATCCGGTCCGCCTGAAACCGACCAGAGAATATACAATCGCCCATCTGAGAGAGAACGGCATTGATCATATGGAGATTCGGACCATTGATCTGAATCCGCTGTCGCCCTATGGTTTTATGATAGAAGACGCTAAGTTTCTGCACTTGCTGTTTCTGTATCTGGCTTCTCTGCCGGATGCGGAATTTGATGCGGATGCGCAGCTGCGCGCGCTTCGGAATGTAAAGCGGGCGGCTTGGTATGACGATACGCGGATTCTGATTGAAACCGGGGCCGAGAAGAAGCGGCCGATTCGGGAAGCGGCCCTGGAAGTGCTGGGAGAAATAGAACGGTTTTTTGCGCCGCTTGAAAATGCCGAAGCAGAAAATCTGATTCGATATCAAAAAGAAAAAATCACAGATCCGGACCGCCGTTATGCGGCAAGAATCCGCAGGGTGTACGGGGATTCTTTTGTAAAGCGGGGAATGGAACTGATTAAGGCGTATACGGAGCAGTTGACCGGAACAGAATAAAAAAATGCCTGCAGATAAATATACCTGCAGGCATTTTCATTTTCATACACACGCCTTAATAATCAAATATTGCCGGCGGCTCCATGCCGCTGTAGCCGTATTCCCAGTCTGCATCATATCCCGTGCCCGTCTCTTCAGCAATAAAATGTGCCAGTTCAGCTAATTGTTCTTTTGAAACAGATGTGACATAATATTTGTGCTGATCATAGCTGTACCAATTTATGTTGACCAGCAATGTGATCGGTTTATCATCGGTAATCTCTTCCCATTGCTTCAGGGTATTCAATAAACGATCCAGACGGGGCCGATTATCGATTTCCAGAGTATTAAAGTAGGAGTCGTCTTCGGACTGCCATGGAATATCGCTGCCTTTCACGCCTCCCATATCTAAAGTGGTGAAGGCGACTGCAAAGAGCCCTTTGCCGCTGAAAGCAGTTTCCAGGGCTTTGTTCAATGCATCCATGTCCGAAGACAGGACGTCGGACTGCAGAAGGAGATCCGAGATCAACTGATAGGTCTTCGGGAATGTATACGGGGTGATCTCGAATTGTTCCCGATAAGCATGCAGCCCCACTTCCGTTGTAATCTCAATAAAATAAAGTTCGTACCAGGAATTCGGGCTCCCCGATTCCGGTCCCAGGATATCCGTAAAATCATCATAGGATATCATAAACTGGAATACATCCGCAAAATCCAGCGCCGAGAATTCTTCCTGCAGAGAGCGGTAGATCTGCCGAAGCTGTTCATCGGATGGGCTCCAGTTTGATAGGTCGCTGCTAAAATATACGCCGGTATTGTTTTCCTCCATATCCGGCAAATGCAGGCAGTCCTGCTTGAATTCTTCGTTGCTCTGATAGTATTCAAGCATTTTGGCTTTCAGAGCAGAAGCTACCGGAAGATAACGCCTGCAGGTTTGAAATCCGTTGTGAAATTCAATCGTCATTCTTTCCGTATCCCGATATTGAAAGCTATAATTGTCCGGATCGGTCTGATAGGTATCAATGCATTCTTTCCAGGTGTCCGACAAAGCCGATAATATTTCGGGATCTTCAATAGGGAATGTACTCAGCTTATTTTTTAAATAAAACTGATTTGCATATTCGTCGTCCCAGACAGTAGTGGCATAGTCGATCTCATCGGCAGTCCACAGATAGCTGCTTACAACGGACTGCAGCCCGACCATCGCCAGCAGCAGGATCCCGTTCATCGCCGCGATGATTACGAGGCTGCTCCAGGATTTCAGCAGGCTTTTGAAAGAACGGTTTGCGACTAGCTCCAATATGATATAAGCAATCAGCGCAATGGCATAGAAAAGGATAATGGCCTCCATATCATAGGAGTTGTATTCCATTCCCTCAAAGATCAAGACCAGCGGGACCGTACATATGATCAGGGTGAATCCGCAGCGGATCAAGACCATGATCTTGTTGTTAATGGCGGAAAAGCCGGCACATTCGCTTCTTCGGCGGATAAACAGCAGTATGGCGAAAATAATATAAAGGATTCCCAAAACCGAAGTATACAGCAAGCCGCCCACGGATGTCAGTACATTTTCCAGTGACATGGTATCAGAGGTCAGATACAGAAATGCGTTGACGGAGCCGAAAACCGTATTATAGGACGGGTTCAGCAGCCAGAAATCGACGGAATGCACATAGGGGATTCCTGATGTAGCCGCCATCATCGCCACCAGCAGCAGAAGCCGGGGCAGAAACAGGATGATCGCGCTTAAAACCAGATTGGTAAAAATATTGCCGGTCAGAGCCATGGCAATGCCGATCGCGCCGATCATCAGCAGTCCGGTCGCAAACAGACAGCCCATGTATAAAAACATGGAAGTAATGTTAAAGGTCACGTACTGATTATAAATACCAAGCAGGATCAGGGCCGCCGCCAGATTGGCGGCCAGCATGATCACCATCCACGCCAGAATAGCCCCCAGAAATGAAAGATACAGGCATTTCCGCTTTACCGGTATGGCGTGATAAAAATCGCTCTTCGCGCGGTTATTTAAAAAGTGAAACAGAAACAGCACCATCAGCGGCACGAATATAAAAGGTACGGCTGCGGTCAGGGGGCTGCTTTCCAGCGCGGAAAGGATTTCCACATGAAAATCTTTTCCTCCCGGATCCATAGCCGAGTTTGCACCCAGGACAAATAGGATGATATTCAAAGCCAGAGGAGCGATCAGGCCGATAAAGCCAATGATCCGCAGCTGCTTCATACCCTGCCAGAACAGGCGGGGATTAAAAATATTCTGTGTCATTTATTCGTCCTCCAATATCTTATCAAAATTATAACCAAGCGCTTCCACTTCATAGGTAAATACCTCTTCCAGAGTAAGCGGCAGAACATCTAATAAAATCGGCGTCATGCCCCGCAGCCGGTAGAGAACCTCTTCCTTCTGTCCGCGCACGATCAGGGTTGCGACCGAACCGATCTTCTTAAAGTTCATGATCTCGATATCCGGGAAGGAATCTTCCTCCAGCTCGCCGTTCAGGGCAATCTGTACCTTAAACAGGTTGGTCTTTAAATCCTGCACATCGCTTTCCAGAACGATGCCGCCCTTATGCAGCAGCGCCAGCTGGTCGCAGGTATCCTCCAGTTCCCGCAGGGAGTGCGAGGTAATGACGGCAGAGGCGCCCCGATCCAGCACATCCTTGCAGATCAGGCTCTTTACTACGTTCCGCATAATGGGATCCAACCCGTCAAAGGTCTCGTCAAAAAACAGATAATCCGGATTGGTCGCCAGGGAAAGGATCGTGGCGGCCTGTCTGCGCATTCCTTTGGAGAAGGAATTGACCGGCGCTTTGGGATCCAGCTGGAAATCCGCGGTCAGTTTTCTGTATTTTTCATAGCTGAAATGCGGATAAATACTGTGGTAGAAATCCGCCATCGTGTTCATATTGGAACCGGTAAGGAAAAACAGATCGTCCGGCAGAAAGCACATCCGGCTTTTCAATTTCGGATTTTCATAGATCTCCTCTCCATCCAGTTTGATCGTGCCTTCATCGGCGCGAAATACCCCGGTGATCAGCCGTAAAAAGGTGGACTTCCCGGCGCCGTTCGTGCCGACCATTCCATAGATACAGCCGCTCGGAATCGTGCAGCTGATCTGATCAAGCGCGGTAAATTTTCCAAACCGCTTTGTAATGTTGGTTGCTTCAATCATTACCGTAAACCTCCTTTATCAGTGACATAATCTTATCCTCCCCAATGCCGGAGCGCTTCATCTCCGACAACAGCTGCTGAAATTCGTCCAGTCTGCTCTGCATATGCGCCGCAATAAATACATCCACATCCGGACGGATGAAACAGCCCTTCCCCGGGACTGACTGGATGATATTGCGTCGGTCCAGCTCCGCGTACGCCTTCTGGATCGTATTGGGATTGATGGACAGATCTAACGACAGACTGCGCACAGAAGGGATCTGATCGCCGGGCTGGAGTACCCGGTTCAGCACATATCGCTCGATCTGCTCGATGATCTGTTCATAAACAGGCTGTCTGGACATTGGATCAATCTGAAACATCTGACCTCCATTCCGGAGCGCGTGCACACACTCCATATTACGTGAAATAGGTGTACTAGTTCAAGTAGTACACTCAATATATACAAAAAAATCGGAATTGTCAATAGCAATTCCGAAAATTTTTTCACAGATAGATTTTTATTGACTCATTCACGCTCATTCATAATCAGCGGAAAAAGCAGTTTCCGGTTCTGCCCCTGCGCGTACTGCCGGATGGGTAATCAGATAATTGTATAGCTGCAGGCAGCCGTCGCTGTTGTAATGCAGCCCGTCGCCCCGATCAAATTCTGCGGCCATCGCGTTGGAATCATCGGATACACAGCTGTCAATAGGCAGATAGTAAGCATCCAGTTCTGCAGCAAGCTGTTGGAAAAAATCATTCATAATCCGAATGCTGAGATTGCTTATGGTTGGATTCTCAGTTTCGTAGGAAGCGGAGACCGGCAGCATTGCTTCGATAATGAGGTCAGAATCCGGGGACGCTGTTTTTAGGGAAACGATCAATTCCCGGAATGTCTCGGTAAACCGATCTTCTTCCAGGAAGCTGACGCCGTTAATACCCAGCGCCACATAAATCCGTTTCGGCTTTCGGATTGCCGCGATCTGGTCAATGGTTCCATAAGCGCCGGTAATAGAATCATTCCAATAGCGTTCCATATAATCAATATGGTTGATGCCGTTTTCCGCAAAGGTATTGTAATCGGGAATCAGCCCGTCCAGTGACAATGCCAGCGTTCGGGAATCCCCAAGAAACAGCGTATTATCCAGATAAGCCTCCGGATCGTCCAGTGTGTAAACCGATTCTAAAATATGGGTATCAGAGTCTGACACGGTAGAAATGGGAACCGTCTGCTGCTGACTGCCCGTGGTCTCCGTATCTGATATATGCTCGGAGCGGGAAGCGGAGAGATCCCGGTAATCCATAATGATCATTGCGGCAAGCACTGCGATGCCTGCAAGCAGGATAACGCCGCAGATTATATTCAACAGTTTCAGTCTGGAATGTTCCTTCTTCATAGTGCCTCCGTGAAATCGATTCATATAGGAAAACATTAACACAGAATCGGACGGTTGTAAATAAAATGAATTCTGAATTTCAATATTTGTTTTATTTTTCTTATTTTTATGCTATAATCTGTAACTGTGAGTAGAGTGCGCATTCGTGCCGGATAAGATAACAAAATGGAGAGTATTATGGATAAACGGGAGAAACGACATCCGATCAGGCGCCGTGTGATGGCGGTGCTGCTCATTATCAGTATGAGCGCGCTTGCATTTACCGGGCTTTTGTGGTTCGGAAGCATAATGGTGGTACGAAACCAGGTGGCTGCGGACAGTGAAGAACTGGGAGATACCGCGTATGAGATCAGCGCGCTGTCTATGATGGCGCAGATGGAGAAAAACTATGTCGCCACCGCGGAAAACCGCGCGCAGACCATTGACGCGATCCTGAAACAGTATCTGAGTTATGTGGCGGATTTCGCGTTTTACGCGCACAGGCTGTATGAGGAACCGGAAGCCTATCAGCCGAAGGAGGTTTCGCCGCCTGACGCCGTGAATAAATATAAATACATTATGCAGTTAAATTATGTCAGTGAAACGATAGATAAAGAGGCGCTGGCAGATGAGATCGGACTCCTGGCCAACTGTGTGCATATCTGGCAGCCGGTTATGGAAAGCCCCGATTCTCAGATCGCTTCCATTTATCTCTGTACGGAGAGCGGGTTTGCAATCAATTATGACGAACGGTCCGATCTGACTCCGGAATACTGGGATTTTTATGAAAAAGACTGGTATGTTTCTGCCCGGGATCAGCGGGAAACGATCCTGACAGGCGTGTATGCCGATTCGTTCGGACGCGGACAGATGGTGACCTGCGCGGCTCCGTTTTACGACGCGGCCGGAGAGTTTGCCGGCGTTATGTGTATTGACCTGCTGCTCAGCGATCTGGAACAGGTGCTTTCAGATGTAGAGCTGGGAGACGGTTCTTTTCTGTATTTGGTAGATGCGGCCGGAAAAATCCTCCTTTCGCCAAAAGGAGATATTTCCGGTGTGACGGAGGAAGAACGGAAATCAGACAAGATCGCGGATCTGATTCTGGAGGGAAAAAGCGGAGGCCAGTATGGCGGCAGCGACAACGGGATGTTTTTCGCCTATAGCCCCGTAAAATCAGGCGGGTGGATGCTGATCTTCCAGGTTCCCTCTGAACTGATCAAGGGGCCGTCCACGGAAGCCGTTACAGCGATTGAGGAAAAGACGGACTCTACGATTGCCGGCATCCGCCGCAGTATCTGGATCGCGCTGCTCTTAAATCTGGCTGTCATCGTGATCGTTTATATTGTAGTGGCTGTAATCGGGCGCGTATTTTCAAAACAGCTGACCGATCCGCTTTTGGAACTGCGGGAAGACGTCGCGATCATCAGCGGCGGCAATCTGGAGCACCGTGCCGAGATCCGCAGGGCAGACGAGATCGGAGATCTGGCCCGTTCCTTTAATTTTATGGCAAAGTCGCTGGACGAACATATTCAAAGCCTGACCCGGGTAACTGCGGAACGGGAACGAATCGGAGCGGAACTGGACGTGGCAAAACACATTCAGGCGTCTATGCTTCCCTGCATTTTCCCACCGTATCCGGACAGACGGGAATTTGAAATCTATGCTTCGATGAATCCCGCCAAAGAGGTGGGCGGCGATTTTTATGATTTCTTCATGGTGGATGAGAGCCATCTGGCTGTCGTTATGGCGGACGTTTCCGGAAAAGGGGTTCCGGCGGCGTTGTTCATGGTGATTGGCAAGACGCTGATCAAGGATCATACTGAACCCGGAGCAGATCTGGGCGAGGTTTTCGAAGAAGTAAACGACATGCTCTGCGCGTCAAATTCGGAGGGCCTGTTTATCACCGCATTTGAAGGTGTTCTGGATCTGGTGACGGGAGAATTCCGCTTTGTGAACGCGGGACATGAAATGCCGTTTCTTTCAAAAGGCGGCGGCGAGTTTAAACCGTATAAGATCCGGGCCGGCTTTGTCCTGGCGGGTATGGAAGGGATGCGGTATCGTTCCGGCAGTCTGATGCTGGAACCCGGCGATATGATCTTCCAGTATACGGACGGCGTGACGGAAGCAACCGACCGGGATAACCAGCTTTACGGAATGGAACGGCTGGAATCCGTATTAAGTGAGAACGCTGCGCGCAGACCGCAGGAGATCATTGAGGCGGTGACAGAGGACATTAACAGATTTGTGGGCGAAGCGGAGCAGTTTGATGATATCACAATGCTTGCGCTTGCATATAAAGAAAGAATGGTACAGTCATAAGCGACTGACAAATCAAAGAAAGGCGGAACAAAACATGAATTATTTTTGTAACGGATAGGAACTGACGGTCGAACTCTGTGAGAAGATCGACTCCAACAATGCTGCTGCGGTGGAAAAGGAACTTTTTGAGCAGATCAAAGAGAATGACGCAAAAAGCGTGGTCCTGGATGCTTCCGGGATGAAGTACATATCCAGCGCGGGGCTGCGCGTTATTTTAAAACTGAAAAAAACGATCTCCAACTCGAAGGTCATAAATGCGTCGCCGGAGGTATATGAGATTTTCAGTATCACGGGCTTTGCCGATATTATCGAGATCAAAAAAGCATTTCGGGAAATATCCGTTGAGGGCTGTGAGATCATCGGTCAAGGCGGACACGGAACGGTTTACCGCATCAACGACGATACGATCTTAAAGCTCTATTCGGAGAAAGAGCCGCTTAGCGGGATCGAACGGGAGATCCAATACGCGAGAAACGCATTTGTTGCGGGAATTCCGACGGCAATTCCGTTTGAAGTGGTAAAATGCGGCAGCCGCTACGGCTCGGTATTTGAACTGATCAAAGCGGATACGCTGGGAAATGTTTTAAACCAGAATCCAGATCAGTATGATGTGTATTCCAAAAAATATGTGGAGATGATCAACACGCTGCACACCACAGAGGCGGACACAGGCCGCTTATCCAACATCAAAAGCAGATATAATCAGTGGACCGACGATATGGCTGACGTCCTGACAGCCGGGGAGATCGGGCTGCTCCATGAGATCATAAACAGCGTACCGGACAGAAATACTTTTGTTCACGGCGATATCCACACGAAAAACGTTATGGTACAGAACGGGGAACTGATCCTGATCGATATGGCGGATATGACATACGGACATCCGATCTTTGACTATGCCGGCATGGCGCTGACGCATGTGATTGCCAGCAGGGCGCCGGAAAGAGCAGTGCAGATCCTGGGAATCGATCAGAAAACCGCCTTCCATCTCTGGGACGATCTGGTAAAAGCCCGCTTCGGCGCACTGGGCGAGGAAGGAATGAAGCAGATCAATGGACTTCTGCTGGCATTTGGTATGCTGAAATTTACGGTTGCGGCCGCAGTCAACAAAAACAACGGCAGGGAATTGACGGAAACGCTGATCAAAGTCAGCCGGGAAAACTTCTTCCCGTCCGCTGAAAAACTGATCGGCGCGGTGAGATTTTAAAGTCAAACGCAATATCGTAAATCATAAACAAGGAAATGATATATGGGCGATTGACAATCCATTTATAGTGGATTATAATTAAGTAAATCGTAAACCACTAAATCATGGAGGGCGTGTGCTGATGTTTATTGGCAGAGAGCAGGAACTAAATACATTGAATAAACTTTATCGTTCCGATAAATTTGAATTCACAGTTATTTACGGCCGTCGCCGAGTGGGGAAAACTGCCATCATCAGTGAATTTACAAAGGACAAAGATACCATTTTCTTTACCGGCGTTGAAACTAATGCAAAGCAAAATCTCGATAATTTTTCGAGATGCATTATGGAATACAATACGGGGATCATCACTGATTCATCTTTTGCATCTTTTCAAGCAGCGTTGGAATATGTTTTTGAATTGGCAAAAACAAAAAGAATTGTGCTGGTTATTGATGAATACCCCTATGTTGCCCGTACATCCAAGAGCCTTGCTTCTACGCTTCAGCTTTTAATCGATAAAAACAAAGACAATTCAAAGCTGTTTCTGATTCTTTGCGGTTCTTCTATGTCTTACATGGAGGATCATGTTTTAGCATATAAAGCACCTCTTTACGGCAGAAGAACGGCTCAGCTGAAAATCAATCCTTTTGATTTCTTTGAGGCTTGTCGCTGTTTTGCAAAATTTTCGAACATTGACAAAGCGCTGGCCTATGGAATTGTCGGAGGAACCCCACAGTATCTAATGCAGATTGATGACAGCCTTTCTATCGAAGAGAACATCAAAAACATTTACTTGGATCCGTCCTCTTCTATATTTGAAGAGCCTAACAATCTCTTAAAGCAGGAAGTGCGGGAACCGGCAATTTACAATGCGGTAATTACGGCAATTGCCACCGGTTGCTCAAAAATGAATGAGATTTCTAACAAGATTGATGAAGATACAAGCGTCTGTGCAACCTATATCAAAAATCTGATTACACTTGGCATTGTAAAAAAGGAATCACCCTATGGCGAAAAATCAAGCCGTAAAACAATTTATTCCATTGCGGATAATATGTTTCGTTTTTGGTATCGCTTCGTACCGGAAAATACCTCGATTATTTCCAGAAGGGCTACAGACCTTGCTTACAAGCGTATTGCACCGGAGATTTCAGTTTATATGGGCGGCGTGTTTGAAGAAATATGCAAACAGTATCTTTGGAAATTACTTCTTGAGAATAAATGTGCTGTAAATTTCAGTGATCTGGGGCGCTGGTGGGGCACAAATTCCAAAACCAAAAAACAAGAAGAAATTGATATTATTGGAGCAGATAAGGAATCTGTCCTGCTTGCCGAGTGTAAATGGACCAATGAAAAGGTGGATCTGAGCGTTTTAGAAACCCTTGTCGAGCGCAGTAATCTGTTTCCCTATAAACAAAAACATTTCTATCTTTTTGCCAAAACCGGATTCACAAAGGGCTGTATGGATAAAGCAGCAGAGATGGGCAATGTAACGCTTCTTTCCTATGATGAGATGCTGAAAACATAACTATAGCTGAAAATGATTTGTAATAAGATTGACATACGAGGATTCTCCTCTGTTTTTTGATATTGGTTCTGATCGGTTCCAATATATCATACAGAGGAGAATCCTTATATTTTTACTATACAGTCCGTAATATGGGAAAAAATCAAAAATGCGATTGACAAAAAGAGACTTATGTAATATTATATGAATAAACAATGTGTGAATCATTAAAATGAAGATAATAAATAATAAAAAGCGTATGAGAGTAATAGAGGCAAGAAAAAAGCAAAAAGTAAATCTTGCAATAGAATTTTATATTGAAAAATAAAATATTTATGTTATACTGGAGGTAAATGTATGGGTAGAAAAGATATCGCAGCGAAGGCATACCTGCGGGACAACACGGTCTTTGCCGATCTGGTCAATGTGGCGCTTTACGGCGGAGAACAGCGTGTCGTTCCGGAGGAGCTGACGGAGATGGATACGAATGAGGTTCTGCTGCAGGAGGCGGAGAAGAACGGCACAGCTGCCGCGCAGCGGTTCCGGGACGGACTCAAGCTGCTGTCGCATATGTGCGACGGCAGGCAGGAGTACCTGATCCTG
>CANQOK010000029.1 GCA_947625465.1 uncultured Lachnospiraceae bacterium | reverse complement strand
ATTTTTGGCCACCATATGATGGCTTATTTGTGATGCTCAATTTTATGCTCTATCCGCCACCTCTTAGTTTCAAACTTCTCCTCCTTAAAAATAGATTGATTCTGCCTGTATTATATTATTTTTACGGTCGGTTTTCAATAAAATGACGTGAACGGCACATTTTAAACGCAAATAGCATATCCCCTGTTTTTCTTTCATATAGTATTCCAGAAAACTTTTCCGGAGACTTCCCAATATGAAAATTCAAATCAAAAGTGAACTTGTGATCGCCATTTTGATCCCGCTGGCAGTCGGTACGCTCTCAGCTCTTTTCAGCGGCAATATGACCGCTTACGCCGGACTGAAACAGCCTCCGCTCAGCCCGCCGGGCGTACTCTTTCCGATCGTCTGGACGATTCTCTATATTTTAATGGGCCTGTCCTCGTACATCATCTATCGTTCCGAAGATCCGAGAAAACAAAACGCCCTGTCGGTATATGCGCTCCAGCTATTCTTTAATTTCTTCTGGAGTATTCTGTTTTTCAGATTTTCCTGGTACCTGTTCGCGTTTTTCTGGCTGATCGCGCTGATCGTACTGATCGTCATTATGATCAAACGGTTTTACCAGATCGAACCGATCGCCGCTTATCTGCAGATCCCCTATCTGCTGTGGTGTCTTTTTGCCGCTTATCTGAATATTATGGTATATATCCTGAATTAACAGGACAGATAGGGGGTAAATCCCATGGAATTGATCGCCAACGGAACCCAGCTGATCACAATCGTAGGGCTTCTGGCTTTTACCGTATCTGTGATCACACAGGTTACCAAAGGAATCGGGTTATTCCGGCGGATCCATACACGGCTTCAGGTTCTGGTCTTATCCATTGTCATTACCTTACTGGCCGCATTCGCTTATATCGATATGAAAAATCTGGAGCTGTGCTGGTATTATATCGCCGGAGCCGCTGTCCTGTCCTTCTTTGTCGCGTTCGTGGCAACCTACGGATGGGAAAAGATCGTTGTCCTCTGGGATAAATACAGAGAGGAAAAATGATCTAATTAAAGCCGAATATTTTCTGCGTTACCCGGTATGCGGCATTGCCAATGGCTCTGCCGGCTTTACCGGGTAAGTTCATGATAATGCCAAACAGGGACCAGCGCATTTTCCGGTACAGTCCGGGACTGATCCGCTTTAAATATCCCCACAGCTCCCGTTTTTTGCAGAGCGCCCGTTCACTGCCGTCAATGTTCAGAAAAACAGACGCGACGCACATCATCATATCCATATACTGCAGCATATACTTATGCAGATTGGGCACAGATTTATCCGCCGCGTTATAAATGCGGAACAGCATCTTATTGACTCGAAGCTGCTGATCAATCCGTCCGACCATTACCTGCTCATTCACAGACTGATCTGCCCGGCCGATATAATACTGATAGAGATTGACATCTAAATAATACAGATTCTTCATATAGGCAAGCGGCTGATACAGATAAATATTATCCACATAAAAGGTATGCTTCGGAAGCCGCACCCCGGACCGGCGGACTAATTCCGTACGGTAGGTAACGGAGTGCATCAGAATGTAGTGCCACTTTTTAATATGCAGCCGGTCATTCCAGGTAAACATCCGGTTGACAGGCAGCGCGCCGGTATACCGCATCACCTTCTGCCTTCTGGCTCCCTGTTTGCAGTATACATAATTGGTGATCAGCATATCAATGGGCTTTCGTTTCTTCCACTGCGTCTCCAGCACATCCAGGACCTGCTGCAGCGCTTCGGTATCCACCCAGTCATCACTGTCTACTACTTTGAAATACGGGCAGACGGCAGCCGCAAGCCCTGCCATCAGCGCGTCTCCATGTCCTCCGTTTTCCTTATGGATCACTCGGATCAAATCGGGATAACGGCTTTCATACTCCCTTGCAATCTGCAGGGTATTGTCTTTCGACCCGTCGTCTACGATCAGGATCTCAACCCGATCGCCGCCCGTCAGCAGGCTCTCGATACAATTTCGCATATAATCCTGTGAATTATAACAGGGTACTGCAAACGATATCATCTTCATTTTATTTCAGTCCTTTTTTACATCGTCAATCGTTTAAAGAGATTCCGCCAGGCACAGCGCCTTTTCCACAATGGCGTCCATATTATAATACTGGTACTCCGCCAGCCGTCCCAGCAGGTGCAGTTTCGGATACTGCTTTGCCAGCTGCCGGTATCGCGCGTAAAGCGCCCGGCTTTCCGGATTTGATACAGCATAATAAGGGATCTGTCCGCGCGCTCCGGTATAGGGAGCCGGATATTCCTTCATGATCGTAGTCCCGGCGGCCTGCTGTCCGGTCAGCTTCTTATATTCCGTAATCCGCGTAAACGCCTCGCTGACCGTATAGTTAATCACCGCTTTCGGCTGATAAGAATCTTTTGAAAAATGCTCCGTCACAAAGTTTAAAGTCCGGTAAGGCAGCATTCCGAACCGAAAATCAAACAATTCATCCACGGGAGCGGTCGCGATCACAGTCCCGCTGTACGCCTCTCCGTCAAACAAAATCTCTGTGTCCTGAAAGCGGATCCTGGTTTTCGCGTCCGCCGACAGGCATACCGTAATATTTTCATGCGCCAGCATACGCCGAAAAAGAGCAGTAAATCCGTCCTTCGGCATTCCCTGATACACATCCTGAAAATAGCGGTCGTCCTCCGACAGCACGACCGGCACTCTTGCCGTCACGCTACGGTCGATTTCCTCCGGGCGCTGTCCCCACTGTTTCATGGTATATTGCAAAAAAATATTGTCATACACATAGGCCGCAATCTGCGCGATCTCCGGATCCGGATTGTTCTGCAATTCCAGGATCGGCACCCGGCTTCCTTCTCCGTATTCCGCTGTCAGCTTCCGCTCCAGACGTTCCGCCCTGTCTCCATAGAGCAGTCTCAGCGTATGGAAATTAAACGGCACCGGAACATAAGATTCCCCGATCTTTGCTTCGACTTCATGCCGGTATTCTGTCCATTCCGTAAAACGGGAAAGAAACTCGTATACTTTTTTTGAGTTTGTATGAAAAATATGCGGCCCGTACCGGTGGATCAGGATTCCGTACGCATCCCTTTCATCATAACAGTTGCCGCCTATATGATCCCGCTTTTCCAGGATCAGAACCCGTTTTCCCCGTTCCGCCAGCCGTCTGGCTGCCGTACTGCCGGCGAATCCGCACCCGATCACAATACAATCATACATGACGTTCTTCCTTTTTTACGCCCATCCGGCTGATCCCGATACAACAAATTGCCACAACAGCCGCTTCTCCCAGCAAAAAGAGGATAAATACAGCCGTATTGGCATATAAAACTGCTTTCATATCCGCAAACCGCAGCAGTTCCGCGGCGATATTCATCCAGATATGCACCAGGATCGGAGCGATTACGGTACCGTACCGGCTGTATACCCAGGCCAGCAGGATACCGACTAAAAAAGCATAGCTCCCCTGAATTAAATTCCCGTGAAATAAACCAAATAAAAAAGCGGATCCAATCATGCCGCCCAGGCTGCCGATCAGTTCCGCCAGCCGCCGAAAGACCAGTCCGCGAAACAGCAGTTCTTCCACGATCGGAGCGAGAACGAGAACCGCAGGCAGCTGAATCCACAGGCTGCCCGACGTCAGTCTTCCGCTGACTTCTGCATATTCCTCTACGCTGCTCTGCGGCAGATAAAGGATCCATTCATTAATAAACTGATACGCAAGCAAATAAGCTGCTGCCGACAACGGCACCAGCCACAGATAAGAAGCCCAACGCGTCTGCTTTGGCTCCTTGGGCGCATAGCTGCGGGAATCCCGCCGGTATAAAAAACAAAACACGGGGATTGCCGCAATGGTTGAGATAAACAGCATAAAAACAGACTGCTCCTGCATCTCCTGCAGTAAGATCTGCTGAATCTCCTGCCCCTCCTGAAATCCGTTTTTGATCAGATACCAGATCCCAATCAGCAGACCGACCAGGAATCTTGCCACGATCTGCACCATCAGATACAGCAAAACAGGATATATGACGCCCCATATTTTTCTGCCTGTGCTATACGCCTCCATACGCCCTCTTTTCTACTGTTGTTCCAGCAAATATACCATAACCGCCTTTTCCGCATGACGGCGGTTCTCAGCCTGATCCAGGATATGAGGCAGATACACATCGATCACCTTCTGCGAGATCTCATAGTCCGCATGCATCGGCATATCATGCAGCACGATCGCCTTACTGCCTTCCATCAGATCCATATTTACCTGATACGGCATCATCTTCCCACAGATCTCAGCTTTTTGATCCGCATATTCCGGATTGTTGAAAAATTCCATATCCAGCCAGGTATCCGTATAAACGGCGTCCACCTGCTTTACCAGTTCCTTCACTTCATCCCGGGTGGAATCTACCGGTACTTCATTATAGAGTCCGGTCGCTTTCATCTTCGCGTAAAATCTGCCGTCCACGCCCATCACATTGGTAAGCGGCGTCAGTCCGTATACGGTTGCGCCCAGCTTCGTAAACAGTTCCAGCATGGAATTGAACACATTGTTCTTCGCGCCGATATACAGCACCGTCGGCTGATAAGAACCGGTCTTCTCCCGCAGAGTCAGCATATCCGCCATCGCCTGACAGGGATGGAACGTATTGTCGCACCCGTTAATAAACGGTACCGTAGTATTCTTCGCGAAAATATCCGTGGTCTCGCTTTTCTTTAAGCGCGCCATAATAAGATCTACATTCCGTCCCAGATATTTTACTTCCGAAACCGTCTCTCCCAGTACAAAATTGCTGTCCGCCCATTTCTGGTTATAGTATGTACCGCCCAGTTCCGTGATCCCTGTCGTAAAGGACAAAAAAGTTCTGGTAGATGTTTTCTCAAATAACGTATACAGCTTCTTCCCCTGTAAACGGTGGCTGTATTTTCCCGGATCAGCCTTCATATCCAGCGCCATGTCCAGAATCCCGATCAGTTCTTCCTTTGTATAATCTTCCAAGCTGACAAAATTTTTCATATCATTCTCTCCTGTCTTTCTTTCAATCATTCTCTTCTCATGAACTGTTACAGTGTAACACACTCACTTGCATATTTCAACCTTTTCTCTGCATAATTATTCAACTTTTCGCGATTCTTTTCCCTCTTTTTCCGGGAAACCAAAAATTCACCAAATTTCTTAAAAGTTTCTGTTTCTTTTTTTTGAAAACCATTGTATAATAGATGAAGTGTGTTGATAAACGAGACTATAAAGAAAGGATACCATATATCATGAGTCAGGAAAAGGTTGAACGCTATAAGAAAGAAAAAGCAAATCGGAAGAAAGATCTGAAGAAACAGAAACGCAAGATCTGGATATCCCGCATTGTCGGCGTTATCTTCGCGCTTGCGCTGACTGCATTTATCGGCTGGTCCGTATATGTTACATTTATTCGGGAGGATCCCTCCGCCTCGGAAACGATCACTTTATCCGAAGAAGAATTATCCTCTCTGCTTGCATCTCAGACTACAACTACCAAGAACGCGCTGTTAAATGAAACGGCCGCCGCAGAAGAGACTTCGGAAGGCGATACTACCACCGCTTCCGCTTCCAAAGATGACTCCACGACAGAGGCAACGACCCCCGAACCGGAAGGAGATACTACGACAAACGCGCAGTAACAGAATTTTGATCCCATTAAAAAGACAGCAGCAAGCGTATTTCTACGTTTCCTGCTGTCTTTTCTATTATCTTTTTTGTATATTTTTTTGTATCTTTTTGTTGTCTTTTTTCTGCCTGCCGTCCGGACGATGCGCCGCGTTTGGGTCACATCCGCTCCGGGCATTCCATTCCCAACAGATCTGTGCAGAGCAGCAGCGCGCGTTTGGTCAGTTCAATCAGCCGGATATAACTTGCCTGCTTTCTCTTATCCTCCTCCGCCATAATTTTGTTTTCATGGTAGAACCGGTTAAACGCATTGGACAGATCGTAAATATAGGCGCAGATCTTATGCGGCGCCAGCTCCTGATAGGCGCTGTCCATGGTCTCGACGATCTTTGCCATTTCCAGTTTCAGCGCCTTCTCGCTTTCACTGCCCATATCCCGGATCTCATCGCAGTAGTCGTTCACATCCAGACCAGTCTCTGCATATTTATTCAGAATAGATTTGATCCTTACGATCGTATACAAAATGTAAGGTCCGGTATTGCCTTCAAACGAAGCAAACCGCTCCAGATCAAACACATAATCCTTATAAGCCTGATTGGAGAGATCTCCATACTGCAAAGCAGCGAGTCCCACTTTTCTCGCGGTCTCTCTGGCTTCCGCTTCCGGGATCTGGGAATCACCCTGATTCTTGTGGCTTTCCTCGATCTTTCCCAATACGGCGTCGCTGACCATGGAAATCAGGTTTTCCAGACGCATCACGCCGCCGTCTCTGGTCTTAAAGGGTTTCCCGTCTTTTCCGTTCATCGTACCGTGTCCGATGTGGTCAAGCCTTACCTCTTCGGGAACCAGCCCGGCCTTTCTCGCAGCCCGGAAAATCTGTACAAAGTACATATCCTGCCGTTTATCCGTGATATAGACATATTGTTTGGGATGATACAGTTCCTCCCGCTCTAAAATGGTCGCCAGATCCGAGGTTGCGTACAGAGACGCCCCATCCTGCTTTCTTACGATACAGGGCGGAATCTCCTTGGCGTCCTCCGGCTCCGCTACGTCAATGACCAGTGCGCCCTGGCTTTCATACGCCACGCCGCTTTGCTCAAACTCCGCAAGCATGCCGGGAATCCTGTCCTGTACGGTGCTCTCTCCGTTCCACAGATCAAACTGTACATTTAAGTTTCGATAATTCTTTTCCAGATCCGCTACCGAAACATGCATAATATGCTGCCAGAGCGCCCGACACGCCGGATCGCCGTTTTGCAGCTTATAGGTCGCTTCATGCGCCCGTCTCGCAAATTCCTCATCGGATTTGGAACGTAAGCTGGCCGCCGGATAGATCTCTTCCAGTTCCGCAATGGTAAACGGGGCTTCTTTGGGATATTCTCCGGTATAGGCTTCATCAAAATATACCAGATCCGGTTTCCGGTCGCGCAGGCCTTCGATCACCAGTCCCATCTGCAGACCCCAGTCTCCCAGATGAACGTCTCCGATCACATGATTGCCCATAAATCTGCAGATCCGTTTGATACTCTCGCCGATCAGCGCCGGACGGAGATGTCCCACATGCAGCGGCTTCGCGACATTGGCGCCGCCATAATCCACAATGACAGTTTTGGGTTCGGCTTCTTTTTCCACACCCAGCGCTTCTTCCGCCGCCATCGCATTGACAAAACGGTCCAGAAACGCCGGACTGACTTTCAGATTGATAAAACCCGGTTTCACGGACTCTACCATGGAAAATGTACCGTCATCCGGCACCTTTGCCACCACCTCGTCCGCGATCAGAAAAGGAGCCTTTTTATACTGTTTGGCCGCTGCCATCGCGCCGTTGCACTGATACTCACACAAATCCGGACGGTTGGACAGACCGACCTTTCCGAATTTCGCGTCATATCCGCACGCCGCAAAGGCGGCTTCAAATTTTTCCGTCAGCTGTTCTAATATGGTTTTCATTATAACTCTACTCCGTTTTCTTTCAGTAACGCCCGGGCAGATTCCACGGAATCGATTCCCGTCTTATTCTTGATCGGGGCAAATTCCTGATTTCTGACAACCTCGTAAGCAACGCAGTCATCCAGCATCTTGATCATATCCAATACCAGCGTTTCGAATTTATAGCCGTTTGGCTTCTCCGGCTTTACTGTCTCGCCCGCCTCGTTCATATAGGGGATCTTCTTCTCCACAATATGAAGCGGCATTTTCTTCGACAGGATCTCTTCCAGATCCCGCACCCGGAACAGGTAATTTAAGATGACGCCGAAATTATACGCCGGTTCTCCGTCCGCATTTTTCTCATACATCATCTGTTCGGTCAGTTCATAATATTCTACGATGGAAGGTCTGCCGTCTTCCTTACACATAACGCCTACTTTTTCATCCGGCGCCGCTTTCCGCACTACTTTGGCGCCTACCGGATAACCGGACTGCAGGGTTGCCCCTACAAAACAGGGATCGGCCATCTTCTGCAATACATTATCCACCGCGAATACATTCAGCCATTCCACGCCCATTTTTTTGGCGTCCGCCAATACGCCGGAACGCGCCATAGAGGAAAACCAGCCGCCGTTCCCGTTTGGAGACATGGAAATCCGGTCTTTCCCCTCCATATAGATCTTTCCGTTGTAGTCGGTGGAAGGTGCCATATCCTGAATGAAGAATCTCACATATTCCCGGTTGTACCCGAAGAAGTCTTTTTCTTCAAAAAATGCTCTTGTCTCTTTGTCATTTTTATCGCTCGTCATGATGAACAGCGGTACCCAGGTATCCGCCGCCTTTACAACCTGCATCAGGTTACGGATCACCATTTCAAAGATATAAACGTCTTTGGTGATTCCGATATTATAGACGCCCTTCGGTCCGTCCGCGCCCAGTCTGGTTCCCTGTCCGCCGGCCAGCAGTACCGCGCCAACCTTATACGCTTTGATCGCGGCAATTCCGTCCGCATAGAAGCTGTCCTTTTTCTCCGCGATCTGGTCTAACGTCACTGTCCCGCCGAGCGGCGTAATCTCGCCCCGCTTCTGGTCTTCCCTGTCCTTCAGCAGATCCAGCACACTGAGATCCACAGCTTCGATCTGCGCAAGCAGATTTTTCTTCTGTGCATCCGTCAGCTCATCATAATACTGTAATAAATGTTCCTGACCTTTTGCGCTTAACAGTTCTTTCGCTTCCTGATAGTTCATTTTGACTCCTTTCCTTATATGGTCGCAATGTCAACCAATGTAAGATTTTGTTTTTCACCGCTTTCCAGGCTGGTCAGCAGCGCGTTTGCGGTATCCAGAGAAGTCAGGCAGTTTACGCCCGTCTCAATCGCGATCCGCCGGATCATAAAGCCGTCCCGGTTTTTATCCCGTCCCTGCGTCGGCGTATCGATCACCAGATCGATCCTGTGTTCCAACAGCAGGTCGATCACAGTCGGAGACTCCTGAGACAGTTTATTCACCTTAATGGCGTGTACGCCGTTTTCATTTAAAACCTTAGCCGTACTTCTGGTCGCGTAAATCTCATACCCCAGCGCTTCAAACCGCCGTCCGATGGAAATAGCCTCGTATTTGTCCGCGTCCTTTACGGTAATGATCATCTTCTTATGCTTCGGCAGCTGTACGCCCGCGCCGATAAACGCCTTATACAGCGCTTCGTTAAAGGTTTTTGCGATTCCCAGACACTCGCCGGTGGATTTCATCTCCGGTCCGAGGCTGATATCCGCGCCGCGGATCTTCTCAAAGGAAAATACCGGCATTTTAATCGCGATATAATCCGCTTTCTTCTGCAGTCCCGGCTCATAGCCAAGGCTGCGGATCGTCTCTCCGATAATGACCTTCGTTGCCAGCTTCACAATCGGGATTCCGGTTACCTTGCTGATATAAGGCACAGTCCGGCTGGAACGGGGATTTACCTCGATCACATACACCTTTCCCTGACACTCGATAAACTGAATATTGATCATGCCCTTTACATGCAGGGAACGCGCCAGACGTCTGGTATATTCTTCAATCGTATCAATGGTAGTCTGGGACAGACTCTGCGCCGGATAGACGGAAATACTGTCGCCTGAATGTACGCCAGCCCGTTCGATATGCTCCATAATACCCGGAATCAAAATATCCGTACCGTCGCAGACCGCGTCCACCTCGATTTCCTTGCCCTGCAGATATTTATCTACCAGGATCGGATGGTCCTGCGCGATCCGGTTAATGATATTCATAAATTCTACGATCTCGGAGTCACAGGTCGCGATCTGCATTCCCTGCCCTCCCAGCACATAGGACGGGCGGACCAGTACCGGATAGCCCAGCCGGTTTGCCACTTCAATCGCTTCCTCACAGGTAAAGACCGTACCGCCGGATGGTCTCGGGATCTGACACTGCTCCAGGATCTCGTCAAACAGTTCCCGGTCTTCCGCCGCGTCCACATCCTCCGCTTTGGTGCCCAGGATCGGTACGCCGATCTTCATCAGGCTTTCCGTCAGCTTAATGGCCGTCTGCCCGCCGAACTGTACGACAGCGCCGTCCGGTTTTTCAATATCCACGATGCTTTCCACATCCTCAGGGGTAAGCGGTTCAAAATACAGTTTATCCGCAATATCAAAGTCCGTACTTACGGTCTCCGGATTATTATTTACAATGATCGTCTCATAACCGGCTTCTTTAAACGCCCAGGTACTGTGTACGGAGCAGTAATCAAATTCGATTCCCTGTCCGATCCGGATCGGACCGGAGCCCAAAACCAGTACCTTTTTCTCCGGTCTGGTTTCTTCCGCTTCGTTTTCCTCCGAACCGAAGCAGGAATAATAGTACGGCGTCTCGGCGTCAAATTCCGCGGCACAGGTATCAACCATTTTATATACCGGTATGATCCCGTTTTCCTTCCGCATCGCCTTCACTTCCGCAGCCGTTTTGCCCGTAAGTCTGGCAATGACTGTATCCGGGAACTCGATCCGCTTTGCCTCTGCCAGCAGTTCCGGCGTCAGCGGTTCCGTTTTCAGCCGCTGTTCCATTTCCACCAAAATGGCGATCTTATCAATAAACCATACGTCAATCTGCGTCATTGCATGGATCTGCTCATAGGAAATCCCCTTACGGATCGCTTCCGCGATCACCCAGATCCGGCGATCATCCACAATACTCAGCTGATGCAGCAGATCGTCATGATCCAGACCGGAAAAATCATAGTCCAGCAGACATTCCACATGCTGCTCCAGCGAACGGATCGCTTTCATCAGAGCGCCCTCAAAATTGGTGCAGATACTCATTACTTCACCGGTTGCCTTCATCTGTGTGGTCAGTTTCCGGCTGGCGCTGATAAACTTATCGAAAGGCAGTCTGGGAATCTTCACCACACAGTAATCCAACGTCGGCTCAAAGCTGGCGTAAGTCTTGCCGGTAATCGCGTTTTTAATCTCATCTAACGTATAGCCGAGGGCGATCTTCGCGGCCACCTTGGCAATGGGATAGCCTGTCGCTTTAGAAGCCAGTGCGGAGGACCGGCTCACACGGGGATTCACTTCGATTACGCAATACTCAAAACTGGTCGGATGCAGCGCATACTGCACATTACAGCCGCCGGTAATATTCAGCTCGCTGATGATATTCAGCGCGGAAGTACGCAGCATCTGATATTCTTTATCACCCAGTGTCTGAGACGGCGCCACAACGATACTGTCACCGGTATGTACGCCGACCGGGTCGATATTTTCCATATTACATACGGTAATGCAGTTTCCCGCACTGTCCCGCATCACCTCGTATTCGATCTCTTTCCAGCCCGCGATGCAGCGTTCCACCAGAACCTGCCCCACACGGCTTAACCGAAGACCGTTTTCCAGGATCTCCACCAGCTCCTGATAGTTATGCGCGATCCCGCCGCCGCTTCCGCCCAGCGTATAGGCAGGACGCAAAACTACGGGATAACCGATCTGCTGTGCAAAGGCAGCGCCGTCCTCCACGTTCTCCACAACCAGAGACGGGGCGATCGGCTCGCCGATCTTTTCCATGGTTTCCTTAAATTCCAGACGGTCTTCCGCTTTCTTAATGGTCTGTGAAGTCGTTCCGATCAAACGGACGCCGTTTTCCTTTAAAAATCCCTTTTCTTCCAGCTCCATCGCCAGATTCAGGCCGGCCTGTCCGCCCAGCGTAGGCAGCAGGCTGTCCGGCTTCTCTTTTAAGATCAGCTGTTCCAGCACCGGAACCGTCAGCGGTTCGATATAGACACGGTCCGCAATGTCTTTATCCGTCATGATGGTGGCGGGATTGGAATTGACCAGCACCACTTCCATTCCTTCCTCTTTCAGAGAACGGCATGCCTGCGTGCCCGCGTAATCAAATTCCGCCGCCTGTCCGATTACGATCGGTCCGGAACCGATCACCATTACTTTTTTGATATTCGGATTCTTAGGCATGTTTCTTCACCTCCATCATTTTGATAAACAGATCAAACAGGGTATTGGAATCCTGCGGTCCCGGACAGGCTTCCGGATGAAACTGTACCGTAAAGATATCTTTATTTTTATACCGCAGACCTTCCACCGTTTTATCATTGACATTGGAAAACGCTACCTCGGCGATGTCCGGATCTACCGTATCCGCATCCACCGCGTAGCCGTGATTCTGGGAAGAAATATAAACCTTGCCGCTTCGCAGATCCTTAACCGGATGATTGCCGCCGCGGTGTCCGTATTTTAATTTATAGGTTTGCGCTCCGGTCGCCAGTGCCATCAGCTGATGTCCCAGACAGATCGCAAATATCGGCACATCTGACTCATACAGCTTCCGGATCTCCCGAATGATATCGGTTACTTCCGACGGGTCTCCCGGTCCGTTCGAGAGCATGATCCCGTCCGGCCTGTCCGCCAGGATCTCGGCGGCAGACGTAACCGCCGGATAGGTAGTGACCTGACACCCTCTTTGGTTCAGGCAGCGCGCAATATTTTTCTTAGCGCCGAAATCCATCAGCGCTACCTTATAGCCATCTCCCGGCAGCACTGACTTCTGCGTACAGGAAACTTTCCTGACAACGCCGGCTGGCTTATAGGCTTTCAGCTTTTCTGTGACCTGCTCCAGATCAAAATCCGCATTGGTCGTGATCATACCGTTCATCGTACCCTTTTCCCGCAGGATCTTCGTCAGCTTCCGCGTGTCAATACCGGCAATCCCCGGAATATCATGCTCCTCCAGGAAATGCTGAATGGTATCTTCACTTCGGAAATTACTGGGTACTCTGGACAATTCTCTCACAATATATCCGTCCAGCCAGGGCTTTTCAGATTCCATATCCGCATGGCAGATGCCATAATTCCCGATCAGGGGATAGGTCATACAAACTGCCTGCCCTGCATAGGAAGGATCTGTAAGCACCTCCAGATAGCCGGTCATGGAAGTATTAAATACGATCTCACTGATGACTTCTCTGGCTGAACCGATGGAAGTTCCCGAAAACACAGTCCTGTCTTCCAAAATAAGAAAAGCTTTCATAAATATTACACGTCCTTTCTGTCACTTAACCTTTGCAAATATTAACGGTTACGGTAATTTTTTATACGCCCCGGTTCTTTTCTGTAAATAACCTCAAATTGTAAAGATTATACCATTACCATGCATAAAAATGCAACTGTTTTCTGCACTTTATTTTTTGGACCAGAGATAACAATATGCCTGGGTTCTGGCGGCAAACGGTTCCGTCTTTAACAGACGGCGGACCTGCTCTTTTGTATACCAGCCGGCTTCGATTTCTTCCAGTGCAGAACTGCTTGCCGCGAACCGGCCGTCTGCCACGCCTACCACACATACGTTTTTCTCATTGGAAAAGCCCACTGCGCTGTAGCTTTCTCCGATCAGATCATCCACCCGGATCAGATCCAGCCCGGTTTCTTCTTTCAGTTCCCGCGCAGCGCTCTGCATGGGCTCCTCGCCTTCATCGATCAGTCCCGCCGGAAAATTATATACGAACCTCCCGGTCGCCATCCGGTATTCGCGGTTTAACAGAACCTTTTCTCCTGACGCATCGTGCATGATCAGCACGACCGCATCCACTTTTCTCTCCGTCAGTTCTTTAAATCCGTCCATATGCTTATCCCGGCTGATCATTTCATATACCTTTTTCTGATGATCGGCCGTTTCATAGGTCAGATCATAACGGGTAATATAGTTTCCTTCCTGTATCTTCTCAATCTTCTGAAATTCCATATCCCGGATTTCCTCCATCTCTGTTTTATCCTGTCCTATTTTAGCACAATTCCAATCTGCTGTATAGAGTGCATTTACCCTTTTCTGATCTCAAACTGATCGGCCAGCAGCAGCCAGTTTGCGCGAAACAGCCGCATGATCTGCCAGTATCCCGCCCCGCGCAGGCCATATGCATTGATCAGGTCAAATTTCGCCTGCATACTGCGTACGTCCTCGAACCACACCTCATGTTGGATTCCGTCTGCTTCATAATAGAAAAACGGAGACTGCGCCGTTTCATCAAACTGAATGACCGCAGCATTCGCAATCGCAATCTGAACCGCCTCCACATTTCCGATCGTCCTGGCAGCCGTAACGCCCCGCTCATAAGGAAGCGGCCAGTCATAGCCATAATTGGGGATTCCCAGATCAATTTTTTCCGCCGGGATTTCCGTCAGGGCATACTCTACTACCCGGCGGACCTGATTAATGGGCGCCACCGCCATGGGCGGGCCATATGTATATCCCCACTCATACGTCATTAAAAGGACCCAGTCTGCCGCCGCTCCCAGCCCCGCGTAGTCCTTTCCCGCGTACAACAGCCCCGGCTGGTCAGCGGAAGTCTTGGGCGCCAGCGCCACGGAAACCGTATACCCCTGCGCGTTAAAACGCTCCCGCATTTCCCGGACAAAATCCGTAAAGGCGTCCCGGTCCTCCGCCAGGATAAACTCAAAATCCACATCTGTCCCCCGAAACCCTTTTTGCGCCATAGTGGCAAGCAGTTCTCCGTATAAACGCTCCTTTGCCTCCTGATTATTCACCAGCGCCTGAATCAGATTGTTGTTAAATCTTCCGTCCGGACCAAAGGGCGTTAACGTCAGGATCGGCGCCGTCTGCGCCTGCAGGGCCAGTTCGATCATCAGGCTATCGTCCGCCTGCGGCGGCAGCAGTTCCCCTTCTGCCGTAAATCCGTAAGAAAAAACGGATAAGGTAGTTAAATACGGCAGCGTCTGCTGCAGCACCCAGGGACTGATAAACGGATAGGCGTATCCGTTCACCGCAATGTTCCTCTGTTCTTCCGCTTCCTGCCCGTTAGGGATCAAAAGCGCCTGCCCGACCGCCAGCTCGTAGGGATAGGGAATTTGATTGGCATATAAAATGGACTCTGTCTGCACGCCGTAACGCTGTGCCACAGAGTCCACTGTATCACCGGGATTGACTACATAGATTTCCATATCGAAGCAATTCCTTCTGCTCTTTTGGATAGTATATGCAGAGCAACCGCGATTGATACAAAAATCCAATTTCTATGCTGTAAAATCAAACAGCGACAACTGATTGCTTTCCGGCAGATTCTCCAAAATTCCCAGATCCGTCATGAGATCGATCAGGGACTTGGAGACCTTCGTCCGCTGCCGGAAATCGTCCTTGGAGAGGAACGGGCCGTCTTTTACCGCTTCCACGACCGCGTCGGCTGCAATATCTCCCATACCGGAAATCGCATCCAGCGACGGCATCAGCTTTCCGTCTATGATCTGAAATTTGTGCGCCTGTACTCTCGACAGATCAATCGGTATAAAATCAAATCCTCTGGCGTACATTTCCTGAACAATCTTCATATCCCTGAGCTGATCTTCTTCATTTTTGGTCAGTTCTTTTCTTTCGTTCCGCCGTTCGTAATCATCCATATACAATTCCAGCCGCTTCTGTCCCTGACACATCAGGCTGTAATCAAACGCCTTCGCCCGAATACTGAAAAACGCACAATAGTAGGCAAGCGGCTGATATACTTTAAACCAGGCGATCCGGAACGCCATCATGACATAAGCGGCGGCGTGAGCCTTCGGAAACATATATTTGATCTTCTTACAGGACCAGATATACCAGTCCGGCACGCCATTGGCAGTCATTTCCGCTTCCCATTCTTCCGTCAGGCCTTTCCCTTTCCGCACGGACTCCATGATCTTGAATGCCAGTCCGGCTTCCACGCCCTGATTGATCAGATACGTCATAATATCATCCCGGGTACAGATCGCCGTGGAAATGGTCGCTTTTCCTTCTTCGATCAGCGTCTGCGCATTGCCCAGCCATACATCCGTACCGTGGGACAAACCGGAAATCCGGACCAGATCCGCGAATTTGGTCGGCCGGGTATCCTTTAACATTCCGATTACAAATTCGGTGCCGAACTCCGGCACTCCCATGCAGCCCAGTTCTACGCCGCGCAGCTCCTCCGGCGTAACGCCCAGTGCCTCTGTATTTAAAAACAGGGACATCACCTTTTTGTCGTCCAGGCTGATCTGTAACGGATCGATCCCGGTCAGATCCTGCAGCATCCGGATCATCGTAGGATCATCATGCCCCAGAATATCCAGCTTTAGCAGGTTATGGTCGATGGAATGATAATCAAAATGCGTTGTGACAATATTCGTCGTCATGTCATTGGCGGGGTGCTGCACCGGCGTAAAAGAGTTGATGTTTTCTCCGTGAGGCAGCACCACGATACCGCCCGGGTGCTGTCCGGTCGTCCGCCGGACTCCGGTACACCCTTCCACGATCCGGTCGATCTCACATTTTCGCTTGCGGTCTCCCCGCTCTTCAAAATAATTCTTTACATAGCCAAACGCCGTTTTATCCGCCAGCGTGCCGATGGTTCCGGCACGGTAGGTCTGTCCCTTTCCAAAGATCACTTCCGTATAGGCGTGCGCCTTACTCTGGTATTCTCCGGAAAAATTCAGATCGATATCCGGCTCCTTATCCCCGTAAAATCCCAAAAACGTTTCAAAGGGAATATCAAATCCGTCTTTGATCAGCGGTTTCCCACAGTTGGGACAGTCGCGGTCCGGCAAGTCGCATCCGGCGCCTCCCAGATGCGCATTAACCAGATCCGAGTCAAAATCCACAAAATGACAATGCCTGCAGTAATAATGCGGCTTGAGCGGATTTACCTCCGTAATTCCCGCCATAGTCGCCACAAAGGAGGAGCCGACAGACCCCCGGGAGCCTACCAGATAACCGTCTTCATTGGACTTCCACACCAGTTTCTGCGCGATAATATACATCACGGCAAATCCGTTTTTGATAATAGAATTTAATTCGTGCTCCAGACGGTTTTCAACGATTTCCGGCAGCGGATCTCCATACATTTCATGCGCCCTGTCGTAGCAGATCTTTCGCAGAGTCTCCTCCGAATTTTCAATCACCGGCGGACATTTATCCGGGCGGACCGGTTCGATCGGTTCGCACAGATCGGCAATCCGGTTTGTATTCTCTACCACTACCTCATATGCCTTTTTCTCCCCGAGGTAGGAAAATTCCTCCAGCATTTCCTCCGTCGTCCGCAGATAAAGCGGCGCCTGATTATCCGCGTCCTTAAACCCTTTTCCGGCCATGATGATCCGTCGGTATATTTCATCCTCCGGATCCAGAAAATGTACATCACAGGTGGCGACTACCGGCTTGTGAAACTGCTCTCCCAGCGCCACGATGCGCCGGTTATACGCTCTCAGTTGCTCTTCGGATTCCACACTGTACTGATCGCTTTCAATCATAAACGCATTGTTGCCGATGGGCTGGATCTCCAGATAATCATAGAAATCCACCAGTCTGGCGATTTCCTTTTCTTCTCTTCCGCCGAGAATCGCCTGATACAGTTCGCCGGCTTCACAGGCGCTTCCGATCAGAAGCCCTTCCCTGTGTTTTAAGAAATCACTTTTCGGCACACGGGGACGGCTTTTATAATAGACCAGATGCGAGTTTGAAACCAATTCATATAAATTAACGCGCCCGACTTCACTGGTGGCCAGAAGGATCGCGTGATAGGTGGGGAGCTTCTGTACCAGTTCCGGCGTAGATTTGCTGTAGGCATTGACTTCTTTTAAAGTATGTACGCCCCGCTCCTCATACATCTGGATAAACTTTACAAAAATCTCCGCCGTACACCGGGCGTCATCCACCGCCCTGTGATGATGCTGCAGACTGACTCCTACCGCTTTCGCCACGGTATCCAGCTTATGCCGGGTCAGGTTCGGAAGCAGTACCCGGGACATGGCAACCGTATCTCCGTAAACAAATTCCCGGGAAATTCCGATGCGCCTGCAGTTCTCCTGAATAAAACTCATATCGAAATCCGCGTTATGCGCGATCAGCACGCAGTCCTTCGCGAATTCCAGAAACTGCGGCAGTACCGTTTCGATCCGCGGCGCGTCGATCACCATAGCGTCATTGATCTCCGTCAATTGTTCAATCCGAAACGGGATTGGAACCTGCGGATTGACAAAAGTTTCAAACGAATCTGTGATCTTCCCGTTGGAAATCTTTACCGCGCCAATCTCTATGATCCGGTTCGTCACCGGACTGAAGCCTGTGGTTTCCAGATCAAATACGACAAAATCTGTTTTCAGGGAATCTTCCGTGGCGTTGACGATGATTTCCTTCAGATCGTCTACCAGATAAGCCTCCATGCCGTAAATGATCTTAAAATCCAGTTTCTTTCCGTTTTTCTTATAATCCCGCTCGATCCCCTGAATCGCGTGAAACGCGTCGGTAAAGCCCTGTACCACGCCGTGATCGGTAATGGCGAGCGCCTTATGTCCGTAATCGATGGCGCGGCTGATCAGGTCCTTAGCCGAAGATACGCCGTCCATATCGCTCATTTTAGTATGACAGTGCAGCTCCACCCGCTTATGCAGACTGTTGTCCTTTCGGGTTTCCGTAAAATCTCCGATTTTTTTTATCGCGGTTACAGAGCCGATCGTAATTTCTCCGTCAAACCGGTCTACCGTTGTGATCCCCTTGATCCGCAGGAATTTCCCCTTGCTGATCTCCGGCCTGACTTCCTCCAGATTTTCATTCCGCAGAAACATTTTTACCGTGATCGAATCCGTAAAGTCCGTAACCGAAAACATCAAAAGCGTCTTCTCTCCCCGGATCTCCCGGCTGTCAACCGAAATCACTTTCCCGCGGATCGTCACTTCTTCCGCTTCGCCTTCAATCTGCGAAATCGAGATTTCTTTCTCTTCACCGCTGAAGCCGCGTCCGTAAATGACATCCGGATCGTCAGAACGCCGGACCGCATAGTGTTTTTCTGTATACCGTTTTCCCGCGGGTCGCTTTTCTGCAGATCGTTTTTCTGCGGATCTCTTATCCACGGATTTCTTATCCATATCTTCCTTCTGTCTGTTGCCGGAAGCCGGCTGTCCCGCTTCTATTGATTGCATCTGCGCGGATTCCGCTGATTCCTCCGAAAAAGGCAGGGGCTCCCCGTCCTCCGGCTCTGCTGCTTCCGCTTTCTCCGGACGCCCCCGTCCAGCCTGCCGTTCGGAAATAGCCCGCACTTCCAATTTCATTCTCTGCTCATTTTCTTCCGCATAATGGCTCTGCCCCGCTTCTGAAATGACAAATTCCACTTCCAGCGGAACATGACAGCGCTCCGAAAAAATCTTCTCTAAAATGGCTTTCAGTTCGTCTGCTTTTCCGTCTG
Source organism: uncultured Lachnospiraceae bacterium (assembly GCA_947625465.1). Classification (GTDB taxonomy): domain Bacteria; phylum Bacillota; class Clostridia; order Lachnospirales; family Lachnospiraceae; genus CANQSA01. Next base: position 14,448 of record CANQOK010000029.1, on the reverse strand, counting down.
AGGCAATGGACTGCGGCACTTTCAGCTGAAGCACGCCGTCCGTCATAAATTCAGTCCGGGCAGACTTTAACAGGCTGCACATCACAGGACTGTACGCCGCAATCTCCCATAAAATACTGTCTATGTATGCCTGATACAGGGTTTCCGCGCGATACTGGGCGGACAGCCTGTAATCTTCCATGATCTTAACCGAAACCGGATTCCCCGAAAAAAACTGTTTCTGTACGGCGGATTCCACTTCAAAGATCTTCTGCTTGTGGATCAGATGTCGGCTGGAAATATAGATCCGGACGGCATTCCGCTTCTGATTCGTCGTAACGCGCACTACCTCTACCGGCCGAAACAACTCCGCGGTATCCCGATTCAGTTTTAATTCTTCAAAGACATCAAAAAATTTCTTTCCGGTTTCCATCCGTTTTCTCCTTACCGGCGCTTACGCATTCCAGTGTTTCAGTTCATCCTCCAGAACTTCCAGCAGTTCCGCCTCCGGTACCTTCCGTACAATTTCTCCGTGCCGGATCAAAAGGCCTTCATTAATTCCTCCCGCGATCCCGATATCCGCTTCTCTGGCTTCTCCCGGCCCGTTTACCGCGCAGCCCATGACCGCTACCTTGATATTCAAATGGTCATATTTCTGCACCATCGTCTCTACCTGATTGGCAAGTCCGATCAGATCGATCCGGGTACGCCCGCAGGTCGGGCAGGACACCACCTGAATCCCTGTTTTCCGCAGCCCCAGCGTCCGCAGGATCAGCTTTGCCGATTTTACCTCTTCCACCGGATCGCCGGTCAGCGATACCCGAATGGTATCTCCGATCCCCTGGTTTAAGATCAGGCCCAGTCCGATGGCGGACTTGATATTGCCGGAGATCACCGTTCCCGCTTCCGTGATCCCCACATGCAGCGGATAGTCCGTTTTCTGCGCGATCAGTTCATGCGCTTTTACACACATCATCACATCCGAGGACTTAATGCTGATCACCAGATTGTCATACCCCAGATCCTCGATCAGATGCACCTTATCCAGCGCGCTCTCCACGATCCCTTCCGCCGTCACACTGCCGTATTTCTCCAGGATCGGTTTTTCCAGCGAACCGCTGTTGACTCCCACCCGGATAGGGATTCCCCGTTCCTTTGCCGCATCCACGACTGCTTTAACGCGCTCTCTGCTTCCGATATTGCCCGGGTTGATCCGGATCTTATCGGCCCCGTTTTCGATCGCGGCAATCGCGAGACGGTAATCGAAATGAATGTCCGCTACCAGCGGAATGGAGATCTGCTTCTTAATCTCTCCCAGCGCCTTTGCCGCCTCCATCGTGGGAACCGCGCAGCGGATGATCTCACAGCCCGCCTGTTCCAGCGCATGGATCTGCGCCACAGTCGCCGCCGCATCTTCTGTTTTCGTATTTGTCATAGACTGGATCAGAACCGGATTGCCGCCGCCGATCACGCGGTCTCCGATCCGAACCGTTTTGGTCTGTTTTCTCTCCATTTCATTTCCTCATTTTTCTATTGGAATAATTTTACAATATCCTGATACAGAATAAACACCATCAGGAGCATAAGCAGGATCATCCCCACAAAATGCACCATGCCTTCCTTTTCTCTCGGAACCGGTTTCCCGCGGATTGCTTCGATCAGTAAAAATACCAGTTTCCCGCCGTCTAAGGCAGGCAGCGGCAGCAGGTTCATCACTGCCAGATTGGCGTTCAGCAGGATCAGAAAATTAAGCAGTGTCAGCAAAGTAAGTCCGACTCCTTCCGAACTGGTTTCCTCCACGGTATCGGAGATCACATCCACGATCCCCACCGGACCGGACATATCTTTCACGCCGACCTTCCCGGTAAAAAGTCCGGCCAGACTTCTGAATGTGGTCCTCACCTGATAGGCGATCTCCGTAAAGCTGCCGCCGAGCACATCCAGTCCGTTTTTCCCTTCGTAAAGCATAGTACAGGTAAAGCCCATATCATAGGTGTCTTCTGAATCCGCATTCTCTGCTTCCACTTTTTTCGGGGTGATCGTCAGACTCCTTTTATTTCCGTCCGCATCTTCTACTTCTAAGGAAAGCGGCGTCCCTTTGGAATCCAGGATCTGATCATAAATGTCATTTCCCATGCCGGGCACAACCGTCCTTCCGTTTACCGAAACGATCCGGTCCGATTCCGTAAGACCCGCCTGCGCCGCTGCGCCATCCGCCGCTACACTGTCTACGGTAATGTTCAGATTTTTACCGGCCAGCTTATACAGATTATAGGTAAATCCGGTTTCATAATAAGTCTGTACCTGCGGCGTTACCGTAAATTCCATCGAAGTCCCGTCCCGCTCCGCTGTAATTGTAAGCGGCGTCTGCGAGATCGGATGAGCACGCAAATACGCGGACATCTCCTTTCCGTTCGGTATTTCGGTTCCGTCTATCTTCGTGATCACATCGCCGGTCTTAACGCCTGCCTGTTCCAACGCACTGTTTTCCGATACCGTAACGGATGCGGGATCCTCATCTGCCTGATACTGCATTCCGAGATAGAACGCCTGTTTTTCCGCCGGCTGAACCGTCAGATTCAATTCTTCCCCTTCCCGCTCCACAGTCAGTTCGATCGGGGATTTGCCTGTCGGATTCAAATATTCTTCCAGATAAATATCCCTGCCTACGGAGACCTTCACCCCGTTATAGCGGGTAATCACATCGCCGGGTTCCAGTCCTGCCTGCGCAGCGGGAGAATCCGCTTCCACATAATCCACAAACGCCGGATCCATCCCGGTAAACCCGATCACGATGATTGCCGCCACGAACGCCAGCAGAAAATTAAAAATGGGACCTGCCGCAATAATAGAGATCCGCGCCCAGACGCTCTTTTTATCATAGGAGCGCTCCATATCATAGCCTTCTTCGATCTCATTTTCCTCATTCAGCATTTCATCAGAGAGCATCATGCAGTAACCGCCAAAGGGGATCGCTTTCAGCGAATAGCGGGTCTCTCCCTTTTTAAAGCTGAGCAGCCTGGGGCCCATTCCCAGCGAAAATTCAATGACGCATACCCCATTCTTTTTCGCCAGCAGAAAATGCCCGAATTCATGGATCAGGATCAAAATACTGAAAATGATAATCGCGATAATAATACTGATGATATTCATAATTTCTCCCACTTAACCATTTGATCTTTCATACAGGCCAGCGCCGGCCGATTCTTTCATAGGTTTCCTGTTCCGTTTCCAGAATATCCGCGACAGAAGGATTTTCGATATTCCTGTGCGCGGACATACAGTCCGCGATGATATCCGCGATCTCCAGAAACCTGATCTTTCCGTCCAGAAATAAGGCGACCGCCTTTTCATTGGCCGCATTCAGCACCGTCGGCAAAGAGCCGCCGATCCGGCCTGCTTCATAAGCAAGCGCCAGCCCGGTAAAGGTCTCCAGATCCGGCACGGAAAAATCAATGGAACGCAGCGCCGTAAAATCCACCCGTTTCGCGTCCATCGGACGTCTGTCCGGATAAAACAGCGCGTACTGAATCGGAAGCTTCATATCCGGCGTGCCAAGCTGCGCCATGACGGCACCGTCCTCAAATTCCACCATAGAATGGATCAGGCTCTGCGGCTGCACCACCACCTGAATCCGATCTGGCTCCACGCCAAACAGCCATTTGGCTTCGATCACTTCCAGCCCCTTATTTACCATAGTAGCGGAGTCAATAGTGATCTTTCTGCCCATGCTCCAGTTCGGATGTCTGAGTGCCTGTTCCGGCGTAATATTCTGAAGCTCCTCCCGCTTTTTCCCGCGGAAGGGGCCACCGGACGCCGTCAGCAGGATCTTGTGGATCTGTTTCCGGTTTTCTCCGTTTAAGCACTGAAAGATCGCGCTGTGCTCACTGTCTACCGGATAGATGCCGACTCCTCTTTTTTCTGCCAGTGGTATAATGATATGCCCGGCAGTCACCAAAGTTTCCTTATTGGCAAGCGCGATCTCTTTGCCGGCTTCGATTGCCGCAATGGTAGGACGAATCCCGATCATCCCCACAACCGCGGTCACCACGATCTCCGCCTGCGGTTCCGCAGCCGCTTCCAGCAGGCCTTCCATTCCGCTTACGACCTGAACCGGCAGATCCTTCAGCTTTACTGCCAGCTCCTTTGCCTTTTCTGTATCCCATACGGCGACAACGGACGGATGAAACTCCCTCGCCTGCTGTTCCAGCAGCGTGATATTGGAACCGGCGGCCAGTGCCGTTACCGTAAGATCCGCGTTCGCCCGTACAATTTCCAAAGTCTGTGTACCGATCGAGCCGGTAGAACCCAGTATCGCTATTTTCTTCACGTGTACCTCCATTCCATATCTAATGCATCAGATCCAGTAAAAGCCAGATGATCGGTGCGGTAAAGATCACACTGTCAAAGCGGTCCATGATCCCGCCGTGTCCGGGGATCAGTTTCCCGTAATCTTTAATATCGTGATTGCGCTTGATCGCGGAAGCCGCCAGATCCCCGATCATGGAAATCAGCGCTCCAACCGCGCAGATAACCGGATAGGTCCAAAGTTCTTTCCCCGTATGATAGATCGCCAGCGCATAGAGAAAGCCGAGCAAAGCCGCTCCGAGCACGCCTCCGATGGCGCCTTCCACTGATTTCTTCGGACTTAACACCGGCGTCATCTTATGTCTGCCCATGGTAACGCCCGCGAGATAAGCGCAGGTATCACTTCCCCAGGAGCACAAAAAAATCAGCCATACCGCATAGGCGCCGTTTTCGCCAAGCCGCACCTGGTAAATGTACGACAGCATGATCGGCACATAGACCAGCCCGAACAGTCCCATCATGATCTGCTGCGTCTGAAATCTGGGAAAGGTAACTACATAAACTGCCATGAACAGCATCAGGCAAAGTACCAGTTCGATCACGACATAACGCTGCAGACCAAAGCGCAGCAGCAGATAATAGGCCAGGGTACCTGCATATCCCACGAGCCCTGCCATTGTATTCTGGATCTGAAAAACGCGGTACAGTTCAAACAGGCCTGCCAGAGAAACCAGACCGACTGTGACCAGCAGTACATCGCCTCCCAAAATGATCGTCACCAGCGCGATGATCACCAGTACAATTCCGCTGATCGTCCGCTCCGCAAAAGATTTTGTCATCAGGTTTTTTACCGCCATTGTACTCTCCTTTTTGTTTCTCTACTGTTTTACACCGCCATACCGGCGGTCTCTCGTATTATATTTTTCAATCGCCCGCATCAGCTCCGCCTTGTCAAAATCCGGCCACAGCACATCGGTAAAATAAAACTCCGTATATGCCAGCTGCCACAGCAGAAAATTGGATAATCGTTCTTCCCCGCTGGTCCGGATCAGCAGATCCGGATCCGGGCTGTCCTTAGTATCCAAATAGGAATTAAACACTTCCTGATCCAGCTTCTCCGGATCCAGTCTGCCGTCTCTGGCGTCCGCCGTCATCCGCTTCGCGGCCCGCACCAGTTCATCCCGGCCTCCATAATTGATCGCAATATTAAAATGCAGGCCCGGATTGTCCTTCGTCGCTTCTTCCAGCGCCGCGATCCGCTTCTGCATATCCGGCCGCAGCCGGGTAATATCTCCGATGACCTGACAGCACATCTTATTCTCATTGGCTGTCTGGATACAGGTGTTCAGATAGTCATCCAAAAGCTTCATGATCGTATCGACTTCTTCTTTGGAACGGTTCCAGTTCTCTGTAGAAAACGCATATACGGTCAGATACTGGATTCCGACCTCATAAGCGATCCTGCAGATCTTCTCCAGATTTTTGGCGCCGACCGCGTGCCCCGCGGTTCTCGGCAGAAACCGTTTTTTTGCCCATCTGCCGTTTCCGTCCAGTATGATCGCCACATGTCTGGGGATCACCAGCTCTTTTTCTTCTTTTTTCTTTGCCATGTCTGCTCCTATCTTACATTGATATTGTTACCAAAAAGTGAAAGGAGACAACACCTGTCAAGGCACTGTCTCCTGTTTTGTCAAATATACCTGACCTAAACCGTCATGATCTCTTTCGTCTTAGTCTCTACTTCCTTATCGACCATAGCCACATATTTATCTGTCAGCTTCTGCACCTTGTCCTCTAAGTTCTTCAGCTCATCTTCGGAGATCTCGTTGTCCTTATTCTGTTTTTTGAACGCGTCGTTGGCGTCCCGGCGAATATTCCGGATAGCAACCTTGGCATTCTCCCCCTTCTTCTTGGTCTCCTTCGCCAGTTCTTTTCTCCGGTCCTCCGTCAGTTCCGGAAATACCAGACGGATCACCTTGCCGTCGTTCGTCGGCGTCAGTCCCAGATCCGAAGTCTGAATCGCTTTCTCAATGGCGCTGACCGCGCTCATATCCCAGGGCTGGATCACGATCATTCTCGCCTCCGGCACGGAAATGTTGCCGATCTGCTGCAGCGGCGTCGGCACCCCGTAATAATCGATCCGGATCTTATCCAGAATATGCGGATTGGCACGGCCTGCGCGGATGGAATTAAACTCTCCCAGCAGCGCGTCGATCGCCTTATCCATTTTCTCTTCATAAATTGCTAAATCGCTCATGTTCCCTTTCCTTTCTTTGGTCAATGAATATCGGTACCGGTAAAATGTCCGGTCACCGCATTGACAATACTGTTATCCTCATTTAAGCCAAAAATCTTCATTGGCATATGATTCTCCATACACAATACAGATGCCGCCAGATCGATCACGCCCAGCTTCTGATCCACGATCTCCTGAAACGTCAGCGTGTCATACTTCTTAGCCGCCGGATTCTTCAGCGGATCGCTGTCATAGACGCCGTCGATCGCCTTGGCCGCCAGAATGCAGTCCGCGTCGATCTCAACAGCCCGCAGCGCCATTCCCATATCCGTGGAAAAATAAGGATGTCCTGTTCCGCCCGCGAAGAAAAGGACCTTCCCTTCCGCGAAATACTGATTCACCCGATCCTTGGAAAACAGCTCCGTAAACGAACCGCACGCAAACGGCGTCAGCACCTGCGTCGCCATTCCTTCCGTTCTGAAGATCTCCGATACATAAATACAGTTCATTACCGTCGCCAGCATACCGATGGCATCCGCCTTCGTCCGGTCAATCTTCTCGCTGGTCCGTCCCCGCCAGAAATTACCGCCGCCGATCACAATGGCGACTTCCACTCCGGCGTCCGTCAGCTGTCTGACCTGCTTCGCGACATTCACACAGGTCGCCTCGTCAAATCCGGTCTTTTTCTCGCCTGCAAGCGCTTCGCCGCTCAGTTTCAGCAGCACTCTCTTTAAATCATCCATATCTGTTCATGCCTTTCCCCGATCTTGCTGTCCGCAAAACCTCAACATAATAAGAATAGCATAAACTTGAAAAAAAAGGAACCCTAAAATAAAAAGAAATGGGACAAATTGTCCCACTTCCTTTATTCTTCATCACTGATATCATTCTTCGGTTTCTGCAGACCCTCGATCACGATCCCGTTCTTTTCCGCGTAATCCCAAAGCGCCGCGTGAATGGCTTCCTCCGCCAGCAGCGAACAATGTACTTTCACCGGCGGCAGGCCGTCCAGCGCTTCCATAACCGCCTTATTGGTAACCTGCAGGGCCTCCTGAATGGACTTGCCCTTCACCAGCTCCGTCGCCATACTGCTGGTAGCGACCGCGGCGCCGCAGCCAAAGGTTTTAAACTTACAGTCCCGGATGATCCCGTTTTCATCAATATCCAGATACATTCTCATAATATCGCCGCATTTCGCGTTCCCTACGGTACCCATGCCGCTCGGATTCTCGATCTCACCCATATTCCTCGGGTTGCTGAAATGATCCATGACTTTTTCGCTGTACATACCAACTCACCTTTCTTTATCCAAACTTTATTGATTCTGGTTTTCTTTTAAGAAATCCGTATACAGAGGAGACATCTCTCTTAATTTTACTACAATCTCCTTAATGCAGTCAACCGCATAATCCACATCCTCTAACGTCGTCTCATGCGAAATCGTCAGACGCAGGGAACCGTGCGCGATCTCATGCGGCAGGCCGATGGCCAGCAGTACGTGGGACGGATCCAGAGAACCGGAAGTGCAGGCGGAACCGCTGGATGCGCAGATCCCCTTCATATCCAGCATGATCAGCAGAGACTCGCCCTCGATAAACCGGAAACAGAAATTGGCGTTATTCGGCAGTCTCTCAGAAGAATGTCCGTTCAGTCTCACATGGGGAACCTCCTCTAAGATCCGCCGGATCAAATGATTTCTCAGCTTCGTTTCCTGCTTTCTCCGTTCTTCCATCGTCTCCAGCGCGATCCGTGTCGCAGCGCCCAAGCCGACGATCCCGGGCACATTATGCGTACCGGCCCGGCGGTTCCGCTCCTGTGCGCCGCCATGAATAAACGAGCCGATCTTCAGACTCTCTCTGGCGTACAGAAAACCGATGCCCTTCGGTCCGTTTAATTTATGCCCGCTGGCGCTTAACAGATCGATATGCATCTCATCTACATTGATCGGTACCTGCCCGAACGCCTGTACCGCGTCCGTGTGGAACACGATCCCATGCTCTTTCGCAATCGCGCCAATCTGACGGATCGGCTCAATGGTTCCGATCTCATTGTTGGCAAACATAACGGAGATCAGAATGGTGTCCTCCCGGATCGCTCCTGTCAGTTCGTCCAGATCGATCATCCCGTACTGATCCACATCCAGATAGGTCACTTCAAAGCCCTGCTTCTCCAGATACGCGCAGGTATGCAGGATCGCATGATGTTCGATCTTCGTCGTAATGATATGCTTTCCCTTCTCTTTCTTTGCCTCGGCAATCGCCTTCAATGCCCAGTTATCCGACTCGGAACCGCCGCCGGTAAAATAGATCTCCTTACTCTGGGCGCCCAGAGCCGCCGCGATGGTATCTCTCGCCTGATCGACAGCCGCTTTGCTTTTCCCCGCGAACTCATATACGCTGGACGGATTCCCGTAATACGTCTCAAAATACGGCAGCATCTCATCCAGAACTTCTTTCCTCGTTTTGGTCGTCGCCGCATTATCCATATAAACAAATCGTTTCACGCCTTCATCTCCTTTATCAATCTATTGCTTCTATCGCCGTAAATTCAGTTTGATGGATTTCCCTTCAATTTATACCACTTTACTAGGAAATTGTCAACCGCATTCTGTCCGTTTCCGGACGCCGAACCCTATCTTTTTTGCATATCCAAATTTTCCCTTTCATATATTACACCAAAACAGTTCCCGGAAATCATTATGAATCTCAAAAATCCCATTATCAAAGGCGCATTGATCTTAACAGCGGCAGGCGTCATTTCCCGTCTGGCAGGTTTTTTCTACCGGATCTTTCTGTCCCGCACTCTGGGCGACAGCCAAATGGGCCTGTATCAGCTCTCTTTTACGATTGCCGGATTCTGTTATGCCTTTTGCTGCGGCGGTATTTCCACGGCGATCTCCCGGTATGTGGCGCAGTACCCGTCAGACAGACGCCGGACTCTGGCTGTGGGGTTCCTGTTTTCTTTCGTATTAAGCGTTCCGGCATCTATTTTAATATATGTAAATGCCTCCTGGCTTTCCACATTCATTTTACATGAACCGGACTGCGCCTCGCTGATCCGCTACCTGGCGTTTTCCATTCCCTTTACCGCGGTCCACGGCTGCATCAACGGCTACTACCTGGGGCAGAAAAAGGCTTCCCTGCCCGCCGTGTCCCAGCTGATCGAACAGTTTACCAAGATCATCTGCGTATACTGTATCTGGAAGGTACAAAGCCAGAACCGGCTTCCGCTTACACCCACCCATGCCATGCTGGGATCCCTGGTGAGCGAACTGATCTCCGTTCTGGTCATGTTTATTTTTATGAAGCTGGAGCCCAAAAATCCGGCGCGGACACCCGTCCTCTCCCGCCGGCAGACAGCCCGGAATATCTTCGGCATGGCAATGCCGCTTACCTTAAACCGTGTAATTCTGACCTTTCTGCAAAGCGCGGAGGCCACTCTGATCCCGTTTATGCTGTGCGTCTACGGCATGACGAAAGACAGCGCCCTTGCCACCTTCGGCGTTTTAACCGGCATGGCGTTTCCCTTTGTCCTGTTCCCGCAGTCGGTGATCCAGGCGATCTCCTCCATGCTGCTGCCGGAAGTGGCCGGCGCCAGAAGCAGCCAGCACCAGCTCCATCTGCAGAACACAGTCGCCAGAACGCTTTCCTTCAGCCTGCTGATCGGAATTCTCTGCACCGGCGTATTTACGACTTACGGACACCTGTTCGGCGCCGCTATTTTTCATAATGAGCGAGTCGGTTATTTTATCATTGTCCTCTCCTGGCTCTGCCCGTTTCTGTACGCGAATAATACGCTGGCAAGCACCCTAAACGGACTGGGAAAAACCGGGATCACCTTTACCTTCAGCATGATCTCCACCGGGATCAAGATCGCGTTCATTCTGTTTTTGATCCCCAGATTCGGGATCCTCGCTTATCTCTGGGGAATGCTGGCAGGCACGGTTCCGGAAACCTTTCTGCTCTACCGCGCCGTAAAAAAAGAGACCGGGCTTGCGATTTCCGTCTATCAAACCGTCATTCGCCCGATCTACGCCATGCTGTTAGCAATCGGCATTGCTTATTTTGCGGATTTCTGCCTTTTAAGCCGGCTTCCTCTGTCCGGCTTCCCGGAGGACCTGATCTGCTGCGTTCTGATCGCAGCCGTCTATCTGGCGGCAGCCGGAAGCGGATTCCGGAAACAGCCTGCGGCAGAATCCGCGGGGAATTCTCCAGATAATGCACAAAATTTCTGACTTATAAATCAGAAACTATTGACTTTTTGGATTTTTTGGATATACTTATAAGAAAAAAGGAGGCATAAGATGGCTGAACTGATCAACCGCCCTGCATATTTAAATCAACTCATTCAACACAAAGACGTCGACCTTGTCAAGATTGTCACCGGTATCCGCAGATGCGGCAAATCCTCCCTGCTTGACCTGTTTCACCGATATCTGTCCGACAGTGGAGTCGCCGATTCCAATATTATCCATATGAATCTGGAATCTCTGCGTTACCGAGACCTTTCGGATTATCTTGCTTTCTACGACTATCTCAGTGAACGAATTCCAAAAAGCGGAAAAACCTACCTGATCTTTGATGAGCTTCAGGCAGTAGAACATTGGGAAAAGGCAATCGAATCTTTTCGTCTCGATTTCGACGTTGATATCTATATCACCGGTTCCAATGCCTATTTGCTTTCTGCCGAATTTTCTACGCTGCTTTCCGGCAGATATGTGGAGATCCGTATGCTGCCGCTTTCATTTCGGGAATTTTTAGATTTTTATTCGTTTCCTACTGCCGTTACAGCAGAAGAAAAGTTTCAGAGATATCTGCAGTTCGGCGGCATGCCTGTCCTGCGGGAATATCAGTTTAATGAAGTAAGAAGCAATCAGGCGTTGGAGGGAATCTACGCTACCGTTGTATTGCGTGATATCCTGCAGCGCAGCAAACAGACCGATCAGACAATCCTTCAAAAAATCGTACTGTTCCTCTGCTCTAATATCGGCAGCATTACTTCCCCAAATAAGATCGGAAATGTTTTGTCCCGGGAAGGCGAGATTCCGGATCGGACGGATAACCATGTCGCGGGCAGGACTGTAGATAAATACATTTCCATGCTGCGCAGCGCATTTATTTTTTATTCTGTCGGCAGATATGATGTAAAAGGGAAACAACTGCTGAAAACACTGGGGAAAAACTATATCGTTGATCTGGGCTTTCGCAATATGCTGCTCGGCTACCGGGACGCGGATCGCGGTCATATCATCGAAAATATCGTATTTCTGGAACTGCTTCGACGCGACTATCGCGTCTATATCGGGAAACTGGGAGAACGTGAGATCGACTTTGTAGCGGAAAAGCCCAACGATAAGCTGTATATCCAGGTCACAGAAAGCATGCTGTCACCTGAAACCCGGGAACGGGAGCTGAAGCCCCTGCGCATGATACCGGATAATTATGAAAAAATTATCCTGTCAATGGACCGCAGCTATGTCACTTCTTATGACGGGATCAAATCCCTTTATCTGATCGACTGGCTTCTGCAGGAAGGATAGACACAGGTGCGGAATCTCACTCTCGGGTCAAAAAAAAGGGCCGCCGCCCAGCTGCATCTGTTAGCTGACGCGACAGCCCCTAAAAAAAGCGTCGATTTCTCATTAGAAAAATCCGCCAAAAAATTCACACAATTTGTCCCAGATATCCCCGCCGGCAACAGCTTCCAGCTCCTCATCGGACAGTTCTCCGGTCCCATTGCCGGTCATCTCCAGCAGCTCTTTGGCCTGCTCCTCGGTGAGTTCCTTCCCGTATTCCTTACCAAGGGCTATCACTTCTTCTGCCGTCTTTGCACTTCTCAGTTTTTCAAGTAATTCTTCGTTCATAAAATCCTCCTGGTCTTATTTTTTATTTTCCGAACAGACTGCCGAACCATTCCTTGACCGTATCAATAATACCGCCGCCGGCAACAGCTTCCAGATCTTCATCGGACAGCTCTCCGGTCGCATTGCTGGTCATCTCCAGCAGCTCTTTGGCCTGCTCCTCGGTGAATTCCTTCCCGTACTCCTTACCGACGGCTAAAATCTCTTCCACCGATTTCGCATCTCTCAATTTCACAATCATCTCTTCATCCATCGTGATCACTCCTTTTATTGATATTTATTTGAAACGCACAAGCGTCGTTTCCGGTTGTTCCAGACAGCGCCGCAGTTTTTTCAGCGCCGCATACTGCAGGTAACGGACATTGGCATAGCTGACGCCGACGCGTTTTGCGGTTTCCTGCGCGGAAAGGCCGTGGTAAAACCGCAGAATGATAATGTCCCGCTCCCGTTTGGAAAGCTGTTCCAGTGCTTCCGCCAGCGCTTCCAGGGTTTCCTCTGTCAGCAGACGGGCGTCCGCTTCGGCTTCGTACAGCGTGGAATCTTCTAACTCCGCCGGAACCGGCTCCCGCTCCTGTTTTCGGTAATAATCGATCACCGTATTCCGCGTAATGGTATAAATCCAGGTGCCCGGCGCCGCGCGCGAGGGATCATACCGGTCTAAAGCGGCGATCGCGTTTAAAAAAACCTGCTGCAAAAGATCCTCCCGGTCATACGGGTTCTGTACACGCGCCCCAATATAACGCGCTACCGGATCGCGGTAAGTTTCATAAAGCGCTTCGGGCGTAACGTCTATGCTCATAACGTTTCATCCTCCTCCGCTTTCAGCCGCCGTACGTCGGTTTCCCCCGCGGCGTTCAGATTCATTTCACTGTCTTCCAGCGGCCTGCCGGTCTCCGTCTCTTCGACGGCGCGGATCATCTCGTCCAGCCGCTTATTTCCGGCAAAACGCTGAAAATCAAACAGCTTGCGCAGGAAAGATTCCGTCTGACCCATGCTTTCACTCCTTAACCGTCCGCGGCTTTTCTGCCGCCGCTCCTTACTGAATTTTGCTTTCATCAGTTGATACGCAGATCTTTTCGTTTTGTTAGAAAATAATCTGTAATTTTTTAAAAAATTTGAAAAAATCCAAAATCCGCCGATTTAAAAGGCTGTCGTTCTGCCGATATAAGCCGTATCGTCCAGACGCTGCCGCGCAACCAGATCCGCGAATTTTCCGTTCTTTTCCAGCAGTTCCTCATAGGTGCCGTCCTCAACGATCTTGCCTTTTTCCAGATAAATGATCCGGTCGCACTGTTTGATCGTGGAAAGCCGGTGCGCGATCACAATCCTCGTGCATTTCAGCTGATCAAGAGACTGGGAGACCTTCTTCTGCGTCAGATTGTCCAGGGCGCTTGTCGCCTCGTCAAACATCAGGATCTTCGGCTTCGGCGCGATCGCTCTGGCGATCATCAGACGCTGCCGCTGTCCGCCCGATACACCGCCGCTGCCCTCGGAGATCATCGTATTCATGCCCATAGGCATTCTGCGGATATCCTCCGCGATTCCGGACAGCTCCGCCGCCTCCCATGCGTCGTCCAGCGTAAGCCACGGCGCGGAAATGATGATATTGGAAAAGATATCCCCCTGGAACAGTTTGCCGTTCTGCATCACAGTACCGACTCTGCGGCGCAGTGATTTCAGATCAATGCCCGCCAGATCCTTGCCGTCGTAATAAATCGCTCCCTTCTGGGGCGTTTCAAATCCCAGCATAAGCCGCATCAGCGTGGATTTGCCGCAGCCTGTTGAACCCACGATCGCCACATACTGGCCGGGCTTGATTTTCAGGGAGAGATCATCTATCACATTGGGCATACTCTCGTTGTAGCGGAACGATACGTTGTTAAGTTCGATGGCGCCCGACAGCCGGGTGATCACCTGTTTACCCTCGGACACTTCGGGCACAGTTTCCAGGATCGGCTTTGCCATATCCAGGATCGGTTTGATATTCGCGGCGGTAAGCGCGATCTCGGACAGGGACAGAAAGGCGGTGTACTCCAGCAGGAACCGGGAGAATACCAGCGGCGAC
>CANQOK010000028.1 GCA_947625465.1 uncultured Lachnospiraceae bacterium | reverse complement strand
CAGTTTTACAATTTTATGACGGTTGTTGCTGCACATACTTCAAAACCTGTTGTCTATGAGGAACTGGCGAGTGCCGCTGGCATTTCAGCTCCGACGGCAAAGAAATGGCTCTCTATTTTAGTGTCGTCTCATATTGTTGTGCTTGTACAGCCTTATCACAACAATGCCCTCAAACGGGTTGTAAAGATGCCATTGATTCATTTCCTGGACTCTGGTCTGGCAGCGTACCTCTTAAAATGGGGCAATCCTGAAGCCCTGGAGAGAGGCGCCATGTCTGGGGCGTTCTTTGGGAGCTATGTTTTTTCGGAAATTTATAAGAGTTATCTGAACGCAGGAAAAGAGCCTCCTGTTTTCTATTACAGGGATAAAGACCAGAAAGAAATAGACCTGTTGCTTTATCAGAATGGTGTGCTTTCTCCGATAGAGATTAAAAAATCGGCGTCGCCGGGCAAGACTGCCGTTAAAAACTTTCATGTATTGGAACCTGTTACCAGAGAATTGGCTTTCGGAGGGTTAGAGTCTTTGAAGGTTGAGATTGGAACCGGAAGTGTGATCTGTATGGCAAACGACCTGTTGCCTGTGGACGAAAAGAGCTGGTATGTGCCCGTTTGGCTGATTTAATAAGTATTTTGCAGAAGGAATGAAGACTTCAGTTTTTTATCCCTTGACATATACCCCATGGGGGTATATAATACAGACGAATCAACCGAAGAGAGGACAAAGAAATGGCAGAACAGGAACAAACAGGATGCTGTCACTGTGCAAAGACAAAAGAGCGGGATGAAGCGGAGTACAAGGATCTGATCCATCGTCTGAATCGGATTGAAGGACAGGTGCGCGGCGTACGGGGAATGGTAGAGCGGAGCGCTTACTGTGTGGATATTCTGGGACAGGTGGCGGCGATTACTGCGGCGTTAAACAGTTTTAATAAGGTACTGCTTGCCAATCATATCCGGACCTGCGTGGCTGACGATATCCGGGACGGCAAAGATGAAGTGATCGATGAATTGGTATCTACGCTGCAGAAGCTGATGAAATAAGGAGGAGCTATGCGACAATATCAGGTAACAGGCATGAGCTGCGCCGCCTGCGTCGCCCGTGTGGAAAAGGCAGTGGGCAAGGTGCCGGGCGTGACTGCAGTGTCGGTGAGTCTGCTGACCAATTCCATGGGTGTGGAAGGAACGGCAGCGGACGCGGCAGTCATAGAAGCGGTGCGGCAGGCAGGATATGGCGCCAGCAAAAAAGGCGCGAAAACAGAGCAGAGCAGGGAAGAGGACGCGGATGCTCTGGCGGACAGAGAAACGCCGAAATTAAAACGGCGTCTGCTTATTTCTCTGTGTATTCTGCTCCCGCTGATGTATGTATCTATGGGACATACCATGTGGGGCTGGCCGGTGCCAGCATGGCTTTCCGGAAACGGAATCGCGATCGGGCTGCTGCAGATGCTGCTGACGATTCTGATTATGGTGATCAACCAGAAATTTTTTATCAGCGGCTTTACCAGTCTGCTGCACAGAGCGCCCAACATGGATACCCTGGTGGCTCTGGGAGCAGGCGCGGCGTTCGGTTACAGTACCTATGTACTGTTTCGCATGACCGCGGCGGATATGGCGGACATGACCGCGCACAGCGGAATGCACGACTTTTATTTTGAATCAGCCGCCATGATCTTAACCTTGATCACCTTGGGGAAAATGCTGGAGGCGCGTTCCAAAGGAAAAACCACGGATGCATTGAAAAGCCTGATGAATCTGGCTCCAAAAACAGCGGTGCTCCTGGTGGACGGTACAGAAACCGAGGTACCCATTGAACAGGTGCAGAAAGGCGATGTATTTGTCGTCCGTCCGGGCGGCAGTATCCCTGTAGATGGTGTGATCATAAGCGGAAGCAGCGCAGTGGATGAGTCGGCGCTGACCGGAGAAAGCATTCCGGTGGATAAAGAGATTGGCGATGCGGTTTCGGCAGCTACGATCAACCGATCCGGATTTTTGACCTGTGAGGCAACCCGAGTGGGAGAAGATACAACACTTTCCCAGATCATTCAGATGGTCAGCGACGCGGCGGCGACTAAAGCGCCGATCGCAAAGGTGGCGGATCAGGTGTCCGGTGTATTTGTACCGGTTGTGATCGGAATTGCGGCGCTTACGTTTCTGATCTGGATGCTGACCGGCGCTTCCCTCGGATTTGCTATTTCCAGAGGGATCGCGGTACTGGTGATCAGCTGCCCCTGCGCCCTGGGACTCGCGACGCCGGTGGCGATTATGGTCGGAAACGGCGTTGGCGCGAAAAACGGAATCTTATTTAAAAACGCGGTTTCTTTGGAGATGGCGGGAAAAATTGATGTGATCGCGTTAGATAAGACCGGGACCATTACCAAAGGAGAACCGGCGGTAACGGATCTGATCCCGGCAGAAGGCTTTACAGAAGAAACTTTGCTCAAGTTGGCGTATGCATTGGAGGCAAAGAGTGAACATCCGTTGGCAAGGGCAGTTCTGGACTATGGAAATGAAAAGGGTGTTACGACGGAAGCAGTGGAAGACTTCCGGGCAGCAGCCGGAAACGGGCTGAGCGGTATCGCAGACGGCGTTTCGGTTTTTGGCGGAAATGCTTCATTTATCCGGCAGTCGGCAGAAATCCCGCCGGATATGGAAGCAAAGGCAGGCAAACTGGCAGAGGCTGGAAAGACCCCGCTGTTTTTTGCGAAAAACGGACAGTTCGCGGGCGTGATCGCAGTCGCTGACGTGGTAAAAGAGGACAGCACGCAGGCGATCCGGGAACTGAAAGGTATGGGGATCCGTGTCGTGATGCTGACCGGCGACAACGAACGGACAGCGAACGCCATCGGCAGACAGGTTGGCGTAGATGAAGTCGTTGCCAACGTAAAACCGGACGGAAAAGAGCAGGTGATCCGCAGGCTGGAAGCAGAAGGAAAAACCGCTATGGTCGGGGACGGCATCAATGATGCGCCCGCACTGACCAGAGCCGATATCGGGATCGCCATTGGAGCAGGGACAGATGTGGCGCTGGAAGCGGCGGATGTGGTTCTGATGAAAAGCAGTCTGGCCGATGTGCCGGCAGCCATCCGGCTGAGCCGCGCCGTGCTGCGCAATATCCATGAAAATCTGTTCTGGGCATTTATTTATAATATTATCGGGATTCCGCTGGCAGCAGGCGTATGGTATCCGATCTGGGGCTGGGAACTGAATCCGATGTTCGGAGCCGCCGCCATGAGCTTATCCAGCTTCTGCGTTGTCAGCAACGCGCTGCGATTAAATCTGTTTGATCTCCGCAGCAGTAAGCGGGACAAAATAAAAAAGAAAAAATCCATGCAAAGAAAGGAAATGAAAGAAATGGAAAAGACAATGAAAATTACGGGAATGATGTGCGGACACTGTGAGGCAAGCGTAAAGAAGGCGCTGGAAGAAATACCGGGCGTGACGGAGGCAGTTGTCAGCCACGAAAAGGGTACCGCAATCGTAACGATGAGCGAAGCAGTAGCGGATGACGTCTTAAAGAAAGCGGTGGAAGACAGAGATTATACTGTAGTTTCCGTAGAATAAGGATCATTTTCAGGCACTTTCCGGGTTTTGCCCAAAAATCCCACATTTGAGGGGATTTGACTATATCGCGAAATGCACTTCAAGCGTATAATAGTCGGGAACAAAAGGAGGGTGCTTTATGACATCGGGTAACAAACAAAGTTTTTTTAAAAAGCATTTCAAAACGATTGCGATGATCGGCATTTTATTTATTCCGACCATTTATACGACCTTGTTTCTGGGATCGATGTGGGATCCTTACGGAAATGTGGATTCGCTTCCCGTTGCGATTGTAAATGCCGACATACCGGCGGAAAGTAACGGAAAAGAGCTTGCAATCGGAAATGCGATGGTTGAAAAGCTGAAGGAAAAGCAATCTTTGGACTTTCATTTTGTCAGCCAGAGCGAAGCGGAAGAAGGGCTTGCGGAAGGCAGCTATTATATGGTGATCTCCATTCCGGAGGATTTTTCCGCAAATGCGGCGACGCTGCTGGATGAACAGCCGAAAAAAATGCAGCTTAATTATTCCACGAATCCCGGAACCAATTATATTGCTTCCAAGATGAGTGAATCGGCAATGGCAAAAATTGAAAAAGAGATTTCGGCAAGTGTAACTGAGAGTTATGCGGAAACGGTCTTTGAACAGCTCGGCACGGTCGGCGACGGATTCGGAGATGCCGCCGAAGGAGCCGGTCAGATCAGTGACGGCGTGAAACAGCTGGATGACGGCAATGCCAGGATCACAGAAAATCTGCAGCTGCTTGCAGACAGTACGCTTACATTTGAGAACGGTGCGCAGACGCTTGTCGAAGGGATCAGCGCTTATACGCAAGGTGCGGTGAGTCTAAAAGACGGAGCCGATCAGCTCAATGACGGGATGGATGAACTTTCGTCTTCCGCAAAAAGCGGCACCAAACAGCTTTCGGACGGATCTGCAACACTAAGTACGGGTCTGAACGAATATTGTGCCGGCGTACAGCAGGCGGCGGCAGGATCAGAGAAACTGGCCTCGAATACGCCGGTGTTATTGAGCGGCATCAATGAATATGTAACAGGTACGGCACAACTGACAGCTGGAATCCGTCAGCTTTCCGAAGGAATGCGTTCTTTTTCCGCAGGAACAGCGGATTATATCACCGGCGTCGTATCGGCGGATGCGGGAGCTGCGCAGCTGGTAGAAAATAATGCTGCGCTTCTGGAAGGCTCTGCACAGGCGGCCGCCGGTACAAAGGAACTTGTTGCTGTAAGCGGAAAGATTTTAGATGGACTGCAGAAGCTTTCAGCACAGCTTGACAGTGGACTTTCCAAGGAACAGAAAGAGCGGTTAGAGACACTGACAGCTGGTCTTTTCCAATTTCAGAATGGAGTCAGCAGCCTTAATGCGGCAGTTTCCGCAATGGACACCGCTTCGATCGGGCAGGCGGTGCAGAATATCAGCACGGCAGCGCAGAATATAGGCGGACAGGCGCAGAAAATGCAGGGAAACCTTGAAAATACTGCTAAGAATCTGGCGTTGCTTCTTAAAAACCATCCTGAACTTGCAGAGGATCCGAATTTTCAGAATCTTTCCGCTTCGATCAGCGATTGCGGAGAAAATCTCTCAGCGGTAGGAAAGGAACTTGAAGGAATGAACGACTCAAAGGACGGTATTTCTCAGTTCACCGCTTCCCTTGATACGTTGAAAACCGAGGTCGGGAAGCTGCAGGCAAGCGCAGAGCAGCTGCTTCCGGCTGCAGGCGACGCAGTCACAAAGTTGCAGGACAGCCTGCTTGCCGTACAGAAGGCATTGGAGGGAGAAACAGCGGAGACAATGGGTCTGATTCAGGCAGTGTCCGCAGAAAATGAAGGCATAAAAACGCTTGCGGAAGGTGCCGGACAGCTTTCAGCGGGAATTACCGCCTATGTATCCGGAGCCGCTGATCTGAAAAACGGACTGGATGAACTGGTATTCAATAATCAGAAGATTAACGACGGATTTTCCCAGCTGGACGACGGAGTAACAGCTCTCTCTGCAGGGGGAGAAAAACTCGACAGCAATTCGGAAGCGCTGAAAAACGGCGCGGCGGAATTGTCGGGCGGCATAAAAGAACTCGATGCAGGTTTAAAAACAATCGATTCAAATTCCGATACATTGATCAACGGAGCCGCCGACCTGAAGAACGGTATGAATACCCTTTCTTCCTCTTTGACAGCAGGCGTAGCGCAATTAAAGGACGGTTCCCAGCAGTTATATGACGGCGCTGTCGCGCTTACCTCTAATAACGGGGAATTAGTAAGCGGCGCCGGACAGCTTACCGACGGCGCAGCGCAGCTCAATGACGGCGCTTCCCAGCTTGCAGACGGTTCCGTAACACTTGGCGACGGGATCGGCGCGTTGGAGGACGGTGCTTCAGAATTGAAAACTGCGCTGACAGAAGGGCAGGATAAGGTAACTTCGATCAATGCCGGTACGGCAAATCTGGAAATGTTCGCGTCGCCGATCGATGCGGAAGAGAGTTTTGAGACTTCTGTTCCGACCAACGGCAACGCGATGGCAGCCTACATGATGGCGGTAGGCCTGTGGGTATCAGGACTGGCGTTCTGCGTCATTCTGGACCCCAATAAAAAGAAGATAAACGGACGTCCTGCCGCGGAATGGGGAAAACAGATCGCAGAGCTCTGTGTACTGGCAGTTATTCAGGCGTTTATCATGGTATTTGCGCTGATGCTGTTTAACGGATTTGAACCGCGTTATCTGGGCACGATACTGCTGATCGCTTCGCTTTCTTCCATAGCGTTCCTGATCCTGGAATATACAGCGAACTATTTCCTTGGATTATTGGGAGATTTCTTGCTGCTGGTGATCATGGTTATTCAGTTAAGCGGATGCGCCGGTACGTATCCGAAGGAACTTTCCTCAGCGTTTTATCAGATCATCAATCCGTTCCTGCCATTCAGCTATGCGGTACACGGCTTCAGAAGCGGGATTGCTTCCGGACAGAGCATTGTACCTGATGTTTTGTTCATGGTTCTTATGGGCGTGATCTTCGCGGGACTGCTGCTGATCGGATTTGTGAAGAAAAGCAGAGCGAAAGAGGCTTTGGAATAAAACTTGACATTTTCGCTTTGAACTTATATAATAACGAAAGAGTGTAGATTTTCGGATCGCATGAAGGGGGACACCACCTCGGGTGTCTCTTTCATGCGGTCTTTTTTTTGATTACAGCGTCATAAGTCTGCAAAAAGGGGCCCCATGGAACCCGAATGGCAGGCAGGATTGCGAGAGCGGTAAGCCGCGAAGCAATCCGTAATCATAACGCGGAGTATGAGCCGTGGAGATGCGCACGAGCGTAAGGGGAAGAGATAACGCTTTGCGAGAGGAAGAAAGGAGAGCAAGATGGTAACAGTCAACGGAGAACAGGCAGCGGATGCCGCAGGAAAAACCATTCTGGACTATCTGACGGAGCACGGATATCCCGGCAGATATGTGGCGGTAGAATGCAACGGAGAGATCGTGCCGAAGGCCACGTTTGAAGAACGGGTGATCCAGGACGGAGATACGATAGAAGTGGTGCGGTTTGTAGGAGGTGGCTAAGGCGAAAAGATTTTCTAAGGCGTAGAAAAGCATACGCCTAAGAAAATCTAAGGTTTCGCCTGGCGAGTTTGCGCAAGCAAACTCGAAAAAAAAAGCGAAAAGATTTTCTAAGGTTTCACATGGCGAGTTTGCGTGAGCAAACTCGGAAAAAAGCGAAAAGATTTTTGGAATGGAGGTAATCATGAAGGATACATTTACTTTAGGCGGACATGAATTTACGTCCCGTTTTATTCTGGGCTCGGGGAAATACAATCTGAGTCTGATCAAGGCAGCGATTGAGGACGCAGGCGCGGAAATCATTACGTTGGCGCTGCGCAGAGCCAATACGAAGAAGGAGGAAAATATTCTGGACTATATTCCGGAGGGGGTTACGCTTCTGCCCAATACGTCCGGCGCCAGAACAGCGGAGGAAGCGGTACGGATCGCGCATCTGGCACGGGAAATGGGCTGCGGTGATTTCGTGAAAATTGAGATCATGCGGGATTCCAAATATCTGCTGCCGGATAATTATGAGACGATCAGGGCTACGGAGATCCTTGCGAAGGAAGGCTATGTAGTCATGCCGTATATGTACCCGGATCTGAATGTGGCACGGAGTCTGGCAGCTGCAGGCGCCGCGTGTATCATGCCGTTAGCGGCTCCGATCGGTTCCAATAAAGGACTGGCAACCAAAGAATTTATCCAGATTCTGATCGATGAGATTGAACTGCCGATTATTGTAGATGCGGGGATCGGACGTCCTTCTCAGGCCTGTGAGGCAATGGAAATGGGCGCGGCTGCCATTATGGCAAATACGGCGATCGCTACGGCGGGTGATATCCCGGCAATGGCAGGCGCTTTTAAGAAGGCCATTGAAGCAGGAAGAACCGCATATCTGACCGGTATGGGACGGGTACTGCAGAGAGGCAGCGAAGCCTCCGATCCGCTGACCGGATTTTTGGGAGATTAGAGATGGAGAATCAGCTTATGGAAGAGAATCAGTTTTTGATTGAAAACAGTGCGTTAACGGGCGAGGCTCTGGAAAAAAAGCGCAGGCTGGAACAGGATCCGTCCAGCCGGACCGACCATATGGCCTATATGGAGGGAATGGAACAGATCCAGTCCGATGTACGGGAACGTGTGATGGCGCAGACCGCGGCGTATGATTATGACAGATATACTGCTGCGGATGTGGCGGCGGCACTAAGCCACGATACCTGCACGATTGAAGATTTTAAAGCCCTGCTGTCTCCGGCAGCATTGCCGTTTCTGGAACAAATGGCCGAAAAAGCACAGTTGGAAACCAGAAAACATTTCGGAAACAGTGTCTACATATTTACGCCGCTTTACATTGCCAACTATTGTGAAAACTATTGTATTTACTGCGGATTTAACTGCTATAATCAGATTCACCGGAAAAAGCTGACCATGGAAGAGATCGAGCGGGAAATGAAAGTGATCGCGGATTCCGGCATCGAAGAAATATTGATGCTGACTGGAGAAAGCCGCAAAATGAGCGATTTGAACTATATCGGAGAAGCGTGTAAACTGGCACGGAAATATTTCCGGAATGTAGGGCTGGAGATCTATCCGGTCAATGCGGATGAGTACGCGTATCTGCATCAGTGCGGCGCGGATTATATCACGGTTTTTCAGGAAACCTATAACCCTGACAAATACGAAACCCTGCATCTGATGGGACACAAGCGGGTATGGCCTTACCGGTTTGAAGCACAGGAACGCGCCCTGCGCGGCGGTATGCGCGGCGTGGGATTTTCGGCATTGCTGGGACTGGACGATTTCCGAAAAGACGCATTGGCGACCGGGCTGCACGTATATTATCTGCAGCGGAAATATCCCCATGCGGAAATGTCGTTGTCCTGTCCGAGGCTTCGGCCGATTATCAACAATGAAAAGATCAATCCGCGGGACGTGCATGAGAAGCAGCTGTGCCAGATCTTGTGTGCATACCGGATTTTTCTGCCTTTTGCGGGCATTACGGTTTCTTCCCGGGAAAATGCCCGGTTCCGAAACGGGATCATCCGGATCGCGGCCACGAAGGTATCTGCAGGCGTCAGTACGGGAATCGGCGACCACGAAGCCAAGTACAGCGGAAAAGAGGAAGCGGCGGCCGGAGACGAGCAGTTTGAGATCGCCGACAGCAGAAGTTTTGATGAAATGTATGACGCTATCTGTGCCCAGGGACTGCAGCCGGTGCTGAATGATTATATTTATACGGATGCGGAAGACGGCAGCCGTTTTTAAAGAAAACCGCTTTCGGAAAGAGGAAACGATGTTTGAAGATTTTTTGGCAGTCACAAACCGGGCGCTGTGCCGCCAGCCGTTTTTAACGCAGATCGAACAGCTGGCGCAGACCGATGTAAAAGCGATCATCCTTCGGGAGAAGGACTTAGACCATGCGGAATATGAAAAGCTGGCAGAAGAGGTACTGACAATCTGTGACCGCTACGGAAAACCTTGTATTCTGCATGGTGATCCGGAAGCGGCAAGACACTGGAAACAGAAACGGATCCACTTGCCGTTTCCTGTTTTTTCTCATGCGGGTAAAAAACTTGCGGAATGGGAAACGGTCGGCACATCAGTCCACAGTGTAGAAGAAGCCGTGCTTGCGGAACAGGCAGGCGCCGGCTATCTGATCGCCGGGCATATTTTTGAAACCGACTGCAAAGCCGGACTGCCCGGGAGAGGGCTGAATTTTTTAAAGCAGGTCTGTGAAGCGGTTTCAATTCCGGTTTACGGGATCGGCGGCATTACGCCGGAGCG
The DNA here is from genome assembly GCA_947625465.1 of uncultured Lachnospiraceae bacterium. Lineage (GTDB taxonomy): Bacteria > Bacillota > Clostridia > Lachnospirales > Lachnospiraceae > CANQSA01. The sequence goes on along the minus strand of CANQOK010000028.1, from coordinate 24,442 downwards.
GCTCCCTTTACTGAAAGAAGCCGGAGCGGCCGGCGGCTGTATGATGTCGTATTTCATGCATTTATAATTTTTTGGAATATTACTTGCAAGCTGAGAAAAAAAGAAGTAGAATTGGTACGAAAAATGTGAGACGAAAGAAGATGTACTGATTATGAAGCGGTCAAGTATGGATATGTTGAACGGCAGTATCGGAGATAAACTGCTGTGGTTTGCCCTGCCTCTTGCGGCAACGGGCATGCTGCAGCAGTTGTTTAATGCTGCGGATGTTGCCGTAGTTGGGCAGTTTGTCGGAGAGAATGCCATGGCTGCTGTCGGAAGCAACAGCTCGATCATTGCGCTGCTGGTCAATGGCTTTGTGGGGATCGGGCTGGGCGCCAATGTGGTGATCTCCAAATTTACCGGACAGAAAAATGAAGAGGGAATCAGCAGATGTGTGCATACCGCCATTTTATTTTCCCTGATCGGCGGCATTGTGATCACTTTGTTGGGAGAACTGTTTGCTTCTTCGGTTTTAAGGCTGATGTCGGTGCCGGAGGAAGTGTTTTCCATGGCGCTGGATTATCTGCGGGTTTATCTGCTGGGGATGCCGGTTATCTTTTTATATAATTTTGAGTCTGCGATTTTCCGGAGCCAGGGAGATACCAAAACACCGCTGATCTGTTTGGTGGTTTCCGGCGTGATCAATGTGCTTTTAAATCTGTTTTTTGTCTGTGTGGCTGATATGGCGGCGGCAGGCGTGGCGGCGGCAACCGTGATCTCCAATCTGGTGAGCGCCGTATTGCTGCTGATCCTGCTGTGCAGAAGAACCGATTATATCGCCGTGCGGTTATCGAAGATCCGTATTCACGGAGATGTGCTGAAATCCATGGTAGCGATCGGATTGCCTGCCGGTTTGCAGAGTATGGTCTTTTCTCTTTCTAACATGTGTATCCAGTCGGCGGTCAACAGCCTGGGCGCCGGAGTGATGGCGGCTTCCTCCGCAGCGTTTAACATTGAGATCCTGGCGTATTATCTGGTCAATTCCTTCGGTCAGGCCTGCACTACCTTTGTAGGACAGAATTTCGGAGCCGGAAATCTGGCGCGCTGCCGAAAGATTACCCGGATCAGCCTGATCATGGATATCGGGATCACAACTTTGATCTCGCTGCTGATCCTGTTTTTTGGGAAACCGCTGCTGTCGATCTTTAACGGAAACGAAGATATTATTTCCATTGGGATCGTGCGGCTGCGCTTTATTCTGGCAGCAGAAGCCGTAAACGCGGTAATGGAGATCATGTCGGGCGCAATGCGGGGATACGGCTACTCGCTGGTTCCGGCAGTCATTACCTTTGTGGGAGTATGCGGAATCCGGATCGGCTGGGTTTATACGGTTTTTAAAATGTCCGGTACCTTCTTTACCCTGATGATGGTATATCCGGTCAGCTGGATTGTGACAGCCATTGCACTGACAGGCGCCTATCTTCGGTTTATCCGGAGATTTTCCCCGGCAAAGATAAATCCGTTGAAAGGGAATCAATAAAATGAGCAATAAGACGACCACATCTGTGATCATGATACTGACAGCAGCCACGGGCTGGGGGCTGATCGGCGTATTTTCCAGACCGCTTTCCGCGGCCGGCTTGAACGCCATGCAGATTACAGGGATCCGAAGTCTGATCGTAGTAATCGGAATGGGCGTATTCCTGTCGGTAAAGGACAGAAACCTGTTTCGGATCCGACTGAAAGATTTCTGGATGTTTCTGGGAACCGGACTGTTCAGTATTATCTTTTTTAATGTGTGCTATTTCCTGACGATTGAACAGACCACGCTGGCAGCGGCGTCAATCCTGTTATATACGGCGCCCTGCTTTGTGATGCTGATGTCCGCGTTATTTTTTAAAGAGCGCGTTACCGTACAAAAGCTGGCGGCGCTGGTATTGGCTTTTGCGGGCTGTATTCTGGTAAGCGGATTTGCGGGCGGAGAGATCCGGGCGGCGGCGCTGCTGACCGGGATCGGTTCCGGACTGGGCTATGCCTCTTACAGTATTTTCGGAAAAGTGGCTCTGAAAAAATACGAAAGTTTTACCGTGATCTTTTATACCTTTGTAGTTTCTTCTGTATGTCTGCTGCCGTTTATACGGCTGCCGGAAATGTTCTCGATCTGCTTCCAAACGACAGGGAATCTGCTTGAAGTCCTGGGGTTGGGGATCATTTCCACATTTATGCCGTATATCTGCTATACGGGCGGGCTCAAATGGATTGAGGCAGGCAAAGCCTCCGTACTGGCGTTCGCGGAGCCTATGGTGGCGACGATTGCCGGAATCGTCATTTTTAAGGAAACCCTGGATTTCAAAAATGCGCTGGGGATCGTGCTGATTTTTCTGGCAATCGTGCTGTTGAATATTCCGCTCGGAAAGAACAGGCAGGAATCGAAATAGTCCTGCGCTTACGCCGTCAGCTGATATTTCTCCATCCAGTAATTGATCTGCAGCAGATAGGCGATCATCTGCGGACCGGCCATCAGCTGTCCGTACCAGGGCCTGCCGTAATCGGAAGGAACGGAGAGAAACCGTTCCAGCTTTTTGTGGTCCAGGATCGTGTTAATGGGCGCGGAAGGCGTAGCTGCCAGATCTGACAGCCGGGATTTCAACAGCTGCTCATAGCCCGGATCATAGGTCTTGGGATAAGGGCTCTTTTTCCGGTACAGCACTTCGTCCGGCAGCAGGCCTTTGCCGCATTCTAACAGCAGACTCTTGGTGATCCCGTTATGGCATTTCATTTCCCAGGGAATATTGAAGACATATTCCAGAATACGGTGATCCGCGTAGGGAACGCGGGCTTCCAGACCGGAATACATACTGGTGCGGTCCATCCGGTTTAACAAGGTCATCATAAACCAGCGGATATTCAGCCACGCGATTTCCCGACGGCGTTTTTCATCGGGAGAATCCGATTCCAGACGCGGCGTTTCCACGACGGAAGCATTATAAGCCTGCTGGGCGTATCCGGCAAAATCTACTTCAGAAAGAAAGGCGTCCTGAAACAGGGCGGAACGGGCTTCCATATCGTAGGACCAGGGAAAATGATTGCGGTCCCACAGATCCTTTCGGTGGAACCAGGGATAGCCGCCGAAGATTTCGTCTGCGCATTCCCCGGTCAGCGTGACACGGTGATGTTTTGCCACGAGGCTGCAGAAATACAGCATGGAAGACTCTACATCCGCCATACAGGGCATATCTCTGGCGTCTACCGCCTTATACAGATAATCCGCCTGTGCCTCATTGTCACATTCCAGATAAATGTGTCTGCTCTTGATATGGGAAACCATAATATCCACAAAGGGACGGTCCTGGGATGACTGGAAGGCGTTTGGCTTAAAGTTTTCCCGGTTCCCCACAAAATCAAAGGAATAGGTAGTCAGGGTATCTCCGGATTCCGCCAGTTTTCTGGCACAGATGGCGGACACCAGACTGCTGTCCAGACCGCCGGATAAAAAGGTACAGATGGGAATATCCGATACCATCTGGCGTTCAACGCTGTCCGTTACCAGCCAGGAAACCCGGCTGACCGTATCCGCATAGGAATCCGTATGCGCTTTTGCCTGCAGCGTCCAATAGGCCAGATCTTTCATGCCGGTTTCGTCCAGTATGATATAATGGCCCGGCAGCAGTTCTTTCATATCGGCAAAAACGCCGGTTCCCAGCGTGTGTGCCGGTCCCAGTCCCAGAATCTCGCACCAGCTTTCCCGGTTCAGACGGGGTTTGATCCCGTATGCAAACAGGGCCTTGGGCTCGGATCCGAATACAAAAACATCTCCGTCCGTCTGATAAAACAGCGGTTTTACGCCCAGGCGGTCCCGGGCCAGCAGCATAGCGTCTTTGGTTTCATCATAAATAGAAAAAGCGAAAATGCCGTTTAAATGCTGCAGGAAGTCTGTGCCCATGGTGAGGTATCCATACAGGATCACTTCCGTGTCCGAGGAAGTCCGGTAAGAAATGGAAAACGGCCCAAGCAGTTTCCGCAGTTCTTCTGTGTTATAAAGCTCACCGTTATAGACAATGGTTGCGCGATGCCCCGCATAACAGCCGGACATGGGCTGATTCCCGCAGGTCAGATCGATAATGGACAGGCGGGTATGCGCCAGGCCTGCATGGGCAAACAGGATCAGATCATTGTCGTCCGGTCCCCGGTGCAAAAGACTCTGTTTCATGGCGTACAGCCGCTTTTTCCAGAGCGGCTGGCCGGTAAAATCGAATTGGTTCTGAAAGAATCCGGAGATTCCACACATGACTACTCCTCCTTTCGGGTTACAATCTGTCGTTTAGACATGGATAACTGTCCGATCATATCATGCGGACTCAAAATGACCGGCTGGATCTGCTGGGCGTAAAAGGCGCGCGCAATGGTGTCCTGCAGCAGCTCAACATGGGCGATCATGGAATTGGGCTTGCTCCGGTAATTGTCCTGTCCAAACGGTACAAAATAAATATTTTTCGTATTTAACAGTATGCCAATGTTCTTTAAATTCATACCCAGGGCGTCATTGGTAGATAAAAAGATCACCACCGGACGGTTGTTTCGCAGGTGGGATTTCGCGGCCATTAAGACCGGCGTGTCGGAAACGCCATTGGCGAGCTTGGCAAGCGTATTTCCGGTGCAGGGCGCGATCACAAGAAGATCCAGCATTGCCTTCGGACCGATCGGCTCGGCTGCCGGTATGGTAAGCACAGGCGGCCGTCCGGTGATCTCCTCCGCGCGTTTCAGAAAATCCCTGCAGTTTCCGAACCGGCTGTCAGTAGTAGAAGCGCGGTCAGAAAAGATTGCCAGCAGCTTTGCGCCGGTCTGAGCTAAATCTTGCATAGCGCCGAATATTTTCTCATAGGTGCAGAATGACCCGGTCATGGCGAACCCGATGGTCTTATCCGAAAAATCATACTTTTTCATAACAATCCTCCATTTGGAATACATTCGTATTCCTCTACATCTATCTCATTCCAATAACTCTTTTAAAACCAGTTCTGCCAGCAGATAACCGGCGGTCTTTGGTGTGTCGGTTCCGGGAATCCCGGGGCATTGGTGCAGCGTCAGTCCCAGCCGTTCCATGACGGAAGGAGCAAATCCGCCCGGGGCGGAGGCAATGTCAAAGAAAATGCAGTCCGGAGCAAACCGGGAGAGCAGTTTTTCATCCAATATGGGAGCCGGGACCGTATTGACGACCAGATTCCATTGCTCTGGCTCTTTTTGCAGCGTATGCTCGGTCAGGCAGGCAAACCCGTTCCGGTCGGCTTCATACAGGGCTATGGCAGAGTTGTCATAAACAGTGACCGAGGCCCATAAGGCGGAGACATAAGAAGAAATTGCTTTCCCGCAGCTGCCGTAGCCTAACAGAAGGAGCTTTGCGTTTTTCAAAGAAAACGGCGTGTTTTTAATGATCGTACCTAAGAGACCTTCCGCGGTCAGCGCGGAATTGATCTTAATCCAGCGTAAATCTTTCATGACATCGAAAACCCGGATATTCCGGCCCTTCAGGCGGTTTTCCAGATCTTCGGGAATACAGCCGCCTGCAAGCGTCTGATCCGGCGTCAGCAGTTCTTCCAGAACCTGCCATTCCTCTTTCAGACGGGAAAACGGAATGGGGCAGAAAACAGCGGCGGACTGCCGGACGGCGTCCGGATCAAGACCGGTATTTATACGGTAACCGGCAGCTTCCAATGCTTCTGCCAGATAAAATTGTCGTTTGTCATCTCCAAGTACGGTCAGTTGTTTTGAATCCATAAAATACTCCATTGGTTAATAATCAGGTTTGTTACCATATAGCATATGGAAAAAACAGGAGAATTGTGCTATACTGTACCCGTGCGATTGTCAGGCACCAAATTGTTTTGTCTGAATATTCTGTATATAACAGGTCCAGACTATGGGTGGAGGAAATTATGAGTATTTTATTTGGTCTGTTATTACCGTTTTTCGGGACTACGCTCGGGGCAGCCAGTATTTTCCTGATGCGTCGGGAATTAAAGCCGCTGGTTCAGAAGTCCATGCTGGGATTTGCGTCCGGCGTAATGGTTGCCGCTTCGATCTGGTCCCTTTTGATTCCTGCCATCGATATGTCGGAAGGAATGGGGAAGCTCGCCTTTGTGCCGGCGGCAGCAGGATTTGCCATAGGAATCGGATTTCTGCTGTTATTGGATCATGTGGTTCCGCATATGCATATGGATCGTCAGCAGGAAGGCCCGCGTGTGGCATTAAAAAAAACTACTATGCTTGTCCTTGCGGTCACGCTGCATAATATACCGGAAGGGATCTGTACCGGCGCGGTATTCGCGGGGATCCTGGAGGGAAGTGAAGCCGTGACTATGGCGGGCGCGTTTGCGCTGTCGATCGGGATTGCCATTCAGAATTTTCCGGAGGGCGCGATCATCTCTATGCCGTTAAAAATGGAAGGCATCGGGAAAAGGAAGGCCTTTTTGTACGGAACGCTGTCCGGAATTGTAGAACCGATTGCGGCGGGGCTGACCTTATTGTTTGCCGCCTATGTGACGCCTGTTTTACCGTATCTGCTTGCTTTCGCGGCAGGAGCCATGATGTATGTGGTTGTGGAGGAACTGGTTCCGGAGGCGTCGGAAGGGGAACATTCCAACATCGGAACGATCGGATTCGCACTGGGATTTTTATTGATGATGATTCTGGATGTGGCCCTGGGATAGTCTGTGTCCGCAAGAAGGAGGCGACTTATTTCCGGATCATTATGGGCGGCATCCTGTTCATGGTGCTCTTATGGATGATCAATTCTGCGCTTCCAGAGCGGAAGATGAACGCAGATCAGGATATAATATAGTTTCATAATTGAGAGGTTAACATGAATTTATTTTTGATTTTAGCATTTTTATTTTTTATCGGCTCTGTCGCGGGATGGGTACTGGAATTGTTTTTCAGGCGGTTTATCTCTTCGGCGAATCCGGAGCGGAAGTGGATCAATCCCGGTTTCTGTACGGGCCCTTATCTGCCGTTGTACGGATGCGGACTGTGCTTTTTATATCTGATCGCCCGGCTGGAGGACTTTAATATGATCGCGGATCCGGTCTGGAATAAGGTCGTTTTGTTTATCGGCATGGCTGTCTGTATGACGGTGATCGAATATATAGCCGGGATCCTGGCATTGAAAGTGATGAAAGTACGGCTGTGGGATTACCGTGAAGAGTGGGGCAATATCCAGGGGATCATCTGCCCGAAGTTTTCTCTGTTCTGGGCGCTTTTAGGCGCGCTGTATTATTTCGCGATCCATCCGCATATTCTCGATGCATTGGACTGGCTGTCCCGAAATCTGGCGTTTTCGTTTTTTATCGGATTGTTTTTCGGCGTATTTTTGATCGATGCGGTACAGTCTGTACAGCTGATTACAAAACTGAAGAAATTCGCAGAAGACAATGCGGTCATTGTCAAATATGAGAATCTGCGGATGCACATCCGAAGTGTACAGGAAAAGACCGCAAGATATCGGTTTTTCCGTCCACTTCGGTTTGAGCAGGCGCTGAATGAACATTTAAAGGACATGCTCAGCACGTTTGAAGAGCTGAGGGAAAAGAATCCCCGTCTGAAATAAAAGCATTCGTTATTTTAACTTTAAACTGGCGCTTCCTTTGATAATAAAGCCGATATTGGCTGTTCCTCCGGCTTTCAGGGTTCCGTTATAATCCATGGAAGTGACCGTTAAGGTCTTGCCGCTGACTTTGTAATTGCCGTTCCATCCCTGGGAGAATTCGATCGCTCCACTGAACGGCAGGGACAGAGTCCAGCTGGTACAGGCCTTTTTTGCTGTGATGGTTACGTCATACTGCCAACAGATTTTCCCGTTATTTTCCCAGAAATTGGTAACCTTTGCCGTATAGCTAAGAGTGGAATTGCTTTTTGTCACCGGTTTCGGCGTTGTCGGCTGCTGTTGCTGTGTCTGCTGCGTCTGTTTCTGGGACGTCTGATTGGTAGCCTGCGGAACCACCACCTTGCCGGGCGCGCCGCTTTTGCCCCGGAGCATATTGTACAGCCATTTTCCGGAATCGCTCAGGTCGCTGCTCTTGATCCCTGAAGTTTCTGTGCAGCTGCTTTTGATGATAGAACTGGTCTCCGCTTTGTTGGAAATATTCCATGCCACATAACTGATGTTATACTGATCCATGGCGTTAACCCACGCGTTTGCCTGCGCGGTATTGATCGCGCCGCTGCCGCTGGCGTCACAGATCCCGTATTCGGATACGAAAACAGGCAGACCGCCTTTTACGGCGGAGATCATCCGGTTCCGCAGATCGTCGCGGTGCGTGTCGGCATAAAAATGCAGTGTGTACATGATGTTTTTATATTTGGTGATCGGGTTGGCGGCAGCCTTGTCGACTTCCTGGGACCAGGTGGGCGTACCGACCAGAATCACCGCGTTTTTGTCGTTGGCGCGGATTACGCTGATGATCTCTTCGGCGTAAGATTTAATGGTGCTCCAACCGGTGCCGCCGTTTGGCTCGTTGCAGATTTCATATATGACATTGTTGTAGCCGGCGTATTTCTTCGACATCTCTTTGAAAAAAGCTTTCGCCTGGGATTTATATGTATTGGGATTGCCGTCTGATAAAATGTGCCAGTCGATGATCACATACATATCATTTCTCGTCGCGTATTCTACGCCTTTGGAAACCAGCTGCTTTAACCAACTCTGATCGCCGCCGGTACAGTAACCGTTGTATTCTGCCGTATACATGGCGAGGCGGATCACATTGACATTCCAGTTGTTGCGGAATTCTCCGAACAGCGTCTGATTGACATAGTTGGGGAACCAGGCGATTCCGTGTGTGCTGAGCCCCCGCAGCTGTACAGCTTTGCCGTTCTTATCACATAACTGGGAACCTTTGACCTGCAGTCTGCCGGAAACGGAAGGAACTGCCAGGCCTGTGCTCGCTTTGGGAACCGTTGTGTTCTGCGTGGCTTTTTGGGAGGTTGTTTTCGAAGTTGTGGGCTTGGCGTTGTTTCCCTGTGTACCGGGGTTCTGATTCCCGCCGGAACTGCCTCCTGTGCCGTTCCCGGAACCGTTTCCTCCGGCGGTCTGTGTTTTCCCGGAAGTGGTGGAAGCAGGGCTTTTGGAAGTTGTGGCATCTGCCCGGGTAGTGCCGGCGTTCTGCCCCGTACTGTCAGAAACAGTCTCCAGGCCGGAAAGTTCTGTATGAGAATCCGGATCGCTGGAATCGGAATCCGTTTCATCGGATAAGGGAGTCGTTCCTTCCGGTTCCGCAGAGGAATTCCTGCGTGTCTGTTTCCCGATAAAATAACCGGTCAGAAAGATAATACATAATAAAAGTATGATAATTCCGACAGCGGAAAGCCGCTTTTTATTGATCTGCATAACAGTGAAAAGTCTCCTTTGTATCGTTATATTTTTATCATAAACAAAAAAGCAGTTTCCGTCAATTATATTTACATTTTTCCTTTTCATTTGAGAAGAAATGTGTTAAACTGAACAGAGAACAGGATGTATTTGGAATCGTCAAAAAGGGAGGAAGTATGCAGATTCAGATAACAGACAATGTGTTGATCCCCGGCCAGAAGGCGGCGGTACAGACTGCGCAGACAGAGTATACCGTTTCTCTGGAGAACGGAACGTATCAGATCCGTGTTTATGCGGGAGATCCGAACCATGAGGGCGATGTCAATGTATATACGAAGCTCAATGGGGCAGAACAGCCGCCCATGTGGATGGCAGATAAGAAGATAACGGAAGCCGTGTTTGAGGCGGAAGTGACAGACGGAAAACTGACGGTTGCCTTTTCCGGGAAATATGTCCGGATACAGGGACTGGATATCGGAAGGAAAGTAGAAGCGGTTCCTACCGGAATCGAGGAGAAGCATGTGGCTTCTCTCGAGAAGTCCAGCGTGGTGATCGGATGGGACTGCGAAGGAGATCAGTTCCGCCTGTATAAGACGGTTGTCGATGATCCGGATATTCCTGAGACCTGCATCGAGGTGATCGGGCATGCGTATTTTGATGATGAAGTAGAGTTATGCCGGACTTACCGCTATCAGGTGTGCGCCGTCAATGAACTGGGATTTGAAGGAGAGCGGAGCGAGCCGATTCAGATGCAGATCGTGGAGAGCTCCAAGTTCAAATTATATCCGTTTAATTTCCGGGTGGAAGACGTAACAGACGACTCTGTGAAGCTGGCATGGGATTACGAAGAAGGAATCCGCCAGTATGTCTTATACCGCAGAGCATCCGAAGACCTTCCGTGGAAGAAGATCGGGTGCGTTGACGCAAAGACGCTGGAGTTCGTAGATCAGATCCCTACGGATCGGGAATACATGTATGCCATGACGACTGAGAGTTTAGGGGGAATTTCCAATAAGACCATTGTAAATTCTCCGGTACACCGTCTTAGGCGCAGCCGGCAGGCAGAAGAATTAAACCGCGGTCTCACCGCAGTGGCAGCAGAGGAAAAAGACACCGGGGAATCTGGTGTCTTTTTAAGCTGGCGGCTGCAGGCTTATGAATATGCCGCGCAGATAGGATTTAACCTGTATGCGGACGGAGTAAAATTAAATCAGGAACCGATCATGGGCGCGACCAATTATTTCCATCGGAACGGAACGAAAGATACCGTCTATGAGGTGCGTAAGGTCGTAAATGGGACAGAGGAAGAAGAAACATGCAAAAAGCCCGGGAATGTCACGAAGCCGTGGCTGCACAATTATCTGGAGCTTCTGCTGAAAAAACCGGAACCGTATACGACGCCGGACGGATATACATACGAATATACGGCGAATGATGCCGGTGCCGCCGATCTGGATGGGGACGGAGAATATGAGATCGTGTTGAAATGGGACTGCAACGGGAAAGATAACTCCCATAAAGGGTATTCGGGATTAGTCTTTCTGGACGCATATAAGCTGGACGGCACGATGCTGTGGCGCATCGGACTGGGCCCCAATATTCGCTGCGGCGCGCATTATACCCAGTTTTTGGTGTATGATTTCGACGGCGACGGATATGCGGAGATGATCTGTAAGACTGCGGACGGCACGGTAGACGGACTGGGAGATGTGATTGGAGACGCTAAAGCAGACTATCGGAATTCGGACGGTTTTATATTGGAGGGACCGGAATATCTGACGGTATTTGACGGGCAAACCGGCGCGGCGCTGGATACCGTTCCCTATGATCCGCCGCGGGGCGATATCACGGAGTACGGAGATTCCTGGGGCAACCGGTGCGACCGCTTTCTGGCCTGTGTCGCTTATCTGGACGGCGAACATCCCAGCGCGGTAATGTGCCGCGGCTATTATGATTATGGAATGCGGACGAATCTGGTGGCTTATGATCTAAAGGAGAAGAAACTGGTAAAGCGGTGGAGATTTCAGGCGGGAAAAGATCAGAATCTCTCGTATACCAACCAGGGGTTCCACAATCTGGCAGTGGCGGATGTGGACGGCGACGGCTGTGATGAGATTCTGTACGGAGCCTGCGTGATCGATCACGACGGGACTGGCCTTTACAGTACGGGTTTGGGACACGGAGACGCCATGCATGTGGGCAGATTTTCACCGGACAGCGTCGGGTATGATTTTTACGGGATCCATGAACATGCGGACTGTCCCTATGGAATGGAGCTGCGGGACGCGGGAACCGGAGAGATCCGATTCGGAAAATATACGGGCTGTGATACGGGACGCGGCCTGACGGCAAAGATCGATCCCCGATACCGGGGCAATCAGCTCTGGGCGTTTGAAGGCGCGGGACTTTATAATTACGATGGCACGCTGATCAGTCAGACTTCACCGCCTTCGATCAATTTCGCGATCTGGTGGGACGGAGATCTGCTCCGGGAACTGTGCGATCACGAGTGGTCGGGATATGAAACAAATATCAGCATCGGGCGGATCTACAAGTGGAACTGGGAAACGGAAAAACTGGAGATTTTGCTGGATACCGTGGACTGCCCTGCCAACAACGGTTCCAAGGGGAATCCCTGTCTGCAGGCAAGTCTGTTCGGGGACTGGCGGGAAGAAGTGGTCTGGCGGGATAAGGACAGCACCCATCTGCGGATCTATACCACGACGGATCTGACGGAGCACAGGTTTTATACCTTTATGCACGATCCGGTTTACCGGCTTGGCATCGCCTGGCAGAACGTGGCCTATAACCAGCCGCCGCATACCGGATTTTATATCGGCGATGATATGAACGAAGTGCCGATACCGGAGCTGCGGTATGTAAATGCAAATAGAACGTAAACGGTTCGGAAAAGAGGGAATATGAGCACACCACACAATCAGGCGGAAAAAGGTGAGATTGCGAAAACAGTTTTAATGCCGGGCGATCCGCTCCGCGCGAAATTTATCGCGGAGCATTATCTGGAACAGCCGGTTTTGTTTAATGAAGTACGGAATATGTTCGGCTATACGGGAACCTATCGCGGGAAGCCGGTTTCCGTGATGGGGCACGGGATGGGGATCCCGTCTATTGGAATCTACAGCTATGAACTGTACAATCTGTATGATGTGGAAACGATCATTCGGATCGGATCGGCAGGCGGGATCGCAGAAGGAATTCATGTGGGAGATTTGATTGCAGCCATGGGAGCCTGTACGGATTCCAATTACGGCGCGCAGTTTCGGCTGCCGGGTTCCTTTGCACCCATCGCGGATTATGAACTCTTGGAAAAAGCAGTCGGACTTGCCCGAAAAAGGAATCTTCCGATCCGGGTTGGAAATGTGCTTTCTTCCGATTGCTTTTATAACGATAATGCGGACGCCGCCACTTCATGGAAAAAAATGGGCGTTCTGGCGGTAGAGATGGAAAGCGTGGCTTTGTATATGAATGCGGCCAGAGCCGGGAAGAAGGCGCTGGCGCTGCTGACGGTTTCAGATCTGATCTTTGGCAGTGAAGCCATGTCCGCGAAAGAACGGGAGCAGGGGCTGACCGCCATGATCGAAACGGCGCTGGAACTGAGCGCAGCCGTTTAACCCGAGAAAGCGGTATAAAGAAGAAAAAAACGGATATCCTATCTGAAAAATCAGTGAGGCGGTATGGAAATGAAAGCTGCAGCAGGGAAGGATATCGGAAAACAAGTGATACGGTGCGGAATTTTGCTGGCAGGCGTTGTGGGATATGGAGCGGCAATCGGGCTGTTCCTGGATCCTCACCGGCTGGTACCCGGCGGCGTAAACGGCATTGCTATTATGCTGAATACGCTGACCGGGATTCCTACCAGTATCACTATTTTTATGCTGAATCTTCCGATCCTGGCGCTGGGGGCCTGGAAACTGGGCTGGCGGTTTACCTGGAAAACGGTCGCGGTCGTCCTGGCTTCTTCTGTTTTTGTGGACCTTTTCTCCGCAATCGGGCCGATCACAGGCGACAGACTGCTTTCGGTCATTGCGGGCGGGAGTCTGCTGGCGTTTGGTATGGGGATTATTTTTCGCGCCGGCGCCACGACAGGCGGTATGGATATTATTGTGCGTCTGATCAAGCAGAAGTATCCGCATATTAAGACCGGAAGGATTTTTCTGGTAATGGACGCCGTGATCGTGGGACTGTCCGTGCCGGTGTTCGGAAATATCGAATCCGGAATCTACGCGGGAATGACGGCAGTGATCAACGCGTTTGTTTTGGACTTTGTCCTGTATGGCAGGGAGGAAGCGAAACTGATCCTGGTCATCAGCCGGAGGGAACGACCGATCGCGAACCGGTTTCTGCAGGAACTGCAGGTGGGCGTAACTTTTATAAGCGGAGCGGGCGCCTATGAAAATCAGGCAAAGGATATTATCCTGTGCGTGATGCGGAAGCAGCTGTATTATAAAGCATTGGAAATTGTACGGGAAGAAGATCCGAAAGCGTTTCTGATCGTAACGTCTGCCGGCGAAGTGTTTGGAGAAGGCTTTAAGCCGCCGGGCACGGCGGAAATGTGAAATGGGATTTCACTGAAATCTGTTTGACAGATAGAAAGCCTCCATGATAGAATAAAACAAGATTTAAGAGAAAGCATGGAGGAATTTATGAGAGATTACGCGATTGTTGCCGGCGCCACCTGCGATCTGCCGGATGAAGTGGTGCAGGAACTGGATTTAGATATTATTCCGATGGAATTTAATATCGACGGTACGGTATATTATCATTATCCGGATGAACGGGAGATGTCCAGCAGAGAATTTTATCAAAAGTTAAGAGACGGCAAGATGCCGACAACAGCTCAGCTTACTCCGTTTGTATTTGAAGAGACGTTCCGGAAACATCTGGAAGCGGGAAGGGACGTTCTGGCAATTATCTTTTCTTCCGGTCTGAGCGGTTCTTACAATTCGGCGAATGTAGCGGCGGAGACTCTGCAGGATGAGTTCCCGGACCGGAAAATCATTTGTCTGGATTCGCTGAGCGCTTCGATCGGAGAAGGACTTTTAGTCTATCATGCAGGCGTAAAGCGCAGAGAAGGCATGGATATCGATACCCTGGCGCAGTGGCTTCTGGAAAATCGGTTCCATATCGGTCATTGGTTTACCGTGGAGGATCTGTTTCATCTGAACCGGGGCGGCAGACTGTCCGCAGTGAGCGCAGTCGTCGGGACCGCGCTGAAGATCAAACCGGTATTAAGTGTGGACGCGGACGGGAAATTGTATGTCGTCGCCAAAGCAAGAGGCGCGAAAAAGGCCTTTTCCTATCTGCTTGAGCGGATCGGACAGGGCGGAGATCAGCCTTCGGAGCAGACGGTGATCGTAGGACATGCGGATAATCCGGAAATGGCGGAACAATTAAAGGCGGAACTGCTGTCCGGCAATCTGGCGAAGAAGGTTATCGTCGCCAATATCGGACCGATCATCGGAACCCATGTAGGACCGGGTATGCTGGCGCTTGTATTTCTGGAAAAAGCAGACCGCCGGCAGAATTAAAACGCAGCCAGCCCCAACGGTACTGACTGCGTACAGAACTATTCGGTTATGCGTCATAGCGCTTCAGGAATGCGATCCCCAGCGCGTAAGGACCGGTATGACAGCCGACGGCGGCACCGATCCGGGCCCTTATATCCGGGTTACAGGTAACATGTACATAAGATTCAAACTCCTGCCGGTATTCATCGGCTTCTTCATAACCGTAACCCGCGCCGATTGTGAAGGTATAATCGTCGGTATTCAGTTGATTCTGTTCAAAATATTTTGTAACCAGGCCAAGCAGATTCTGCTTGGCTTTTTTTCTGCTCCGAGTGATACCGCCCAGAGAAATATCTCCATCGTGCATGATGATCAGCGGTTTAATGCCGAGCTTATCGCCGGCGATCACAGCCAGCTTCCCGATCCGCCCGTTGGCAATCAGATATTCCAGGGAGCCTACCGTGAAATAGATGCGGCCGGTGTCCTTGATCCGTTCCAGATGGGAAACCGCCTCCTCATAAGAGAGCCCCGCGTTCCGCATCCGCACCGCCTCATTGACAAATAATCCCTGGCATACTGTGTTCAGCGTAGAATCGATTACCGTGATCCGGGCGTCGGGATACTGCTCTAAGATCTCATCCCGGGCGTTAATGGCACTGTTATAGGAACCGCTGAACTTCGTAGTGATACAGATACAGATGATCGGCTTCCCGGCCTGTACCAGCGGTTCAAAAACAGCATAGTAATCGCCGACCGGAGGCAGAGAAGACTTGGGAATAGCGTGCTCGTTGATCATGCGTTCATAGAAACTGTCATGGTCGATCTCGGTACCTTCCTTCTGGTAAGATACGCCGTCAAAGGTAACGTAAAATGATACAACATGTACATCGTTTTGCTCTGTATAGGACGGCAGCAGATCACAGGCGCCGTCGCTGACAATGAAAAAATTCGCGTTCATAGTAAACTCCATTCTGTTTAACTGCATTTATATTACAACACAAGTTATTCAAATTATATCACGTAGTTTTGAAAACCACAATACCTTTTTCAAGAAACTTTACGATTTTTCACAAAAATTTCAAGGAATAGGGTTGACAACTGTTCTATACTGTTATATACTGTTTATCATCAGAAGCGCAGCTGAGAAAACTGTTGAAAAAAACAGTGCAATGGAGAAATATGCATATGAGATTTATGATTCATAACACATCCATGCAGCCGATCTATGAACAGCTGATGGATCAGATCAAAACCGGGATCGTAGAAGGAACCCTGCAGGAAAATGACGCGCTGCCGTCTGTGCGGGCGCTGGCGAAGGAATTGCGGATCAGTGCCCTGACGGTAAAAAAGGCATATGACGCGCTGGAAGCAGAAGGATTCATTGTTACGGTACACGGAAAAGGAAGCTATATCGCGGGAACGGATCGGGGCCTGGTTCAGGAAGCCCGGAGGAGAGAAGTGGAGGAACTGCTGGAGTCCGCGATTCAGAAAGGAAAAGCCTGCGGTATGACGGAAGAGGAACTGCGGGAAATGTGGGAACTGATGTTGGAGTAAACGCTCCGGAATGGAGAATAGCATGTTATTAGAGGTAAGAAATGTAAGGAAACAGTATCGGCGGTTTGATCTGGATTGTTCCCTGCAGGTACAGGAAGGACGGATCGTCGGGCTGATCGGAAAAAACGGTGCCGGAAAAAGCACCACGTTTAAGGCAATTTTAAATCTGGTTATACCGGATTCCGGGGAGATCCGGATCTTCGGTACGGACAGCCGGGAACTGGACAGCGAACTGCGGCAGCGAATCGGCGTCGTGTTGGCGGACAGTACTTTTTCCAATATCATGACAGTAAAACAGATCGCTGATGTGATGGGACGTCTGTACGCGAAATTTGACGCGGAAGACTTTTTCCGGAAATGCGATCGGTTTCAGATCCCGCTTCGGCAGAAGACAAAGGAATTTTCCACCGGTATGCTGGCGCGGCTGAAGCTGCTGATCGCCATGAGCTATCAGGCGGACCTGCTGATCTTAGACGAGCCGGCGGCAGGATTGGATGTGCTGGCGCGGGAAGAGATCATGGATCTGCTCCGGGAATACATGATGGAAGAACATCGGTCAATTTTGATCAGCTCGCATATTTCATCGGATCTGGAAAAACTGTGCGACGAGATCTATATGATCGATCAGGGCAGGATCATCCTGCATGAAGAGACAGACCGGATCCTCAGCGATTACGGGATTCTGAAGCTGGATGAAGCGCAGTTTTCGGGGATTGAAAAGCAGTATCTTCTGCGAAAGCAAAAGGAAGCGTATGGAGTCCGCTGCCTGACGGACGCACGGCAGTTTTATCTGGAAAATTATCCGGGCGTTCTTATGGAAAAGGGAAGCATTGATGATGTGATCAGTATGATGATACAAGGAGAACGCTTATGAATGGATTGATACGGAAAGATATTTATCTGTTAAAAGAGATGCGGTTCGTGCTGCTGCTGATGGCGGCAATAGAAATTTTTCTGGTTTTTCAAAATAAAGCAGTGGATTTCGCGATGGGTTATATGACGGTTTTGGGCGCCATGTTTGTGATCAATACGATATCCTATGACGAGCCGGGCTTCGGGTTTTTAATGACGCTGCCTGTCAGCCGGAAACAGTATGTAGCCGCGAAATATCTGCTGGGGATCTGCAGCGGCGTCTTATTTGAACTTATGAGTATAGGGATCGTAACAGCGGCGGGGCTGATCCTGCCGGATATGCGGCAGGGCTGGTTCAGACTGCTTTCCCAGGCCGGTATGTACTGTGGACTTGTGATCCTGCTGCAGTCGCTTATGATACCGCTGCTGTTGAAATTCGGCGCGGAAAAAGGCAGAAATATCATTTTACTGGGAGTTGTGGCGATATTTCTGACAAGCGTAGAACTGGTGCGGTTTCTTATGCCGGCAGAAGAAGGGCTGCCCAGGATTTCGGAGTGGATCGCCGTACATTCGGGGATGACGGCGGGGATCGGGATCTGTTTTGTATGCCTGTTCCTTGCAGGCTCCATATGGCTCAGCAGCCGGATCATGGCGCGGAAGGAGTTCTAGGCGGTTTGCCGCCTAGTTCATCTCCTGAAAATGATATCCGCAAAACTGAAATGTTGCCGGGTCAAAGTAAATGTAGATCAAAAATGAAGATTTGGAACTGTCAAACGGAGAAACACCGGACACATTGGTAAACGGTATGGCTAAAACATTCTTTTCAATCCGTATGGAGCTGTCTGACAGCAAAAGCTGCTTATAAATAGACTCCGCGTCATAGGTCAGAAATGAGTCAAACAGCTGCAGGGAGTTTGACAGGAAAACGTCGTCCATCCGATACAGGAAATGTGTCAGCTGTTCTCCGATCATCTGATAGGCGTCTACTGTCAGATAAGCGGGATCGATCTTGTTGCGGTCCGCCATATTCTGTAATGTATAGATCGTAGCAGTCGGCAGCCCGAAGTTATAGAGATCCGGATCGTTTTTCGCATTTTCTGCGATCTCACTCTGATCGGTAGTGGAAAGGACCTTCAGAACATTGGTCAGATACTGCTGAACCGGCGTGAAATCGGAAATGGAAGCGTTCTGCTTTAGGATATGGAAGGAAAAGATATCGAAATCCGTATCGATCATACAGTATATCCGGTATTCGTTCATATGTTCTTTTAACGGGGCGCCGTCCAGGACATACCAGGTCCGTGTCTCGTCATCCGTTTCCAATTCAAATTTCTTACAATAATCTTTTATCAGGTCCTGCATTGCTTCCGGATCATAAGTGCCGATACGCAGGGAGTTCAGAATCATCGCAAGCTGGTCGGCTGTCCGTAGTTCCAGAGACATGGAAGCAAATTCCTCTTCGGACAGGTTCTGTGTGTTTTCCTCCGCATAGTAGCTCCAGGGATACAGATTATAGGTCGTATTATTCAAAACGATCTGTCCGGAGGAAATCTTAGACTGGCTTACGTCCTTTTCTCCCAGAAAGAAGGAGACCAGATGATTGCTGATCAAAAGCGTGGCAATACAGCCCACGGCGATCACCGCGACCGAACACAGTATGAGACGGAATGCGGGCCGGAGCTTTTTAGGTTTGTGTAACCGATTAACCTGTTTCATTGGAGATACTCCTTTCTGTCGTTTCGTTTTCAGACGGGAAAATAACGGAAACTTCCGTGCCTTTTCCCAGTTCGCTTTGAATTTTCAGTTCCGCATGGTGCAGCGCCGCGATTTCCTGACACAGCGCAAGTCCCAGACCGGAACCGCCTGCCTGCCGGGATCGGGATTTATCCACCATGTAAAACGGTTTCGTGATCTGTTCCAGGTCTTCCGGCGGAATCCCGATTCCGTAATCCGTTACGGTTAAAATCGGGCGCCCGTCCCGGATCAGCGCCTGCAGCAGTATTTTGCCTTCGGAAGGGGAGGCTTTTCTCGCGTTATCGATAAGATTGTACAGCATGGACTGCAGCAGCGTTTTATCCGCGTACAGGAAAAAGGGCTGTACATTTATGATCAGATGCTGATTTTGCTGTGTCAGCATAGGTCTGACCGAAAGCGCCACCTCATCGATCAGAGGTTCAATGGGAAGCATCCGCATTTCCTGGGAAGTGATCTGTCCCACCGTGATCAGCTCCATCAGTTTATCCGACAATGTACGGAGCCGTTTGCTCTCGGACAGGATCACCTTCGCGTATTCGGTACGGGTTACCGGATCAATATCTTCTACGATCGTCAACAGATCCGCATATCCCAGAATGGAAGTCAGCGGTGTTTTCATCTCGTGGCTCAGGTTGTCGATAAATTTCTGCCGGTCGTCCGCCACCTGTTTTAACTCCCGGACATTTGTTTCAATCGCGGCAGCCATCCGGTTGATATTGTCCGTGATCACGCCGAGTTCGTCTTTGCGTGTCTGCGGCAGACGCATGCTGTAATTGCCTTCCGCAATGGCAGTAATTCCGGTATTTAATTTCTGAAGCGGTTTCAGCAGAGAGCGAAGCGAAATAAACAGCACAATCGCCATGATCGAAGCACCCGCCGTATATAAAAACAACAGCTGCCAGTTTGAGGTCTGCGACAGGGTATACAGGGAAGACAGATCCCGGACTGATACCAGCACAAATGAACTGTCTTGTACACTGAATCGGGACGTCACATAGCACAGATACCGGTCCCCGTCCAGAACTGTGTGCAGGGCATAATTGGAATTATCGATCTCGGAGAACTGTTTTTTCTGTTCCAGGGTTTCTTCGTGATTATACGCGTAGATAACCGAACCCAGAAAAAGCGCGCAGTCCTGTGTGATCTGTTCCTGCAGAGTCAGCGAAACCAGAGTACGGATATCCCCGGTCGTTACCGTGAGTTTTCCCTGGCGCAGCTGTTCCGTCAAAACAGCGTTCTGGATGGTATTGATAATATAGGAGTGTTCCGAGATCGCCGTGTTCTGTTCCGATTCCAGCATGATACGGAATGAATTCCGCTGCCATAAAATCGAGAAGATTGCCAGAATAACGGAAACAAGGATAAATACGGTTAAATAAATTCGCTGCCAAAGACGCAATGACATCTTGTGCCTCCGTTCTTTACTGTGCGCGGTTCCTGCGACGGTTTCTGCTCGGATTTCCGTTATGATTTGATCCGGATCAGGCGGTAGCCGAGCCTGGGAACCGTGAGCAGTTCATTCTGCAGACCAAGTTTTTTGCGAAGCTGGTTGATATGTGCGTCAACGGTGCGGGATTCTCCTTCGGACCGATATCCCCATATCGATTCAAACAGCTTCTCCCGGGAGATCACCAGTCCCTGGTTCTTCAAAAAAAAGCCGAACAGTTCAAATTCCTTCGGCGTCATATGTACCGCTTTGCCGTCCAGCAAAACCCGGTGGGAATCTTCCTGATATTCGATATTGCGGTAGTGATAGGAAGCGTCGATCTGGTTTTTCCTGCGGAGCACCGCTTCGATCCGGGCCGTCAGTTCCATGGCTTCAAACGGCTTGACGATATAGTCGTCCGCGCCTGCCCGCAGCCCGCGGACCTTATCTTCAAGTCCCTGTTTGGCGGTCAGAAAGATAACCGGAAATCCAAAATCCCGGATGGCGTCCATAATCTCAAATCCATCCATGCCCGGCAGCATCACATCCAACAGGATCAGGTCATAATCCGTAGTGCAGACTGCCTGCAGGGCGTCCGGTCCGTTATTACAAATGTCGCTGGAATAATCAGAAAGTTTTAGAATCTCGCGGATCATGGCCGCGATTGCCGGCTCATCCTCCACGATCAGAATTTTCGTCATGATTGAACGATCCCCCTATCATTTCATTTTTTCATCTCTGGAAATCAGTATAACATTATTTGGGATGAGTGTCAAAAGGAAAATGAATAGGGGGGCTTATCATTTTGTATTAAATAAAATATTGGCGGTATTGTTCATGGGAGTAAAGAACAGTACCGCCATCAGGAATCATTTTATATCTTTGTATTTTTTGTATGGTGCAGGGTTTTCTGCCACCATTGCTAAATTTTTTGCTGGTTCAAAAGAATATTTAACAACTTTTTCTTCTGGTTCAAGCATATCTGTATTATCTGTCCATAGCTCACACTGTGTCATAACGGTCTGTACTGCATCCTCCATACCCTCTGGCGGGTATTTGTGCTTTTTTAACAGTTTCTTTATCAGCATACGCATTTTAGCCCTTGCCGATTCCCGTCTTTGCCAATCAACAGTTTTGTTTTTTCGCAGCGTATCCGCAAGCTCTTTAGTGATTGCAATTAGTTCTTCATTGTTGTAGAAATCTTTGATTGCCTGCGGCTTAGTTAGAGCGTCATAGAAAGCAAGTTCATCAGCACTGAGTCCTAGCTGTTTGCCTTCTTTTTGCGCCGTAGCAATCTGCTTGGCAAGCTTCAGCATTTCTTCGATAACTTCTTCATTGGTGAGCATACCGTTTAAATATGCATTGAGGGAACGCTGCATAATCTCGCTGAATTTCTCCGACTTGACCACATTTGTCCTGCGATAGATGAAGACCTGTTCGGCTATCAATTTTTTAAGCAATTCCACTGCAAGGTTTTTCTCTTTCATATTGGCGACTTCTTCGAGAAACTTGGGATCAAACAGCGAAAATTCCTCTTTGATGTCAGAGAATAGATTGATAACGCCTTCGCTTTTGATACTCTGTTTGAGCAGCTCGTTAATTCTCGCATTCATTTCCGGCAGTGAGATCTTCTTGCCGACGCCGGTGTTCGTCAGTCTCAACACAAGCACACGCACCGACTCAAAGAATGCCGCTTCAAATCGCATATCTTCATCCACAAGAGAGGAGCAGAGGGAGAGCGCCTGATGGAGTATGAGAGCTTCTTTTACGAAACTGTCCTTATCCTCAACTTTTTCTCTGCTGATGATAAAATTGACAGCGCCGCTGATGGTCTTTGCTCTTTCCAAATCAGAGCCGGTCATAAACTTGCGGTAATCGAACCCATGGAACTTGTCACGACAGATGGATAGCTTTTCAAGGAACTTTGGATAAGCAACTTTCGCCACATCAGTATCTCCATAGTTTTTCTTGTCACGGCTTGTGTAGTCGTTCATTGCCTGTTTCAGTGCCGAAGCAATGCCGACATAATCTACTACAAGACCGCCTTCTTTGTCTCGGAATACACGGTTGACACGGGCGATAGCTTGCATAAGATTATATCCTGCCATCGGCTTATAAACATACATCGTAGCAAGGGACGGAACATCAAAGCCAGTCAGCCACATATCCACAACGATGGCGATCTTCATTAGACTGTCGTTGTCCTTGAACTTCTTTGCCAGTTCGTCCTTATGATGCTTATTACCGATGATTTGACGCCATTCTTCGGGGTCGTTGTTACCGGAAGTCATAACCACGCCCACCTTTTCCGTCCAAGCGGGGCGCAACTCCAAAATTCGCTTATAGATCTTCATTGCGATGGGTCTCGAATACGCAACGATCATCGCTTTGCCGGTCAAAAGATGTTCACGATTGTTCTCGTAGTGGTCGAGAATATCGCAAACGAGGGAGTTTATGGTATTGTCGTTTCCGAGTACGGCTTCCATTTGTCCAAGCTCATGCTTGCTCTTTTCGATTACTTCGGGGTCGGCGTTGTTCGCCATAATGTCGTATTCGGTATCTATCAGCTTCAAGGTGGCTTCGTCGAGCTTCAGTTTCACGACACGGCTTTCATAGTAGACCGGTCTCGTCGCTCCGTCCTCCACCGCCTGCGTCATATCATAAACGTCAATGTAGTCCCCGAACACCTCACGGGTGCTGCGGTCTTTGGAAGAAATGGGCGTTCCGGTAAAGCCTATGTATGTAGCGTTCGGCAAAGTATTGCGTATAATTCTCGCCGTGCCTACAACACGCTTGGCAACTTCTTCACCGTCCTCGTTTTTGGTAATTCGGATTTTTTCTGCAAGTCCGTATTGCCCACGGTGCGCTTCGTCTGCCATTACGACGATATTTCTGCGGTCAGACAGCGGCTCTGAGGCCTCCTCGAATTTCTGCATAGTGGTAAAGATAATGCCGTTTGCCTGTCTGCCGGCAAGCAGGGTTTTCAAGTGCTCTCTGCTCTCAGCGTGCATGGGCTCTTGGCGCAGGAACTCTTTGCACTTAGCAAACTGCCCGAAAAGCTGGTCGTCCAGGTCATTGCGGTCGGTCAGCACTACGATAGTCGGGCTGTCAAGCGCCTCCTGCAAACGGTGAGCGTAGAACACCATAGAAAGCGACTTGCCGCTGCCTTGCGTATGCCAGAAGACACCGCCCTTGCCGTCGGTCATGGTGGCTTTTTGGGTAGACGCAACCGCTTTATTTACGGCGAAATACTGATGATAGCCGGCAAGGATTTTGAAGATCTGTGTTCCCTCGTTAGAGAAGCAGATAAAGTTTTTGATGATGTCAAGCAGCCTTTCTTTTTGGAACATTCCCTCAAAGAAGGTATCGAACTGTGCGTACTGCGTGTTTTCATAGCTGCCGTCTTTGGTTTTCCATTCCATAAAGCGATCTTCGCCCGAAGTGATCGTTCCCGCTTTTGAAGTGAGTTGATCGCTCATAACGCAGATAGCGTTGTAAATGAACATCGACGGAATTTCCTGTATATAATTGCGAATCTGTCGATATGCTTCGGAAGCGTCGGTTTCTTCACGGGACGGAGATTTCAGTTCAATAAGCACAACGGGAAGCCCGTTCAAAAACAGGATAATATCAGCTCGTTTATTGCTGTTCTCAATAAAAGTCCATTGGTTGGCAACGATAAAGGAGTTATTGTCGGGATTTTTGTAGTCTACAAGATAGACAATAGAGGAGCGTTCTTCGCCATCTACAAAGTATCGCACGGGAATACCGTTTTGGAGATACTCCATAAAGACGGCATTCTTCTGCACAAGAGAGCCGTTCTCAAAGTTTTTGAGCTTGAACAGAGCGTCGTCCAAAGCGTCGGACGGCAATTCTCTGTTAATATGCCGCAGAGAGTCTGCCAAGACCTCATCATAAAGCGGACTGTAAAAGTCCCTCTCTAAATCGGGGGCGTATATGTATTCGTACCCCAAGTCGTTTTTG
>CANQOK010000027.1 GCA_947625465.1 uncultured Lachnospiraceae bacterium | reverse complement strand
CTACTGCGGATGTTATTCATCCTGCCAACCCACTCTATCTGATTTTCCGCCTTTAGCTGTTCGGTCACGCCCTCACGCTCCGCCATTTGCTCTACCAGCCGAAAGAACAAATCTTCCGCCTGCTCGTTAATATCCGCAAGATAACTGTTCAGCTTACCGCTTGTGAGCAGGTTGGTGTAAAGCACTTTGCGGTGCTGTTTAAGATAGCGCAAATGTCGCTGTCCCCATACGCCAACAGGCTTGCTTCCTTTTTCGGTGGGTAAGGACAGGCAAGGGAGATTATAATCTCCCTGCCGTACATAAGTGCCGCCCATTTCTTCAAAAATCGTCTTTGCCATTGTCTTTTCCTACCTTTCGTAATCTTTATTTTTAGAGCGTTTTCCACGCTCAGATGACTGTTGTTCAAGAGCCGAAATCGGCTCATAATAAATGCTTTTTTCCTGCTTTTTGAATTTTTCAAGAATACCGCTGATAAACTCCTTGACCTTTTGCGGCGCTATCTTTAATGCCTCAAGGTACGGTCTGCACTTTTCGGTCAATTCCCGCAGCGCAGTTCTTAACTTTGAAACCTCGCTTTGCAGCGACCATATTTGACGGGACAGTCTACCATTTTCCTCTCTCAACCGCTGCGCTTCAGATTCCGCCGAGTAACTGCGCTTTGCCAGCGTTGTCAGCTTTTCGTAGTCCCCAGCCGATACCGTGTATTTGCCCGTGAAGGACTTTTTGCCTGAGCTGTCAATCTCCGCAAAGGTCATAAACGCCTTGTGATTGTCGTTATATCGGACTTGCTCAGCGGCAATTCTCTGTTCAATATCTGCCAGCCTTTTTTCGTCCTGCTGGATTTTGTACCCAAGCGAAGTCAAGTTTTCTGCTGTACTTCCTCGCTCGCCACGGTCAAAACCCTCAAATCCTGCGTCCTTCATATATTCGTAAAACTTATCCTGTAAAATGCTATATGAAGCACGGTAGACAGGTTTCCCCTTACTATTTAGTACGGGATTTCCGCTTTCGTCCAACGCTTTTTCTGATTTCCATTTCTTTGAATGGCTGACTTGATGAATCACCTCTTTCACAGTTCCTACCAGCGCCGGATCTTTACAGCGTTTCGACCAACGCACTTCTTTGTCCACCACAGGCAGCGCCATAATATGCAGATGGTAGTGATAAATCGGCTTTCCGTACTTTTCAGTCATAGCGATATTCAGCTCATCAGCGTGCATGACTGCGGAAATAATATTGTCTTTTCCATAGAGTTTTTCTGCAAAATGGAACGCTTCTTCATAGAATCGGCAGGCGAAATCATAACCGCCGTTTCTCTCGAAGTAGTCAGTATTCACATCCAATATCATCTCGTTAAAGACCGTTGCATCCGCTTTCAGCCCCTTTAAGGAGACCGTCCCGTCTGCAATCAGCCTGTCCAGATGTTCGTTGTAGGTCAGCTCGCCGCAGCTTTGAAAGTGAACATTCATCGGCGTGCGGGAAAGATCAACATTCATATTTTCATAGCTTTCATTTTTTCGCTCAATGTGCCGTTCAAACTTTCCGACGCTCGCTCTCGTCCGCTTTTCTATACGGGCAACGCTGAAATCTCCCTTCGGCATTCGTATCCCTCCCTTCGTTTTGCGATACTGTGGGGAAGTGCAGTTACGCACCTTTTTCAAAGTGCGTAACCCATTATGACACTTTCAACCTGACGGTTGCAAAGATGTCGTGGGCTCTCCGAGGGGCAAAGAACACCTTTGAAAAGGTGCTCTCTGCACTCTCCACCAAACTTTATCACTTCCCGAAAAAGGAACATTGCAAGGTTGCAGGTATGCCAGCTTTTGCAATGTTGCAACCTTGAAAAACCTCACTCCGTTTTTTCGGAAAGCTCCCAGTACCACTGACTACCCTCTTTGAGAGATCGGACATTCAGCGCCTTCTTCGCCTCGTCCAGCACACGCTTGGAGATACCAATCGCCTGTGCTTTCTTTACCAGCTCCTTCTGCGGATATTTGCCCTTTGAAAGATATTCAAGGATAAGATTTTCTGCCTGTTCAGATTTCTTTTCTCTTGGAATCCCGCTGAGTAAATCGTCCACCGATATATCATAATGACCGATCCAGCGAAAGCCGTTTTCCTTATCCAGCTCAAAAGCAATCGGCTCGCCTTCAGGGGCAAGGGAGGACTTGTCCTGCACCATCACCCTGATCTGCGGATTGTCTTTAATTCTGCCGACAATCAAAACACTTCGTGCCGAAGCCTGAAAGTCAATGGAGCCAAGCCCACGATAGGACGATTTATTTCCGCTGCCCTTGTTCATATGACCGACCAGCAGAATAGCGCAGTCATATTTTTCTGCGATCCGTCCAAGCTGCGCCATCACATTACGGACTTCATTGGCGTTGTTCATATTGATATTCGCACCCACATACGCCTGAATCGGATCAAGGATTACCACCCTTGATCCGACTTCTATGATTGCCTTTTCAATGCGTTCATCAAGCATACTGAGTGCGGCTTCCGATTCGTCTATGACTTTGATTTGAGTACAGTCTGCCTCAGCAGCTTCCAGTCTCGGCTTAATGGTATCTTCCAGTCCGTCCTCAGCCGTTTGATAGATAATTCTTACAGCCTCACGCTCGGTATCGTCGTAGGGTAGCGCCTCTCCTTTGGAGAGAAGCGCCGCAAGCCTTAACGCCAAAGTTGTCTTGCCTTCACCGGGATCGCCTTGGATGATTGTGATTTTTCCGTATGGAATATATGGATACCAAAGCCAGTTTACTTCCTTGCTCTGCACTTCATCCATGCTGATAATTTTCAGTTCAGCCATTCATACCACCGCCTTTCAGAAGAAAAGCATTGATATTTCCGTTTTGATTGGCTATACTGTGATTAGTTACATGGAGTGACTGCCTATCATCTGCGTCAACAGATGATGTTCGGGCGGTCATTTCTTTTTGCTTATTCATCCTGTTCCTCTCCTTTCAAGCCGCCGAGAATGACAGCGATTAGTTCAATGACATTGAGCAGTTCCTCATCTATGCCGTTTCCCGCTTCAATCCTTTGCAGCTCCGCAAGGACGGCGGCAAGCTCTGTTTTAAGAGCTTTATACACCCTCGGATTACCCTGTACCACCACATCCTGATTCAGGCAGCGGCGGTAGCAGTATTCCTGCTTCGGCAATCCCGATAAGGCAACCGCCTTGTTAATGAGTTCATTCTCTTCGGGCGATACTCGAAACCCTACTGTGATGTTTCTCCAACGATTTTTGTTGTCTCTGTTCTTAGCTGACATTTTCAAAATCTCCTTTCCCTAAGTCGTCTAATCGCTCCGCCATTTCCGTCTGTTTGGACGGGAACAGATGAGCGTACTGATAGGTGATTTCAATGCTCTCGTGTCCCACACGGTCAGCAATCGCCACCGCAGAGAATCCCATATCAATCAGCAAACTGATGTGGCTGTGACGAAGGTCGTGAATGCGGATACGCTTTACGCCTGCGGCTTTCGCCCCTCTGTCCATCTCGTGATGAAGATAGCTTTTTGTCACCGTGAAAATACGGTCTTTCTTTTTAAGACCGTAGAGCATACCGAGATATTCCTGCATTTCCTCGCAGAGAAAATGCGGCATTTTAATGGTGCGGTTGCTTTTCTTTGTTTTAGGTGTAGTAATTACATCTTCCCCGTGCAGACACTGATAGGACTTGTTGATCGTGACCGTTTCTTTGTCAAAATCGAAATCAGCGGGAGTCAGCGCCAGCAGCTCCCCCTCACGAATACCGCACCAGTAGAGCATTTCAAAGGCGTAAAAGGAAACAGGCTTATCCATCATCTCAAAGGCAAACTTCTTGTATTCTTCTTTCGTCCAGAACAGCATTTCCCTGTGTTCCTCGCTTCCCATATTCCCCACCTTTGCGGCGGGATTAG
Organism: uncultured Lachnospiraceae bacterium; assembly: GCA_947625465.1. GTDB lineage: Bacteria > Bacillota > Clostridia > Lachnospirales > Lachnospiraceae > CANQSA01. Next base: position 31,217 of record CANQOK010000027.1, on the reverse strand, counting down.
AACGCAGCTCGAAGTAGCGCACAGCATGGTTGAAGATAGCGGAAAGCTGATTGTGCAGCGTTTTCAAATAGGTCTGTGAGTACGGCTTTTTCTTCTCGTCACGGTAGGCAAGCATTTCGTTCTGCCAAGTGATGATCTCCTTTGTGGAAATCTCGCTGATTTTCAGCTTACCGAAAAAGGGCAGTATCTTCGTGCGGATAATATGCTCCTTCGTCAGCCAGGTGTTTTCCTTCAGACGGTTTTTCACATCTCGGATATACAGTTCCGTAAATGCCTCAAAACTCATATCAAGGTCAGAGGAATTCTGTAACTGGAACATCCGCTCCCATTCCTGCGCTTCTTTCTTTGTGGCAAAACCACGCTTACATTTCTGCTTGCGCTCGCCTTTCCAGTTCACATACCTTGCCATCACATACCAAGTACCATTGTCCTCATTTTTAAATACCGGCATTATTCCTTCTCCTTTCCGGCTCCGTAGAGCCTTTCATAAAAATACTGGCGGTTGACACGCCCCGCAATCGTAATAAATCCCTTCGCTTTCAGTTCCTCGTTCAGCTTTCTGATGAGCTTATAGGCATAGGGCTTGGATACATTCAGTTCCTGCGCCACATCATCGGCACGGATAAACCTGTTTTCCATAAAAATCACCTTCCCTTCTGTTTTTCAATTTCATTTATTTCGTGTCGGAATACTTTCTTGCCGCCTTCCGATTTGCCCGGGCGGGTACGCCATTACCGTGACGCACGACGGGTATTTAATTAAGCTTATTTGCTTAATGCTATTTCATTATACTAATCATATTTGCTTTTGTCAAGCGGTTTCGGAGAAAATATTAAACGTTTTTGTTTTATTTTCTCTTGACTTTCACTAAGCATATCTGCTATACTGGTCGTAGAATGATTAGCGACCAGTTCAAGGTTCTGTCAAGCGGGAGAGGGTGGAGATTTTCGCAGAAAATACTACCCGGTGCTTGACAGGTTCTTATACTGGTTGCAGATACATAAGCGAGGAGTGTAAACACTATGGCGATTGGTGAGAGAATCCATTTTTTCAGGCTTCTGCGTGGTATGACGCAAAAATATCTTGGTACGGCTGTCGGCTTTCCCGAAAGGAGCGCCGATGTGCGTTTGGCGCAATATGAAACCGGCTCCCGCAAACCGAAAGCGGATTTAACGGCTGCACTGGCGCAGGTGCTTGATGTTTCCCCACAGGCTCTTGATGTTCCTGACATTGACAGTCAGATCGGCCTTATGCACACCTTATTTACCCTTGAAGATGTTTATGGGCTGACCGTCAGCGAAGCGGACGGGGAAGTTTGCCTGAAAGTCAACAAAGACAAGGGCAAAAAGGCTTATGAACTGCTGCAAATGCTCTATGCCTGGAAAGAACAGGCGGACAAGCTTTCTGCCGGTGAAATCAGCAAGGACGATTATGACCGCTGGCGTTACTACTATCCGAAATACGATACCACGCAGCTTTGGGCGAAAGTCCCTTCACAGGAGTTAAGCGATACGCTGGTGGAGGCATTTCAGGACAAGCTCAAAAAAGATGAATAAGAACGACAAAAAGCCCTTAGCTATGAGTGATTACCCACAGCTAAGGGCTTTCTAATATGGATTTCTTTCGCCATGCAAGCCGCCTCTCATCATTCTGTAACCCATAAACCATTGGATTACAAGAATAATAGCTCTTGTATGGCTGTTATCAAATTGTTATCAAAAGACTTCTTGAACCACCGAAAACCCGCATTATTACTGGGTTTTCAGAGTTTTTCAATTTATTCAAACTCGATAAATCCAAAGTACGGTTTGCACATAGCAACCTTCAGGACAAATTTGTCCCACTCCATTTCTCTAGTAAAGTATTAGCTTATATTTATAGCTTTTAAATGCTAAAAATAATAGACCAGAAAATGGTCTTATTTCTTAAACATTTACATGTTATGTTTTTTCGCAAGCGGAAACCGGATTATGTTATCCGGTTTTCTGCTTGCTATATTGTTCATTGGATTGGGAACATTCTTCTCGATATAATTCTACCATTCGTCCCTTAATTATATCCTGACTCTCACGGGATAACCTTCGATAATAATTTAAGGATGTTTTTTCATCATCATTTATTAGTTCCTGAGTGTGATGCTCACGTATATCAGATAATCCTAAAAGATAATCAGATGTTACATCAAAAAAACTACATAAGCTTACTAATACATCATAGCCTGGAAACATCAAACCGGATTCATATTTAGAAACGGATGCTCGTCCGATAGATATTTCACAGGATAAATCTTGTTGTGTCATATTTTTTTCTATCCGTAACTGTCGTAATCGTTCATTAAATAACATATAAATTCTCCTTAATAACTTTAATTATACAATATTTTTTTAATTAGTAAATATAATGAGAGAAAAAAGAAAAAAATGTTCCAAATAAGAACAAAATAGTTTGACAATGTTACAATAAAGAACTATAATAAGTATATACAAATAGTTTTGGATTATCCTATCTGGAATTATTTAATGTACGTTGGCAACTGCATAATGAAAATTTCAGAATGCCAAAAATCCCCTTTATATTAGCACGGCAAGCGCGCACGCCATGACCTTCCGGATCCGGAAACGAGCGAGACGAAAGACAGTATTACCTTTGGCCGGCTTGAAAAATAGGGCAGCACCCTATCTGCCATGAAATAAAGGGATAACGATAATGATACTTCACTTCGCGCAGCCCACTGAGCCTGAGTTGTGGGATGCAGCCCATCGGGCTACATATGTTTCCGCCAGGAGGCGGATGGCATCTGAATGCCTTTATTAAAATGGGATAAATTTGTCACAGAGAAAAAGCGGGTAGGTATAGGAGAGGCTGCAGCGTAGAAGATGCAGTTTTTTCTATGTCTATTGTCGCATATAGTACAAGCTGGATGCATAGCATGCAAATGGAATAGCATGCAAATGGAAGGGGTGAGATTTATGGCACAAAAACAAGGTATTTGCAAAAGTGTGTTCAGAAACGGTGGGATAACAAAAAGCCAATATACGAAAATTTGGATAGCTTTGATTAACCAGATTGAAAAAAATAAAAGAATAACAGTGGGGAAATGTTAAAAGAATCCTTTACAAACTATGCTCTATAGTATAATATAAAGAAGAGCAGGTTTGTCTTTATAGGAGACAAGCATGAATAATTTAGTAGCAATTTATTGTCGTTTGTCTGAAGAGGACAGAAACAAGCAGGTTAAAACAGATGATAGCGGCAGTATACAGAATCAAAAGACCATGTTGTTGCAGTATGCTATGGAACAAGGCTGGGAGATATATGATATCTATTCCGACGACGATTACACCGGCGCCGATCGGAGACGTCCGGCGTTTAACCGGCTGCTTCGTGATGCCGAGCAGCATAAGTTTGATATCATCCTTTGTAAAACCCAGTCCCGGTTTACCCGTGAGCTGGAATTGGTGGAAAAATACATACATGGGCTATTCCCTATTTGGGGTATTCGGTTTATTTCTATTGTAGATAATGCGGACACCGCCAATAGAGGTAATAAAAAATCCCGGCAGATCAACGGACTGGTAAACGAATGGTATCTGGAAGATATGTCGGAGAACATTCGCAGCGTCTTAAGAAACAGACGAATGAACGGATACCATATTGGTCCATTCGCTCTTTACGGCTATAAAAAAGATCCGGATCAAAAAGGACATCTGATCATAGATGAAGAAGCGGCTGCTGTTGTCAGAGAAGTATTTACTCTGTTTTCCCAAGGATACGGAAAAACAGCTATAGCCAGGATGCTGAATGACCGGGGGATCCCAAATCCCACAGAATATAAACGGCTGCATGGGTTACACTACCAGCAGCCGAAGAGAAAAAACAGCACTTTGTGGCAATATTTTGCGATAGCAGACATGCTTACAAATGAGATGTATATCGGCAATATGGTGCAGGGTAAATACGGCAGCGTGTCATACAAAACAAAGCAATGCAAGCCGCGTCCTAAAAGCGAATGGTATATTGTCGAAAATACCCATGAGCCTATTATCGACCGGGAATTGTGGGACAGAGTACAGGCATTAGTCGCACAGCGGGCCAAGCCATTTACGGTGGGTACTATTGGCCTGTTTGCCAGAAAAGCCCGCTGTGCAAATTGCGGCTACACAATGCGGTCCTGTAAAAACCATGGGGACCATTATTTAAAGTGCAGCAGCCGCCATATAGCGAAAAACGCTTGTATCGGCTCTTTTATCTCTGTTAACAGGCTGGAACAAATGGTTCTCGCAGAATTGCGCCGGTTATCTGCTGAATATCTGGATAAAGAGGAACTGGAGCTTAATGTGGAATTTTGTAACAATCTCCAGGCACAAAAAGAACGGATATTATCTGATATTGCAACTTATCAGAAGAAAATTTCAGATTTTTCAAAGGGAATCCGCGAATTGTATTTAGACAAAGTAAGGGGTGTGATTCCTGAAAGTGATTATATTGAAATGTCACAGGAGTTTTCTGCTGAGCGGGATCATCTGGAAAACCTTATAATAGAAGATAAAAAACAGCTGGTTAAGCTAGATGATAAAATAAAAAACGGAGATAACCGTCGTGAACTGATCGAACAATATACCAATCTGGATCATCTTACCCGTGAGATCGTGGAAACGCTGATTGACTATATATCTGTTGGCAAGCGTATTCCGGGAACAAGGGACGTTCCGATTGAAATTCACTGGAACTTTTAATCACAAGTTGTACTTACATGATTGTAGCAGAACAAAAAGCGCGGACCACGTATGACAATATCCTGCGCCTGGTAAAAGACCCGGAGGTATGCGATCCGATCCGCTATCTGCGTCAGCGGGAGATCGTACACTATCAGCGGTTCGGCGAGGGTCTGCGTATGGTAACTGAGAAGCTGAATTCCAAAAACTTCTATGCCATCAATCCGGCGTTCCCGTGCGATAAGGCGGCGGCAAAAAATAACGAGGATTGCAATTGTAAATAAATCTTACCGGTCTGTATGACGTTTTTTATGCAAAAGATGTAAAAGAGTTGTAAAAGTTATATGAAAATTCATTGAACCACCTCCGCAGAGCAGAAAAGTATGTTATACTGAAAAACAGAAAAAAGGGAGGTGGTACAATGATTTCTTTGCGGGAAGTTTCCAAATTTTACTACACAAAAACTTCCGTAGTTTTGGGACTCAGGCGAATAAATCTGGAGTTGGAAAAAGGAGAATTTGTCGCGATCACCGGAGAGAGCGGGAGCGGAAAAAGTACGCTTCTGAATGTGATCAGCGGTATGGATACTTACGAAGGGGGAGAAATGCGGGTAGACGGGGAGGAAACCTCGTTATACGGCCCTCAGGAATGGGAGGAATACCGCCGGAACAAGATCAGTTTTGTATACCAGTCGTATCAGCTGATCGACAGCTATACAGCGCTGGAAAATGTGATCAGCGTGATCATGATCTGCCAGAACGGGGAGTTTGACCGCAGGGCAGCAAAAGAGAAGGCGATGCAGTGTCTGGAACAGGTGGGACTGGAAAAACAGGCGCATCAGAAAGCGTCCCATATGTCCAGCGGACAGAAGCAGCGTCTGGGGATCGCCAGAGCGCTGGCAAAAGATACGGATATTATCGTGGCAGACGAACCGACCGGAAATCTGGACAGCGAGAACGGAGAACAGGTCATGCGGATCCTGTATGAGCTGTCAAAGGACAAGCTGGTGATCGTAGTGACGCACAATTACGAACAGGCGGCGCCGTTTGCGACAAGACGGATCCGGTTGCACAACGGAGATCTGGTGGAAGATACCAGAATCACCGCTAACCGGCAGGATCGGGAAACGGCGCGGCAGACCGAACGCCGGACAGAGCAAATGATAAAGGAGGAGAAGGGTACAGAGCAGGAAGATGCGGAGCAGCGCGAAAACCGCGGAAATGAATTTAAGGTGGCGCGGCAGTTTGTCCGCATGAACCGGCTCGCGCAGCCGCACAGGACTCTGTTTCTTTTTATTCTGATGCTCGTTTCCGCGTTTGCCGTATTTATCTTTATGGGAAATTTCGTGGCGAATTTGGACAGCACGATCGCGAAACGGGTGAGTCAGCAGATTGTCAAAAATGTGGACTTTACAAGGCTGATCGTAAGAAGGATCGATGGAAAAGCGATTCCGGAAGAGACGCTGTCACAGATCGGGGAGATTTCCCATGTGGCATTGGTGGAACCCGGCGACAACGGCAGCGATATCAACTATTACTGGAAGCCGGAAACAGACTATTCCGCCCGGTTCGAGTTCAGCGACAACCGCGCGGGTTCCAAACGAATGGATATTACATTTTTAAAGGATGACCAGTACATAAAATCTTCGGGGGCTTTAACGAAAGAGGATCTGAAAGCGGGCAGACTGCCGGAAGCGGAAAATGAGATCGTCTGCTACAGTGAAGATGAAAGTATATTGGGAACGACGATTCCGGTGTATTTTTCTTCTAAATTACAGTGGACGAGCATGCAGTGGGCGCATCGGGATCTGGTCGTGGTCGGACTGCTGAAACAGGCGGACGAACAGGTATATTTTTCACCGGAACTGTACAGGACATTTGGCGTGAAGTATGGAACGTCTGACTTCGTGGTGGAGTACCACAAGTACACGGACGTAAAAAAGGGGACGGCGGAAGACAGCTATGTCAGCGATCTGCCGATCAGTCTGAATGCAAAGGTAATTTATGACAGCAGCCTGGGGGACAATGAGATCAGTATTTCCTTCCAGCATTTCCTGAATCTGGAGAACCGGGAATTTGAAGGAGGAAACGTATCGGAATATTTCAGCAGGGAAGCGGTGATCCGGTATCAGGGAATGGACGGAGAGAATGTGACGGAAAAAGAGATGACCGTCTCGCTAAAAGAAGAGGGAAATCAAAATTCCAGAAATATGATCTCGGCGGGAAAGGGCGTGTATGAAGAACTGACGGCCGCCGTCCGGGACAATCAGTCTACGGTCTATATCACAGACTACGCCTATACGGACGAAGTGCTTGGGCAGCTGGCGGAGCTGGGCTGTGAAGGAATCAGCGCGGCCCGGGTCAGCGCGACCGGATACGACTATGAGAAACTGCAGGATCAGATGACGACGCTGGGGATTTCCGCGGGCGCTCTGGCAGTTTCCATTATACTGTTTTTGATCGTGCTTCATGCGGTCATGAAACTGAAGCGAAATGATTTCGATATCTTCCGCGCGTTGGGGATGCGGCGGAATATGCTGGCGCAGATTAACCGGTGGGATCTGATCACCGGAATGCTGACGGCAGGCGTGGTGGTTCTGCTGATCGTGTGGATTCTCAATCTGCAGCAGCAGGCGCAGATCATTCGGATCGTGCATTATTTGCGGTGGGTACATTATGCGGCCTTTCTTCTGATCGCGGGCGCGATGGGCTGGGCGGCCGGCATACTGTTTAACCGGTATCTGTTATCTGCGAAGAAAAAGAAAAATCATGTGTTTAGCAAGGAAAAATAGGAGAAGATTATGATTCATATCACAGGGTTAAATAAATATTACAACAAAGGAAAAAGCAACGAACTGCATGTGATCAATGAGACTACGCTGCAGTTGGAAGATACTGGGCTGGTCTGCATTCTGGGGGAAAGCGGCTCCGGCAAGACGACATTGATGAATACGGTCAGCGGACTGGATGATTTCAGCAGCGGGACCATTTCTGTGGACGGAGAGGAGATCAGCAAATACGGCACTGCCAATCAGGAGAAGATCCGAAATGAAAAATTCGGATATATTTTTCAGAATTACTATCTGCTGCAGGATCAGACGGTGGAGTATAATATTCTGATCGGCCTGGCGCTGTATGATATCACGGAAGAAGAAAAGCAGGAGCGCATCAACTATGTATTGGAGGCTGTGGATATGCGCCGCTACAAGAAACGGCTGGTGTCCCAGCTTTCCGGCGGCCAGCAGCAGCGGATCGCCATCGCCAGAGCGCTGGCTAAGATGCCCCGCGTGATCTTCGCGGATGAACCGACCGGCAATCTGGATGAGGCCAATACCATGCGGATCATGAGTATCTTAAAGAAGGTTTCACAGAATTGTCTGGTCGTAGTGGTAACCCATGAGAGATCCATTGCGGAATTCTTCGCAGACCGGATCCTCTGGATCACCGACGGCAGGATTGAGAAGGAGGAACAGCGAAGCGGCGACGGCGTGTACCACTTCTATGATGATAATAATATCTACCTGCAGGAATTGGACCGGCAGGAATTTCAAAACGCGCAGGTGAAGCTGGAACTGTATCAGCAGCCGGACACCGAGATGCCGCCGCTTACCGTGCAGCTGATCTATGAAAATGACCGTATCTATATCAGCACCGGCGCCAATACGGATCTCAGCGTGGATTTTCTGACGCCGGAGAGTGAAAAGAAGGTCGTAGACAGCAAACGTCCGGTGGCTGAAATGGCGGATGTGGAGAGTTTTGCCTATGATCTGAAACCGATCAGCAATACCCGGATTCCGAAGCTGGGACTGCGGGAATCCTGGCAGATGGCGCTTCAGAATATCCGGACGCTGGGGAAAAAGCAGGTTTTTCTGATCATTGCCCTGCTGGCCATGTCCGCCCTGATCGTATTGGCGGCGCAGGATCTGATGACGATCCTGGATATCAACAAGGAAGAAGCGGTCATCTCCGACTCCCATATACTGGAACTGAAAGCGGAGAAAAACGATATGGTTACGGATGAGGAGTTAAGCGACGCCGTCGCGCAGTCTTTAGAGGCAATGCGGGCAAGCGGTCTGCCGCTGGAGATCCAGATGGGCAGCCGTGCGGATATGTCTTACCGATATGAAGGCTTCTGGCAGCTCGAAGGCATTTCCGCCAAATTAAATCAATTCAGCATTGTCAATGTCAGCCGGCTGGATGAATCGCAGCTGATCTACGGCCGGATGCCGGAGCAGTCCACAGAGATCGTGGTGGACCGGTGGGTACTTTCCAACTTTATGAAGTCCGGTTCTCAGATCACGAATGTGGTAAATTCTATCGAGCATTTTCTGAATAAGAGCGTGGTTTCCCAGTACAATAACATGGTATTCACCATTGTGGGAATCAGCGATTCCGAGCAGCCGGATATCTATATGATGCCGAGCGCCATGATGACTTCCGGACCGTACATCGACAATATACAGTTCTTTTCGGAATTTAAGAAGAATAATCCGCAGACAGATATGGAAGTGGCGCCCGGAGAATGCCTGCTGACAAAGAGCAATTATCAGAAAGTCATGCTTGCATATACCAAGGACAACTATTCCGCCTATGAGACGCTGCGGCAGTGGTGGGACGATCAGGATATTCTGGACGCGTTTGCCGGGAAAGAGGGAGAAACCTACGAAGAGATCCGGGCAAGGTTTGAGAACAATCCGGAAAAGGATCGAGCGGTCATGAGTTTCGCGGATTATCTGGAAAGCCTGGAAACATGGGAAGGCTTCCCGCTTACGACCAAGCTGAGCAACGGCGTGGAACTGCGTGTAAAATGGTATTTTGAAAACAGCCAGACTACAGCGGATGTGATCGTAAATGATGACGATTATGAGAAACTGTTGTCCGCGTCGATCTGTAAATACAGAGAGCTGTCCGTTTACGCGGAGGATAAGGACGCGGTAAAAGAGTATCTGCAGAACGGTTTGCCCCAGGAGATTGCGGCTAAGTTAAAATACATGGTTACGGATTCCTATGAGAAAGATATGGAGGCTTATCGGGCCGCAAAGCAGCTGAAATTCGACGCCCGGATCATTATTACCATTACGATCTTTGTGATCTCCTTTATCATCTTATATTTTATGATGAAGGCAAACGCCATCGCCCGGATGCAGGATCTGAGCGTATACCGGCTGCTGGGGGTAGCGAAAAGCAGCATTGTGGGACTGTTCGCCATTGAAAATCTGGTGATCAGCGCGTATACGATCCTGCCGGCAGTCCTGCTTACTACGCTGGTGACGAAGATGATCTCCGGGATTGAAGCGCTGAATATTACGGTGATTTATCCGTGGTACGCGGTTCTGGCAACGCTGGTCTTCCTGGTGGCGGTCACTGTTCTGATCGGTATTCTGCCGATCTGCAGGATCCTGAGAATGCCGCCTGCGCAGCTTGCGTCCAAGTATGATATTTGATGAGAGCGGAGGGGGAATGACGTATGATCCGCTTAGAAAACTTATCAAAATATTACTCTGGCGGGAGTGGGATAACAGTTGGCCTCGACAGAGTCAGCCTGGAACTGAAAAAAGGAGAATTCGTCGCGATTACGGGGGAAAGCGGCAGCGGAAAAAGTACGCTGCTTCGGGTGCTGGGCGGAACGGATTCTTATGAGGAGGGGGAATTCTGGTTTCGGGGCAAACCCACCTCAGATTACAGCGCGGAGGACTGGGAAAATTACCGGAACAAAGAAATTGCCGTTATTTATCAGGACTACCGGCTGATCGACAGCTACACCGTTCTGCAGAACGTGGAGTGCGCGCTGATCATTCGGGCGGTGCCGAGCAAAGAGAGAAAACGGCTGGCGCTTCAATATCTGGAGGAAGTGGGGCTTGCGGATCTTTACCGGAAGAAGGCGGCGAATCTTTCCAGCGGCCAGCGGCAGAGGCTTTCGATTGCCAGAGCGCTGGCGAAAAATACGGATATCATTGTAGCGGACGAGCCGACCGGCAATCTGGACAGTGAGAACGGGGCGGCGGTCATGGAATTGTTATACCGCCTGTCCGCCAAAAAGCTGGTGGTCGTGGTCACGCACAATTATGAACAGGCAGCGCCTTACGCGACCCGGAAGATCCGTCTGCATGACGGAACCGTTACCGAGGATCGGCAGGTCAATCCGCCCTGTCTGGAAATGGCGGACACGGAAAGCACGGATACAGAAAGCACGGCTGCGGAAGGCACGGCTGTGGAAGATGCAGATGCGAAGGAGAACGGGCCGCAGACAGGAGAAGAACAGGGAAAAGAAAAGTCCCATACCGTCCGGGAACTGCTGCGGTTTAACCGGAGCGCCCAGCCGCGCAGATATCTTCTGCTGGGAATTTTCCTGCTGGGGATCTCACTGGGATTTGCGATCCTGACGGGCGGGATTATCGGACAACTGGATAAGGCTTCATCCAAGATTTATGAGGATCATGGCTTTCCGAACGGAGACAAGACCAGACTTATCGTGCAGAAAAGAGATCAGAGTGCGGTTGAAAATACGGATCTGGAGGCAATTGCGGGAGTCGAACATGTAAAACAGGCGGACCGGTATGGCGCGGCGGGAGATATCGCTGTATATTACGGGGAAAATCAGGGATACAAAAAGGTATTCCGGGTTTGCGAGTCAGACTATGAGATGCCGGACGCTCAATATATGAAGATGCTGGATTCTTCCTGCTATCTGCGTTCCGCAGCTTGTCTGTCAGAGGATAAGATGAAAGAAGGACAGCTTCCTGTCGGTTATTACGAAGCGGCGGTCAGTGAAGGCTGCGGACTGCGGATAGGAGAAACAGTCCCGTTTTATCTGGTGGATACCAAACGCTGGACAGCCGCTTGGATGGGGGTTACCGATGAACTGATTTCCAATACCGGACCGAATTATGTCTGCGCGCAGATGAAGATAACCGGAATCGTGGAAGGCGAAGAACCGCAGGTTTATTTTTCCGATGAATATGTGAAATATCTGACGGCGGATGACGGCAGGATCAATCATTTCCTCTATTATTATCTGGAAAATTACTGGGATCTCGGGCAAGGCGTCAACCGGAATACCCGCGGCGTTAAGGATATTTCCGCCGCCTATCAGAATCAGATCAGTCTGATGACAGGGGTGAAAATGGACGGCGAACCGGATCGGCAGGAGGCAGTATTGGCAGATGTTTCCAACGCCGCCGTGAAAGGCGCCCTGTCCCGCTATCTGGAATACCTGAAGGAGAAGGGAAAACGGGATCTTTCCCAGGGCAATCAGAACTATTGGGCGGAAACCGTGATGAAATACTATGACGGAATCCCGTCCGCAGACGGAAAGATTTCCGATATTCTGACAGAGGCGTTAGTAGATACCGACAGCAAAAGCATCGCGTACCGGCGTCAGAATGCGATTTATCTATATAACCCGGAATTAAAGGGGAATTTTGTCCGCCTGTCTGCCGCTTATTATGACAATAATATTATTGTGGCTGACGGACACGGATACGGATATGGAACATCAGGAATCGTGAGTCAGTATGCGGTTTATCCGCTTGTGACGCTGGCATGGCAGCCGGATCAGAATCAGGAGAGAAACGGAAGAGTAAAGAAGCAGTATGTGGCCGGACAGATCGCGGATGTAACGGATTACGGCGGCACGCCCAGTATGATCGGCCTGACGATCGATCCGACGGAGACTGCGCACGGCGTCAATATCTATGAAGTCAGCAAGGAAGTGTTTGAACAGATCTGTCCGGAACTGGACAGTGAGGAAATGTCTGTTTATATCGAGGATTATGCGTATACCGATGATGTGATCGCCGATTTGGAGGCGATGGGGTATGAAGCGATCAGCGTGTTCCGGACGGGGGCTGTTTCCTATGATATGGAGACGGTTCGGGATATGCTGGTGACAGTGGGGATCTGTGCCGGCGTGCTGGCGGCGATCTTTATTCTGGGCGTTGTGCTGCAGTATGCGGTTTGGACACTGCGGCGGCAGGATTATCTGACGATGAAACTGTTGGGGCTGCGGCAGAAAACCATGAAAGCGCTGTTTTATGCGGATACGGGCTGCATGACGGCGGCGGCAATGATAATGGCGTGGGTGATCCTGCAGATCCTGCAGATCTGCGGCGTCGGAGCTGTTTATGATCTGATGAAATATTACCGCTGGTATCATTATCTGCTGCTGGCGGTTCTGCACGGCGTATTTGCGGTAATTACCGTATTCTTTATGAACCGGAGTATGAAAAAGAAGCTTGTGAAATTGAATGGATAGGAGAAATGCGGAATGATCCGGTTAGAAAATTTATCCAAATATTATTACAGCGAGAGTGGGATAACGGTCGGCCTCGACAGGGTCAGCCTGGAACTGAAAAAAGGAGAATTCGTTGCAATTACAGGGGAAAGCGGCAGCGGGAAAAGTACGCTGCTTCGGGTACTTGGCGGAACAGACTCTTATGAGGAGGGGGAATTCTGGTTTCGCGGCAAACCCACCTCGGATTACAGCGCGGAGGACTGGGAAGATTACCGGAACAAAGAGATTGCCGTTATTTATCAGGACTACCGGCTGATCGACAGCTATACCGTCCTGCAGAACGTGGAATGCGCGCTGATCATTCGGGCGGTGCCGAACAAAGAGAGAAAACGGCTGGCACTTCGATATCTGGAACAGGTAGGACTTGCGGATCTGTACCGGAAGAAGGCAGCCAATCTTTCCAGCGGCCAGCGGCAGCGGCTTTCGATTGCCAGAGCGCTGGCGAAAAATACGGATATCATTGTAGCGGACGAGCCGACCGGCAATCTGGACAGCGAGAACGGGGCGGCGGTCATGGAATTGCTGCACCGGCTGTCCGCAAGGAAACTGATCATTGTGGTCACGCACAATTATGAACAGGCAGCGCCTTACGCCACCCGAAAGATCCGTCTGCATGACGGAAGCGTCACCGAGGATCGCCAGATCAATCCGCCCTGTCCGGAAATGGCGGATACGAAGGAGAACGAACCCCAGGCAAAGGGCACGCCGGCGAAAGAAAAGTCCCATACCGTCCGGGAACTGCTGCGGTTTAACCGGAGCGCCCAGCCGCGCAGATATCTTCTATTGGGGATTTTTCTGCTGGGGATCTCACTGGGATTTACGATCCTGACAGGCGGGATCATCGGACAACTGGATAAGGCCTCGTCCAAGATTTATGAGGACCATGGCTTTCCAAACGGAGACAAGACCAGACTTATCGTGCAGAAAAGAGATCAGAGCGTGGTTGAAAATACGGATCTGGAGACGATTGTAGCAGTTGACCATGTAAAACAGGCGGACCGGTATGGCGCGGCAGGGGATATCGCTGTGTATTACGGGGAAGAGCAGGGATACAAAAAGGTATTCCGAGTCTGCGGGTCGGATTACCAGATGCCGGACGCCGTTTGTATCCAGCTATTGGAGTCTGCCTGTTATCTGCGCTCGGCCTCCTGCCTGTCGGAAGACAGTATGCAGGAAGGGCAGCTTCCTGTCGGTTATTATGAAGCGGCGGTCAGCGAAGGCTGCGGACTGCAGATAGGAGAAACCATTCCATTTTACCTGGTGGATACCAAACGCTGGACAGCCGTTCGGACGGGGCCTGTCGATGAAATGATCTCCAATACCGGACCGAATTATGTCTGCGCGCAGATGAAGATAACCGGAATCGTGGAAGGAAAAGAACCGCAGGTTTACTTTTCCGATGAATATGTGAAATATCTGACGGCGGATGACGGCAGCATTAATCACTTTTTTTATCATTATCTGGAGAATTACTGGGATCTCGGGCAAGGCGTCAACCGGAATACCCGCGGCGTTAAGGACATTTCTGCCGTCTATCACAATCAGATCAGTCTGATGACGGGAGTGAAAACGGACGGAGAACTGGATCGGCAGGAGGCAGTATTGGCGGATGTTTCCAATGCCGCCGTGAAAGGCGCCCTGTTCCGTTATCTGGAATACCTGAAGGAAAAGGGGAAACGGGATCTTTCTCAGGGCGATCTGAACTACTGGGCGGAGACCGTGATGAAATACTATGACGGGATCCCGTCCGCGGACGGAAGGATTTCCGATATTCTGACAGAGGCGCTGGCAGATACCGACAGCAAGAGCATCGCGTACCCGCGTCAGAATGCGATCTTTTTGTATAATCCCGAACTGGAGGGAAATTTTGTCCGGCTTTCCACGGCATTTTACGATAATAATATCATCATATCAGACGGAGATACTTATGGTTATCCGATCAGCCCTGTCGCGATACCGGGAATCGTGAGTCAGTATGCGGTTTATCCGCTGGCAGTACTGGCATGGCAGCCGGATCAGAATCAGGATAGAAACGGAAGAGTGAAACAGTATACGGCCGGACAGATCTCGGATGTAACGGATTACGGCGGCACGCCCAGTATGATCGGCCTGACGATCGATCCGACGGAGACCGCGCACGGCGTCAATATCTATGAAGTCAGCAAGGAAGTGTTTGAACAGATCTGTCCGGAACTGGACAGTGAAGAAATGTCTGTTTACATTGAAGATTATGCGTATACGGATGATGTGATCGCCGATTTGGAGGCGATGGGGTATGAAGCGGTCAGCGTGTTCCGGTCGGGGGCGGTTTCCTATGATATGGAAACGGTTCGGGATATGCTGGTGACAGTGGGGATCTGTGCCGGCGTGCTGGCAGCGATCTTTCTGCTGGGCGTTGTGCTGCAGTATGTGATCTGGACGCTGCGGCGGCAGGATTATCTGACGATGAAACTGCTGGGGCTGCGGCAGAAAACCATGAAAGCGTTGTTTTATGCGGATACGGGCTGCATGACGGCGGCGGCAATGATAACGGCGTGGGCGATCCTGCTGATCCTGCAGATCTGCGGTGTCGGAGCTGTTTATGATCTGATGAAATATTACCGCTGGTACCATTATCTGCTGCTGGCGGTTCTGCACGGCGCATTTGCGGCGGTTACCGTATTCTTTATGAACCGGAGTATGAAAAAGAAACTTGCGAAATTGAACGGATAGGAGAAATGCGGAATGATCCGGTTAGAAAATTTATCCAAATATTATTACAGTGAAAGCGGTGTAACGGTCGGTCTGGACAGGATTAATCTGGAACTGAAAAAGGGAGAATTCGTTGCGATCACCGGAGAAAGCGGCAGCGGGAAAAGTACGCTGCTTCGGGTGCTGGGCGGAACGGATACCTATGAGGACGGGGAATTCTTTTTTGAAAATCAGCCGACTTCCTATTATGGAGCCGAGGAATGGGAGGAATACCGAAACCGGAAGATCGCGTTTGTATATCAGGATTACCGTCTGATCGACAGCTATACCGTCCTGCAGAATGTGGAGTGCGCGCTGATCCTCCGGGGAGTGCCGGGGAAAGAACAGAAGCGGCTTGCGCTCCAATATCTGGAACAGGTAGGACTTGCGGATCTGTACCGAAAGAAGGCGGCCAATCTTTCCAGCGGGCAGCGGCAGCGGCTTTCAATTGCCAGAGCGCTGGCGAAGAATACGGATATCATAATAGCGGACGAGCCGACCGGCAATCTGGACAGCGAGAACGGAGCGGCGGTCATGGAATTGTTATACCGCCTGTCCGCCCAAAAGCTGGTGGTCGTAGTCACGCATAATTATGAACAGGCGGCACCTTATGCAACCAGGAAGATCCGTCTGCATGACGGAACTGTCACCGAGGATCGGCAGATCAATCCGCCCTGTCTGGAAGAAGTGGAGCCGGCACACGATCCGGTATGGAATGCGGCGGCAGAAACGGCAGACGGCGAAAAGAAAAAAAGCGGAAGAAAAAAGGAGACAGGCGAGAAGAAACGGAAAGCGAGTGTCGTCTGGGAACTGCTGCGATTTAACCGGAGCGCCCAGCCGCGCCGGTATCTGTTCCTGGGAATGATTCTGTTGGGAATGTCGTTTGGCTTCTTTGTTCTGATGGGCACTATTTTCAGTCAGATGGACGAGGTGTCCTCCAGATATTACCAGAGCAAAGATCTGCCCAATGGGGATAAGACCAGGCTGCTGGTGCAAAAACAGGACGAAAGCGCTATGGGGCAGGAAGATGTGGAAGCCATCTCGGAGATTTCTCATGTGGAGCAGACGGACCAGTACGGCGTAGCTGCGGATATTGCCGTTTACTATGGAGAGGGGCAGGGATATCAGTACACGTACCGGGTACAGGAGTCCGAGTATCAGAGCCCGGATTCCAAATCCGTCTCTCTGATGACATCCGCCTGCTATCTGCGTTCCGCCTCCTGCCTGTCAGAGGAGCAGATGAAGGAAGGAGAGATCCCCGCAGGCTACTATGAAGCGGCGGTCAGCGAGGGCTGCGGGCTGCAGGTGGGAGAGACGGTTCCTTTTTATCTGGTGGATACAACCCGGTGGGAGGAAGCCAGACCGACAGGCAGCGCAGTTACCAATACCGGCCCCAATTATATCTGTGCGCAGATGAAGATAACCGGAATCGTAGAAGGCGGAGAACCGCAGGTTTATTTCTCCTGCGAATATGTGAAATATCTGACGGCGGATGATGGGACGATCAATCATTTTTTCTATCATTATCTGGAAAATTACTGGGATCTGGGAAAAGGCGTGAACCGGAATACCCGGGGCGTAAAAGATGTCTCCGCTTCCTATCAGAATATGGCCGGTACGGTAACGGGAGTAAAAATGAGCGGAACCCTGAACCGGGAGGAAACCGTATTGGCAAAGGTCGCCGACGCGGCTCTGCAGGGCGCGCTGCCCCGCTATCTGGAATACCTGGCGGAACAGGGAAAGAAAGACAATGCCGGCGGGTATCTGAATTACTGGGCGGAAACCGTGATGCAGTATTACGATGGGATACCGTCTGCGGACGGCGCCATTTTGGATACGCTGACAGAGGCGCTGGTGAATACCGGCGGCAAAAGCATCGGGTACCGGCGGCAGAACGCAATCCTGGTCTGCAACCCGGAGCTGCAGGGGAATTTCATTCGATTGTCAACGGATTTTTATGATAACAATATCATTGTATCGGATGGAGAAGGCTTCGGATATCCCGGAGATCCGGCAAATCCCGACCTGAATAAAAAGGATGTTGTCAGCCAGTATGCCATTTATCCGTTGGCGGCGCTGGCGTGGCAGCCGGATCAGAATAAGGTCAGGGACGGCAGGACCCAGGGATCCGCTTCGGGCAGGATCTCGGACGTAACGGATTACGAAGGTACGCCGCGTATGCTGGGACTGACGGTTGATCCTGTAGAAACCGCGCACGGCGTGAATATCTATGAAGTCAGCAGAGAAGTGTTTGAGCAGATTTATCCGGAGCTTGACAGTGAACAGATCACAGTATATATCGAGGATTATGTATATACGGATGATGTGCTCGCGGACCTGAAGCAGATGGGTTATGAAGCGATCAGCGTTTTTCGCGCGGGCTCGGTGGCGCATGATCTGCGTACTGTTCAGGAAATGCTGAAACAATTGGCGGTCAGCGCCGGGGTTCTGGCGGCGGTTTTCCTTCTGGGAATTGTGCTGCAGTATGTCATGTGGGCGCTGAAGCAGAAAGATTTCCTGACTTTGAGCCTGCTTGGATTAAAGCGGGAAACCAGGAAAAAACTGCTGTATGCGGATCTGGGAAGTATGGTGCTGTTGTCCATGCTGCTCGCGGCGCTGCTTTTGTCTGTGCTGTCCGCCTGCCATGTCGAACGGCTCTATGATCTGATGAAATATTATCGCTGGTATCATTACCTGCTCTTAGCTGCCCTGCATGGCGTCTATCTGCTGATCACTGTATTTTTTATAAACCGGAGCATGAACAGGATGCAGGACAAAAAACCGTCTGGTAAAAACTAAAAATCTGTGGTACAATAAATTGCATATGAAAAAACGACAGACAGGGGAATAAAGTACATGAATCAGATGGGACTAAAAGCGGCGAACCGGATCATGGATGAGGTGCGCAAGGTAATTATCGGAAAGGATGAGGTTGTAAAGAAAACACTGTTATGCATTCTGGCAAAAGGGAATATCCTGATCGAGGATATCCCGGGCGTGGGCAAGACGACCATGGCGATGGCATTTTCCAAAGCAATGGAGCTGAAACAAAAGCGGGTGCAGTTTACCCCGGATGTTATGCCTTCCGATGTAACAGGGTTTAATGTATTTAATAAACAGACGCAGAAGTTTGAATTTCAGGAGGGTGCGGCCATGTGCAATCTGCTGCTGGCAGATGAGATCAACCGAACCTCCTCAAAGACACAGTCGGCGTTATTGGAGGCGATGGAGGAACAGCAGGTATCGGTAGACGGAAAGATTTATCTGCTGCCGAATCCGTTTATCGTGATCGCGACGCAGAATCCGGTAGGCTCCGTGGGAACGCAGATGCTTCCCGAATCCCAGCTGGACCGGTTTGCCATGTGTCTTTATATGGGATATCCCGAGGTGGATGACGAGGTGCTGATGTTAAAGGGGAAGCACTGCGCCAATCCGATGGAGAAGGTGAAGCCTGTCGTCAGCGACCAGGGACTTCTGTATATGCAGAAGGAAGTGGAGCAGATTTATATTAAGGATAATGTATACGCGTATGTCGCGGAGATCGCGGCGGCAACCCGGCAGCATCCGGATATTCTGCTGGGTATGAGTCCCCGCGCCAGTCTGGCTGTCTGCAATCTGGCAAAAGCGCATGCTTATCTGACGGGCAGAGACTATGTGGTGCCGGATGATGTGCGCGCCGTACTGCAGGATGCGGTGGTGCACAGGCTGGTGCTGCGCGGCGGCACGCGGGACAAGCAGAATGACGTAAAGCGGATCCTGTACGATATTATCAAGGAGATACCGGTAAGGAAAGAAGTTTGATCCTATGTTGCGTAATAAATTGATCTATATCAGCATTTTGCTGTGCATGGTATTCGTTCTGATCATGTATCCCAGTATCTATATCGCTGTGGCGATCCGGATCACACTGATCCTGCCTGTGCTCAGCTGGCTGCAGATGAAATATACGGTACACAGATCCACGGTTTCGTTCCGAGTCAGCAAAAAACAGATTTTCCGGGGAAAGGAAACCGAGATCCCGCTGGAGATTCGGATTGTCAACGAAGGCCGGTTTCCGCTGCTGTACGGAGAAGTTTCCCTGCGCTATCAGAATCTGTATCAGGGGTACGAGATGCAGGACTGGGTTTCATTCGGCGCCGTGGATCGGGATATGACGACAGTCACCTATTATTTATATACGCTTAATTCCGGGATCGTGGAAATTGCGCTGGATCAGGTTCGGTTCTATGATTTTCTGAAGATCTGGAAATGCAGACAGCGGTCCGAACTGAAAGAACAGGCAGCGGTTATGCCGGATATGGATCACAGCGCGGAACTGGAATTTTCCCTGTCCGAACGGATGAATCCGGAGGCAGATGTTTATTCAAAACAAAGACCGGGGGATGATTCTACCGAGGTATTTGACATTCGGGAATATCGTCCGGGCGATAAACTGCGCAGTATCCACTGGAAGTTAAGCAGTAAACAGGAAGCCCTGATCGTGAAGGAAGCCAGTTATCCGATCAGCGAAGCTCCCTTGTTTTTTGTGGAGTTATGGCAGCCGTCCGGGGGCTTGAAAGCCGCTTCGCCCGTGGCGTGGCAGAAGCAGGTAGACTGTTTTCTGGATCATACGGCGGCAGTGCTGCGGAGGGCGGTTCAGGAGGAAACCACTCTGGAACTGGGCTGTTATCTGGGGGACAATACCCGAATCCTGCACAGCCCGATCGCGACATTTGCAGATATTTATACAGGGATAGAGCGGCTGATGCATGCGCCGTTTTATGATACGTTTTACGGGATCGCGGATTATGCGGCGTCCTCCGTGGAGACAGGATACCGGTATGTCATCTATGTCTGCGCGAGGTGGAGTGAGGCGCAGCTAAACCTGCTTTCCGCGCAGCAGCAGAAGACGCCGGTTTTCTTTGTCTGGATTCCGGCCAAAGGCCGGATCACGGAAGCGGAGAGAAAGGAATTTTTCAGTCAGCTGATCCGATACGGACTGGACGGAACGGCCGTAACGGAATCGGCGGAAGGATATAAAGGGGAAGAACTGTGAAAAATCAGAAGTATCATGTGGGAAGAATCGGGAAAAAAGCCGAAGATGTCGTATTTTTGCGGGACGGTTACCGGATGAGATTCAACGGCTGTTATATTGAAGAAAAACAGGGCTATCTGAATAATCTGGTCTCCCGGTGTCTGATCGTGCTGTTTTTTTCCTGTGCCAATCTGATCGCGTTAAAGAACGCGTTTCAGCTGCCTGTCAATATTGCGTTCATCGTGGTATCGGGCGTGATTGCTTCTGTGCTGACTGCAGTCTGCAGCCGGAAGTGCAGGCCGGGAATCCGGCTTGCCGTGTTTATGGCGGCGGTGCTGCTTCTGCTCTTCATTCTGAAGCCGTCCAAGATCGAAAACGGCCTGATCCTCAGTATCAGTGATGTGTTTCAAAGTCTCGAACATTATTATCGGACGGAATTCGGCTATGGCTTTATCATTGACGGAGCTCTGCCGCCGGGAGAATGTATTCGGAACTTTCTGATCCTGGTCAATTTTCTCTACGCTGTTTTTCTGACCGTATTAAACTGGAACCGGATCCGGATCATGGCGTCGGTGCTTCCGTCGCTTGCGATTCTGGTGCTGATCCTGAATGTCGGGAAAAAGCCGGCGGGCTGGGCAATTATCTTATATCTTCTGGCGGTCCTGTTTTTGCTGATCTTAAATAACCAGTATCAGAGCGACCGCATTTTTGCGTATTATACGGTCTGGAAACAGGGCGGGATCGTGGCGGCTGTGGTGATCCTGGCATATCTGCTGGCGCTGCCGCAGCTGGGAGAGACCTATTATAATCGGGATCTGGCTGCATGGAAAACCCGGATCAATCAGCTTATTTCAGATGCCTCATGGGGAAAGGTTACTAAGATCTTTCAGACGGATTCGGAGGACTCGGATGGTTCCGAAGTAGGAGAAGTTCCGCAGGGTGAGCTGCCGCTGGGAACTGTGGACGGCATAGCGCATTCGGGAAAGATCATGTTTACCGCGGAAGTCGCCTGGGAGCAGGAACGGGATTATTATCTGAAGAATTTTGTAGGTTCTGTTTATGAGAATAATACATGGAAGACGGAGGCGGAGTCTTTTCCGGCAGAGCTTGCGAAGTACGCCAAAGAGATCATCAGCCGGCCGTCGAAAGTGATTCAGAATACGCTGAAGAAAAGCCGTTTTTATGAAACGACGATCATGGTCAGCAATTTCGGGGAGGACGCTTCGGCAATCCTCCTGCCGGAGTATACGAAAACCGCGGATCTGACGCTGACGATAGAGGACGATAAGGTTCCCAGACTCTCTCTGGACACCGATGCCCTGGTGTATGAGCTCTGCGGCGTAAATTATGAGAATACCATGCTGTTGGAGTTAAAGCCGTCTGTTCTTGCCGAAAACAGCACAGAGAGCAGTACGCCGGAGTGGCAGGAGCAGTATGAACAGTATGTGCGGGAAAAGTATCTGCAGATTCCGGATACGATGGAACGGTTTCAGCAGGAATTTTCCGGAGTAAAGGTGAATATAGAGGATCGGGAATACGACCTGACTGCAGATCGGGATCTGCTGCTTGAACAGTACGGTATGCAGGTTTATGTCAATTATATCAGAGGATATCTGAGCAATTACGCCTATAGTCTGCAGCCGGGCGCCTGCCCGCGGGGCGAAGATTTCGTAGAAGACTTTCTTTTTCAGAAAGAGCAGGGATATTGTGTGCATTTCGCGACGGCGGCAGCCATGATGTTCCGGCAGTTTGGAATCCCGGCGCGGTATGTATCGGGGTATCTGGTAGAACAGAAATTATTTGTAAGGGATAACCCCGGCAGCAGTACGGCGCAGGTGCCGGATGAAAACGCGCACGCCTGGGTAGAGATCTATCAGTCCGGACTGGGCTGGGTGCCGGTGGAAGTAACGACGGGCTTTGAACCGGAGACGGAAGAAACAACGCCTGCCGTGCAGGAGGAGACCACAACGAAATCGGCAGAGGAGACGACGACGGAAGAAGAGAGCATGACGGATCCGCAGACCACGACGACGGAAACGCCGGCTGCACAACAGACCGATTCTGTCAACATTCCGTGGAAATGGATCTTTCTGGGGATCGGGCTCATTTGCCTTCCGCTTTTACTCTGGTTCGGATTTTCTCTGTACCGGAAACTGCGGCTGCGTCCGGGAAAACGGAGTTCCGATCCGGTTAAACTGCAGCGGCGTATATTCCGGATCTTGTCCGGAAAGCAGGCGCGGCTTACGGAAACCATGTCGAAGGAGGAGATCCTGGCGGAGGTCGAGAAGCTGTGGGGCGGCGAAGTCGAAAAACAGACGGCTGCCTGGCTCAGGCTGCTGGAGCGCGGTTTTTACAGCCGCGGCGGTATGGAGCCGGGAGTGGTCAGGGCGCTGGAACGCCGGACAGACGCGCTGCTTAAGCGGATCTATCCGGAGTGCGGACTGTGGCAGCGATTCCTGATTAAATATATCTGGTGTCTGTTTTAACGCGGATCCCGGCAAAAACATATTGCCAAATTTGCGGAAAAATGGTACGATACAGGGAGTAAATCGTAAATTATAAATTTGGAGGTAATCTGATATGTTAGTATCTGCAAAAGAGATGTTACAAAAAGCAAAGGCCGGCAAATATGCAGTCGGTCAGTTCAATATCAACAATCTGGAGTGGACAAAGGCTGTGCTGCAGACTGCGCAGGAGCAGCAGTCCCCGGTCATTCTGGGAGTTTCAGAAGGCGCGGGCAAATATATGACCGGTTATAAGACGGTTGTCGGCATGGTAAACGGTATGATGGAGGAACTCGGTATTACGGTTCCGGTTGCGCTGCATCTGGATCACGGCGGATATGAAGGCTGTCTGAAGTGCATCGAAGCAGGATTTTCCTCGATCATGTTTGACGGCTCCCATTATCCCATTGAGGAGAATGTGGCAAAGACAAAAGAACTGGTTGCGATGGTGAAGGAGCATGGAATGTCTCTGGAAGCAGAGGTCGGCTCTATCGGCGGAGAAGAGGACGGCGTGATCGGTGCAGGTGAATGCGCGGATCCCCAGGAATGTAAGATGATCGCGGATCTGGGCGTCGATATGCTGGCAGCAGGGATCGGCAATATTCACGGTAAGTATCCGGCTAACTGGAAGGGCCTGAGTTTTGAGACACTGGACGCGGTACAGGCTCTGACCGGCGATATGCCGCTGGTACTGCACGGCGGTACGGGAATCCCGGAAGATATGATCCGGAAGGCAATTTCCCTCGGCGTTGCCAAGATCAATGTAAATACAGAATGTCAGCTGTCATTCGCGCAGGCGACCAGAGAATATATTGAAGCAGGCAAGGATCAGCAGGGCAAGGGCTATGATCCCCGGAAGCTGCTGGCGCCGGGCTTTGAAGCGATCAAAGCGACGGTTAAGGAGAAGATGGAACTATTCGGTTCTGTCGGCAAGGCAAACGCATAACAGGGGAATTTTCATAAACGCTTCGGAATGGAGTTCGGAATGGAGGTTAGTATGGAAAAAAAGAAGGCAGTCCGTATTTACAATATTGTGCGGATCGTGGCGCTGGTTATTGCGGCCGGCACATTTACCTATGCGTCTTACAGCCTGACCAAGACTTATCTGGACTATCAGGAGGGAGACGCCGTATACGAAGATGTGCAGGATCTGTTTATCCAGGAAGCGGACGACGGCGGCAGCGGCAGCCAGGGCGGTTCCCAGTCTGTCAATATCAACGACAGTGAAGAAAAATGGGTATTTGATTTTGATAAGCTGGTCGCGATCAATCCCGACGCCAGGGGATATATCAAGCAGGATAATTCCCGGATCAACTATCCGATCATGCAGGGAAAGAACAACGACTATTATCTGCATTACACCTTTAACGGGACTTATAACCGGAACGGTTCGATCTTTCTGGATTACGAGATCGAGGAAGGTCTGAACGCCCAGAATGCTGTCGTATACGGGCATAATATGTGGACCAATACCATGTTCGGCACCTTAGTGAAATACAAGAATAAGGATTATTATGAGGAGAATCCCACCTTTGACGTTTATGTAGGAAGCAAGCATTATATTTACTATGTCTTTGCCTCCTTTGAATGCAACGCGGTGGGCGATGACGTGTATCAGTACCGGTTCGCGACCGATGAAGAATTTGAAGCCTGGCAGAAAAAACAGCGTGCAAGGAGCTATTATCAGGTGGAATCCGTACCGGAACTGACGGCGGACGACTATATTCTGACACTGTCTACCTGCACAACCCGGGATGATAAAAGTAAGCGGGTTATCGTAATGTGCGTGCGGGGAGAAGAAATGGTGGATAAATAAATGAAAAAAGTGCTTGCTTTTTTCGCAAAAATGGTATATCCTAGTTCCAGTGGTAATTTGACAAGTGAGTTTGCAGGACAAAGGCGTCCCTTCGGAGAGGGACGCTTTTTCTGTTTTTATCGGAGATTTGCCCTGTGCTTGTCTGATCAATCATGAAACGAAATGCTGAAAGGAAGGAATGAATTATGAGCGAAATGTTTAATGTTGCTGAAGAGTTCGGCAGTAACGTGTTTAACGACGCGGTTATGAAAGAACGTCTTCCCAAACAGATCTACAAAGAATTGAAAAAGACGATCGAAGAGGGAACAGAACTGAACCCGGAGATCGCTAATGTGGTAGCCAACGCCATGAAAAACTGGGCGATTGAAAAAGGCGCGACACACTATACCCACTGGTTCCAGCCACTGACCGGTGTAACCGCTGAGAAGCATGATTCCTTTATTACATCTCCGGATGAACAGGGTAAGGTTCTGATGGAGTTTTCCGGCAAGGAGCTGATCAAGGGCGAGCCGGACGCATCCTCATTCCCGTCAGGCGGCCTGCGCGCTACCTTCGAGGCCAGAGGATATACAGCATGGGATTGTACGTCGCCGGCATTTGTGCGTAAGGACGCGGCAGGCGCGACTTTATGTATTCCGACAGCATTCTGCTCCTATACAGGAGAAGCGCTGGATAAGAAAACGCCGCTTTTGCGCTCCATGGAAGCGATCAATACACAGGCGCTTCGAATCCTGCGCCTGTTTGGCAATACAACTTCCAAACGGGTAAGACCTTCCGTTGGTCCGGAACAGGAATATTTCATTGTAGACAGAGATAAATATTTAAAGAGAAAAGATCTGATCTTTACAGGACGTACCTTATTTGGCGCAATGCCGCCGAAGGGCCAGGAACTGGAAGATCATTACTTCGGCGCGATCCGGGAAAGAATCGCGGCGTTTATGAAGGACGTCAATCAGGAATTGTGGAGACTGGGCGTATGCGCCAAAACACAGCACAACGAGGTTGCTCCGGCACAGCACGAGCTGGCGCCGATCTATGCGGAGTGCAATATTGCGGTCGATCACAACCAGCTGACGATGGAAGTATTGAAGAAGGTAGCCGGACGGCACGGACTGACCTGTCTGCTGCATGAGAAGCCGTTTGCAGGCGTGAACGGTTCCGGTAAACACAATAACTGGTCTATCGTTACCGACGACGGCATCAACCTGTTGGATCCCGGCAAGACACCGCATGAGAACGTACAGTTCCTGGTTGTTCTGGCAGCGATCATCAGTGCCGTTGACAAACACGCAGATCTGTTAAGAGAGTCTGCGGCAGATCCGGGGAATGATCACAGACTGGGCGCCAACGAGGCTCCTCCGGCAATCATTTCCATTTTCCTGGGAGATCAGTTAGATGATGTAATTGCGCAGCTGATCAGTACCGGTGAAGCGACCAGTTCCAAAAAAGCAGGCAAGCTGAACATCGGCGTAAATTCCCTGCCGGTACTGGCAAAGGACGCAACGGACAGAAACAGAACCTCACCGTTCGCGTTTACCGGTAATAAGTTTGAGTTCCGGATGGTCGGTTCTTCCGATTCCGTTGCCAGCCCGAATATCGTATTGAATACGATCGTAGCGGAAGCGTTCTGCGACATCGCGGACGAATTGGAACAGGCAGACGATTTCGCAATGGCGACACATGATGTGATCAAGAGACTGCTGACGGATCATCAGAGAATCATCTTCAACGGAAACGGTTATTCAGACGCCTGGGTAGAGGAAGCGGAGCGCAGAGGCCTGCCGAACTTAAAGTCCATGGTAGACGCGATCCCGTCCTTAACGACAGACAAGGCAGTTGCCATGTTTGAGAAATTCGGCGTATTTACCAGAGCCGAGCTGGAGTCTCGTACCGAGATTCAGTATGAGGCGTATGCGAAGGCAATCAATATTGAAGCGAAGGCAATGTATGACATCGCTTCCAAGCAGATCATTCCGGCTGTTATGAAGTACACCACCCAGCTTGCAAAATCCATTAACGCGGTTAAGGCTACGGGTGTGGCAGCAGATACTTCCACACAGGAAGGCCTGCTGGTTCAGACTTCAGCTCTGCTGGCAGAGACCAAGAATGCGCTGATGGCGCTGCATGAGATTACAGCGAAGGCAGCGGAGTGCGCAGAAGGCGAAGCAATGGCGCGTTTCTTCCACGATCAGGTGATCCCGTCCATGGCTGCTCTGCGGAAACCGGTTGATGAACTGGAAATGATCGTAGACAAGGATCTGTGGCCGATGCCGTCCTATGGCGATCTGATCTTTGAAGTGTAAAGCAAACAACAGGACAGATAGAAAGAAAAGACCTGCGGCAGCAGGTCTTTTCTTTCTAATAGGATATAATTTTATAATAATAAAGGGAGGAGAGTTATGAAAAAACTCACTATGAAAAATAACTCTTTTATCTTTCATACAGCTATAGTATAAAAGTGATTCGTGACAATTCAATGAGGACATTGTAAAAGGTTCTTTAATAAAATATGAATAAAATATGAACGAAGGTATAAAATATCAATTACATTTTTTTTAAAACAAAGCGGTTTTGAAGTTGACTTTACAGGTAGGCTTGCCTATAATGGAAACACAGTACGAATTTCGACAAGGAGGAAATGAGATGGCAGGACAATATCCGGAATGGGATCAGTTCGAACACGGTATTTGGGAACGGGAGATCAATGTCCGGGATTTCATTCAGAAGAATTATACTCCGTATGACGGGGATGACAGCTTTCTGACGGGCCCCACCGACGCGACCAGGCAGCTGTGGGCGCAGGTGATGGAATTGTCTAAGCAGGAACGGGAAGCCGGCGGTGTGCTGGATATGGATACAAGGGTTATTTCTACGATCACTTCTCATGGCCCCGGGTATTTGAATAAAGAGTTGGAGACAATTGTAGGATTTCAGACGGACAAGCCCTTTAAGCGGGCGCTGCAGCCTTACGGCGGCATCCGGATGGCGGTAAAGGCGTGTCAGGAGAACGGATATGAGGTAGATCCGGAGATCGTGGAATTTTTTACGGTCCATCGAAAAACGCATAACGCGGGCGTTTTTGACGCCTATACACCGGAGATGCGCGCATGCCGCTCCAGCCATATCATCACAGGTCTGCCGGACGCTTACGGACGGGGGCGGATCATCGGAGATTACCGCCGCGTCGCTTTGTACGGCGTGGATATCCTGATTGAGAATAAGAAAGATGCGCTGAATACCACTCGGACCATCATGTATTCGGATGTGATTCGGGAACGGGAAGAGATTTCCGAACAGATCCGCGCGCTGCAGGAATTAAAAAAGCTGGGTGAGATCTACGGATTTGACATTTCCAGACCGGCAGCGGATGTAAAAGAAGCGATTCAGTGGACTTATTTCGGATATCTGGCGGCAGTGAAGGAACAGAACGGCGCCGCCATGTCCTTAGGACGTACCTCCACATTTTTGGATATCTACGCGCAGCGGGATCTGGCAGCGGGAAAGTATACCGAGGAGCAGATCCAGGAATTCGTGGATCATTTTATTATGAAGCTGCGGCTGATCAAATTTGCGCGGACGCCGGAGTACAATGCGCTGTTTTCCGGAGATCCCCAGTGGGTAACGGAATCCATCGGCGGCGTAGGAATCGACGGCCGTCATATGGTGACGAAGATGTCCTTCCGGTATCTGCATACGCTGGAGAACCTGGGAACGGCTCCGGAGCCGAATCTGACTGTGCTGTGGTCCACCCAGCTGCCGATGAATTTCAAACGCTTCTGCGCCAAAACTTCTATTCAGTCTTCGTCCATCCAGTATGAGAACGATGATTTGATGCGGATTACGCACGGAGACGATTACGCGATCGCCTGCTGTGTATCTTCCATGCGGGTCGGCAAGGAGATGCAGTTCTTTGGCGCGCGCGCGAATCTGGCGAAGTGCCTGCTGTACGCGATCAACGGCGGCGTAGATGAGATCAGCAAGAAGCAGGTGGGACCGAAGTTCCGCCCGATCACTTCAGAGTATCTGGATTATGATGAAGTGATGGAGAAGTTCCAGGATATGATGAAGTGGCTGGCCAAGGTGTATGTGAACGCTTTGAACATTATCCACTATATGCATGATAAATACTGCTATGAGCGTCTGCAGATGGCGCTGCATGACCGGAGAGTGACCCGGTGGTTTGCAACCGGGATTGCCGGACTGTCGGTAGTTGCGGACTCTTTATCCGCGATCCGATACGCGAAGGTAAAGACCATTCGGGATGAGAACGGGATCGTGGTGGACTATGAGATCGAAGGCGATTTCCCGAAATATGGGAATGACGACGACCGCGTGGACCAGATGGCTGCACAGCTGGTGCATGATTTCATGGGCTATGTGAGAGGAAACCATACTTATCGGAACGGGATTCCGACTACTTCGATCCTGACGATCACGTCCAATGTGGTTTACGGAAAACACACCGGTTCCACGCCGGACGGAAGAAAGGCGGGAGAACCGTTTGCGCCGGGCGCGAATCCCATGCATAAACGGGATACGCATGGTGCAGTCGCTTCTCTGGCTTCGGTGGCGAAACTGCCGTTTAAGGATGCGCAGGACGGGATTTCCAATACATTTTCCATTATACCGGATGCGCTGGGCAAGAGCACACAGGTATTTACCGGAGATCTGGACGTAGATTTGAATTTGGACGAGGAATAAGGACCGATATGAATGAGAAACTGATTGAAGATATCATTGCCATGCTGGACCGTTCCATGGAAAAAGGAACCGGGCATGTGAATATCGTTGTCAATAACGCAGATGAAATACAGTTTGACGAAACGGAAGTGGAAAAGACCGTTGTGAGCCAAGGCTGTACGGACTGCGCAAAATAAAGGAGCGCCGCCTCGTCGCGCAGAGCGCTCCGAGAGGAGGACAGTGCAAAAAATCACACTGATGCGCTGACTTTTTTGCACGGGAGTTTGGGTAGGAGCGTCCCAAACTCCATGATGGCAGACGCGAATCTGACATTCGCGCCGCCTCGTCGCGCAAAGCGCTCCGTTAGGAGGGAATTATGGCAGCAACAGAAACACAAATCGATAATTTGGTAACATTACTGGACGGCTACGCAGAGAAAGGCGGCCACCATCTGAATGTAAATGTTTTTACAAGAGATACCCTGCTGGACGCGCAGGCGCATCCGGAGAAATATCCGCAGCTGACAGTGCGGGTTTCCGGGTATGCGGTCAACTTCAACAAGCTGACGAAAGAGCAGCAGGATGAGGTTATTTCCAGGACCTTCCATGAGGGAATCTAAATTGACGGGACGGATTCATTCTCTGGAGAGTTTTGGTACGGTAGACGGACCGGGCATTCGGCTGGTCGTGTTTTTTCAGGGCTGTCCCATGCGGTGCCGCTATTGTCACAACCCGGATACCTGGGCGCCTGACGGCGGAACGGAGATGACGGCGGAAGCGATCATCAGGGAGTTTGAGAAAAATAAGGCTTTTTATCGGGACGGCGGGATTACCGCGACCGGCGGGGAGCCTTTGCTGCAGATCGCGTTTTTGACCGAACTGTTCACGCTGGCGCATCAGAAGGGGATTCATACCTGTCTGGATACTTCCGGTATTCTGTTTAACAGTCAGGATCCCGCTTTGACGGAAAGATTTGACCGGCTGGCCGCAGTGACGGATCTGGTGCTGTTGGATATCAAGCACATGGATCCGGATGAGCACCGGAAACTGACCGGACATGACAATACGGAGATTCTGAGATTTGCCCGATATCTGGAAGAAAAGCAGGTG
The DNA here is from genome assembly GCA_947625465.1 of uncultured Lachnospiraceae bacterium. GTDB lineage: Bacteria > Bacillota > Clostridia > Lachnospirales > Lachnospiraceae > CANQSA01. The sequence continues at coordinate 357 of CANQOK010000027.1, read as the reverse complement.
CCGGTCTGGATCCGGCATGTGGTGGTGCCGGGGATCACAGACGGGCAGGAGGAACTGACCTGCCTGGGAGATTTTATCGGCGGTCTTGGAAATCTGAAAGCGCTGGATGTGCTTCCCTATCATACGATGGGAGAGGCAAAGTACAAACAGCTTGGAACTGCCTATCCGCTTGCCGGTGTGCCGGCTATGGACCGGGAGCAGGCGGCAGCATGCCGAAAGGTGATCCTGAAGGCGCTTCAGGCGCGCCGCCGGAAAGACCGGGAAGAAAACGGGAAAGAAAACCTTAATTGAAAAAGTAAATTCCAGTGCAGAGGTAAATTCTACCATACAGTAAAAAGCATTGAATTATTCAAATTT
>CANQOK010000026.1 GCA_947625465.1 uncultured Lachnospiraceae bacterium | reverse complement strand
AAATACGGGCAATTTCAGTTACGGGACAACGTGAAGTCGAAAAATTATGGTTAAAATTGATAAAAAAGACACAAAAAATTTGAAAAATTGGCTATATTTTCCCGTTGAAATATGATACGATAAAAAGAATAAGATGACTTCTTGGCCCATATTCTGGAGAGGGGAGAGAAGGAGGCTTATTTGAAACGTACAATGAAAGAACTGCCCGCGCAGCAGCGCCCGTATGAACGTTTTGCGGCGCAGGGAGCGGGAAATCTGACAGACGCGGAATTGATCGCCATCATTCTGCGGTCCGGCACAAAAGGGAAATCCGCGCTGTCACTGGCGCAGGAGTTATTGGAACCCCGAAACGGATATGAAGGTCTGCTGCGGTTGTTACACACCACCAGAGAAGAACTGCAGGCCATTGAAGGGGTAGGCGCCGTAAAGGCGGCGCAGCTTTTATGCATTGCGGAATTATCCAGACGCATTGTAAAGGCCCGACTGGCGGACCATGTCACCTTTACAGATCCGGCGGCGATTGCCGGTTATTTTATGGAAGATATGCGGCATATGGAGCGCGAAGTAACAAAGGTACTTCTGCTCAATGTCAAGGGGAGAATGACAGACACAATTGATATTGCCCAGGGAACCATAATGGCTTCCTGTCTGGAACCCAGAGAAGTTTTCCGGGAAGCGCTCAGACGGGGCGCGGTTTCTGTCTGTATTTTACACAATCATCCCAGCGGAGATCCGACTCCCAGCAGAGAGGATATCCGAAGCACCAGAAGACTGGCGGCTGCGGGAGAAATCGTGGGAATTCCGGTAATAGATCATATTATTATCGGAGATAATACCTACAGAAGTTTCAGGGAAATGGGTATTATATCAGGTTAATAGGAGGCAGTATGGCAAAGCATATTTATGGGATTGATTTTGGCACCAGCAATATAAAGATATATAATCGGAGCGGAGAACAGCTGCTGAACGAGCGGAATGTGATCGCCTTAAAACCGGGAAACCAGGTGTTCAGTTTCGGAGATGAGGCGTTTGAAATGTATGAAAAAACGCCGGAAGATATTCAGGTGTCCTTTCCGATCCGTTATGGCGTAATCGCGGATATGGAACATATGGAGATGCTGTTTGAGCATTTCTTCGACAAGGTAAATCTGCCGCGGAAACGAAAGAGCGGAGACTTTTATATCGCTGTACCGACAGATATATCAGAAGTGGAAAAGCGGGCGTTTTACGATCTGGTGGCTGATTCCAAGATCAAGGTAAAAGATATCGCCGTGGTGGATAAGCCCATTGCCGACGCCGTCGGCGTAGGTATTGACGTAGACAGTCCCCGCGGCAATATGATCGTCAATATCGGAGCGGATACAACGGAGATCAGCGTTACCTCCCTGGGCGGTATCGTAATCAGCAAAATCATCAAGCTGGGAGGCAATAAGCTGGACGAAACCATTTGTAATGTCGTCCGCAAGAAATATAATATCCTGATCGGCATGAAGACCGCGGAACAGGTAAAGACTCGTCTGGCCCATGCGCTGCTGCCGAAAGAAGAGGAAGAAGAAGACGAATTTTACGAGCGGTCCTGGAAAGTATTCGGCCGGAATATCATTACCGGACTGCCTGCCAATAAACAGGTCTCCGCGCTGCTTGTCAGTGAGGCGATCCATGAACTTCTGTATACTCTGGTCGACGCCATCCGGCAGCTTCTGGAACGGACGCCGCCCGAACTGTCAGCGGATATTATCGATACCGGGATCTATCTGACCGGAGGTTCTTCCATGATCCCGGGGCTTTCCCAGCTGATTACGGAAGCGACCGGCCTGCATGTGAATCTGGCGGATTCGCCGGATCTTTCCGTGATCCGGGGATTGATGGAGATCATTCACAATCCGAAGCTTGGCGGACTTTTATACACCCCCAGAGAAAATGATTATTAGGAGCTGGAAGATACGATGAAAAAGTTAAACCATAAAATCCGAACCAAACATATGTTATGGATATTAAGCGGAATCTGTATCGCTCTGATTGGAATTTCCTTTCTGCTGCCTGGCGTCCGCAGCGCGGTTAAAACCGGAGCTGCCTATGTGATCACGCCGATCCAGCGGGGGATCAACCGCATGGGAATGTGGTTTGCCGATAAGACAGATACCTTCAAGGAAATGGACGAGGTCATTGCGGAAAACGAACGGCTGAAACAGCGTGTGGATGAATTGACGGAGGAAAACAGTATGCTGGTGCAGAACCGGTATGAACTGGAACGGCTTCGGGAACTGCTGGCGCTTGGCAATGACTATCCGGATTATGATACGGCAGCCGCAAAGGTGATCGCCAAAGAAAGCGGGAACTGGTTTCATTCCTTTAACATCGACATCGGAAAGAATCAGGGAATCGAGCCGGATATGAACGTGATTTCCGGCGGCGGTCTGGTCGGGATCGTAACCGAGGTATATGAGAATTCCGCCGTTGTAGAATCGATCATTGACGACGGCTATAATGTCAGCGGAAAATGCGCGTCTTCTTCCGATCTCTGCATCGTAAACGGAGATCTGTCTCTGATTGAATCGGGACTGCTGAGGATCACAAATATCATGAAAGATTCTACGGTGAAGGAAGGAGATATGATACTGACTTCCCATATCAGTTCCAAGTATCTGCCGGGGATCCTGATCGGATATGTGACAGAGCTGACCGAAGATTCCAATGACCTTACAAAATCCGGATATCTGATTCCGGCCGTAGATTTTGAACATATCGAAGAAGTGCTTGTCATTAAGCAGTTAAAAGATACAGGCGGCGAAAAATAGGAGGAGGCAGCCTATGTTTTTAAGAAGTGTGCTTCGCAAAATCATTGTAATTGGGATCGCGATTCTGGCTGCATTCATTCAGACTGCCGTATTTCCCCTGTTTTCTTTCCAGATTCCGTATCCGAATCTGATGATCCTGCTGACCAGCGTCTTCGGATTTATCGCGGGGAAACGGGAAGGGATGTATACCGGATTTATCTGCGGCCTGTGCGCGGATCTGTTCGGCGGAACGGTTCTGGGGTTTTCCGCGCTGCTTTTTATGTACCTGGGATATATGAATGGCATGATCCGCAGATTTATCTATGAAGAAGATATTATTTTTCCGATTATTTTGGTTGCGGCGACAGATTTCGCCTACAATTTCATTTATTTTGTGTTAAATTTTATGTTGCGGAATCGTCTGCAGTTCGGATATTACTTTATACATACGGTATTGCCGGAAATCATATTTACGGCAGTTCTGGTTTTGTTTTCCTACAAGCAGTTTTTAAAGCTCCACAAACGGCTTCTGCGATATGAAGAGGGGAGTGAAACGTAATGCTTGGTTATTTATGGGACGTATTAAAGGATATCTTAAAATCCAGACTCTTTATGTTGTGCGTGGTTTTTGCCGGCTTGTTTTCGATTTTGCTTTACCGCATTTTTGATCTGCAGATCGTAAACGAATCCTATTATATGAATACGTATGTGCAAAAGGCTGTCAAGGAACGCACAACCAGGCCGACGCGCGGAAACATCCTGGATCGGAACGGCAACGTACTGGCCTATAACGAACTGGCTTATGCCGTTACCATTGAGGATCAGCTGGAAAGTTCCGAGACAAAAGCGCAGCAGTTAAATCAGATCATTGGCAATACCATTCGTCTGATTGAGAAAAACGGCGATACGGTTATCTTTGATTTCAAACTGGCGCTGGACAAAGATGACAACCTGTACTTTAACGTAACCTCCGATGCCTCGAAGACTCGATTCCTGAAAGATATTTACGGCGATGACGTCTATGAAAAAGAAGGCGAGAGCCTGGAACGGGCATCGGCAGGCGAAGTGTATGATTATGTAATCGAACGCTACGGGCTGGAAGAGATGGATTTCAGCCAGAGGGAAAAACTTCAGATCGCAAACATCCGCTTTAACCTGGCACAAAACGCGTATCAGCGGTATATGGAGACACAGATTGCGACCAATATCTCGCAGGAGACGATGGCTGCCATAATGGAACATGAAGCTGAGCTGACGGGCGTTTCCATTACCACGGAAACCGTACGTGTGTATAACGACAGTATCTATTTTGCTCCGGTTATCGGGTATACCGGTAAGATCTCGGAAAGCCAGCTGGCTGAATTTACCCAGCAGGGACTGGATTATAACAATTCCGATATCGTGGGAAAAGCCGGCGTGGAAGCCTCTATGGAGACTTATCTGCAGGGAAAGAAAGGATACGAACAGTTTTTTGCCGATTCCACCGGTAAGATCCTGCAGATCATCGAGCAGAAGGAAGCAGTCAGCGGAAATGATCTCTATTTAACGCTTGACCGGGATAAGACAATCGCCGCCTATCATCTGCTGGAGCAGAAAATAGCCGGAATCCTGGTTTCTAAGATCCGGAATGCGGATCCGCTGAAAGAAGAAGATTTTGATGTAGAAGAAGATGAAAAAAAACCGGATATCTATGTATCGATTAAAGATGTGTATTTTCAGCTATTGAACAATAATATCATCGATATTGACCGCTTTGAAACGGATCAGGCGGGAACTATGGAAAAACGGATTTACAGTTGGTTTAAAGAGCGGCGCGCCCAGGTCCTTGACCGATTAAAGAAAGAACTGCAGTCAGATTCCGGCACCCCGCTGGAGCAGCTGGATGAAGCGTATTATGACTATGCGAATAAGATTTATGAACTGCTTCGGGATAACGGGTATCTCCTGACTTCCCAGATCGATCCTGCGGACAAGACCTATCAGGATTATCTGGACGGCAAGGTCGATATGCATACCTTTTACGCGTATGCGATCACCAGCGGCTGGATCGATGTCTCCAAATTAGAAACAGATGAGAAGTATACCACAGCGGAAGATTCTTATCTGCGTCTGGTGGAACAGCTGATCGCTTTGCTGGAAGACAATAAGAGTTTCGCGAAGCTGATCTACCGCTATATGGTTTATGACGGCAGCATATCCGGGAATGCGCTGTGCATGATACTGTTTGACCAAAAGGTTCTGGATATGGACGAAACCGCATATAACCGTCTGGCACAGGGCAGCAGCAGCGATGCGTACTCTTTTATGGTGGAGCAGATCAGAAAGATCAACATTACGCCTGCGCAGCTGGCTCTGGATCCCTGTTCCGGTTCCGTGGTCCTGACAGATCCGAATACAGGAAGCGTACTGGCTATGGTCACATATCCCAGTTATGACAATAACTATTTTTCCGGTACGGTAGACGCGGATTATTGGGCAAAACTTCTGGACGACAGTTCAGATCCGCTCTATAACCGGGCGACGCAGACGACCTTGGCCCCAGGTTCCACATTTAAGATGGTTTCTGCCATTGCCGGTCTGGAAGAAGGCGTGATCAGCACCGATGAATACATCTATGCCACCGGTATCTATACGAAAGTGGTGCCGGCTGCCCGCTGCTGGATTTATCCGGGCGCACACGGCTCCACCAATGTGGTAAAGGCGCTGGGCGTATCCTGCAACTTTTTCTTTTATGAGGTGGGATATCGGCTGGCAACGGTAGATGAAGATACCTTCAGTAATGAATACGGTCTGGAACGGCTGAAAAAATATGCGGATCAGCTGGGACTGACCTCCAAGTCCGGCGTTGAGATTACAGAATCCGAACCGATTTTTTCAACGGAAAGTGCAGTCCGTTCGGCGATCGGACAGGGAAAACACGGTTATACGGCAGCCCAGCTTGCCAGATATATTTCAACGCTGGCAAATCACGGGACCAATTATGAACTGACTCTGGTAGACAGAGTTGCAGATAAAAACGGCGAGACAGTGTATGAGCAGCCTCCCAAGCTGATCAATACGGTAACGCTTTCCGATTCCACCTGGAACGCGATCCGCTCCGGTATGGAAATGGTTACCGCGCCAAGCGGTACGGTTGGAAGTGTATTTCAGAGCCTGAACGTGCGGGTTGCCGGAAAAACCGGTACGGCACAGGAAAATGAACGCCGTCTGTCCCACGCGGTTTTCGTCGGATATGCGCCGGCAGACGATCCGGAATACGCGATCAGCGTTTATATCCCATACGGCGATGAATCCGCCTATTCCGCGGAAGTGGCAAGAGACGTGCTTAAATTCTGCTACGGCGAAAAGAAGCTGGATGATATTCTGAAAGGTACGGCAGATAATACAGTATCCGGTCTTTCACACGACTAAAGGATCAGAAGAATGGAGATTAGTATGTCTGACAAGGTTATCATTAAAGGCTGCCAATACGGCATTCACGTTTTACTGGATGAAACCGCTCCGATTACAGAGATCCGGAATGAACTGGCTTATAAATTTCAAAGCGGCACACATTTTTTTGAACACGCGAATCTGGTGGTATCTTTCAGCGGCAGAAGCCTGACGACGGAAGAAGAAAGACTTCTGGTCAGCACGATCCGGGAAAATTCCGATATTCAGATCATCTGTCTTTTGGATACCAATAAAGATACGGAAGCATTTTATAAATCACTGATGCAGGCCTATTTGGATACGGTCATTGCCAATAAAGGACAGTTTTACCGCGGCAATCTGCATTCCGGACAAGTTCTGGAAAGTGAAAAAAGCGTTATTATCATCGGCAATGTAGAATTGGGCGCAAAGGTGATCTGTGCCGGCAATGTCGTAGTGATCGGCAGGCTGCAGGGCACCGTGTTCGCAGGCGCCAGAGGAAATGAAACGGCATTTATTGCCGCAAACACCATGAATCCCAATAAACTTCGGATCGGCGACGTGGTTGCCAGACAACCCCGGCGGCGCACTGCGCAATGTACAGATGCAAAAATTGCTTTCCTAGAGGGCGACACGATTTGTATGAAAGCAATCTGATCTTTTCAATGCCCTTATAAGGAGGAACAACTATGGGTGAAGTAATTGTGGTGACGTCGGGAAAGGGCGGCGTAGGTAAAACAACTACATCGGCAAATATCGGAACAGGCCTTGCGAAACTGGGGAAAAAGGTAATCCTCATCGATACGGATATCGGACTGCGGAATCTGGATGTCGTCATGGGGCTGGAAAACCGGATCGTCTATAATCTGGTAGACGTAGTGGAAGGAAACTGCAGCGTCAGACAGGCGGCGATCCGGGACCGGAATCAGGATACGCTTTATCTGCTTCCGTCCGCGCAGACCAGAGACAAGACCAGCGTCCAGCCTGCGCAGATGAAACGGCTCACCGATGAACTGCGGGAGAAATTTGACTTTGTAATCTTAGACTGTCCTGCCGGAATTGAACAGGGCTTTCAGAACGCCATTGCCGGCGCGGACCGCGCGCTCGTGATCACAACGCCGGAAGTGTCCGCGATCCGGGACGCGGATCGGATCACCGGCCTGCTGGAAGCCGCTAAAATAACCAGAATCGATCTGGTCGTAAACCGCCTGCGGATGGAAATGATACGCCGGGGCGATATGATGTCTTTGGAAGATGTGGGCGATATCCTGGCTCTGAACATTATCGGCGCCGTCCCGGATGACGAGAACATTGTGATCTCCACAAATCACGGTACGCCCATTGTAGGGGCGGAATGCCTTGCGGGACAGGCCTTTATGAATATCTGTCACAGAATTTTAGGAGAATCCGTTCCGTTTTTAAATCTGGAACGAAAGAAAGGATTTTTGGCTAAAATATTGAGAAGGTAAATGGGAGGTGGCAGATATGCGGAATCCGTTACATATGTTAAAAAAACGGTCTTCCGGCTCCATAGCCAGGGACAGATTGAAACTTTTGCTGGTATCAGACCGGGCCAATTGCTCTCCTGAGATCATAAGCATGATAAAAAATGATATGGTGCATGTCATTTCAAAATACATGGAAGTTGATAAAAATAAACTGGAAATACAGATCACGCAGGCGGACAGCGCGGGGAACGGCCCTATGCTGTATGCCAATATACCGATCATAGAGGTTAAACATGATTCATAAGATTCTGACAAAAATAAAATCCTATCACTACCGGAACATTAATTTCCGGCTGCTGATCTTTGTCTATATCCTGACATACATTGGCATCCAGGTAATCGGAAGCGCCACAGATGAAAGCTTTGCCCGCAGACAATTGTTCGGCGTTCTTGCCGCAACGGTTGTCATGCTGGTGGCTATGTTAATTGATTATAATCTGGTGTTGAAGTTTTACTGGATTTATTATATAATAAATATGGTATTATTATTAGGCGTGGAATTTTTTGGCGCATATCACGGAGGCGCCAGAAGATGGATCGATCTGCCGGGATTTCAGCTGCAGCCGTCCGAACTGACCAAGATATTTATGATCTTGTTTCTGGCAAAGCTGCTCAGCAAATATCAGGATTACTTAAAGAGCTTTAAGCTGGTGATCGCTTCCGGCGTACTGGTCGGGCTGCCGGTTCTTCTGATCCTGGATCAGCCGGATCTCTCCACCAGCATCGTGATCGTACTGACATTCTGCGCGATCCTGTTTGCAGCCGGACTTGGCTGGAAAATCATTGCGATCCTGTTTTCCGTCGCGGTTCCGGTGACCGTCGTCTTTATCTATCTGATCCTGCAGCCCAACCAGCAAATCCTGGAGGAATATCAGTACAACCGGATCGTAGGATTCTACAGTGATGACGATGAGAACGAAATGGTACAGCAGATGAAGTACCAGCAGGAAAATTCCATTCTGGCAATCGGTTCGGGCGGACTGTACGGAAAAGGATTGAACAATAATACCATTACCAGTGTGAAAAACGGAAACTATCTGTCAGAGCCCCATACGGATTTCATTTTTACCATTGTAGGCGAAGAACTGGGATTCGTTGGCGGCGCGGCAGTTATCATATTGTTGCTTTTGATTGTATTTGAATGCTTTATTACAGGGGCCAGAGCCCCGGACCTGACAGGCAGGCTGATCTGCTGCGGAACCGGCTCCCTGCTGGCATTTCAATCTTTTATCAATCTTGCGGTTGTAACCATGCTGATTCCGAATACGGGATTGACCCTTCCATTTGTTAGTTACGGTATCAATTCACTGATCAGTACCTTTGCCGCTTTGGGAATGATTCTGAATGTGGGGTTACAGCGCAGGAAAACATATGACGAGGAGGGGTAGTGTGAAAAATCACACTGATGTGCTGATTTTTCACACGGCTATTTGTGCCGGAGCGTCCCAAATAGCCCTGATGACAGATGAGAAATCGCCTTCGCGAATTTCTCATCGCCCGATCGCGTAAACGCTCCGGAATGGAGAGGTACATGAATATTGGTTTAATTGCACACGACGCTAAGAAAAAACTGATGCAGAACTTTTGTATTGCTTACCGGGGCATTTTAAGCAAACACGATCTGTATGCGACCGGAACGACCGGAAGACTGATTGAAGAAGTCACGAATCTGACAGTGTACAAATATCTGGCAGGACATTTAGGCGGTGAACAGCAGTTAGCGGCACAGATTGAGCAGAACCAGATCGATCTGTTTATATTCCTGCGTGATCCGCTTACCCCCAAATCCCATGAACCGGATGTAAATAAAGCCATTCGGCTGTGCGATATGCATAATATCCCTTTGGCTACCAACCTGGCGACTGCGGAAGTATTGATTCGATCTCTTGATAAAGGCGGCCTGGAATTCCGTGAAATGATCCGGCAATAAAGAATAAGGAGAAGCAGATCCTGCTTCTCCTTTGACCTTGCCGGGCAGGTACAGTGACCGCCGGATATGGAATACGATGGTTATTACGATTCTCTGGCATCGCGGATTCTGCCGAATACGGAGATCAGGTACAGTCCGCACAGACCAACCAGGGCGTAAACGATTCTGGAAATCAGCGTCATATCGCCGAAGAGGAATTTAACCAGATCGAACCGCAAAAAACCGATCAGGCCCCAGTTGATTGCGCCGATGATAGTAATTGTCAGCGCTGTATAATCTAATACTTTTGTACTCATATGCAATTTCTCCTTTTCTTTTTTTATCAGTATCTCCGATTGGAGAAATTATATGCATGGAATTTTTGAAACAGCGAAAACACGATGTTGATTTGAATCTGGAAAGGTACGGACGAATGGCAAAAAGAAACAAGAAAAAAAATGTGATACCGTATAAAAAGGGACTGAACCTGAATATCGGCGTCATTATTTTCGGGATTACTTTTATTTATATTATAATCAATATCCTGGTATTTTTTTCAAGAGATAAAATCACATTTTATGAAGTAACGGAAGGACATACAAGCACCGGCAATGAAGAGATTTACACGGGAATCGCGCTGCGTGACGAGGTTGTTTCTTACGCGGACAGCTCCGGATATATCAATTACTACGTCCGGGAAGGAAACCGGGTTTCCCGAAATTCTACCCTTTATTCCATTGACGAAACCGGCGCTGTGACCAAAATGCTGGCGGAAGCGGCAGAGGAGAGCAGTCAGTTATCCAAGGAAGATATCAAAGCGCTGCAGTCTGATCTGCTGGAATTTTCGGGCAGTTATAATCCCATGGAGTTTGACCGGGTTTATGACTTTAAATATGATCTGGACAGCCGGATCCTGGAACTGATCAATTCCAATTCATTAAACAGCATCAATAAAATGCTGGCGGAGAGCGGTCAGGAAGGCACTTATACGATCAAGCACGCGGAAACGACCGGGATCGTGGTATATTCCGTAGATAATTTTGAGCAGAAGAAACCGGAGGAAATCAAAAAATCCGACTTTGATCCGGAAACCTATGAGAAAGCGATGTTTTCTTCCAATACTCTGGTAGAAACAGACGCGCCGATCTATAAAACGATATCAGATGAGACCTGGTCGATTCTGATCCCGTTAAGCAATGCGGATATTTTAAATTATGCGGATACCACATCCGTCAATGTAAAATTCGTAAAGGACAATCTGCAAACGACAGCAGATTTTAAAATGGTCTTTAATGAGGCGGAAGAAGGCTTCGGTCAGCTGACCTTCCACAATTATATGGTCCGGTACGCGACTCTGCGCTTTATTGACGTTCAGATCGACACCAACGAAGTATCCGGTCTGAAAGTTCCAAAATCAGCGATCGCGGAAAAAGATTTTTATATTATCCCCGTGGAATACGGCAGTACAGGCGGAGATCAGAACGAAGACAGCATCGGATTTTACCGGCAGAGCTTTTTGGAAGACGGGACAGAATCCATTACTTATATCGAACCGACCATATATGAGAACAAAGACGGATTTTACTATGTGGATATGGATACCTTCTCGAAAGGCGATATCCTGATCAAAAACGACTCGACGGAACGCTGCGCGATCAACGCGACGCAGAAGCTGATGGGCGTTTACAACATCAATAACGGTTATACTATTTTCCGACAGGTGAATATACTGGCGGAAACCAATGACTATTATATTGTAGAATCCAGTACGCCGTATGGACTGCTGGAATATGACCATATTGTTCTGGATTCTGATGATGTCAGTGAAAACCAGATCATATTTCAATAGAATGGAGATACAGAAGCAATGATACAGGAAAATTTAGCTGAAGTAGAAGCGCGGATCACAAATGCGTGTAAGCGCGCCGGCCGGTCCCGGGATGAAGTAACGCTGATCGCTGTCAGCAAGACCAAGCCGTTAGAAGATCTGCGGGAAGCCTATGCGTATGGCTGCCGTAATTTCGGAGAAAATAAGGTGCAGGAGCTGTGTGATAAGATCGAACAGATGCCGTCGGATATCCGCTGGCATATGATCGGACATCTGCAGCGGAATAAAGTAAAATATCTGATTGGAAAGACGGCATGCATCCATTCTGTAGATTCCGTCCGGCTTGCAGAGCAGATTGAGACAGAAAGCGCCAAAAAAAACGTGATCACGAATATTCTGGTCGAGGTAAATGTCGCACAGGAAGAAAGCAAGTTCGGCATTTCACTCGAACAGGCGGAGTCCTATGTGCGGGAATTTGCCAAATTTCCCCATATCCGGGTATGCGGATTCATGACAATTGCCCCTTATACGACGAATCCGGAGGAAAATCGACAATTTTTTTCTGATTTAAGAAAAGTTTATGTTGACATAAAGGGAAAAAACATTGATAATGTGAATATGAGTATTTTGTCGATGGGTATGACCAACGATTATGAAATCGCGATTGAAGAAGGGGCAACCATGGTCCGAGTCGGCACAGGTATTTTTGGAGAAAGAAATTATACGATATAAAAAGAGATGGGAGAAGTAAGATGGGTAAATTTACAGATAAGTTTTTGGGGATGCTTCGTTTAAACGAGGACGATTATGACGATTATGAGGACGATTATGACGATTACGACGATGATTATGAGGAATCGCCCCGTTCGGCTGTGAAGGCAGAAGAGAAAGAAACCCTGCGCTCTGAGCGGGTTCGTGCCTCCAAGCGTACTGATAACGACGTATATGATGATTATGAAGAGGAAGCCGCACCTTCTGTCGCACCTAAGAAGACACAGCGGAAAACTACATCTGCCAAGGTAGTTCCCATGCGCAGCGCGAAAACGGGAAACATGGAAGTATTTGTTTCCAAGCCTTCGGACTTTGAAGAGGCTAAGGATATTGCCGATACCTTATTAAGCGGAAGGGCTGTCGTGCTGAATGTAGAGGGGTTACATGTGGATCTGGCACAGCGGATCATTGATTTTGCCGCAGGCGCATGCTGGGCGATCCACGGTAATTTAAAGAGAATTACCAACTATATTTTTATCTTTACTCCGTCTAATGTAGATATCTCCGGCGATTTTTCAGATCTGCTGGATAATGGTTTTAACATGACTTCCATGTAATCAGGGACGGATATGGACGAAAAAGAAGAAGGACGATTAAAACGGCGTTTTCTGGAACTGGCAAATACGGCTTATCAAAGAATGATTCCCGTGTTTTCAGATTTTTTGACATTATATGAACAGGATGTTTTTTTACATATGACGCGCGAACTGCCACCAGTAAATTATAAATTGATTGGTGGCTGTCCTTATGTTGAGAGAGTTCTGATTGCGTTTATCCCCGCGGAATGGGAATATGAACTGGATATTCCGATCGATATCATAAAAATCGCGCCGGTAAACAGCAAGTTTTCAGACAGCTTAAGCCACAGGGATATTCTCGGCGCGTTAATGAATCTGGGAATTGAACGTTCCGTATTGGGCGATATTCTGCTGGATGGAAATACCGCTTATGTAATAACCCTTAGAAAAATGCAGGCTTACATCTGCCGGGAGCTTTCCCGGATCAAGCATACGACGGTTGCCTGTACCGTTGTCGACGCCGCGAATGTCACCTGGCGTCCTGCCTTTCAGGAGATAACCGGCAGTGTTTCCAGCGTTCGGCCGGACAGTGTTTCGGCATTGGCGTTTCGCCAGTCCCGGACCGCGATACAGGCGGCGATTCAGGAAGGCAGGCTTTTTGTCAACGGCAGGCTGATCACCACAAACGCCTGTCATCTCCGAGAAGGAGACAGAATTTCCATCCGGGGACTCGGGAAATATGAATTTCTGGGAACCTCCGGCGTCAGTAAAAAAGGAAAAACGATAGTTAAAATCAATCTATATACATAAGGAGGACGAGAGACAATGTTAACACCAATTGATATTCAATCCAAAGTATTCAAAGGCGGACTTGGCTATGACCGCAAAGATGTGGATAGTTTTATCATGGAAGTCATTGAAAACTATGAGAATCTGTATAAGGAAAATGTTGCGCTGAATAAGAAGATCGAATCTTTGACTACAGCGCTTGCACAGTATAAAACCATTGAGAAATCATTGCAGAAAGCGTTGCTGCTGGCACAGAAGACCAGTGACGATATTAAAAACCAGGCAAAAGCGTCCGCGCAGCTGATTGAGGAAGAAGCTCATAACCGCGCGGATCAGATCGTTGCGGACGCCAAAACTGAGCTGGGATATATTCACCGCAAGACCATGGCGCTGACGCAGCAATATGATTTATACCGCGCACAGTTTGAACAGCTTGCGCGGACACAGATCGCAATTCTGAAAAGCGAAACGTTCCAGTTAAAGCTTTCCAACATGGGGGAATATGTCGAATCTCCTTCTAAGGAAGCACCGGAAGAGACAAAAGCGGAAGGATCCGAATCGGAAATAAAAGAAGCAGTAAAGGACGAGAATACCGATGAGTAAGACGATTGCTGTCAGGTATGAAGGGAAGCCCTGTTATTCGATTGAAATCCGGCGGGACTTCTCGGATTTACTCTCCTGCCTGCAGGCAGATATCCCTGATCTCCATAAAAAGCGCATCTGCATTGTTTCCGAAACGAATGTGGCGCCGCTTTATCTGGAAACGGTTCGGGCAATTTTGAATCCGGCTGTTTCTCAGGTATGCTCCTATGTATTCCAAGCGGGAGAGCAGAGTAAGAATCTGGATACGGTTTCTGAATTATATCAGGTTTTAATTTCCCACAAATTTGACAGAAATGATGTTTTGATCGCATTGGGTGGCGGCGTTGTCGGTGATCTGACCGGGTTTGCAACGGCCACTTATTTGCGTGGGATCCGATTTGTGCAGATACCGACTTCGCTGTTGGCGCAGGTTGACAGCAGTATCGGCGGGAAGACCGCGGTGGATTTTCAGCAGTATAAAAATATGGTAGGCGCTTTTTACCAGCCCGCCCTCGTCTATAACAACCTGGAAGTGTTAAAAACCCTGCCGGAACGGGAATACTTATCCGGAATGGGAGAGATCATAAAGCATGGACTGATCCGGGACGCGTCTTATTATCAATGGCTGAAAGAACATAACGGACAGATTCGGGATCTGGATCCGGATACACTGGAAACCATGATCGAGATCAGCGACCGGATCAAACAGGAAGTGGTGGAACGGGATCCGAAGGAACAGGGAGAACGCGCCCATCTGAATTTTGGGCACACCATTGGCCATGCCATTGAGAAGCTGTCCAATTTTTCTCTGCTGCACGGCGAATGTGTGGCAATCGGTATGACCGCCGCCGCCTGTCTTTCCCAAAAAAAAGGGATGCTGACAGAGGCTGAATTTTTGGATGTCAAGCAGTGCATTTCTGATTTTGGCCTGCCGGTTTCCAATCCGCAGATCGATCCTGCCCTGATCGCGCAGACAACGCTGTTGGACAAAAAAATGGACTCCGGCGTCGTTAAATTTATATTATTGGATGGTATTGGGAAAGCCGTGATCAATCGGGAGATCACGCTTGCGGATATGGAACAGGCTGTCAAACTCCTATAAGCAAGCCATCCTGAAAGAGGTAATTCATGAAAAAGCAGTCCTTATTTCCGATATGCAGTCTGCTGCTTGGGATATTTCTGGTAATACTGGATCAATACAGTAAACTATGGGCCCGGAACAGACTCGAGGGAAAAGAACCCATTCGCGTCATTGACGGTGTATTTCATCTTCAATATCTGGAAGGCGGAAATACCGGTGCGGCATGGGGGATTTTTTCCGGGAAAACAGGTCTGCTTATTTTTGTAAGTATCGCTGTGTTTGTTCTGTTTTTTCTCGGATTTCTCTGGGTAGAACGCTCATTTTGGAAAAACCGGATCCCGGAAGGAGCCCGTGGAAAATTCCGTGCTTTACAGATCATCATGGTTGTGATCTGCGCCGGTGGTGTGGGAAATCTGATCGACCGGTTTTGGCATGGCTATGTGATCGATTTTCTGTATTTTAAGCTGATTGATTTTCCTGTTTTTAATGTGGCTGACTGTTATGTGACGGTTGGCGTGGTGCTTTTGGCGATCATGCTGTTATTTGTGATTCATGATAATGAACTGAACGCGTTAAGGAGAGAAAATGATTCAGACCTTTGTAGTGGAGCAGGAAAATGAAAATATGCGTCTGGATAAATGCATTACCGCGGAGTGGCCGGAGCTGTCCCGTACTTTAGTGCAGAAGCTGATTAAGGAAGGAAAGGCTTCCGTTAACGGCAGCTTTGCGAAGGCAAATTATAAGGTAACTGCCGGAGATTCGGTTATTCTGTGTATTCCGGATCCGACTGAACTGGACGTTGTACCGGAAGATATTCCGCTTAAGATCCTCTATGAAGATTCGGATGTGATTGTAGTGGACAAGCCGAAGGATATGGTGATCCATCCGGCGGCCGGTCATCCGACCGGCACCCTGGTCAACGCGCTTTTATATCACTGCAGGGATAATCTCTCCGGAATTAACGGCGTTTTGCGCCCCGGGATCGTACACCGGATCGACAAGGATACGACCGGCGCGATCATCGCCTGTAAAAATGATATGGCCCATGAAGCCATCGCGCAGCAGCTGAAGGCGCATACGATCCACCGGCGCTATGTGGCGGTCTGCATGGGAAACCTGCCTAATTCAGAGGGGACCATTCACGTTCCCATCGGCAGACATCCGACAGATCGGAAAAAAATGGCCGTCTCGCTTACCAACGGAAAAGACGCGATCACGCATTACAAAGTACTGCAGCGTTACGACAAGTATGATTATATCGAATGCCGTCTGGAAACAGGGCGGACACACCAGATCCGGGTTCATATGGCAAGTATCCGCCATCCGCTTTTGGGTGATACGATCTATAATCCCAATCCCAATCCGGAACATTTTGAACTGTATGGGCAGGTACTGCATGCGAAAACGCTTGGATTTATCCATCCGCGGACAGGAGAATATATGGAATTTGAATCCGAACTGCCTGAATATTTTACGAATCTGTTAAATTTGTTGGAAAATCGAAAAAAATAAAGAAAATCGGTGGGAAAATATTTGTTAAAATTGTGAAATTGTGATATACTGTCTGAAAAGCAGCGCGGAGGTGTAGCTTATGAAAAATCTGGTTGTTACAATTGGCAGACAGTGCGGCAGCGGCGGACGGGAGATCGGCTTTCGGCTTGCGGAAAAATTGGGCGTAAAATGCTATGACAAGGAACTCCTTGCAGTTGCTGCAAAAGAAAGCGGTTTGTGCGAAGAGATCTTTGAACTGCATGACGAACGGCCGACCAGCAGTTTCCTCTACAACCTGGTAATGGATGTGAACGCGATGGGATATTCTTCTCCGGGTTTTGTGGATATGCCGATCAATCATAAGGTATTTCTGGCACAGTTTGATTCAATCAAAAAGCTGGCGGAACAGGAATCCTGTGTGATCGTTGGCAGATGCGCCGATTACGCATTGGAGGAGTATGAGAATCTGATCAGCGTATTCGTGCATGCCGGTCTGGAAACGCGGATCCAGTCCATCTGCAAACGGCTCGATATGAAACCCGCGAAAGCAAGGGATCTGATCCAGAAAACAGATAAAAAGCGGGCAAGTTACTATAATTATTATACAAGCAAACGCTGGGGAGAAGCGAAAGGGTATGGATTGAGTATCGACAGCAGTATCCTGGGAATCGAAGGTACGGTCGATATGCTCTGTGAATATATCCGGAGAGCGGAAGAAAAACGGAAATAAGGAATCTATCATATGCAGGAAAATCAGGGCAAAAAGTTATCCTTTAAGAAAATACTGATCGAAGCGGTTTTTATCATTGTTCTGTTTATCATTACGGTTTATTGCGTATTAAAGGGTGAAGATCTGAACGAGATCATGGGATATATCGAACAGACCAATAAGTGGTACCTGCTGGTCGGACTCGCTCTGGTTTTGGTTTTTATCTGTATGGAATCCGTGATCATCCATTACCTGATGAAAACCTTAAACTGCAAACTGCGGATGCGCGACTGTATCCGATATTCCTTTGTCGGTTTTTTTGTCAGCGCGATCACGCCGTCTGCCAGCGGCGGTCAGCCGGCGCAGATGTATTTTATGAAAAAAGACGGAATCGGATTATCCGTATCTACATTAGTCTTGATGGTCGTTACGATTGCCTATAAGTTCACGCTGGTATTCCTTTCCGTCATTATGCTGTGTTTCAGCAGCAGTCTGGTGCTCACCAGTATCGCGCCGGTCTGGTGGATCATTGTGCTTGGCCTGATCCTAAATATTGTGATCGTAACCGCGCTGCTCCTGGCTGTTTTTAAGCCGGTATGGGCAAAACGGATCATCGTTTTTTCAATCGTAAAACTGGGAAAACGGGGCTTAATCAAAAACTATCAGCGCAAGGTTTCCAAAGCGCTCCGCGGCATCGCCAAATACAGTACGGGCTCTGAATATCTGAAGGGGCATCTGCACGTCATGCTGAATGTACTGTTGATGACTGTATTCCAGCGGGTTATGCTGTTTCTGGTAACTTACGTTGTATACCGGTCCTTTAGGTTATCCGGGACGACCGCATATGAGATCGTAATGCTGCAGACGCTGATTTCTCTTGCGGTGGATAATCTGCCGCTGCCGGGCGGGATGGGCGCGACAGAATGGCTGTATCAGATCTTCTTTGTTCATATCATGGGAAATCTGCTGATCCCGAACCTTCTGATCAGCCGCGCAATCAGCTATTACGCGCAGATCATTCTGGGCGCGATCGTTACGCTGATCTCGTTTTTCCTGAAACCGAAACACTATGAAGAAAAGATACTGTTGTTAAAGAAGTCTGGAGATAAAAGTAAGGAGCTTTCATGTTAGGATTTTATAATTATACGGTGATTCTGACTTATGTCAGCGTGATATCCGCGATTTTCGGAATTACCCTGATCAACAATCAGCATGTGGGAATGATGTTCGCGATCTTCTGTCTGATGTTTTCCGGATTCTGCGATATGTTTGACGGAAAGGTCGCGCGAACCAAAAAAAACCGGACAGAGCAGATGAAGGCTTTCGGCATCCAGCTGGATTCTCTGGCGGATGTGATCTGTTTCGGCGTATTTCCGGCTTTGATCAATTATAAGCTAAGCGTGATCCCTGTTTTGGAAAAAGACGTCCTGACCTGGCAGCGCAGCCTGGCTTTTGTAACATCTGCCATCTATGTGATCTGTGCCATTATCCGGCTTGCGTATTTTAACGTCATGGAAGAGGAACGGCAGAAGAGCACCACGGAGTCGAGGAAATATTATCAGGGCTTACCGGTTACCAGTATCGCGATCATTCTGCCTGCGGTTTTTCTGATCAAATCGCTGATTATCGGGGACGAACCTTGCGGGCCTTTATTTAATGCTACCCTGATCATTGTCGCGGCTTTATTTATTACGAATTTTAAAGTAAAGAAGCTAAGCGACCGGGAAATGATACTGATCACCGTGATCGGATTATTCATTCTGATATGGATTCTGGCGCTGTTCCTCAAACGGCTGTCCTGAACAATTATTTGAAAGGGACTTGGTAAAATGGACTATAAAGACAGAGAAGGAACGGTTTACCGGGAAGAAACCGGTCAGGATCGGTTCCTGCAGAAAGTATATAACAATAAACTGTATTATCTGGGATTTCGATGCCTGACAAAACCTGTCATTTCTAAAATGATAGGTTTTATTCTGGATTCTCAGGCGTCCTGTTTTCTGATCGATCCGTTTATCCGTAAGAATCAGATCGATCTGAGCGAATATGTCCGGACAGAATATCATTCGTTCAACGAATATTTTTCCAGACAGATCAAGCATCGTGCCAGACCGATCGATATGGATCCGGCGCATTTGATTTCATCGAGCGACGGAAAACTTTCCGTATATCCGATCCGCTCAGATTCCGTTTTTGAGATCAAAGGCACTGCCTATTCGCTGCAGAGCCTGCTGAAAAGCAAACGGCTGGCAGAGCGATATCAAGGCGGCTATTGTATCATCAACCGTCTGACGGTCGATAATTATCACCGGTATTCTTATCCGGACAGCGGATACAAGAGCGATAATATCCGGATTCCCGGCGTGCTGCATACCGTTAATCCCGCCGCATTTGGCCGAGTAAACGTCTATAAAGAAAACGCCAGAGAATATACGCTGATCCGGACAGAACAGTTCGGCACGATCCTGCAGATGGAAGTAGGGGCCATGCTGGTAGGGCGGATCCGGAATCACCAGGAACGCGGATATGTACATAAAGGCTTTGAAAAAGGCTATTTTGAATACGGCGGTTCTACGATCATTACGCTGGTACAGAAAGATCGCGTTAAAATGGACACGGATCTGCTGGAAAATACGGACAATGGCTATGAAACCCTTGTTAAAATGGGAGAAAAGATCGGAGTTCGATATGAGTCAGAATAGACAGAATACGCTAATTTCTTTTATTAAAAAATGGATTCCGATCGGTGCGGTACTTCCGGTTGGAATCGTTTTTACGTATCAGTGTTTTGGGTATTTTACGACCCAGCTGTTTGTGCATCAGAACAGACTGGATTTTACAACGAAATTAGATGAATTAGTTCCTTTTATACCGTCTTTCGTATATATCTACTTATTTAGTTATGTCTTCTGGATCGTTACGGAAATTATTTCCGGTACGGTTTCCAAAGAACATTTTTACAGTGTTTTAACGGTATCGATTCTGGGAAATTTGATCTGCACAATCTTTTTTATTGTGATGCCGACAACCATTACGCGGCCCGAAGTTACCGGAAACAGCTTTACCGAACAGATTTTACGGTTCGTATACGCAAAAGACGATCCGGTCAATCTGTTCCCATCCATCCATTGTTTTGTGAGCTGGCTGTGTTATAAAGCGGTATGGAAACAGGATCGTTTTTCCAAAGGCTACCGGATTTTTACACTGATCTTTGTTTTATTAATCTGTATCTCAACGCAGGTTTTAAAACAACATTATATTCTGGATGTGTTCGCGGGAATTGCTTTGGCAGAATTGTTATGGTATCTGGTCCGGCGTTTTAAAATTTATCGGCCGGTCATGTATCTCTTTGAAAAAATCAATCGGCTTGTACGGATTCAATGGTAATTCGTACAGGCCGATTTTCGTACAGGCTGGTCACTGAGTGGATCCAACTATTCGTAAAAGTTTTCTTTTGCGAATAGTTGGATCTATGTCTCCATACTGTTCTATTTCAATTTTGCGCCGCAGTTTACACAAAATACCGCGTCCGGTGCTACCTCTTTTCCACAGGTCGGACAAACTGATGCCGGTGCGGGTTCCTCCGCAGCAGATTCTTCCGCAGCATCCGGAACCGGGACAGCCTTCGGCGGAACCTGTGTGCCACATTTATTACAGAACATCGCGTCATCCGGCACCTGTGCGCCGCAGGCCGGACAGGTACGAGGTGCATTGGCTGCCTTGATCGCCTCAATCTGTTCGTTGAGTTTTACGATCTCATCCTTTGCAGCGTTAATATTCTGAATGAATTCAGCCAGCTCCGCATCCGGTGCGTCAGCCTTCAATTCATAATACTTTTTCCCTAAATCTGAAAAATATGTGCTGATCTTGGTCTGCTCCGCGCTGATCGCGCTGTTTAACCTGCTGACCTCCGCAAATTCCTTTGCTTTGTTGGATGCTGTCTTGCCGACAGATGAAATCTTATTGCCGATTTTGTCAAAAAAATCCATGCTGATAACCTCCCGAAAATTTTTTTATATTATATAACAGGATTGATTCTTATGTCAATCCTATGTTATAATAGAAATCGAAAACTATTCGCGAAATACATTTATATTTATACAGGAGCGCAATCATAATGGGAACCAATTATCATGATGAAGTCGCAAAGGAAAATCAGCTGAAAATGCGCGCGGTACTGGCTGAACTGCCGCAGTTCTGCACCGGTTTTTTCCGTGGGATCGAACCTACTACTTCTTCCCGCACCCGGATCGCCTATGCGTATGATCTGCGGCTGTTTTTCTATTTTTTGCACAGTGAGAACCCGATCTGCCGGAAAATGGAGATCCGGGAGATTCCTCTGGATATTCTGGACCAGCTGACCGTCCATGATATAGAAGATTATATCGAATTTCTGAAATATTATGAAAAAGACGGAAAAGAATATATCAACGATGAACGCGGGATCATGCGCAAACTCTCCTCTCTGCGCAGTTTTTACAACTACTACTACCGCAAGGAAATGATCCGGAACAATCCGCCTGCGATCGTCAAACTGCCGAAGCTGCATGAAAAAGAAATTATCCGGCTGGATGTAGATGAAGTGGCGATCCTCTTAGATGAAGTCGAACAGGGGGACAAGCTGACAAAATCCCAGCGGAATTTCCATGAAAAAACGAAAGTCCGGGATCTGGCGCTTCTGACGCTGCTTCTGGGAACCGGCATCCGAGTATCCGAATGTGTGGGACTGGATATTCAGGACGTGGATTTTAAAAATTATGGAATCAAAGTGCGCAGAAAAGGCGGTTACGAGGCGATCGTCTACTTCAGCGAGGAGGTGGCGCAGGCATTACGGGCCTATATGCAGGAACGGGAACATACGATTCCCGAAGAAGGACATGAAAACGCACTGTTTCTGTCACTGCAAAAGAAACGGCTGCAGGTGCGCAGTGTGGAAAATCTGGTAAAAAAATACAGCAGCCTGGTGACAAATCTGAAAAAGATAACGCCGCATAAGCTCCGCAGTACATACGGAACCAGTCTCTACCGGGAAACCGGAGATATCTATCTGGTGGCAGATGTACTGGGCCATAAAGATGTCAATACGACCCGGAAACACTATGCCGCAATCGAAGACGACCGTCGCAGGCTTGCCAGAAACGCCGTTACACTGAGAGAACACCATACAACTGCGCCCGCAGAGAACGAACCGCCCAAAGAATAAGTTATCTCAAAGAATAACCTATTGAATAACTTATTCATGAGGCGCGTCATCATAATAAGGGATCACCAGATAGTTGCCGGCATGGATCTCATCGGTCCGCAGGTTGTTCATGTGCTTGACTTCTTCAATATAATTCGTCTTTGAAGAATATTCTTCCGAAATATACCGTTCCGCGATCGTCCAGAGGGTATCCCCTTTCTCGATCAAAATGCTCTTATAATACTTACAGGCGGGATCCTTCTGCGCAGCCGCTGCCGATTCGTTCGCTGCGGCGGGAACAGTCACAGACAGAACGATCACACAGATCATACAGATAAACAATATTGCAAGGAAACCGGTACAGACGGGATTCGATCTTTTTCCGTAATGGCGGGGAGCCGTGTTCTTCTTCATCAGTATTACCTCCTATTGCTTTTCTTCAATCAGAACGGATGTTCTTGTTTCTGATAGTCTTATCATAACACCCGAACAGATGTTTGTCAACAAAAATCGAACAGATGTTTTGAAAATACTTGCTTTTCTCTCTGAGGCATGCTATACTTACTATATCAATCACAGGAGGTACGGCCATGCCAGGTAAGATTACAAAGAAACAGCAGGAGATTTTGGAATATATTAAGGATCAGATTTTGAAGAAAGGCTATCCCCCTACTGTTCGGGAGATCTGTGAGACAGTGCATCTGAAGTCCACTTCTTCCGTCCACTCTCATCTGGAGACGCTGGAGAAGAACGGATACATCAGAAAGGATCCGACGAAGACGCGCGCGATTGAGATCATCGATGATCAGTTTAATTTTAACCGCAGGGAAATGGTGAATATCCCGATCGTGGGAAGAGTCGCTGCCGGCGAGCCGCTCCTGGCACAACAGAACATCGAAGATTATTATCCGATTCCTGTTGAGATGCTGCCGAACGCCGAACTGTTTATGCTGAAGGTCAGGGGCGACAGCATGGTGAATATGGGAATCTATGAGAATGATTATATTGTAGTTGCCCGTCAGTCTGCCGCGCAGAACGGCGATGTCGTCGTTGCACTGGTAGAAGATTCGGCGACTGTGAAGCGGTTTTATAAAGAGAACGGACATTACCGGCTCCAGCCGGAGAACGACTTTATGGATCCGATCATTGTGGATCAGTGTGAGATCCTTGGTAAGGTTGTCAGTCTGATCCGGCCGAATATTTGACGCTGTAATGTTGTTGCATAACGCCGTGATTGTGGTATATAATCACAAGAGAAGACCATTTCCTGCCCCCATTGTCCCGATTTTTGAATCGGCTGACCGGGCGGGAAGATGGTCTTCTTTATTGTATATGATCTCAGACAGCTCAGGCGGCATTCGCCCAGTGATACGCATCGGCGGTAGCTTCGGGAACGGTATCCGGATCCCAGATATGATTCGTTTCCCGAAGATATTGGCTGGTTACATTGAGATACATATGCGCACGCCTTTCCGACACTTCGGAGGAAGATGTCGGATCGTCCCAGGTCACGTCAACCCCATACCACTCCCCTTCCAGCTGCACCATATTCCACGCATGTTCTTCCATATCCGACTCTCTGTATCCATGCACGGTGATGCAGGGAATTTCCAACAGATCCATCAGTAATTGAAAGGTTTCGGTATAGCCGAGACAGATGGCTTTCCGATAGGTAAAAAAGCCAAACGGATTGTCATTGTCCGGCGAAGGTTCTCCCGTCGGGAAGGTATCCACCATGGCCGGATCATATTCTGCCCAGGCGATCATCCAGTCATGGATCGCCAGTTCTTTTTCATACGCAGTCATATCTTCGGTAATTCTTTCTCCGATGATCTCCCGGCAGGATTCCAGCACGTTTCTGTTCTTTTCAGACAGATCTGCCGTATCCTGCGTTTTCCACGCTTGTAAAACCGCGTCATGATCGTAAGTCCCTGAAACAACGGGCTCCGTTTCAGAGCCGCTTTCCGACGGCTGCAGATCCGGGTTTTCAGCAGCCGGAGTCAGAATCGGTTCCGGATCGATCTTAGAAGCAGTTTCCGCAAAACAGTCCAGAAACGTTTTTTCCGCCAGTGCGGAATCCGGGCAGACAAACAAAGCCGCATAGGTCCCGCGGACCACAATGCGGCCTTTCTCTGCCAGCGCGGCCTGTTCCGGTACATATCCCGTAAAAGCGTCGACACGCGTCTTTAAATACGCCTGTAATGCCGTTTCAGCTGCTTCCGCTTCTGCTTCGCCTTCCAGTTTCAAAATCGCGATCTCACAGGCAGAAGTCCCTTCCGGATAGCAGATCACGCCGTCGGTGACCGTACCTTCAGATTCTCCTAAGAGTACGGAGGCATACGAAGAAAATACAGCGTCTGTTTTAGTTACCGTATAGAGTGTGGGCAGTCCGCTCTGGCCTGTTACAACAGCGGCTGCCATTTCGGAAAGGGACAGCGGACTCTCCGTCCTGTCCGAGCCGGCGTCACCGCAGGCAGACAGCAGAAAACTGATCCCCCATACCATTATCAAAATGGCTATTTTTTTCCATTGTTCCATAGCGATCTTCCTATCTGAAAATCAAATCGAAAATCAAATTTACAGTTCTTCTGCTTCTACCAAAATCCCGTCTCTCCAGATCCGTTCCAGGTCATAGAACAGCCGGTCTTCCTCATTAAAAATATGCAGGATCACATCTCCGTAATCCATCAGGATCCAGTTGGCGGACTGATAGCCCTCGATCTGTCTGGGATGAACCCCCTGCTTCCCCAGTTCTTCCTGGACGGAATCAGACAAAGCCTGCACCTGATTCCGGTTGCTTCCGCTTACGATCATAAAATAATCTGCGATCACGGAAATCTTTTGGATATCAATGATCTTAAGATTCATTCCTTTTTTATCTTCCAGTGCCGCTTTCGCAATGCGCACCATTTCTTTTGCTGTCAATTTCCTGTCCTCCCTCTGTTAATCTGTCTGTCCCGACACGAAAAACTGTTTATAATAAGCATACGCCGTTTTGGTATTCTCATCAATCGCTTCCCCGTATTTCGGTTTCAGGTAACCGATCGTCTGCCGCAGAACCAGCTCCGTGGCCTGGTCGAGATCCTGAAAAGCGAGGCTCCTGGCCTCCCGCAATCCGTCAAATTCCCTGCGTCCCGGCTCGATATAATCGGCCAGAAAAATGATCTGCTCCAGCGCCGACATGCGCGTCGTCCCCGTCGTATGCCAGCGGATCGCCGATAAAATGTCCGCGTCTGTGACGGAATACCGTTTTTTGGCCCAGAACGCCCCTAATTTGGCGTGAATCAGATGCGGGTGACCAATTTCATAGTCACTAAGAGAAACGCCGTTTTTACAGCAGATTTCAATTGCTTCTTTATCCGGGATATCCTTTGCGCAGTCGTGCAGCAATCCCGCCAGAAACGCCTGTCTGACATCGGTGCCATAGCGCATGGCCAATGCGGCCGCCGTATAGGCCACGCCCAGCGTGTGGGTATATCTGCCCGGTTTCAGAGAGACTTTCAGCTGTTCGTCGATCTGTGGAAATTCATTTAACAATACAGTCCCTCCTTCCGAATGTAGGCCGATACCGATTCCGGCACAAAAGCCGACACATCGCCTTTCGTCCGGAATAATTCCCGAATCTCATGCGAAGAACCGGGAACCGGCGCCATCGGCAGCAGCACGATCTGCGCCTGATATTTTTCCGTTAAAGCGGCGATCTGCGCCTGCAGCGCCCGGTCGTCATAGGCATCTCTGCAAGCCACCGCGATCCGGGTAAGGGAAAACAGACGCTTTGGCTGATACCAGCTTTCCATGGCAAACAGGGAGTCAGCGCCGATAATAAAATAATAGGCGGTGTCCGGGTTCTCTTCCCGCAGGATCTGCATGGTATCTGCCGTATAAATATAGCCGTCCCGCTCCAGCTCCATTCCACTGTAGCAAAAACCGGGATGCCCGGCAATGGCAAGTTCTATCATAGCTTTACGCTGCGCACCGGAAGCGATGACCTGATTGGGTTTATGCGGCGGATTCCCGCTTGGCATAAACAGCACCTGCTCCAGATTCAGCTGTTTTTGAGCGGCCTCCGCCAACGCCAGATGTCCGTTGTGGATCGGATCAAAGGTTCCGCCCATAATTCCGATTGTTCTGTTTATGTTCGTCATTCTGTCCTTCTATCCGTATTCCGGTCAGGGAAGTACGATCTTTCCATCCTTTTCCTGCCGGTACAACACGATCTTTCGCCCGATCACCTGTACAACCTGCGAACGGGTGCGTTCCGCCAGCATCTGCGCAATGGCGGAAGGCTCGTCAAGGCAGTTTTTTAATACCGTTATTTTGATCAGTTCCCTGGCTGCCAGCGCTTCATCGACGGAAGCAGTAAACTCCGGCGTCAGAGAAGATTTGCCGATCTGCAGGATCGGCTCTATGGTACTGGATAACCCTCTTAAATAGGCTCTCTGTTTACTTGTCATGCTTTCCTCCGTTATTTATAATAATCAAATTCATGTCCGTATATGCGGACCGTATCGCCGTCCGTGATCCCCAGCGCTTCCAATTCCTCCAGAATCCCGTTTTCTTTCATAAAATTCTGGAAAAACTGAAATCCCTTTTCCGATTCCAGATTGGTATAGCCGAGCATACGCTCAATCCTGGGGCCTTCTACCGAAAATACGCCGTCTTCTGTTTTTTCAACCGTATAAGGTTCTTCCGGCAGATCCACAAAGGAATCTGGAAAATACTCGCGTTCAAAAACGACCGGCGCCTGATCCATCTCTTCCAGCATCTGCTGTACATGATAAAGCAGCTCCTTCACGCCCTGTCCGGTTACCGCGGAAATCGGAAATACCGGTATGCCCATCGGTTCATAACGGTCCCGCAGTTTTTGAATGGGATCCTCCTCCCCGAAGATGCAGTCTGTCTTGTTGGCAGCAATCACCTGCGGCCGTTCCAGCAATCCCGCATTGTACTGCTCCAGCTCCTGATTGATCGTCTCAATATCCGCAATGGGATCTCTCCCTTCGGTAGAAGCAGCGTCTACCATGTGGATCAGCACTTTGGTGCGCTCAATATGGCGCAGAAACTCATGGCCGAGACCGACGCCTTCCGAAGCGCCCTCGATCAGGCCGGGAATATCGGCAATGACAAATCCTCTGCAGCCTTCCATATCCACAACGCCCAGATTCGGCTGCAGCGTTGTAAAATGGTAATTGGCGATTTTCGGGCGGGCGTTGGAAACTCTGGATAAAAAGGTAGATTTCCCCACGTTCGGGAATCCCACCAGTCCCACATCGGCGATCACCTTCAATTCCAGCGTAACGGTCAGTTCCATGGATTTGCCGCCAGGCTGGGCGTATTTAGGCGCCTGCATGGTAGCGGTCGCATAGTGCTGATTGCCCTTGCCGCCTCTGCCGCCGCGCAGGACCACTTCCCTGCGGTTTTCGCCCGACATATCGGCTATGATCTGTCCGGACTCAAATTCCCGGATTACAGTTCCTTCCGGCACCTTGATAATGATGTCTTCGCCGTTTTTGCCGTGCTGCTTCTTCTTGCCGCCTTCTTCTCCCGGCTGGGCTTTGTAGACCTGGTTATGCCGGAAATCTCCCAGCGTATTCAGGCCTTCATCGACGACAAAGATCACATCGCCGCCCTTGCCGCCGTCGCCGCCGTCCGGTCCGCCGTCCGGTACGAATAATTCCCGGCGGAAGGAAACATGCCCGTCGCCGCCTTTTCCGGATTTAATGGTTATTTTCGCTCTGTCTGCAAACATACTGGTCTCCATTCTTTTTAAGATTACAAAAAGGACTCCAAGTTATGGTTTGGAGTCCTTTCAAACAGTCGGATTATTCAGCAACTCTTGGGTAAATCGAAACCTGCTTCTTGTCTCTGCCCTTTCGCTCGAACCGAACAACGCCGTCTACCAGTGCAAACAGGGTATCATCACCGCCGCGTCCTACATTCACGCCCGGATGAATCTTGGTACCGCGCTGTCTGTATAAGATATTGCCGGCTTTAACAAACTGTCCGTCCGCTCTCTTTGCACCTAACCGCTTGGACTCGGAATCTCTGCCGTTCTTGGTGGAACCAACGCCCTTTTTATGTGCAAATAACTGAAGATTCATAGTTAACATAGGTCTACACCTCCCTGATCTCTAAGTGTATATACTGTCTGCCATACTGCTGTATGGTCTGTTTCAAAGATGATACATAAGCATCCATCAATACCTGCGCTTCCGCTGTCAGCTCTCCCGGAAAATTCACGGTCAAAAGCCCGTCTTCACTGGTATATTCCACAGCGGTCTGCGTATACGCCTCGATTCCGTTTACCGTGTGAATGGATAAAGCGGAAACAGCGGCACATACAATGTCCGAACCGCTCTCGGCAAATCCGGCATGTCCGCTTACGCAAAACCCGCGGTACTGCTTCTCATGCTTTGTGATCAAAATACGGATCATGATCGATTCCTTATGCGTTGATCCTGGTGATCTTAACTGCAGTGTACTGCTGTCTGTGACCGTTCTTCTTATGATAGCCGGTCTTTCTCTTGTACTTGTAAACGATAACCTTCTTGGCCTTACCGTTTCTTACAACATCAGCCTCAACAGTCGCGCCTGCTACGGTCGGATTCCCGACTGCGATCTCGCCGTCCTTGCTGACTAACAGGATCTGGTCAAAGGTAACTGCTTCGCCGGCTTCTACGCCCAGCTTCTCTACTCTGACGATATCGCCTTCAGAAACTTTGTATTGTTTTCCACCTGTTGCTATAATTGCGTACATATAGCACCTCCTATTATCAATACTCGCCAGCTTCGGCAGCTCCGTAAAAATGGACGCATTTATAGCCTCGCTGTGCGGCATACTCAAATAGTTTACCACAAGGATTTCCGGGAGTCAAGCATTTTTGCGGAAAAAATCAGCCTTTCCTCTTAATATCGATCACTGCAAATTCTGAAATTGCTCCGCCTGTCTTAAACGGGATTCCCCACCCAGCCATACCGGAGGTTACGACAAATGTGGTGCCTTCTCTCGTTTCGGTTCCATAGTTTCGATCGTTTGCGCCGATCGCCAGTCCGATGGGTCCCGCCGGGAACAAATGTCCGCCGTGGGTATGCCCCGACAGCACCAGATCCACATTTGCTTTTGTTTCGTTTGCGTAGTCATTGGGCTGATGATCCAAAAGGATCATATATTTGGACTGATCCAGTTCTGCGGTCAGGGCGCTCGCCTCCAGCCGGTCCCGCATGGAGCGGTCTTTCCGCCCGATCAGATAAAAACTGTCGTTGATCAGAACGCTTTCATCTTCCAGAATCGTGATGTTGTTCTTCGCAAGCTCTGTCCGCAGTTCCTGAGAAGTAAAATTCCGGTAATTAAAATATCCGTTGTCATGATTCCCATACGCGAAATAAACGCCATAGGTTGTCCGGATCGCGCCCACCGCCCGGCAGGCTTCCGCCATATCCTCCTTTACCGTATCGTCATCCACAAAGTCTCCCACAATTACCACCAGATCCGGCTTGACCTGTTCAATTTGCTTCGTATATTCAGAAAACTCTTCGCCGTCCATCGTAATCCCCAGATGCAGATCCGCGATTTCTACGACGCGCAGAGATTCCTGTCCGATATTTTTCCCGGTAACAAATTCATAGTTGGTCTGATAGATGTGATGCGCGTAATACCAGCCGAAGCTCAGATAGATCACGGTAAGGAGAATCGCCGCAATTCCCTGATAATAATACTTCCACGGTTTTTTGCGTATTTTTTTACGATAAAGCCGATCAGATCGCAGATCAGCCAGGCGACGATCAGATGCAGGTTCACCACGATCATGCTGAATGCATTGATCGCCAGGATCAGGCAGACCACCAGCGCCGCTACCGGTACCGCCGCCAAGAGCCAGGACAGAAACCTGTGTTCTTTTGCCGTCCGTTTGAACAATTCAAATTTATGGAAGCGGGTGATCAGATAGATCAGGCCTGCCGCCGCCGCTATAAACATCGTGCCGAATAGTACACTCCAGAGCATAACATCCTCCATTTCTTATAATTCTTCCGCCAGGGTTTTCCGCTGTTTCCATTTCCCTGCCAGAAAGTAAATCATACCCGGTATGGCGCAGCCGAACGGCGCAAGTCCGTAGCCAAGCACAAAACCGTAAAATTCCCAATGTAAAATAATCCCAAACAACCAGCTTAATCCGATCCGCAGGACAACGCCGTCCAGTAAGGAAAGCACCAGCCCCAGTTTGGCGTATCCGATCCCCTGAATAAACGCGTTGCTTCCCCGCATGATCGTCATGGCAGGGAACATCCAGAGGATCGCGCTGATAAAAATTCCCGACATTTCATGCACCCTGGTATCCGAAGAAAACAGCATAAACATCTGCTTTCCGGCAAACAGGTAAGCCATCATGAAAATAACAGTCAGGAGCGCGGAATACAGCCAGGTATACCACACCACGTTCTGCGCGCGCTTCTGCTGCCCGGCCGCGATATTCTGACTGATCATCGGCATCGCCGCAAACTGGATTCCCTGCGAGATCTTATTGATGATATCGTCAATCCGGACGCCGACGCCAAAGGTAGCCGACGCCACAACGCCGACCTGATTCACCAGCGAATTGACAAACAGCATGGAAAGATTGATACAGCCGGACTGAATGGCCATGGGCGTACCCAGGGAAAATATCATCTTCAGATATTTGGGTCTTACCCGAAAACTCTGCTTTTTAAAATCAAACCCGAAGGCTTCTTTATGTCTGTAAAGGAAATACAGCGAAAACAAAAAGGAAACCGCCTGTCCGATGATTGTCGCCCACGCGGCGCCCGCTACGCCCCATCCCAGATATCCCGTAAACAACAGATCCAGGACCAGATTGATTAAGGACGCGATTCCGATAAACAGAAACGGACGTTTTGAATCTCCCATTCCCCGCAAAACAGCAGAAACCATATTGTAACCGGCAGTAAAGATCAGCCCGCCGCCGCAGATGATCAGATAATCCAGCGACTGTTCATAGGATTCGGAAGGCATATGCATCGCCTGCACGATCCAGAAACGGGCCGCCAATATGATCACGGACAAGATCAGACTGACGGATAAAATAGCCGTAAACAGCGTGCCGATGATGTCGTTCATTTCCTTCCGTTTATTCGCGCCGAGCGCCTGGGAAACCAGAACCTGTCCCGCATTGGAAAATCCCATACAGACCATCGTAACAAAATTGACGATCAGACTGCTCTGGGAAACCGCGGAAAGGCCGCTGGTACCCACATATTTTCCGACAATCACCATATCGATGGTACTGTAGAGAACCTGCAGCGCATTGGACGCCATAAACGGCAGCGCAAACCAGAATAACTGGCGCGGGATATTCCCTGCAGTAAAATTTTTTGAAATACTGCTTTCCTTTTTCGTTTTAGCCTGCATAGTTTTCCCTTATCTGCGAAAGGTCTGTTTTAAACCCGCATACATTTTTTCAGATACCGGCGCCGAAACCTGCAGCCGTCTGGCTTCTTTTACGATGTAGCCGCTGAAGATCTCCGCCTCCGACGGTCTTCCCGCGTGGATATCCCGCTGCAGAGAGCTGGTAGCGTCATCCGCATATACATGATAAAAACGGCGGATAAATTCTTCCTTATCTGCTTCTGTAATATGGATTCCCTTTTTCACGGCAACCCGATATGTTTCATCCAGTAACGCTTCAAACTCCCCTGCCTTGACCGGATCCGACCTGAGCTGACCGATCGTATTGTCATAATAGGCAGTCTCCACATTATAAGCACAGTTTAAAATGTATTTTCTCCAGATTTCCCGATCGATATCTTCCACCGCGTAGCAGTCGATCCCGGCGCCGGTCAGCAATGCGGCTGTCTCTTCCACCGCGCGGCGCTCGGGTGCGTCGGCATTCTGTACGCCGATCCACAGGTTCGCAAAATCACCCTGCTGGGTAATGGAGTAATCCGGTCCGGAAAACGCCACGATATAGATAAGCGCGTCGATCACAATCCCTTTTCCCAGGAAATTCCGCACCCGCTTTCCTGCATCTACGCCGTTCATCACCGGAATGATAACGGTGTTGTCCCCTATATTGGGTTTGATCTGGCAGCAGACTTCTTCCAGAGAATAATTTTTGACACAGAGGAAGAGGTAATCCTGCGGTTCCATTTCTTCCGCCAGCAGCACATGCTCCGGCACGACCGAAATCTCTCCGTTGTATTCACTGTGCAGGATCAGACCATTCGTCCGGAGCGACAGCAGACGTTTATTTCTGGCTCCCAGAGTAACATGCGGATAAGCGGCGCCAAGCATACCCGCCAGATAGCCGCCTACGCCCCCGATTCCGACAATCCCGATTTTTTTATGGTGAAAATCAGTCTGCATCGAACCCTCCTACTGATCGCATAAAAATTTTGCCGCTCCAATATCATAAACTTTGATCTTCGTACCGTGAAATTCCGCTGTATCTCCGGACAAATTCCCTGCCAGGATCTGTTTTGCGCCTTCCTGCAGCAGAGGGATCAGATCCGGCTTCACCGGAAATGAGCCGTGAGAAGGATAGATCGTATCAAAATACGGCAGATACCGCTCCAGCTTTTCCAAGCTCAGCAGATAGGCATGCATTTCCCGCTGAATCCCGAACATGAAAATACTGCCGTCCTGAATGGGATCGCCGCTGATCAGCACCCGGTTCTTACGATCCAGAACTGCAATACTGCCGGGCGTATGACCGGGCAGGGTGATGATTTCCAACTCCCGCTCTCCCAGATCAATCTTGTCTCCGTCGCTTACAGGAACCATGGTCCCCGTCTGTTTCTGCGTATGGTAATAGTTAGAGGCTTCCGCCGGATTCATATAAAACCGGTCAAACTCCCGATTACTGCCTACATGGTCGATATCCCCGTGCGTATTTAACAGTTCAATCGGCAGGCTGACAAGGCTTTCCGCGATTTCCCTTGCGTTATGTACCTGCATTCCGCTGTCGATCAGCAGTGCTTTTTGGGTTCCCGACAACAGAAAAAAGCGGACGCCGGAATCCTCGATCCTCCATGTTGTATCATCTATTTGAATGATTTCCACTTGATGTTCCTCCAATCTTCTCCCTAAGCATTGGACTTTTTTCTTTTAGTATAGCAAAGAGACTTCTGGATTTCAACTGTATCTTTTCTTTACAAACAATGGCAGGCGGTACAGGGCAGGATAAAACAATACTACTTGAAAACTTTGCAAAAGAAGATTAAAATAAATTATTAAGAAACCCAAAATTCGGAGGTTTAGCCTTATGATCATACTCATAGTTGACGCGCAGGGTGGTGGAATCGGTCGGCAGCTCGTGTTGTCCATCAAACAAGCGCTTCCGGATGTTGAAATACTGGCTGTCGGAACCAATGCGTCGGCAACTGCCGCAATGTTAAAGGCCGGCGCTTCTTCTGCCGCAACCGGCGAAAACGCAGTCGTTGTCTGCTCAAGAAAGGCGGACATTATCGTCGGGCCCATCGGGATTGTTATAGCGGATTCCATGCTCGGAGAAATTACGCCTAAAATGGCTCTTGCCGTGGCGCAGAGCCGTGCAAAGCGCATTCTGATCCCGTTCAGCCATTGCGACACTATCATTGCGGGAACGGAAACGGCAAGCACGACAGAACTAATCCAAAAAGCTGTTACAGAAGTGCAAAAGCTGTGCGGGGCATCTTGACAAACGCCGCGTAAGTGTCCTATAATATAGGTTGTTCAGCAGAAGCTGGCAATCGGCACAGAAGTGCTTTGCAGATTTTCTTTTTGAATGGCGTACTCTGAAGGTATGCGTTTTCTCTGAAGAGAGAGGACGTATGCCTTTTTTTGTTTGGCATACGAATCATCAAAAAATTATATTTAAGGAGGATGAAACAATGGCATGTTTTCTTGTTCCGGCGGCTGAGGCTGTCGCTACCACAATCGCAACAAAGGTGATGAAATCCAAAGAAGGAAATCCCGATACCGTAAAAGTACAGCTTGACGGTGCAGAGCTTGTCGAAGCGGAAAAGATTCCCTTTTCCAGAAAGCTCGGTTGGCTCAACAAGCTGCTGTGGGGAGGTTCTTCTCTTTTGGCGTTTGAGCATGTTTGGCACGGCGAGATCGTGCCGTGGTTCCCGTTTCTTACGGCAGCATCCAATCCTGCCAGCGCGGCGGAGATGCTGCACGAAATGTCAACTGCAGGCATTACAATGTCGGTTTTGGTAACTGCTGTTTGGGGATGTATGCTTGTCGTAAGCTCTGTTATTGAAAAGAGAGCACAAAAAGCACTGCCTACCGAAAGCTAAAGGCGGGAGGACGATAGGATGACATTACTTACTACCGTTTTCGCTGCCGTTATCTGCACCGTTATCTGGTATAAGGGCGCACCGAAAAGTGATATGAAAGTCGGTGTGCTTTGCTGGATGTATTGGGGCGCTTCCCTGATGTGGCTGGTCGATGCAATCTTCGAGTATGCGGAGCTTCACGCAGAATACTTTACCCCGGCTCCGGCGGATATGCTCAATGATTTCTATCTTGGACTTTCCGTGGTTGCTCTCGGTCTCGTTATCTGGCTGATTATTCTTTTAGTGAAGGACCCGAAGGGCGTTGTAAAAGCGGCGCTTTTCCGCAAGAAAAATTGACAAAAAGTTAGCAAGGGCTTCCGAAGTCAGCGAGTGACCTCGAAAGTCCTTTTTTTGTATATCCATTTTGCCAAATAATACCCGGCACAAACGAACAGCCCCATGATAGCAACATAGTCCAATAAAAACAGACTAAGCGATTCCTCAAGATCAAAGAAAACGAAATGATATCGCAGGAACATATAATTTCCGAAATCCCGTTTTATGAACGCATACGCTCCATAGGCGGCAATCAAGGCCGCCATACTGCGGAGCACCCATTTCCGAAATTCTGAGGGCTTCTTTGTGAGCTTCCTTGCCATCCCCATAATCCCGCTCCAGTGCAGTCCAAGGTGCAATGACAGGAATATAAATCCCCAATAGGCCGAAAGCATATGAAGCGTCCGCGCCGTCATTTGCTGGGGTTAGATAGCGATACTTTTTACATCTACCATGTTGCGGCGGTCATGGTTGACAACTTGCGTCGGCTC